>NZ_CAUHPG010000016.1 GCF_959608125.1 uncultured Slackia sp.
AGTACTTGGTAGCCATGCCGAACACGCCCGTGAGCCACATCCACAGCACGGCGCCCGGGCCGCCGGCGATGATCGCGGTGGCCACGCCGATGATGTTGCCCGTGCCGATCGTGGCCGAAAGCGCGGTGGTCAGCGCGCCGAACTGGCTGATGTCGCCTTCGGCATCGGGGTCGGCCGTCACCGACAGTTTGATGGCCTGAGGAAGCTTGCGTTGAATGAAACGCGTGCGGATGGTCAGATACACGTGCGATCCCAGCAAGACAACGATGGTAAGCGGGCCCCATACCCAGCTGTCCACCAGATTAATCACACCGACGATGTCCATGGGCGGCTCCTTCGTGATGGTGCGCCCGCAGGCGCGTCGTCGCGAGAAACACCGACGCGAAACCCCTCGCGCCGGAAAGTGCGCATGATTATACGAATGCAGATCCTTTTGCATCTTTACCTGCGATGCTTTAGCGTGCAAAAGCGTCTATTCGACGGCGAAAGGCGCCTCGCGCGCGTCGGAGCACGCCTCGCGCCGCCTGCCGTCGGCAAGCGGCGCGTACAGGAGTCAGACGCGTTTCGGCGCGGCCGCGGCAAGGGCGGCCATGACCGCAGGCATGCCCGCCGCCGTATCCGTCGAGCCGTCGGCGCCCACGCGCAGAAGCGTCGGCGCGGCCATGACGCCCAGGCTCTCGACGAGCGCGCGAACGCGGTCGTCTTCGTCGATACGCAGCTCGCGATAGGAGATTCCCGCCGCGGAAAGCAGAGGCTTCACCCTGCGGCAATTCGGGCAGGCGGCCGTGGTGATCAGATACGCGCCCGGCGTCAGGGCGCATGCGGCCGAAGAGACCGCGCCGTTTTCGGCCGCCTTGCCGAACGAGGGCACCGTGCCCGCGGGGCCGCCCTGGGCGCCTTCGTCGCAAGCGGCGCGGGACGCGGGGCTTTTACCGGCTTCGCCGCGGCGTTCGTCAGCGCGCGCGTTGCGCAATGCATCTTCATCGGGCGCGAAGGGGGCTTCCCCCTTGGAAGGATGCGCCGTGGCGAGCGCGTATTCCGTACGGTCGGCGTATTCTTGCGCCTTGCCTTCGTTCCAGTTCTTCAGCGGGCGATAGTAGCCCGTGATGCGGCTGCATACCTCGGTCTCGGCACCGCACTGCGGGCAGGCGCGCTGCTCGCCCGCAAGGTAGCCGTGGGTGCGGCACACCGAATACGTGGGCGAAAGCGTGTAATACGGCAGGCGGTAGTTCTCGGCGATCGCGCGCACCAGCTGCGCCGCAGCGCGCCAATCGGGCAGCTTCTCGCCCAAGAAGGCATGGAACACCGTGCCCGAGGTATAGCGCGTCTGCAGGTCGTCCTGCACGTCGAGCGCGCTGAACACGTCGTCGGTGCAGCCCACCGGCAGATGCGAGCTGTTGGTGTAGTACGGCGTGCCCTCCCCGCCCGCGCACACGATGTCGGGGAACTGCTCTTTGTCATGCTTGGCCAAGCGGTACGACGTGCTTTCGGCGGGCGTGGCCTCCAGGTTGTACAAATCCCCGTAGCGCTCCTGATACACCACCAAACGATCGCGCATATGATCGAGCACCTGCGCGGCGAATTCCTGCGCGCGCGAGCCGGTCAGATCGCAGCGAAGCCAGCTCGCGTTGAGCGCGGCCTCGTTCATGCCCACCAGCCCGATCGTGGAGAAGTGATTGTCGAACCCGCCCAGATAGCGCTTCGTGTACGGATAGAGCCCCGCATCGAGCAGCTGGGAAATCACGGTGCGCTTGGTCTTGAGCGAACGCGCGGCGATATCCATCATATGGTCGAGGCGTGCGTAGAAATCGGCCTCGTCGGCGGCAAGGTATGCGATGCGCGGCAGGTTCACCGTGACCACGCCCACGCTGCCCGTGCTCTCTCCGCTGCCGAAATAGCCGCCCGACTTCTTGCGCAGCTCGCGCAGATCGAGACGCAGACGACAGCACATAGACCGCACGTCGGAGGGCTCCATGTCGGAGTTCACGTAGTTGCTGAAATACGGCGTGCCGTACTTCGAGGTCATCTCGAACAGCAGGCGGTTGTTCTCGGTGTCGCTCCAGTCGAAATCGCGCGTGATCGAATACGTGGGAATGGGGTACTGAAAACCGCGGCCTTCGGCGTCGCCTTCGATCATGACCTCGATGAACGCCTTGTTCACCATATCCATCTCGCGCGCGCAGTCGCCGTAGGTGAAATCCTGCGGCTCGCCGCCTACGATGGCGGGCGCGTCGCGCAGGTCGGGCGGGCACGTCCAATCGAGCGTGATGTTGGAAAACGGCGCCTGGGTTCCCCAGCGGCTCGGCGTGTTCACGCCGTAGACGAAGCTTTCGACGCAGTGCTTGGTTTCTTCGTAGCTCAGATCGCCCGCGCGCACGAACGGAGCCAGATAGGTGTCGAAGCTCGAAAACGCCTGGGCGCCCGCCCATTCGTTCTGCATGATGCCCAAGAAGTTGACCATCTGGTTGCACAGGCTTGCCAGGTGCTTGGCGGGCTTGGAGGAAATCTTGCCGGGCACGCCGCCCAGGCCCTCTTCGATCAACTGGCGAAGCGACCAGCCCGCGCAGTAGCCCGTCAGCATGGACAGGTCGTGAAGATGGATATCGGCGTTGCGGTGCGCCTGGGCCGTTTCGGCATCGTAGACCTCGGACAGCCAGTAGTTCGCCGTGATCGCGCCCGAGTTGGACAGGATCAAGCCGCCCACGGAGTACGTGACGGTGGCGTTCTCTTTCACGCGCCAGTCTTCGATCTTGAGGTAGCCGTCCACGAGCTTTTTGTAGTCGAGCAGCGTGTCGCGCGTATTGCGCACGTTCTCGCGCTGGCGGCGGTACAGAATGTAGGCCTTGGCCACGTCGGCATAGCCCGCTTCGGAAAGCACCTCTTCGACGCTGTCCTGGATCTGCTCGACGCCGATCAGGTCGTTTTCGATCCTCTGCTCGAAATGCGCCGTCACGTTGAGGGCCAGCATGTCGATGACCGTGGGATGGTAATTCTTCTCGCACGCCTGAAACGCCTTGGTGATGGCCGCCGATATCTTCGCGATGTCGAAGGCGACGACGGCGCCGTCGCGCTTGATGACCTGGTACATGGTGCCCGCCTTTCCCTCTTGATGCCCTCGATGATAAGCGCTCGAAAATAGAATTCAATATCTTGCAATATCATTCCTGCTTCAACACAACATATGGTGGTGTTATGCCGTATTCGAGCGCACCTGGGCAAACGCCGTCCGCCGAAAAGCGCGGCTGCCGATCGCCGTCGACAAGCGGCGGCGGGGAACGTGCCGAAACCCGGCGCGGGCGGTCGCAGGGCTTTCGACGGACGCCGAGCGGGCGGCTAGACGCCGCGCAGACGGACGAACGGAGCGCGCGAGACAAGACGCTCGACGATGCGCGCCATGGCGGCTTCGTCGTAGGCGCTCAGCACCCCCTGCCCCGCAAGCACGTCTGGCGAATCGGCATAGCGCTGCAGATACCACGCCCGCGCGCCGCGCAGCTCGTCGGCCATGGCTTCGAGATGCGCCATGTCGTGGAGCTCGCGCACCACGGTGGTGCGAAACTCGTAGGCGATAGGCCCCTCCATCAGCAGGCGGGCGCTTTCCTGCACCGCGCGCACTACCCCGGGCGCCGCATCATCGCGCAGGCCCGCCGCCTGGGCATAACGCTCCCGGCTCGCTTTGACGTCCATGGCCGCATAGTCGACCAGGCCGGCATCGACCAAGGCCGCCAGACGCTGCGGATGCGCGCCGTTGGTATCGAGCTTCACCCGATAGCCCATCTCCTTGATGCGCCCGCACAGCTGCGCAAGACCGTCCCTCAGCAAGGGCTCGCCGCCCGAGATGCACACGCCCTGCAACACGCCGCGGCGCTTTTCCAGAAAGGCCCAGAAGGCGTCTTCGTCCACCGTGGGAAAGCCCGCCCCGCCCTGCGGCGCCACGAGCGACGCGTTGTGGCAGAACGGGCAGCGGAAGTCGCAGCCCGGCAGAAACACCGTAGCCGCCATAAGGCCCGGATAATCGACCAGCGAAAGCTTCTGCAGCCCCGCTATTTCCATAAGCTCCCCTTTCCGCGCGGCCGTTTCGTTCCATATAACCCCGCGCCCGCTGCACGAAGCCGGCGCGATCCGCATGCGGCTCTGCGTCGTCCGCGCTCGGCGCCGCGAAACCCCATCCCGACACGACGCGCCCGCCCACCGCCGCAAGACGCATCGGGCCGCAACGCAAAAAAACCTCCCGCCTTCGGCCGGCAAGCGGCTGAAAACGGGAGGTTCGAAACGATGCCGAAAAGACGCGCTACTTGGCCTCGATGACCGGGATTTCTTCCTCGTACGCCTCGTCAAGATGGCCTTCGTAGACATAATGCTTGGTCTCACGGGCGATCATGCCCGAAAGCAGCAGCACCATGATGATGTTGGGGATGGCCATGAGGGCGTTGCCGATGTCGGAGACGGTCCACACCACGTCGCCCACGCCGATCGCGCCGAGAAAGCCCACGACCACATACAAGATCTGGTAAGGACGGATAGCCTTGCGGCCGAACAAATACGTGGCGCAACGATTGCCGTAGTAGCTCCAGCCCAAGATGGTGGAATACGCGAAGCTGATCATGCCGATCACCAAGATGGGCGTTCCCAGGTACGGAATGGTGGCGAAAGCCGCGCTGGCGAGCGCCGCGCCCTCCTTGATGCCGCCTCCCTCGATGATGCCGGGGTTGGCGAGCAGCGTGGACACCAGCACGATGCCGGTGATGGCGCAGATGACCACGGTAGACCAGAACGTGCCGGTCATGGCGACGAGCGCCTGGCGAGCGGGGTTTTTCGTCGCGGCGGCGGCGGCCACGATGGGGGCCGAACCCAAGCCGCTCTCGTTGGAGAACAGACCGCGCGCGCATCCGAACTGCAGCGCCACCATGATGCCGCTGCCCACGGCGCCGCCGAACGCGGCCTTCGCGGTGAAGGCGCACTCGAAGATAAGCGCGAACGCAGGGCCGATGTATTGCCAGTTATATGCCATGATCACGAAGCAGCCCACGGTATAGGCGATGGCCATGAAAGGCACCAGCTTCTCGCACACGGTAGAGACCGTCTTCACGCCGCCGAAGATGACGAGCGACACCAAAACGGCGATCACGAGGGCGATCAGCCACTCGGGGATGCCCGGGAAATTGGATTCGATGATGCCGGTCATGGCGGCCGACTGCACGGCCGAACCGGTGCCGATGGTGGCGACGATCGCGAACAAGGCGAACGATACGGCACCCAGCTTGGCCCACCACGGAACAGATCCGTCCTTGCGCTTGAACGCGCGTTCCCACGCATACATGGCGCCGCCGAGCATTTCGCCCTTATGGTCTTTGACGCGATACTTCACCGCGGCGTAGACCTCGGAGTACTTCGTGGCGATGCCGAACACGCCCGTAAGCCACATCCAAAACACCGCGCCCGGGCCGCCGGCGATGATAGCGGTGGCCACGCCCACGATGGAGCCCGTGCCGATCGTACCCGCCAAAGCGGTGACGAGCGCGCCGAACTGGCTCACGTCGCCTTCGCTGTCCTCGTCCTTGACGACGGACATCTTGATGGCCTGAGGCAGCTTGCGCTGGATGAATCCCGTACGAATGGTCAGAAAGATATGGGAGCCCAGCAGCAGCGCGATCATGAGCGGGCCCCACACGACGGCATCGATCTGATTGAGTATGCCGACAATGTCCATATAACAGCCTTCCCCCGGTTGATCCGTAGCGATGCATTGTACGCCTGACCGCCGTTCAACCTGCATGAGAAGTGAATCAAAACCGAACTCGGCGCATAAAAACAGAAGTCGGACAGGTAAAAGGCGTTTGACCGTGCATATAAAACCGTTCGCCGAATTTATAAAATCGCATTCGCGCTCGGTCGACGGCCCCTGCGCGCAATACGAAGACGTGCGCAGACGCGAAAACGGCTGCGGCCCGATCGATAGGATCGGCCTTTCGATCGGGGACGATCGCATGGTTTTCACCCGAATTCGCAACTCCGGCCGTACACCGAAGGCGCGCCGCCGTTCAAGGTGCTACAATGCCAGCCATGAATTCTGTTTCAGGGCGGGGCGAAATTCCCCACTGGCGGTAACCGGCGCGGCGCGCAGCGCTCCCGGAAGTCCGCGACCCCGATCCGGCCTTCGGTCGAATCGGGCTGATTCGGTGAGAATCCGAGACCAACGGTCACAGTCCGGATGGAAGAGGCAGAGTTCGCACGATATAACGCTCCGGCATGGACCGGAACCGTTTTCATGCGAATGACAAGCCCGTATTGGAATTCATACGGGCTTGTTTCTTTTTCGCGAGGCAAGAAGCAATTCCGAACGGCATTCGCCTCGCAGAAAAGAGGCCGTCATGGCAGCATCGAAGAAACCCGTGAAAAACACCAACCGATGGAGCACGCGCCAGCTCGTCACCATGGCGCTCATGTGCGCCATCTCCGCGCTGTTCTCGTTCGTGCAGATCCCCCTTATTCCAGGGCTCACGTTCCTCACCTACGACCCCTCGCTCATGCCTGCCATGGTATGCGGCTTCGCGTTCGGGCCGGGCGCGGGCTTCGTCGTCGGCGCCCTGGCCGCCGTCATCCACGGCCTCGTGCTGGGCGAATGGGTCGGCTCGATGATGAACATCGTCGCCACGCTGTGCTTCGTCGTTCCCGCGGCCTTCGTCTATCGCCGCGTCCATACGTTCAAGGGCGCCGTGGCGGGCCTGGTGCTCGGCAGCGCGGCGGCGGTGGCAGGAGCCATCATTGCCAACCTGACGATCGGCGTCTGGTTCTGGTATGGAAGCGTCGATGCGATCGCTCCCATGATCCTTCCCGCCCTGGTGCCGTTCAATCTGGTGAAGACCATTCTGAACTCCGTGCTCACCATGGTAGTGTATAAAGCCGTATCCAACCTTATCACGCCCAAAAAAGACCAGGTCAAAGGACGCCCTGCCGCTACGAGGTCCTAACATTCGGCGCAACGGCACGGATGCGGGGCTTGCATGAAGGGCGCCGCATCCGCCTTCCGCGGCCGCCTCGACCGGCGGACGCGATTTCGAACCGTCTCGAGAAGAAACGAACCACGATGATCGACTGCGAACATATGAGCTTCACCTACGACGGCGAGCGCTTCGTGCTCTCCGACGTCAGCATCCGCATAGCCCAAGGCGAATTCGTCTGCATCCTGGGCGGCAACGGAAGCGGGAAATCGACCTTCGCCAAGCATATCAACGCCCTGCTCGTGCCCGACGAAGGCGCTATGACGGTCGACGGCATGGACACCGCCGACGAAGAATCGCTCTACGCCATCAGGTCGACGGCCGGCATGGTGTTTCAAAACCCCGACGACCAGCTGGTCGCATCGTTGGTAGAAGACGACGTGGCGTTCGGGCCCGAGAATCTCGGCGTCGAAACGCCCGATATAGCTCGACGCGTGCGCGAGGCGCTTTCCGAGGTGGGCCTGGTCGGATTCGAGACGCACGAAACCAACGCGCTTTCGGGCGGCCAGAAGCAACGCGTCGCCATTGCGGGCGCGCTGGCCATGGAGCCGAAGATCATCATTTTGGACGAGGCGTCTTCGATGCTCGACCCGCGAGGCAGGCGCGGCCTCATGCGCGTATGCAAGGCGCTCCACGAACGCGGCATGACCGTGGTGGCCATCACCCACTTCATGGAAGAAGCCGCCGAGGCCGATCGCGTGGTGGTGTTCGACGGCGGACGCGTGGCACTCGACGGGGCGCCCGCCGACGTGCTGATGCAAACCGAGAAGCTGGCGCATCTGAACCTCGAGGTTCCCTTCGCATGCGAGCTTTCCGAGCGCCTGCGCGCCGAGGGCGTGGACGTGCCCGTGTGCATTCGCGAACACGACCTGGCCCGCGCCATCGCGCAGCGCGCTGACGCATTCGGCCGCCCCGTCGTGCAGGCCGAACCCTGCGCATGCCGCGACGCCGCGCACGCTTGCGCGCCCGACGGAACGCCCGTCATCGCGTTCGAGCACGTCAGCCACACCTACCTCGATTCCTCGAAGGCCAAGAAGAACCGCGGCCGCAAAAAGGAAAAGACCGCCGCATGGGGCAACGACCCCAATGCCGTGTGGGCGCTGCACGATATCGATTTCACGATCGGCGCGGGCGAGTTCGTAGGCATCGCAGGCCATACCGGATCGGGCAAATCGACGCTCATCCAGCATATGAACGGCATCCTCAAGCCCACGCAGGGACGCGTATTGGTGAACGGACGCGACATCGCCGATAAAAAAGAAGCCACCGCGGCGCGCGCGAAGGTGGGCGTGGTGTTTCAATACCCCGAGCGCCAGCTGTTCGCGGCCACCGTGTACGACGACGTGGCGTTCGGCCCGCGCAACCTGGGCCTTTCCACCGGCGAGGTGGACGAGCGCGTGGCATCGGCGCTTGCGCTGGTAGGCCTTGACCGCGAAGCGGTCGGCGACATGAGCCCCTTCGAGCTTTCGGGCGGACAACAGCGCCGCGTGGCCTTCGCGGGAGTGCTCGCCATGGACCCCGAAGTGCTCGTTCTCGACGAGCCCACGGCAGGATTGGATCCGGCGGCGCGCAAGGAATTCCTGGGGCTCGTGGCCAGACTGCACGCCGAAGCGGGCCTGACCGTGGTCATGGTGTCTCACAGCATGGACGACCTGTCGACGCTCTGCCAGCGCATCATCGTGCTGAAGGAAGGCGAGATGTTCGCGCAAGGCACACCGCGAGAGGTATTCTCGCTCGACGGAGAACTCGACGCCATCGGGCTGGGCCTTCCCGCGGCGCGGCGCATGGCGCTTTCCCTGCGCGACCTGGGCATGCCCGAAGCCTTCTCCTCCCTGTACACCGAAGACGAACTGGCCGCGGCCGTCGTTTCCGCATGCAAGGGCGGTGCACGATGAATTCGGCGTTTTCCTTCGGCAGCTATTACCAGGGCGAAAGCGTCTTGCACCGCCTGGACCCGCGCACCAAGCTGCTCGCGGGCATCGCGCTGATCGCGGCGGCGCTTCTAGCGCGCGATTTCGCGGGGCTTGCCGTGGTGGCCGCATTCGTGGCGGGGTTTTATCTGCTTGCACGCATCCCCTTCGGATCGGCGGCACGCTCGATCGCTCCGCTGCTGGTCATCGTGGTGCTTGCCTCCGCGCTCAACCTGTTCCTCGTGCAAGGCGGCGACGTCTTGTTCCAGTGGTGGATCGTACGCATCAGCGAAGCGGGCGTGTATTCGTGCGCCTTCATCGCCGCCAGGCTGTTCCTCATGATGGCGGGTATGAGCCTGGTCACCATGACCACCACGACCATCGACCTGACCGAAGCGTTCGAGCGTCTGCTGGCGCCGTTCGCGCGCATCGGGCTGCCGGCCCACGAGCTGGGCATGATACTGGGCATAGCGCTGCGTTTCATGCCGCAGTTCGCCGACGAGCTCGTCGCCGTCTATCGAGCGCAGATCAGCCGCGGCGCAGGGTTCGCGAACAGCCCTTCGCGCGGGATCCGCATGCTTTCCTCGCTCGTGGTGCCGCTGTTCTCGAGCGCGTTTCGACGCGCCGAAACCCTTGCCGCGGCTATGGATGCCCGCTGTTATCACGGCGCCGACGGGCGCACCCGCCTGCATCCGCTGGCCTTCGCTGCGCGCGACGCGGCGGCAGCAGGCGTCATGGCCGTGCTGATCGCGCTTGCCGCCTGCGCCCACCTGGTGCTGTAGCCCGCATTTGCGCGCCGTATGCGCGTCGCACGACAACTCGCACGAATCGGCGCGCGACGCCGACCGATACGCCCCCTGGAAAGGAGCAGCCATGACTGGAAACGAAACGATCCTGCAGTACCTCAACGCCGTGCCCGCGTGGTATCTGGCCACCAGCGTCGACGGGCAGCCCCACGTGCGCCCGTTCAGCTTCGCCGCCGAAGAGCACGGCAAGATCTGGTTTTGCACGGCAACGACCAAAGACGTCTGGCAGGAGCTTCTGGAAAACCAGCGCTTCGAGGCCACGTCCTGGTGGCCCGGCCACGGCTGGCTCATCCTGCGCGGCAAGGCGGGCCTGAAAGACGAAGCGGGCGACGCCATGCGCCGCGCAGGCTACGAGCATCTGGAAAGCCTGGGCGAGCACTACGAAGGACCCGACGACGAGACGCTCGTGTTCTTCAGCGTCGAAGATCCCCAGGCCTGGATTTGCGACCACGACGAGTGGAAGCCCATCGAGCTGTAAGCACGCGAACCTTTGGAACGAACGAAGGCGGTCCATATCGGGCCGCCTTCGTTCGTTTTAGGATGTATTTCAGCTATGCAGACGCCCTGCATGCGACGCATTCGCCTTCAGGCTCGCGATCGCACGAGGCATCGAACGCGATGCGTTCGGGATGCGTGTACACGGTGAAGCGGTCGTCGCGGGCGAACGCCGCCAATGCGACATCGGCCTGAGCGGCGAACTCGAGCACCGCCGACGTGGGCGCGGAAACCGTGGCGACCAGGCCAACGCCGAAACGAGCCGCCTTGCTGACCAGCTCGAGCGCGCAACGGCTCGAAAGGAACACGAAACCCTCCTGCGGATCGGCCCCCGCGCGCAGCAAAGCGCCGATCAGCTTGTCGAGCGCGTTATGGCGTCCCACATCCTCGCGCAGCATAAGGAAATCGCCCCCGCGCGACACGAACGCCGCCGCATGCGTGGCACCCGTGGCCTGATGCATGCCCTGCTTATCGCGCAGGGCATTGGCAGCGCGCGTGATAGCCTCCGCTGGAAACGGACGCGACGGGCCCACATGCACCATACGGGCAGGAAAATAGGACGGAACGCCCTGGTCGCACAACGAGCGAGGGCAGTCCGACAGAGGGCTCAGCCTCATGGCCGATTCGGATGCAGAAAGCCCCTCGCGCAACGCGACATCCACGATAGGCGCATCCGCCGTGCCGCCTATCTCCACCGATGCGATGTCGGAGGCGGCATCGACGACCCCGGCCGAAAACAGCGCGCCGTACGCCAGGTCGACCAGATCGACCGGCGTGCACGACAGCGCATTCAGGCACACGCCGTTGCAAAACAGCAGCACAGGAATCTCGACCGCCACCGTTTCGTCCCGCATATGCAGCCCGTGCACGTCATAGCGCACGCATTCGGGAACCGAACGCACCGATGCCTCGTGCCTTCGGCGTTCTTCGCCATCGAATGCAACGAACTTCTTTTCGGCCACATCGACCTCCCGATTCATAAGACCCGTCTTCCATGGCCGCGGCGCGCGGCCGCGAACCGTCTAGTTTTCCTTCTTCGCGTGGAAGACGAACCAATACGCCAGGCCCACGAACAGCGCGCCGCCCACGATGTTGCCCAGCGTTGCGGCCGAGACATTGTAGAAGATGCTGCTGAAATCGAGCGCCGAGGCATCGACGGTCGACGCGTAGCCCGTGCTTTTGGCGAGCAGACCCATGGGCAGGAAGAACATATTAGCCACGCAGTGCTCGAAACCGCAGGCCACGAAAGCCGAGATGGGAAGCAGGATGCCGATGACCTTGTCGACCACCGTGCGCGCGCCGAAGCCGATCCAGACCGCCAGACACACGAAGATATTGCACAGGATGCCCTTGAAGAACAGCGTGATCCAATCGGGCGTCACCTTCGACACCGCCACCGAAATCATGGCGCCTCCCACCGCGCCGCCGTTCATGTCGCCGATATGCGCGAAATACACCAGAGCGACGGCGACCAGCGCGCCCGCCAGGTTGCCGAGCCACACGAGCGCCCAGTTCTTCGCCATGGCACCCAGCGTGATCTTCTTGCTCGCCAACGCGCACACCATAAGCATGTTGCCGGTGAACAGCTCGGCGCCGCAGCAGAGCACCAGCACCAGGCCCAGGCTGAAGCACAGGCCGCCGACGACGCGCTGAACGGCGAAGGGGATGGAGGGGTCGCCGAGGAACACGCAGAAATACAAGGCGCCGAAGGCGATGAACGCACCCGCCAGCATGGACAGCACGAGCAGTTTCGCCACCGGCGTCTTGGTTTTCCCTATCGCGACGGCTTCGGCCTTCGCTTCGATTTCGGCCGGCGTCAGAGCGTCCGGCCTCACGGCCTTCACTTCGGAATCGTCCAGAACCGCCATGGATGGAATCTCCCTTCCTCTTATGCCCGCGCAATGCGGACGACCGATACGATGCGCGCGGCGACGCGTCGCAGACACGCCCGGACGCGTCGGACGAGCCTGGAACCACCACGGTACCCCATGCCGCATTCGACGAACCGGGCGAATTCGCAGTCGGCGCGGATTACATGGCGACGAGAGGGCCCGCATCGGCGGATGGCGGCCGCGCTCGCGTCGTATACTTACATAAACGCACGACGGCGCGGCGCCGCCGACCGAAACGAACGGAGACACCATGAGCGAGAAAGAACGCATCAGGCTGACGCAGCTGACATCGCGCGGCGGTTGAGCGGCGAAATGGGGTCCGGGCGACCTCGACGACGTGCTTGCCGCGCTCGCGCAGCGCAGCGCGCACGACCTTCTTCCCGCCGACGCAGACAGGCTGCTGCTCGGCTTCGAGACGAGCGACGACGCGGCGGTCTGGCGAATCGACGACGACACCGCGGCGGTGCTTACCGTGGATTTCTTCACGCCCATCGTAGACGACCCGTACCTGTTCGGGCGGATCGCGGCGGCCAATTCGCTTTCGGACGTGTTCGCCATGGGAGCAAGGCCCCATGTAGCGCTTAACATGCTGGCGCTCGACAGCGCCTTGGGATGCGAAGTGGCGGCCGAAATCCTGCGCGGCGGCGCCGATACCGTGCGCGAAGCCGGCGCCTTCGTGGCCGGCGGCCACACGATCGACGATGCGGAGCCTAAATACGGCCTGACCGTGTTCGGGACCGTGCATCCCGACCGCATCGTGCGCAACGCCGGAGCGCGGCCTGGCGACGTGCTGTTTCTGACCAAGCCGCTGGGCACGGGCATCATGGTCGCGGCTCGCTCGGTGGGCCTGGCCGACGACGACGCCATGCGGGCCGTGACCGACGCCATGGCCGAACTGAACCTGCATGCGGCCGAAGCCATGAAGGCCGCAGGAGCCCATGCCGCCACCGACGTGACCGGATTCGGTTTCGCGGGCCATCTGCACGAAATGCTCGCGGCAAGCGGATACGCCGCCGAAATCTCCTGGAACGCGCTACCGATATTCGAGGGCGCGTGGGACAACGCCTGCGCCTACTGCAGGCCCAACCGCGCCTTTGCGATCATGGACCTGGCGGAGCGCTACATCGCGCAGGGCGAGCTTTCGGACGAAGAGTACGACAACCGCATGGCGGTGCTGTGCGACCCACAGACCTCGGGCGGCATCCTGGCGGCCATTCCGCCCGATAAGGCCGACGAGTTCGCCTGCGAATTCGAACGACGCGCAGGAAGGCCCGCTTGCCGCATCGGCGCGATTACAGAAGGCCCGGCCGGTACGATTTCATTGATCGATTGACCGACGACAGCGCCCGGCACGGCGCCTGAAAACCGACGACTGCCGAGAAATGGAGGAGAACATGACATGCGTACGCATCGCGCGCCCCGAAGAATTCGAACAGGTGGCCGCGCTTTATGATGAAATGGTCGCCGACATGGCGCATTCCGCCTTCGATCCGCACTGGAACCGCGAAAACCATCCGAGCGATGCGTTTTTGAAGCAGGCGGTCGAGCACGGCCAGCTCATCGTATGCGAATACGAAGGCGAGCTCGCAGGGGCCTTGGTGCTTGACTCGGGCGGCGCGCAAGGCTACGAAGGCGCCCCGTGGCCGACCGATGCGACGGCCGACGAGGCCGCCGTCATCCACGTGCTATGCACCCTTCCCCGCCTGCAGGGAAAAGGGCTTGCACGAGCCTTGCTGAAAGGCGCGCTCGACGTTGCGCGAAAGGACGGCCGACGCTGCGTTCGCCTGGATATCCTGCCCGACAACCTGCCGGCGCAAAAACTCTACGAATCGGAAGGGTTCGTGCGCGTCGCAGACGCCGCGCTCACCTATCCCGACGGCACGTTCGACGCGGTGCTCTACGAATGCCCGCTCGAAAAGCCCCGTCCCTAGCTTTCTCGCATCGCGAAAAAACGGCCGCAGGCGGCACGTCGAATGCGACGAGCCGACCCGCGGCCGTTTTCTCTTATGGCGCGAACCCTGTGCTACCAGTTACCGAAAATGAAGCGCTGGATGTCTTGGTTCAGCATGATGATGAAAAATCCTATGAACAGCGCCATGCCCGCGATGCTCATATAATTCATGGCCTTGTAGCCCACCGCCTTACGCGAAATCTTCTGGAAAATCTCGATTACGAAGCGACCGCCGTCGAGGGGCGGGATCGGCAGCAGGTTCATGATGCCGAGCGACACCGAAATCATAGCCATGAACTGGAGGAACATGGCGAGGCCCGCATCGGCGTACATCTTCGACATGACGGCCATGCCCATGATCGACGTGGAGCCCGACACCGTTTCGGCGGCGGTCTGCGGATTGAACAGTCCCGCCACGGCTTGCGCCACCAGCACGATGTAGCTCACGCCGCCCTGGACGGCCTCGATGGGCGTGAGCACGATATGCTGCTGGATGACGCCCGCCTCGTCCACGATGTCGACGCCGATCACCGAAAACGCCACCACCAGCAGCACGATGGCCACCAGCAGATTCATGAACACGCCGGCCAGCAGGATGACCGAACGCTTCCAAAACGGCAGCGCGCGATACGTCTGCGCTCGTTCGGACAGATACAGCTCGTGCGCGTCGGAGAACTCGCGCGGCATGCCTTCGGCCAGGTCGATGCCGCGCTTCTTGTTCTTGTACGCGCGGGTGCGAAAGATATTATGCTCGTCTTCTTTCTTCGGACCCGTCAGACAGCCCCAGTCTTCCAGCACGTAAAGCACGTCGCACGCCTCCTGGATGGTGATTCCCATCTCTTCGGCCAAGTCGTCGGCATACACGGTGCCATGCTTGTAGGCGAAAGCGAGCGCGCCTTCGATATACGGATTTTCGGGGCCCGGCTCCATGCCGCACACTTTGGCATAACCGCCCAGCGGCACCGCCGTCACGCCGAAGCGCGTACCGCGCCAGGTGAACCCGACGCTGGGGCCGGGAAAGCCGATCATGAACTCGGTCACGCGCACGCCGAACGCACGCGCCGCCAGGTAGTGGCCGCCCTCGTGCACGAACACGAGCACCGAAAGCACGATGGCCAGGTACAGAATCATCATCACGATATCCATGGGAGGAATCCTTCTCGCAATATCTCATGAAGCGCGGCCGCGACGCAGACGGCGGCCGCACGCGTCTCTTTCGCCTGCGTTTATACCGGCTCGCCCGACGCACAGCCGCGCGCGAAGACGTCATGGGCACGAAACGCGCAAACAAAACGCAACGAAACGCCCCGCTGCGTCGCACGGCGTAGGGATCGCGCGGCACGGCAAGGGTCCATGCGCACGAAAACGCCCCGGGCGCATATGCCCGGGGCGCTGGGAATCGGTTTTCGAAAAGCCTATTTGAACTGGCTCGGGTGCTTTTCGAAGAAGTCGGTGCGCGGCGGAAGCTCCACCACGGCGTGACGGCCTGCCGCACGCTCGTCCTCGGCGCACAGCTCGTCCATGTTCTCGAACGCTTCGTTCCACGAGAATACGCGCTCGACGGGAAGGTTCAGATGGAAGGCGATCTTCTCGCAGCCGGCAGGCGCCACGGGATGCATGAGCAGCGCGCAGACGCGCAGCAGATAGAAGCTGTCCAGAAGAACCTGGCGGCGCGCATCGGCGTCGTCGGCGGTATCGGCGGCCTTGATGCCGTCGGCCCACCGCTTCTGCGACCAACGCACGAAGTCGTCGAGCAGCGTCATGATCGAATGCAGCTCGGCGCGGTGCATGATGCGCTCGTATTCGGCCATGGCCTCATGCGCGCGCTCGATCACGGCAGGACTCGGCGAGCCCAGGGGCATGAAGCCGCCGAAGCTCTTCTGCGCCTCGTAGAAGCAGCTGCGCGCCAGACGATTGAACACGTTGGTGAGCAGCGCCCCTTCTTTGAGCACCGGATCGGCCACACGCGGGTCGGTGCGCTTCTGCTCGTCCGGATCGAACGGCTTGGGCTTGAAACCGACCGATTTCTGATCGAGACCCAGACCAAGCCAGTGCGCGCGCAGCTGTTCGACCGTGTAATGCTCGAGCAGGTCGTCTGCCGAAGGCGGCTTGACCGCGCCCGAGGACGAGGCTTTATGCTTGCCGAGCAGGATATGATGGTTCGCGATCAGGCGCGTCTGCTGCAGCTGGCCCTCGGCAGGCTCGGCCTGCATGGCGTTGCCGTCCTCGAGACCGACCCACAACGCAGGCTGGGCCACGCCGTAGAAATACAGGTTGTCCTGGCCGATGAACTGATAGACGCAAGCATCGGAAGAGCACCACCAGTCGCGCACGGCCTCCAGGCTTTCTCCGCGCTCTTCCAGCGCCGTGGCGCTGAAGCTGATCGGCGCCCACAGGCTTTCGGGCCAGCACCATACGGTCAGGCCTTCCACGCCGTCCATCTCGGGAACTTTCACGCCCCATTCCACGTTGCCGGAAATACGGAACGGCACCAAAGCCTTGCCCGTGCGGAAACGCACGCCCGCCTCGAACAGCACGTCGCGGGCCGTATCGCGGTCCTCGATGCTTTCGAATTCGATTTCGAAGGACTGCTTGCCCTTTTCGGCTTCGTGGAACGTATGCGCGGGAAGCTTATCGGCGATCGCGCGGTAATCCTCCTCGAGCTCGTTTTTGATGTACATGACAGGCGGCACCAGGAATTCCTTGGCGCCCTTCACCACGACGGGACGCACTTCCTCGTCGGCTTCGAGGCGTGTGGCATGTTCTTGCAGCTGCGTGCGGAAATTGGGCAGGTCGAAATACCAGTTGCGCACAGGACGCATTTCGGGAACCTCGCCCGTCAGCGTGGACACCGGCGCGATGAGGTCTTCGGGGTTGAACTGGTGGCCCAGTTCGCACTCGTCTGCGTAGGCCTTTTCCGACTTGCAGCCCTGCACGGGGCAATGGCCCAGCACTTGGCGGCCGTTCAGAAACGCGCCGGCCTTCGCATCGTAGAACTGCAGGGTCTCCATCGTCTTCAGGTGGCCGTTTTCATGCAGGCGGCGCAGCACGGCGTCGGTGACCTGCTGGTGCACTTCGCCCGCGCGGCCCATGCCGCTTCCCTCATAGATGGAAAGCGAGATGTCGTAGGCGTCGAGCGTCGCCTTCTGCGCGTCGTGGTTGCGCTGCACGTAATCGCGGATATCGCCCTCGAAACCGTCCTCGCAAGCGGCGCAGGCTTTGCGATAGCCCTCCTGGATGGGAGAGCCGAAGCAGTCGGTGCCCGAAACGAACAGGACGTTTTCGGCGCCCAAGCGGTCGCGCAGGAAGCGCGCGTAGGCGTCGGCGGGAACGAACACGCCGGCGACGTGCCCGAAATGAAGCTTCTTGTTGCCGTACGGCATGCCCGCCGTCACCACGGCGCGCTTCGGCCAAGATACCGTGCTCAGATAACTCACGAAAGAACACCTTCCTGTTTCAACAACCCGATCAGCTCTTCGACGGCCTGGGAAGACTCCGAAGAACCGAACAAATCCATCAATGCGCCCAAGTCGGCCGAAGAAGGCGTCAGCTGCACCACGTCGTAAGACGGAGCGCCTTCATAGGCGTCGTATTCGATTCCGCCCAGCTCGGCGGCCTTGTCGAGAGCGTCGTCATAGATGCCTACCTCGTCTGCCAGGCCGTTTTCGACGGCTCGACTGCCGGCGAATTGCATGCCCGTCGCAAGGGCGCGCACCTCGTCGACCGACATGCCGCGGCCTTCGGCCACGTTGCGAATGAACGTCTCGTTGATCGTGTCGACGAGCTCTTGGTAATACGCGCGCTCCTCGTCGGTCAAAGGACGCGTGCCGTAGCTGGAATCCTTGGAATCGGCCGAAGCGATATTATCCACCGAAATGCCCAGCATATCCATCAGACCCGATAAATCGGTGACTTGCATGATGGTTCCGATAGCCCCGATAGCCGTGGTCTCGTTCACGAAGATGTAGTCGGCCTGGCTGGAAATCTCATACGCGGCGCTACAGTTCATCGAGGCGCTCGACACCACCACCGGCTTGGAGAAATCGCGCACATAGGCCGCCATCTCCTCGCCCGCCGTGGCCACGCCGCCGCCCGAGTCGACGCGCAGCACGACGGCCTTGATGTCGGGATTGTCTTCGGCCTGCTGCAGCAGTTCGCGCAAACCCTCGGGGCTGCACGACGTGCCGTCGTACTGGATCGTTCCCGCCACGTCGATCACGCCGACGCTATCGCCCATAGTGAGCGCGGCCGCATCGGTCTGTCCCGCAGACATCACGTTGGAATACACATGCGAACACGAAAGCGCGCCGATGGTGAACATGAACACGATGACGAACAGGAACACGCCGCCCGCGATCCAAGGGGCCTTGCTCTTCTTGGCAGGCGCCGCGGCGTACGGCATGGCCGCATAGGGCTGCGAGGCGTATTGCTGCTGCGCATAAGGCTGGGAATACGACTGCTGCGGCGGAACCTGACCGGCGTAAACCTGCGATTGAGGCCTGGCCGGCTGCCCGCAAGGCGGCTGGGTCGATCCGGGAGCCTGGGGCGGCGTGGAAGCGGCGCCCTGGGCCTTGTTCTGGTCCGTCATGCGAACCCTCCTTCTATCGATGCGCCGAAACGAAGCAAGCCCGAACGCCTGCTCGGCGAAGCGCGCGATCACGATGCAGACCATGGTAGCGTAAAGCGTTTCAGGCCGAGGCGAGAGCCATGGTTTTGCTACAATCACCTGCCATGAAATCATCCGATACACCCGATATCGCGCCTCAAGGCGCCCTCTCGCCCGGCTGCCGAGACGGCAGGTCGAAGGCGTTCGTCGCGGCCTCGTGGGCCGCCGTGGCCGTCGTGGCGGCGCTGATCTTCGCCATGAGCGCCAAAGACGGCGTTGCCTTGGATACGGGATCGGGCCTTCTGTCGGCCGCGAAAGCCTGGCTCGCCGAGATGCTTTCGGCGGCTGCAGGGCATCCGGTGGACGTGTCCCCCATCGGGCATTTCGCGGAATATCTGCTGTTCGGCTGCGTGCTCGCCAACGCGCTGCGCCTGCATGTCGCGCCGCGACGGGCGGCCGCGATCGCAAGCATCGCCGCGAGCCTCTACGGCATAACCGACGAAATACACCAGATTTTCGTGCCCCTGCGCTCGTGCGACCCCGCCGACTGGGCGGTCGACACCGTCGCCGCCTGTATCGGCGCCATCGTCGTAAGCGCCCTTGCAGCCCGCCGCTCGGCACGCACGCGCGCATCGACCGACCGATAGGCGCCGCGAACGCACCGCCGGCACGGACGCGTGCCGCGACGGCCGGCGGCGAACGGCCCCCAAAATACGAAAACGCTTCGGCCGCCCCCCGTTCGCCTGCAATCGCAGGCGCGCAGGATGCGCGGCCGAAGCGCCGATACGCGGCGGGCGGCAGGACCATCGCCCCGCCGCCCGCCGAACACCCGCTAGACCAGAACCTTGAAGACGGCCTTTTTCACCGGCGCCGAATCGCTGACCGCGATACCGGGCTTGTGACCGTCGCACGGAAAGACCGCCACGAACGTGCCGGGCGTCATGACGACCGACGCGGCCGCTTCGCCGTCGAGGAACATGTTATCGGCTTCTTCGTCGAAGGGCTCGGCGTCCAGACGGTCGATGAACTGCACGTCGATGCGCTCCTCGCCCTCGAGCACCATCTGCACGTCGATGTAGCGGCGATGGGCCTCGAAGCGGCAGTCCTCGAACGCACGCGTCTCGTAAGCGCATACGTTGACGAACAGCGCGTCGCCGTCGATGTCGTGCCTGCCGGGTTCGAGCACGCTCAAGTCGTGCTCTTTAGCGTAGGCGACGGCGCGGCGCACGCCTTCGTGGGCGCATTCGTCAAGGCTCGCCGTATCGATATGTCCGAACAGCATCGGTATTTCCTTTCTTCGGGCCGCATCGGGTGCGGCGTCGATCCTTCTAAAAGACGGAGCATAGAAACGACGCTCCGCCCACCATCGTTTTCCGCCTAGGCGAGCATCGCGCGGGCGGCCGCGTCGAGAGCGTCGAGCAGTGCGAGCGCGTCTTCGCGGGCATCCGCCTTCGCGAACAGATAGGCCTTGATCTTGGGCTCGGTGCCGCTCGGGCGCACGATGACCTTGCAATCGCCTTCGAGCGCAAGCTCGACCACGTTCGCCGCAGGAAGCTGGGCGGGTTCTTCGCCCGAGCCGCCCACCACGGGCATAACGGCTCCCTGAGCGTAGTCGGTCGCGCGCAACACGGCGCGGCCCGCCACCGATGCAGGAGCCTGGGCGCGCAGAGCCGCCATGAGGTCTGCCATCTTGCGGGCGCCGTCTGCGCCGGGATAGCTCAGCGAGATGGTGCGGTTCAGGCAGTAGCCGTAGCGCTCGTAGAGCGCGAGCAGGGCCTGGACCAGGTTCATGCCCTGCTCGCGATAGAAGCGCGCCATCTGGCAGATGAGCATGCTCGCCACCACGGCGTCTTTATCGCGCACGTGCGTGCCCGCCAGATATCCGTAGCTCTCCTCGAAACCGAACATGAACCGGTCGGCTTCGCCCGCCGCCTCGAGCAGACCGATCTGCTCGCCGATGTATTTGAAGCCCGTCAGGGTACGACGCAGCTCGAAACCGTGGGCGCGCGCCACGTCATCGGCCATCGCCGACGACACGATCGTGGTCACCGCGATGCAGCGCGCAAGGTCCTCGCCGCGCTCGGCACGCATGCGCGCCAGATAGTCCATGAGCAGGATGCCCATCTCGTTGCCCGTGATCAGCGTGTAGTCGTCGCCGTCTTCGCAGGCCACACCCACGCGGTCGGCATCGGGGTCGGTCGCCAGCAGCAGGTCGGGGGCCGCGCCCTGCGCCGCGCGTTCGCGGCAGCGGGCGATGCCGGCCTCCAGAGCGGCACGCTCTTCGGGATTAGGGTATTCGCACGTGGGGAAATCGCCGTCAGGCTCGCCCTGCCCCGCCACCACGTCAAGGTTATCGATGCCGATGCGGCCCAGCGCGTCGCTCACGCATTCCAGGCCCGTGCCGCACAGCGGCGTGTACACCACTTCCAGCGGACGCTGCATCTGCTCGGGCGTTTCCTGCGACTGCGCCAGCACCGCCTCGACGAAACGCTCCAGCGTGTCGTCGTCGATTTCTTCCACCAGCCCCTCGGCGACGGCACGGTCGAAATCGACCGTCTTCGCACAGGCGCCGTCGGCTTCGAAATAGCCCAGGCGTGCGATGCGCGCCGAGATGTCGGCCGCGGCCTCGCTGGTGATCTGGCAGCCGTCGAAGCCATAGACTTTGTAGCCGTTGTAGGCGGCCGGATTATGGCTCGCGGTCATGTTGATGCCGGCGCTGCAGCCCAGGTCGCGCACGGCGAACGAAAGCGCGGGCGTGGGCTCGACGCGCGGATACGCCAGGCAGCGGATTCCGTTGGCGGCAAGCACGCTCGCGGCCGTGTGCACGAACAGCTCGCCTTTGTGGCGCGAGTCGCGCGCGATGGCCACGCTGGGATTTTCGAAGCGAGCGTTGAGGTGCTCCGCCAAACCCTGGGTGGCGCGCGCCACGGTGTAGACGTTCATGCGGTTGGTGCCGGCCCCGATCACGCCGCGCAGGCCCGCCGTGCCGAATTCAAGATCTTGGAAGAATGCATCGGCTACCGCAGCATCGTCGGCCTCCGAAAGCCGCGCGAGCTCTGCGGAAAGCTCGTCGTCCGCCACGCATTCGCTCCAGTGCGCAAGGGCAGCGCGCACGTCGATTTCGCTCATATTCCATCCCCCCTGCCGTGGTCGCGCCCACGAGAGACAAATCCCCCGAAAGCGCCTCGATACGATTTTCCGATTCTACCAATGACTCTCTGAGCAGACCAGAAAACGCATGACAAAGAGACAAGCGCGGCGACGCGCCTCCCCGCCGCAGGCGCCATCCCGTGCTGCACGCATCCCCGAAAGTGCCGCTGATGCCAAAACCACGCAACGCGAGAAAGTCGTTCGGTGAGGGCATGGGCACGCCCCGACGCGTGGCGGAAACATTTTCCAACGCAGGAATCGATTCGGGAAGGCGCGATGCAAGCCAAAAGAAAGCGCACGTCAGCTATAAAAAGACCGTTTGCCGGCAACGTCTTTCCATATGCCGATTAGCTTTGTGAATTCATTGACAAATGTTAAATCAGATAGAAATTATCGCCTTTTTTCGAGGAACCGTGGTATCTTGGCCACAACGTCGGGACCGCGCCCCGGCGAACGAGCATAGGACGCCTCGAATAAGAAAGGAGGCATTCCCATGAATGCCTATTTCATCGCCGCGAAAGCAAACGCTTGGGAAGTCTCCCAGCAGGTCGGCCACGCCATCGAAGCGCATCAGCCCGAGTACCTCACCGACGCGCAAGGCCGCGGTGCAGGCTGCGACATGAGCACGAAACGCAAGGTCATGACGCGTCCGAGCCTGTACAAGGACATCTTCCGCATGGCGGGCAAGACCTTCGCCTAAGCAAAGTCGCAAAGAGCCGCCTTCTGCGACGCGCTCTTTTCAACCCGGACCACTTCCTCCACGGGCCCCGAACCTTCACGGTCGGGGCCCGTTTTTTATAAAGACGGCCTATTCGCCTGCATCGAGGAAGATCTTGCGCGTGACGAAATTCCACACCATGACGATAGCCGTGGCCGCGATCTTCACGATCAGGTAATGCACGCCCAGAAGCTCGACGCCCGCCCACATGCAGACGTTATTGATCAATAGGCCGATCACCGACAGGATGATGAAGATGACGAACTCGCGGCGGCGGCTCATATCCTCTTTGTGCGTGAACACGTAGCGCATCGACGCCAGGTAATTGAACACCACCGACACCGTGAACGATATCGTGGCGCTGACCAGGTAGTTCACGCCGAATACTTCGGTCAGAAGCGCCAGAAGGCCGTAATCGATGCAAAACGCCAGCGCTCCCACCACGCCGAATTTCATGAACTGGGCGAACAGCTTCTTCATAACGACCTTTCATCATCGCGGATATTCATCGGACAGGCGCGGAAACGCCGCGCAGGCGGCGCCTTACGTCCAGAACTGGAACGTTTCCAGAAGCGATTGGTACGCCCACGGATACGCCTGGCTCCACCAACCCGATTCGGCGGTCAGGCACAGAAGCACCATGTAAGCCAGGCCGACGAACACCGCCACGGGAAGCACCCGCAGCATAAGCACATGCAAGGCGCTGCCAGGGGCCATGTTCTCGTTGAGGATGAATATCACAAGCACCGCGGCCATAAGGAACATGATGCTGAAGTCGGCGAAATAACGCTGCAGGATGCCCGCCACCTCCGCATCGGCGATGCCGATAATCACGCCCGACGCCAAAAGCACGCCGACGACGCCCGCTATCGTGCGGGTCTTGCGCTGGCTGACGCGCATACGTAGCGCCGTGCCCGCGAACGGCAGGATCCACAGCACCGGCAGGCATGCGAAGATGCCGCCGAACGTGGCCTCTTTGACGGTCTGTCCGAGATAGGTGGTATCGAACGGCGTCGCCTGCAGGTACGGGAACACGCCCGTAGCCGAGGGCGGCTGGAAGAAATAGGCGAACAACGCCGGCGCGATGCGGCCCACGGCCATGCCGCGCTTGGTCATGTCGTTGACCGTCAGGTTGTAGTTGGCGCCGAAATCGAATAGCGACCCGAAGCGAGCGTAGTTGTACCACATGATGCCGGCCAGCACGACGGCATACGGCGCAATCAGGCAGATGAACTGACGCATGCCCGCAGCCGTCCTGATGTGGCCCTCGGTGATGAACGGCCGCCAGAACAGCGGGAAGGCCAAAAAGCTCAGCATGACGAATTGCGGTCGGCAGCCCACCACGAGCGCCATGCACAGCGACCCCGCAAGATAGAGCAGCTCGGGCCGGCGATGGGCGCGGCCGAGCATCCAGAAATAAAGGCCCCAGACCGAAAACGCCAATGCCAGCATGATAGGCAGCGAATAAAACGTCGGGAACTTCAGCAGATACAACGCGCCGCTGCAACCCACCACGGCCATCTGCAGCAGCAGGTACAGCCCCACGCTCACGCGCTTGAAATGGTAGCGCGCGAATCGGTCGAGCAGCGCCGAAACGCCCGCGATGAACGCGATCATGCCTATGAGAACGCCGATCGCCGTGGGGAAATTGGCTCCCGTGGCAAGATAGAACGGCAGATAGAACAATACCACCGGCACCACGCCGAAATACACGTAGTAATGGCCGTCGTAATACGCCACGTCCCACAGATAGTTCTCGCCTGTTTCCTTGACCAGCTGGTCGCGGGCGCCGCGGTCGTAGGGGTCTTCCATATTCTGCAGCCAGTTCGGCGGCTCTTCTTCCAGATAGAACTTACCGTCGGCCATGCTCTTGGCCAGCTCGGCGTACTGCTGGGCGTTATCGCCGCCCACTTCGAAGGTGTTCACGATGCTCACGCCGTCCCACGAACCCGAGTTATACGACGACGTGGCCACGCCGACCAGGTTGGAGCCCATGAGCAAAAACGACGAGCACAGCCAGATTTCGACGGCGGCGACGCCGATGGCGGCGATCTTAGAGCGGTGCGGATGTTCTTTGATGTAGATGCGGTACAGGCCGCTTCGCGGACGGAAGGCGTAGACGAACGTCATGACGGCGATCGCGGCCAAAAGGCGCAGCATGCTGAACGAGAACGGCTCGGGCGCGTTGATGGACACGCCGTCCAGATACAGCGGATAGACCGTCTTGTCGCCGCCGAACTGGATGCGCAGCTTGCCGATCTCGCCCGACGAATTCAGGTTGAGATATTCGCTTTCGTCGCAATTGGTGGCCACGTAGGCCACGGGCACGCCCGAAGTATATTCGGTGTCGTCGAAATAAGTGGAATGGGCATCGTCGGTGAACCAGATCTTCACCGGAACGTTTTGCGCCCCCTGGTTCCAGCTGAAATCGAGCCGCAGGTTGTGCACCTTCACGCCGAGATGCTCGAATTCTATATCGTTGTCGACCGTCGATATCCGATAGCGCCCGTCGGGCGTTTCAGGCAGGTCGATCTGGGAGTCGAGCGTCACGGCCTCCCACGTGAGGCTGCGCCAATGATTGAAATTGAAGACGAAGGTTTCCAGCACCACGGCGCAAAGCACGATGATGCACGCCGTTTTCACGAAACGGCGCAGTTCGGGATGATGGGTGGCCACGAATTCTCGCAGCAGTGTCATGAATTCACGCATGACGGACATTATAGCCGACAACTTGCGGGCGAACGCCTTGCGAGCACAGGCACGACACGATGCGAACGCCGTGCATCCGAGAAAACAAAACAGGGGGAGACAGCGTCTCCCCCTGACCGAAACGATACCGCACGAAAGAATCGGCGGCTCCATTCCAGCAAGCCTACAGGCTCAGCAGAGCCTTCACATCGGCATAGACCTCGTCGACCGGACGATCGCCGTCGACCGCCTTGAGCAGCGCCTTGCCCTTGTAGTAGTCGATCAAGGGAGAGGTGCTCTTCTCGTAGACGTCGAGGCGGTTGCGAACCGTGGCCTCGTTGTCGTCGTCGCGCTGGTACATTTCGCCGCCGCACTTGGGGCAGGAAGCGTCAGCGTCGGAGCCGATGTAGCCGCAATCCTTGCAGCAGCGGCGAGCGGTCAGGCGCTTCACGATGACCTCGGGGTCGACGTCGACGAGCAGCGCGCCGTCGAGCGGACGCTCGAGACGGGCGAGCATGTCGTCAAGAGCGACGGCCTGCGCGGTGGTGCGGGGGAAGCCGTCCAGGATGAAGCCGACCTTGGCGTCGGGCTCCTGCAGGCGCTCGTTCATCAGGTCGATGATCAGGCTGTCGGGAACGAGGTCGCCCGCGTCCATGAACGACTTCGCCTTCTTGCCGAGCTCGGTCTGGTTCTTCACGGCGGCGCGCAGGATGTCGCCCGTGGAGATATGCGGCGTGCCGAACTCCTCGACCAGCTTGGCGGCCTGGGTTCCCTTGCCAGCGCCCGGGGCGCCCAACAATACGATGTTCATACGAACTTCCTTTCGTTAAAACGGTGGCTCCATTGTAACAGTGCGTTCCGACGGAAGAAACCGTGCGACGGCAAGCAGGCGCGGCCGGCAGCACGAAACGCGACGCGTTACGAGATATTGCGGTGATACAGGTCCCACAGGCCCTTCAGCAGCAAGTTGGGATCGTGCACCACGTATCTGCGACAGGCAGGCACAATCAGGCGGGAAATGCCGCCCGTGGCCACAGCCAGGACCGGGCCGCCCAGCTCATCGGAGATACGGTCGACCAGACCGTCCATCATGGCCGCATTGGCATAGATCACGCCGCTGCGCATGCAGTCGACCGTATCGCGGCCGATCAGGCGCTTCGGGCGCTCGAACTTGATGAACGGCAGCGCCGACGCCTTCGCGGTCAGAGCATCCTGCGAGATCACGACGCCGGGCATGATGATCGAGCCCAGGTAGACGCGGTCGGCGCTCACCACCGAGCACGTAGTGGCCGTACCCATGTCGAAGATGGCCAGGTTGCCGTCGTAATCGTTGATGGCGCCCGCGGCGTCGGCGATCATGTCGACGCCCAGCTTCTCGGGCGTTTCCATGTCGATCGTAAAGCCCAGATCCATGCGGTGGTCGACCACGAGCGGCGCATCGCCCGTCTTCGCGCGCACCGACGCCACCACCGAATCGGTGAGCTCGGGCACGACGGAGCTCACGATGGCGCCGTTGACGTTGGAGAAATCGAAGCCATGCATGGCGACCAACGCCTCGAAGCCTTCCATGAACTCCTGCACCGTCCGGCGCTTATCCGTGGGAAAGCGCAAGTTGGAGGCAAGCAGGCCTCGTTCGGGCATAAGGCCCATGACCACGTTGGTATTGCCGATATCGACCGTCAGAAGCATCGGCTACTCCCCTTTCGGCGCGATCGCGAACAGTTCGTCGAGCACGCGGTCGGCCGCGTCGATCTTGTCCATAAGGGGCAGGTCCACCGTGCGTTCATGAGAGATCAGCGTGAGGTGGTTCGTCGGCGTGCCGAAGCCCGCGCCGTCCTCTTTCAGGCAGTTCGCGCAGATCATGTCGACCTTCTTGCGGTCGAGCTTGGCGCGGGAGTTCTCCATCACGTCGCGCGTCTCCATAGAGAAGCCGCACAGACGCTGGCCGGGCATGCGATGGGCGCCGAGCCACGAGAGAATGTCGACCGTGCGCTCGAGCTCGATCGTCAGGTCGCCGTCCTTCTTCTTCATCTTGTCGGAAGCCGCATGCTTGGGGCGATAATCCGCCACGGCGGCAGCCTTGATGACCGCATCGCAGGATTCATAGCGAGAAGCGACCGCCTCGAACATATCCTGGGCGCTCACGACGGGCACCAGCTCGACCCCTTCGGGGGCCTCGATGGAAACCTTGCCCGATACCAGCACCACATCGGCCCCACGCTCGCAAGCGCGCTGCGCGATCGCATAGCCCATACGGCCCGTGGAATGGTTGCTGATGAAGCGAACGGGGTCGATGGCCTCCTGCGTAGGTCCCGCCGTCACAAGAATCCGCTTGCCATCCAAATCGCGTTCGGTCATTGATCGTTCCAATCTCTTCGCGATAGACTTATTTCCACAATAAGGCATAAAATGTTGTTTTTATGCTCGATAAACCAGAAACAGTCTAGCCGAAAAAGACCACGCATCCGTCGAGAAAACGCATTTGGCTCCCGCGACGTGCGAATAGGCCGGAAAGTCGGACGTATCGCGAACGGTCGAGGTCCGCATGGCAAGCGAATCTACGCTTCGGGAAGGGAATCGGCCAGAATTTCGGCGATATCGCGCACCGGCACGGCGGCGTCTTTCGCAGCCACGCCGTCGGAGAGCATGGTCAAGCAGAACGGACACGCCGTGCATACCTCATCGGGATCCGTTTCAAGCGCCTGACGCGCGCGTTCGAAATTGATGCGGGCGCCCTCCTTCTCTTCGAGCCACATGCGACCTCCGCCGGCACCGCAGCAAAAACTCTCCGAAAACGCCCTTTCCATCTCGACCACATCGCGACCCGCAGCCCTCAAGAGAGAGCGCGGCTCCTCATAGATGCCGTTATAGCGACCCAAATAGCACGAATCGTGATACGCCACGCGCTTCGAAGCGCCGCTCGCGATAGGCAGACGCCCTTCGGCGACCAGCCGCTCAAGCAGCTCCGCATGATGAATCACTTCATAACGGCCTCCCAGCTGAGGATAGTCGACGCTAAGACTCGTGAAGCAATGCGGACACTGAGTGATGATCTTCTTCACTCCGTACGAATTCAGCGTGGCGATGTTTTCCGATGCGAGCATGTAATACACATATTCGTTGCCCATGCGACGAGCGGCATCGCCGCAGCACTTTTCCTCGTTGCCGATAATCGCGAAATCGACGCGCGCCGCCTTGAGCAGCTTGACGAGCGCGATGCTCACCTTGCGATTGCGCGCGTCGAATGCACCCGAGCATCCGGGCCAGAACACGTATTCCGCATCGGGGTTCTCCGCCAACGTGGGAACATCGAGGCCTTCGGCCCAATTCGCGCGCGTCTGCCAACCCAGGCCCCAGGGATTGCCGTTGTTCTCGAGAGCCCTGAACGACTGCTGGGCTTCGCTGGGAAACGCGCTTTCCATCGATACCTGATAGGTACGCATCTTGACGATTTTCGAAGGGACCTCGATCATCGCGGGGCACTGTTCCTGGCATGCGCCGCATGTCGTGCAATCCCACAAAGCGTTCTCGGAAAGAACCGAACCGACCGGCGCGATGCGCTCCGACGCCCCGGAGGCGGCCGCCTGCCCTTCTTTTCGCCCATCGCCTCGATCGGCAGCTTTGCGCGCGGCAGCGATAGAGGGCCCATGCTCTTCAAGCTGGACGCGAAGCCCTTGAACGACCCCTTTCGGAGAAAGCTCTTTGCCCGTCATGCTGGCGGGGCAATTGTTCACGCAACGTCCGCACCGAATGCATGCTTCGGCATCGAATAGGTCTTTCCATGTGAATTCGTCGATAGACCCCACGCCCATGGAATCGAGTTCTTCGTCTTCGAGGTCGATATACGGCAGCGTCGCCTTATGGTCGAGCGTTCTGAAATACACGCCCGCCGGCACGAGCAGCACGTGAACGAGCTTCGTGTAAGTCCATGCGCCCAAAACGACGAACGCAAGAACGAGATGGCTCCACCACAAAATCCGATGCGCAGCCGATATCTGTTCCGCATCGAGACCCGCGAAGAGCGCGGCGAATACGTTTCCCACAGGAGACCAAAAACGCCACGGGTCATCGGTGCCGACGATGCGCAGCCCCTCGACGCAAAAGCCCGATATGCCGATAGCGAGCAAGGCGACCAGAATGACGATGTCGGAAGCGGAAGTGTCGAGGCCCCTGTTCTTCCGCATCGCACGGCGAATAAGCGCTGCCGCCATGCCGATGCAGAACAGCAGTCCCGCAACGTCGACGGTCAAGGAGAAGAAATAGAGGTAAAGCCTGCCTTGCACGAACGACGTTCCCAGATCGGCATCGGCCGCCGTCAACGCCGTGGCCAAAAGCAGCACGATCATGCCCGCATACATGGCAAGATGGATGATGCCGCCCTTTTTCTCGCGCAGAACGCGAACCTGCAAAACGGCGTCGCGCAACGCTCCGCGCAGACGCAGCCCGACATGGCCCGACCTGTCGTCGGGCCGTCCGATACGCCACAGCTTCACGCGCCGCACATAGAATAGGACGAAGAATGCAACGACCGCGAGAAACAGCGGATACATGACCCACTGCCCCGAGATGTTCCAGAACAATTCACGCGTCGGCGTTACCGCATCCATGCCCGTCATCCTTCCCCGACACCAAGGCGTCTACGCATCGAGTACCGATTTCAATTCCTGCGTAAGCAGGGGAACCGCTTCGAACAGGTCGGCGACTATGCCGTAGTCGGCCACCTTGAAAATTTCGGCCTCCGGGTCGCGATTGATGGCGACGATGCACTTCGACGCCGAGACGCCGGCCATATGCTGGATCGAGCCCGAAATGCCGCAGGCGATGTAAAGGCCGGGCGCGATGGCCTTGCCCGTTTGGCCGACTTGGTACTGAATATCGAGCCAGCCTTCGTCTACCACCGGTCGCGAAGCGGCGATCGCTGCGCCGAGCACGTCGGCCAGCTCTTCGATCGTCGCGAATCCTTCGGCGCTGCCGACGCCGCGGCCGCCCGCAACGACGCGATCCGCTTCGGTCAGTTCCACACGGCCCGACACCTTGCGGACGATATCCTTGACGACCTGGCGCGCATCGACGCCGGAAAGAAGCGTCCAGGCCGTCTCGCACACCGTCGCGCCTTCGCGCACGACGCGCGCCTCTATGGCCTTCGGCCTCACCGTCATCAACGCCGACGGGCCCTCATCGGGTATCTTAACGGCTTCGACGACCTTGCCCGAATACGCCTCGCGCACGGCGGCACGCCGTTCGGGATCGACCGCGACGATTTCGGGGATATAGACCGTCCTGAGACGCTGCGCCATCGAAGGCGCCACATCCATCCCGAACGACGAATGGGCGAACATGATGGCCGAAGGATTTCTTTTCGACGCAAGGTCGGCAAGCATAGCCGCCGCCGCTTCGGTTTCGCACGGCTCGACGGCGTCGCCCAAAAGAACGATATGGTCGGCGCCGAACTCGGCGAGGCGCTGCACGCCCTCGACTTCCGTTTCGGCCACGACGGCCACGACGCATTCGCCCGACGCATCGGCCAGCGAACGGGCCGCCGTCACCATCTCGTAGGTCACATGTCGCAAGGCCTTGTCTTTCACCTCGGCGTATACCCAGATATCAGCCATGTCGTTTCCTCCTAAAGCACTTTCGCCTCGTCGCGAAGCATACGGACCGCATTGGCGACCATCTCTTTCGTTCCGTCGCCTTCCACGATGCGGCCGCCCACCCGCTTCGGCTTGGAAGAGACCGCAAGCACTTGCAGCGTCGCGCCCGCATCCGCATTCCCGCTTGCGGCATGCGTCTCGATCGGCTTACGCTTGGATTGCATGATGTCGCGCACGGTAGGATAGCGGGGTTCGGCCAATCCCTGCTGAGCGCAAACCGCCGCGGGAAGCTCCATGTCGATCGCGACCTTGCCGTCGTCTATCTCGCGCACGACATGCGCCACATCGCCTTCGATTTCCAAATCCACCGCCGTGTTGACGTGGGGGATTCCGAGAATGCAAGCGATACGCGGCATGACCTGTGCGCGAGCCGTATCGGAAGACATGCATCCGCCCATGACCAGATCGGCGCCCATGGCGCGAATCTCCTCGGCCAGAACGGCCGCCTTCGCCGCAGGGTCGCCATCGGCGAGAGCGGCGTCTTCGACGAAGACCGCCGAATCGGCGCCCATGGCAAGCGCGTGACGGATGACGGGAAGCGCATCGGGCGATCCGATGCACAACGCGACCACTTCGGCGCCCAAAGACTCCTTGATCCTGACCGCCTTTTCTACGGCGAATTCGCTGTACGGGTCGATGACGAGCGTCTGCCCTTCCTTGGCAACGCTGCCGGATTCGTCGAACGCAAGAACCGCCTCCGAATCGACCGACTGCTTCACGCATACGACAATCTTCATGTCCTACCCTCTTTTCTTTCGGAAGTCGGAATCAAAACGATGAGACGCGAGGCGTTTTTCTCCACCCAGCGCAGCAAACGGCGCCTGCTACGCCTCGGGTTTCGCGTATTCCCGCAAAACCGCTTTCGCCACAAGGCTCTTTTGCACCTGGCTCGTGCCCTCGATGATGGTGAACGCGCGCGCGTCGCGGTAGTAGCGCTCGACCGGGTAGTCTTTGCACAAGCCGTAACCGCCGAATATCTGAACGGCGTCGCGCGCCGCGTCGACCGCATGCTCCGAACAGAACGCCTTCGCAGCCGAAGCGGTTTTCATCATGTCCGCCGAACGGTCCATATATGCGTCGGCCGCCTGATCGAGCAGAAGCCGCGACGCCTCGAGCGATATCTCCATGTCGGCGAGCATGAATTTAACCGCCTGGAAATCCGAGATGCTGCGATGGAACTGAACCCTTTCCTGCGCATATGTGGCGGCGGCCTCGACGCACGCCGCCGTCACACCCGTCGAAAGCGCCGCCACCGCGAGCCTTCCGCGGTTAAGGGTGTGGTGCGCGATATCGAACCCCTGCCCCACTTCGCCGACCAGCATATCGGGGGTCACGAACATGTCCTCGAAAAACAACTGCGAGGTCACAGAGCCGCGCAGGCCGATCTTGTGTTCTTTTCGGCCGATGACCAATCCGGAGGTATCGCGAGGGACGACGAAGCATGTGGGCAGCATCTCGTCGTCCCGGGGCACTTTCGCGAATACCGTGAAATAGTCGCTCACCTCTCCGTTCGTGATGAAAATCTTCGCTCCGTCGATCTTCCAGCCTCCATCGACCGGCTTCGCCGTCGTCGAGATGGAAGATATATCGGAGCCCGCACGCGGTTCGGTCAACGCAAAACAGATCTTCGCCTCGCCTGAAGCGAGTCGCGGAAGAATCGTCGATTTCTGCTCTTCGCTTCCCGAAAACACAAGAGCGTCGGACCCGATGGCGGATATGAGGACCATCAGCGCCACGGCGGGCGATTCCTTGGAAATGCGTTCGATCATGCGGACCCAGCAATGCATACCGACCTGGCATCCGCCGTATTCTTCGCCATACGCCAACGAGAACAGGCCTTGTTCGGCGAAAAGACGATAGATATCTTCAGGGAATTCATCCTGCTCGTCGATTTCGGCTGCGCGCTGCGAAACGACATTCGTGCAGATATCGTCGACCATTTTCAGAATCATGGCCTCTTCTTCGTTGATTTCGTATCTCATTTTTACCCACATTTCAAAGTTTGTTGATAACTTTGAAAATATTATAGGTACTATTCATTTTTATATAGCTCTTAGTTCAATATTGATGGGATACTTCTTTAATATTGTATGGAAATATACGAAATAACTGAGCGATTCCGACCGAAATCGACGCCGTTTTTCACACACTCGCGCCACCTTGTCCGAAAAGAACATCGATGCGCTCCGGCGGTCATCGGCATCCAAAACAAAGGCCTCCTCGAAAAGGTTCCGAGGAGGCCTTGAAATAAAGGCGACATATGTCCGACCGCGCGCAATGCGGACGGCCTTCATCACAGCACGTATGGAATGCAGTCTCCCGCCACCAGCAGCACGGCCGCCACCACCGAAGCAAGGAACAACGAGTCGCACCGGTCGAGGATGCCGCCGTGACCGGGCATGATGGTTCCCGAATCCTTGACGCCCGAGTTGCGTTTGATGCGGCTTTCCGCCAAGTCGCCCAGCACGCCTGCAAGGCCGCACATCATGCCGAAAGCAACGGCCTGGGCTATGCTCATTTCGACGCCGGGAATGAACGAGAGGGCATACCAGATGGCGACCGACCCAAGAAGGCCGCCGACAAAGCCCTCCCAGCTTTTCTTCGGCGAAATGCGGGGAGCAAGCTTATGCTTGCCGAGCTTGCTTCCCACCAGGTAGGCGAATGAATCGTTCGCCCATACGCTGCAGAAAATGCCGACCACCAGCACGCCGCCCCAAAATCCAGGGACGGCCTGACGCACTACGATCAGGCTCGACAACAGCAGGCCGGTGTAGGCCGCGCCGAAAAACGACACGCCCACATCGCCGATACGCGCCCGCATCCAGAATACGTACCATACCAGCAATGCGACAAGAAGCGCGCCCGTCACGACGAGGGCGCCGGGCATGCCGAACTGCCATACGCTGATCGGATACGCGACCGCAGCCATCGTGCCCAGAAGCTCGTTGGGAAGCTTCGCATCGCTGCGCAGCATGTAGAAGAATTCGCCTGCCGCGATGCCCGATAGCACGCAGAGCAGAAGCACGGTGCTCAATTCGCCGCCCATGATGCACAGTATGGAAACCGTGACGTAGACGAATCCCGTGCGGAAACGAACCTGCAGGTCGCTTGCGTTCTTGAATTTCGCAGGCGTCTTATCGTAAACGAATTTCTTCGCGGCGTTCTTCTTGCCCGTCGCCGTCGATTTCGCCGATTCATACGCCTGATGGGCGTGTTCCCTCATTTCGTGCGTATTGCTCACGACCGCACCGCCCCGAAACGCCTGTCGCGGCCCTGATAGTCCAGCAAAGCGCGCAAGAAGTCGTACCTATCGAAATCGGGCCAGAGCACATCGGTGCAATAAAACTCGGAATACGCCATCTGCCACAGAAGGAAATTGGACACGCGCATTTCCCCCGACGTGCGGATCACCAAATCGGGATCGGGAATGTCGGCGGTATAAAGGCCGCGTTCGAACATGCGCTCGTCGACCTGCGGGACCGACCCCGTCTCTTCCGCCGCGATGACGGCTTCGCGCATACACGCCTGCACGGCGCGCAGCATCTCTTGGCGCGAGCCGTAATTCACCGCGACAAGCAGCGTCATGCCGTCGTTATCCATGGTCTTTTTCCAGGCCTCGTCGAATGCCGCGCGCGTATCCTCGGGCAACGCGGAAAGATCGCCGATCGTGCGCACGCGCACACGCTCTTCATGCAATCCGTCCACTTCGGCAAGCATGGTTTTGGCGAAAAGGTCCATCAGCCCGACGACCTCTTCTTCGGGTCGCTTCCAGTTTTCGGTTGAAAACGAGTAAATGGTCAGATAGCGCACGCCGGCATCGCTCGCGCATCGAATGGTCTCGCGTACGGCCTCGATACCCGCCTTGTGCCCTTTCAGGCGATTCAAGGCGCGCTTCTTCGCCCAGCGGCCGTTGCCGTCCATGATGACGGCGACATGTTCGGGGACGCGCTCGGGATCGAGCGCGAAAGGATCGAGCCCGTCGGGCGGGCTCGGAAATATAGCGTCGAGAGGCTTGTGAAGCATAAGCACCCCTTTCCATCGAATCGGGGCCGCGTGAAAACACGGGCTGGAAATAGACCGAAAAAAACAGCTGCCGCCCGCGTCATGCGGACGGCTTCTTCGGTGCATTTCCAGCCCGGCCGCCCCGAAGGGCGGCTCAGGCAAAAAGCGCGAAACAATGAAGAGAACACCAGGTCGCCCAGCGCAGCGAAAGGCTCCGGCCTGCCGAAGCGCAGGCGAGGCGAACAAGGAATTCCAGGTCGCCGAAACGCAGGCGAGGATGAGCGCGGCAGATGCAGTCGGCGTGAAAGCGGGGCGAAGCGTACTTCGGTACGCGAGTCCCGCTTGGAGCGCCGCATGCGCCGTCCCGCTCGTGCGCAGCCGGACGACCCGTTCCGTCGGCCGAAAGGCCGACGGAACCTAAATCTCCATAACCTCGGCTTCCTTCTTCTTCAGCATCTCATCGACGGAAGCGACGAACTTGTCGGTGAGCTTCTGAACCTGCTCCTCGGCGCGACGGGCGTCGTCCTCGGAAATCTCGGAGTCCTTCTTCAGGCGATCGATCTTGGCGTTGGCGTCGCGGCGCGCGTTGCGCACGGCCACGCGTGCTTCCTCGGCGTAGGTCTTGCAGTCCTTGACCATTTCCTTGCGGCGCTCCTCGGTGAGGGCGGGAATCGGAAGGCGGATAACCGCGCCGTCGTTGGACGGGGTGATGCCGAGGTCGCTCGCCAGGATGGCGGCCTCGATGCCGCGCAGGATTGACTTGTCCCACGGCTCGATGACCAGCATATGGGCATCGGGGGTCTTCACGGCGGCCATCTGATTGATGGGCGTGGGAACGCCGTAGTAGTCGACCTTGATCTTGTCGAGCATCATCGGGTTGGCGCGACCGGTGCGAACGCCGGCGAACGCCTCCTTCAGGTTGTCGAGGCCTTTGTTCATGTTGGCCTCGGCGGCACTCATGATTTCAGCAGTCATGTCCGGTTTCCCCTTTTCTCTAGTACACGAGCGTTCCGACGTCTTCGCCCTTAAGAATGCGTCCGATATTGCCGGGCGTGGTCATATCGAACACGAGCAGCGGCATCTCGTTGTCCTTGCACAGCGAGATAGCAGCCGCATCCATGACGTTGAGCTCCTTGGTAAGCACGTCGAGGTAGCTGATCTTGTCGAACTTCTTGGCATCGGGATTGGTCTTGGGGTCGCTATCGTAGATACCGTCGACCTTGGTGGCCTTCATCATGCAGTCGGCGTCGATTTCGCACGCGCGCAGAGCGGCCGTGGTGTCGGTGGTGAAATACGGATTGCCCGTACCTGCGGCGAAAATGACGACGCGGCCCTTTTCCATGTGGCGGATGGCGCGCAAGCGGATGTAGGTCTCGGCGACCTGATGCATCTCGATTGCGGACTGGACGCGCGAAGAAACGCCGTGACGCTCGAGGCCGTCCTGCAGCGCCAGCGCGTTCATCACGGTGGCGAGCATGCCGATGTAATCCGCCTGAGCGCGATCCATGCCATCGGCGCTGCCGGCAACGCCGCGGAAGATGTTGCCGCCGCCGACCGTGATGGCCACCTGGACGCCGTCGTCGACGATTTCCTTGATCTGCTCGGCCAGGTCGTCGATAACCTTCGGGTCGATGCCGTAGCCGGCGTCGCCCATCAGGGCCTCGCCGGAAAGCTTCAGCAGCACGCGGTTGTATTTGTAACCTTCTGCAGGCATGAAATCCCCTTTCGAAAGAATCATGGTATCCGCGCTATTGTACGCTAACAAAAAGGGCCGCACCCACCAAAGGCGCGACCCTTTTTCCCATGTTCATCGAAATTGCCGAGCAATGCACGGCCGTATGCGACGAACGTGCCGCCTAGTAGCCGAAACCGTACATGCCGTAGCCGTTGCCGTAGCCGTTGCCATAGCCGTTGCCGTTACCGCTGCCATAACCGTACTGGTCGCTTTGCGACGAGGCCGCCAATGCGTTCTCGTCGGATCCCAGCGTCACCGAAAGCGTCTGCTCCTGGCCGTCGCGATTCACCGTGACGTCGACGGTGTCGCCCGGGTTCTTCTGGCGCACCATCAGCTGCAAATCGGAAGGCGACGTGACGCTCTGGCCGTCGAAGCCGGTGATGATGTCGCCGCGCTGCAGCCCGGCATCGGCCGCTCCCGTGCCGTCATACACATTGGCCACGTATACGCCGGTGTCCGTCGGAAGGCCGTAATAGCGAGCCATCTGGGCATCGATCTGAGCCATCGACACGCCAAGCTGGGCATGCGTGGGGGCTTTGCCCTCGATGATCTGCTGCGCCAGGTTCATGGCGTAATCCACGGGAATCGCGAAGCCCACGCCCGAGCTGGAGCCGGAGGCCGACTGGATCATGGAGTTGATGCCGATCAGCTTGCCGTTGGCATCGACCAGCGCGCCGCCCGAGTTGCCGGGATTGATCGTGGCATCGGTCTGGATCATGTTGGGATAGATGACCGTTTCGCCGGTGGTCTCGTCCTGCATGGTGGTGGAACGCTGCAGGGCGCTCACGATGCCTTCGGACACGGAGTTTTCAAGACCGAACGGGCTGCCCAAGCTCATGACCCACTCGCCGACCTGCAGGTCGGACGAGGAGCCGATTTCGATCGGAGTCAAATCGGGCGCGTCCACCTTGATCACCGCGATATCGCTCGAGGCGTCGCTGCCGACGAACTGGGCGTCGTATTCCTGGCCGTTGATCGTGGCCTTGATGGCGTCGGCGCCTTCGACCACGTGGTTGTTCGTGATGATGTAGCCGTCCTTGGAAATGACTACGCCGGAACCGAGGGAGGCCTGCGTGAGCGTGTCGTCGCTGCCCGCGCCCGGCACCTCGAAACCGAAGGCCGACTGCGACGAAGACGAGGCCTTCTGGTAGATGTCGATGCTCACCACGGAAGGCAACGCCTTAGCGGCCACCGCTTCGGCGAGCGTCGCCTCGGTGTCCGAGGCGGTCACATTGGTGGTGGTGGACGCGCCGAGCGAGGTGGACGAACCCTGACCGCTCAAGGCGTTGAAGCCCGCAAAGCCCCCCAAGCCGAGGACGACGGCCAAGGCCGCGCCCGCAAAGCTCACGCCGAAGGTCTTCATGAGGCTTTTCTTGGCGGGATCCTTCTCGGTCTTGACGTGCTGCGCGCCGTTATGGGCGGCGTATGCCTGGTAGACCTGCTGCTGATAAGCGGCCTGCTGCTGGGTATAGCCCTGCGCCGAAGCGCCCATCTGGGGCTGTGCGGCGTGGAGCGGATGCGGCTGGGTCTGGAAGGCCGCATCGGCATTCGCCTGCGGCTGCTCGGGGCCGGACTCGAACGTGTTCTTGTTCTCTTCGCTCATATCAATATCTCGCTTTCCTTGTGTGGGGGCATGTGCTCTTTTCGCTGAGAACTCTAAACGCCGCACGCCTTCTTGAAAAGAGGGGCGGCCCGCATCGTCATCGCCGCGTTGCCCTTTATACGCTCGTGAACGTAGCCGCGACACATTGCGTACACATTCGGCTCGTCGAAGCTGAAAAAACAGTGCTGGAGACGACGCGCGAGAAGCCGCACGGGCAGCGTTTGACAACCTGGGAACGCCTAGGCCGCCAAGGCGCGGCAAGCTCGGCCGGATGCTAGCATCTATATAGAGGACATAAGCGCAACGAACATGAGAGGAATGGTAGCAATGAACCTCGCAGGACTGACCACCGTGAAACCGGAAGACCGCGAGCTCGCGCATCGCGCCGCGATTCTGCTCGGCGACAGCTTCATGGAAGAGATGTGGTTCGTCACCTGGCTCGAAGCGCTCGACGAAATCGGCACCGACGACGCGCGCAAACGAGAGCTTCTGCATGCGGTATTCGCCGACGACATCGAGGCCTTCGCGCCTTACGGCGCCATCTTCATGCTCGACGACATGACGGCGGCCGTGGGCGGCTATCTGTATAGCGAGCTGGGCGGCGAGACCATCACCTCGGTAGAAGGCGCACAGGCGGGCAAACGCTTCCTCGAAACGGCAACCCCGCAGGAAGTCGAACTGCTCGAGCGCAGGGAGCAGGAGATGGTCGCCATCTCCTCGTTCGACTGGGCGCGCAAACATGCAGGCGGCGAAGACCACATCAACTTCTTCGCCTGGGCCGTCGACCCCGCAGCGCGCGGCAAGGGGTCGCTGCGCAGGATGCTTGCGCCGTTTTTCGCATTCGCCGACGAACACGGCCTGAAATGTTACCTTGAGTGCTACTCCGACAGGCTGCAGAGCATGTACGAGCATCTGGGATTCGAAATGGTTGACGAGCTGCACTCCCCCGATTTCGACGTGTATGAACGCCGCATGGTACGCTACCCCAAGCCGCTGGCGGCATAGTCGCGCCGCACCCGCGTCACGCGCCTCGGACGCGACGCCCTTATAGATGAAAATCGCCCCCGTTTTCCTCCCTCGAGCATCGAAGGCGGAAACGGGGGCGATATCGTTCAGGCTCCAATGCGGCGCGTGTTACTTGGAAGCGATGAATTCGCGCGCGACGCCGCGGGCCCAGGCGTCCACATCGTCAAGCTGGTCGAGGCTTTCGACGCGCTGCACGCCCTGCTTCACATGAAGCTCCATGGCATGTTCGACGCACGCGTCGATATCGAGATAGCCGCAGGCGTCGTCGAGGAAGGCCGCCACGGCCACTTCGTTAGCCGCGTTCATGACGCACGGAAGCGTGCCGCCCGTGCTGCCGGCATGACGAGCCAAGGCGAGGCAGCGGAACGTGTCGGTATCGGCAGGATAGAACTCGAGCGAGCCCAGGCGCGTGAAGTCGAGCGGCTCGACCGGCGCTTCCCATCGATCGGGATAGCTCAGCGCGAACTGGATGGGAATGCGCATATCGGTGGTGCCCAGATGCGCCTTCACGCTGCCGTCGGAGAATTCGACCATCGAATGGATCGCGCTCTGCGGCTGCACGACCACCTTGATCTTGTCATAATCCATGGCGAACAGATGATGCGCCTCGATCACTTCGAGGCCCTTGTTCATCAACGTCGAGGAATCGATCGTAATCTTCGGGCCCATTTTCCACGTGGGATGCGCGAGGGCCTGCTTGGCCGTCATGCCCGCAAGCTCGGCGCGCGTCATGCCGCGAAACGGTCCGCCCGAGGCCGTGACCCACAAGGCCGATACTTCCTCATGACGTTCGCCCAGCAGACACTGGTAAATGGCGCCGTGCTCGGAATCGATCGGCATGAGGGCGCCCGCAGGACCTGCCTGCGGTGCGATACCGCGCTCGACGCGCAGGGCATCCACCTTCGCAGCCAGCGGCATGATCAGATCGCCCGCTACAACAAGGCTCTCCTTGTTGGCCAGAGCGAGCTGCTTGCCGCACGCAAGGGTCTCATACGACGCACGCATGCCGGCGGCGCCGACAAGCGCGTTCACGACCACGTCCACCTCGTCCAGACGCACCAGGCCCAAAAGACCCTGCTGCCCGAAGCCGACCGACACGCCGCCATGAGCCTGGGCAAGCATCGGATTTTCCCTCAGACGCTCGTCGCCGAACGCTATATTGCTCACCTTGAATTCATGCGCCTGCCCGATCACCTTGGCGACGTTCGTATTGGCGGCAAGCGCCACGATTTCGAGCTCGTCGGAATGACGGCGCACGACATCGAGCGTCTGCAGGCCGATAGAACCCGTGGACCCGAGCACTGCGATGCGCTTGCGCACGCGACCTTCTGTCGACATAGAAACCCTCTTTCCTCAATAGAACGATTATTTCTCAAGCCCATTGTAGTGCCCGTCCGGACGAGCGCTCGGAGCGCCTCGCAACGAGCGTCAAACTTGCGTATACGCAGGACGGTACAAAAAAAATCCCCTCGCGATAGCGAGGGGATTCCAAAGCCTTTGAAGCGACTACGCGGCCTACTTGAAGAAGCCCTCGTAGTTATGCATCTTGAGCTGCGACTCGATCTTGGACATGGTATCCAAGGCGACGCCGATCATAATGAGGATCGACGTACCGCCGAATGCCTGGATCAGCTGATTACCCGTGAAGTAGAACAGGATCGAAGGCACGACGGCGATCAAGGCGATGAACAGACCGCCAGGCAGCGTGATGCGATTTATCACGCGCTTGATGTAGTCGGTCGTCGCCGAACCCGGACGCACGCCCGGAATGAAGCCGCCCTGCTTGCGCAGGTTGTCGCTGGTCTCTTCGGGATTGAACACCATGGAGGTGTAGAAGTACGCGAAGAAGACAACCAGACCCAGCGTAAGCAGCCAGTTGACCCAGCCGGTGCTCATGGCGTTCGCAGCAGCCGTCAGCCAGCCGACATTGAACAGAGCGGCAAGCTGAGCCGGGAAGTAAATCAAGCAGCTTGCGAAGATGATGGGGATAACGCCCGCTGCATTCACCTTGAGGGGAATGTAGGTGCTCTGGCCGCCCATCATGCGACGACCCTGGACGCGCTTGGCATAGTTGACCGGGATACGGCGCTGGGCACGCTCCACGAAGATGATCGCGGGGATGCACAGGAGCACGATCGCGACGATGACCACCGTGATCACGATGCCCATGCCCATATCGGCCTGCAGATTGACGCTGCTGAAGATGGCCGAGGGAACACGGGAGATGATCGACGTGAAGATGATCAGCGACATACCGTTGCCGATACCGCGCTGAGTGATCAGCTCGCCCATCCACATGATGAAGGCAGTGCCCGCCACCAGAGTGAACACGACGATGATATCGGTCACGATTTCGGGGACCTCGCTCGAGAACACCACGCCGTACTGGCTGCTCTTAAACAAGAAGAGGTAGCCGATGGCATTGATCAAGCCCAGACCGAGCGTCAGGAAACGAGTGACCTGGGTGATCTTCTTGCGACCGGTCTCGCCCTCCTTCGACCAGCGGCCCACGGCGGGAATGACGCCCTGCATGAGCTGCATGATAATGGACGCGGTGATGTAAGGCATGATACCCAACGAGAACACCGAGAAGTGCGACAGCGCACCGCCGGTGAACAGGTCGAGCATAGTCATGCTCACGCCGCTCGACGCGAATGCATTCGCGAATTCGTTGAAGGGGATGCCGGGCACCGGCACGTACGCGCCGAAGCGGTACAGTGCCAGGATGCCCAAGGTGAACAGAATCTTATTCCTAAGTTCCGGCACCTTGAACGCATCGATGATGGTTCTTAGCAAGACTGCTCGACCTTTCCTCCGGCTGCCTCGATCTTGGCAACAGCGCTCGCGGAAACCTTATCGACCTTGACGGTCAGAGCCTTGGTCAGCTCGCCGTTGCCAAGGACCTTGACCAGAGCGTCGACGCTCTTGATGATGCCCTTCTGAACCAGAGCCTCGTGATCGACGACATCGCCGGCCTCGAACTTGAGCTCGAGACGGTCGACGTTGACGGGCACGTACTCGACGCGATTGAAGTTGCGGAAGCCGGGGAGCTTCGGCAGACGCATAGCCAGAGGAGTCTGGCCGCCCTCGAAGCCGGGGCGCTTGCCGCCGCCGGAGCGGGACTTCTGGCCGTTCATACCGCGGCCGGAGGTCTTACCATGACCGGACGCGGGACCGCGACCGACGCGCTTGCGGTTTTTGGTAGAGCCCTCTGCGGGGCGCAGGTCTTTGAGTTCCATGTTCATTCCTTTCGCTTTTTTCGGACGGGTGTATCCCGTTCTCAGCCGACAGCTCGCTCGCCGGCCAACTATGATTACCTGCCTGTGCGGGCAACGACGCCCCTAGAAGCACAAGCCTTTCTAGAATACACCGAAACCCCCGTAATTGCCAGAAGAATATCTGACTTGACCGGGGGTTTCTTGAAAATCAAAAAGGCCGCCCTTACGAGCGGCCTTTCATCGTTAGTCCTCGACGACCTCGACGAGATGCTTGACCTTGAAGATCATGCCACGGATGGTCGGGTTGTCGGCATGGTCGACCGTGCGGCCGATCTTACCCAGGCCCAAAGCCTTCAGGGTAGCGCCCTGATCGGCCTTGCGTCCGATAGCGGAACGGGTCTGGGTGATATGGAGGGTCTTCTGAGCCTCGGCCATGATTTATGCCTCCTTCTTCTCAGACCAACCGTAAATGTGAGCGACGCTCACGTTACGGCGGGCGGCAACCTCATTGACGTTGGAGAGCTCCTTGAGGCCCTCGGCAGCTGCCTTGACGATGTTCATAGCATTGTCGGAACCGAGAGACTTGCCGAACACGTTCTTGACGCCAGCGAGCTCCATGAGAGCGCGAACCGGGCCGCCGGCGATAACGCCGGTACCAGGGGTAGCAGGCTTGAGAAGCACGCGGCCTGCACCGAACTCGCCCATGATCTCGTGGGGGATGGTGCCAGCCTCGGTCAGCGGGATGCTGAACATGTTCTTCTTGGCATCCTCGATGCCCTTCTTGATGGCGACAGGCACTTCCTGGCTCTTGCCCATGCCCACGCCGACGCGGCCGTTGCCGTCACCGACGACGACCAGCGCGGTCAGAGCGAAACGACGGCCGCCCTTAACAACCTTGGAAACGCGGTTGATGTAAACCACGCGCTCCTGAAGCTCAGGAACGGCAGACTGGTTCTTTTCTTCTTTACGAGGAGTCATTTACCCTACCCTTTCCTAGAACTTCAGGCCGGCTTCGCGAGCAGCATCGGCCAGAGCCTTGACGCGGCCGTGGTACAGGTTACCACCGCGGTCGAAGACGATTTCGGTGATGCCGGCTTCGACGGCCTTCTTGCCCGCGATCTCGCCGAGGGCGGCAGCGCCTTCGACGTTGGCACCGGACTTGCCGGTGGCCTTGAAGTCGGGGCCCAGGGTGCTCACGCCGAGCAGGGTCTTGCCTGCGACGTCGTCGACGAACTGGACATACACATTGGAGTTAGAGCGGGTGACGCAAAGCCTCGGACGAGCGGCGGTGCCGGAGATCTTACCGCGCACGCGACGATGGCGACGAGCCAGCGCAGCTTGTTTCTTCTGAAGTTTCTTCATCTTAAAATCCCTTCACACCTGAGTCGCTATTTGTCGCCCTTGGCGGCCTTGCCCAGCTTGCGGCGGACCTGCTCGCCGGCGTAGCGGATGCCCTTGCCCTTGTAAGGCTCGGGTTTACGCCACTTGCGCACGATAGCCGCGGTCTCGCCGACCAGCTGCTTGTCTGCGCCCTTGACGGTGATGTGCGTCTGATCGGGAACCTCGAAGGTGACGCCTTCGGGAGCCTCGACCACGACGGGGTGAGAGTAACCGAGCTGCAGCTCGAGGGCAGTGCCCTTGAGAGCGGCACGATAGCCGACGCCCACCAGCTCGAGCTTCTTCTCGAAGCCTGCGGAAACGCCCTCGACCATGTTGGCGATGAGGGTGCGGGTCAGGCCGTGGAAGCTGCGGGCTTCGCGGGAATCGTCGGGACGGGTGACGATGATCTCGTCGCCCTCATGAGCAACGCTCATGATCGGGTTGAAATCGTAGGAGAGTTCGCCCTTACCGCCCTTGACGGTGATGTTGTTGTCGTTGATAGCGACTTCGACTCCGGCAGGAACCGGAATAGGCTGCTTACCGATACGAGACATATCTAGCTCCTTCCTTTCCTTACCAGATGTACGCAATCACTTCGCCGCCGACGCCGGCCTTGCGGGCGTCGCGGTCGGTCATAACACCCTTAGAGGTGGACACGACAGCCGTGCCCAGGCCGCCCAGAACGCGGGGCAGCTCATCCTTGCCGGCGTAGATACGCAGACCAGGCTTGGAAATACGCTTAATACCGCGGATGACCTTCTCCTTCTTGTCACCGTACTTGAGGGTGATCTCGAGGATGTCGCGCGGGGCGGCCGGGGTGATTTCATAACCCTGGACGTAGCCCTCTTCGGTCATGATACGGGCAATCTCGACGAGCTTCTTCGAGGACGGCATAGAAACCGTAGCCTTGCCAGCAGAGTTTGCGTTACGCACACGCGTAAGCATATCTGCGATGGGATCGTTCATGCTCATGTTTTCTCCTTTGGTTCGTGATGAGCGGAGTCGGAGGTACGTAATGGCGCCCGTAGCGCGTACGCCTTACCGACCGGCACACGCCGATGTGCGAAGTCTTACCAGGAAGCCTTGGTCACACCGGGCAGTTCGCCTTTGTGAGCGAGTTCACGCAGGCACACGCGGCAGAGACCGAACTTGCGATACACAGAGTGCGGACGGCCACAGCGGGTGCAGCGGGAATACTTACGAGTCGAGAACTTCGGCTCGCGCGCAGCCTTGGCGATCATCGATTTTTTTGCCATGCTTTTCCTTCTTTCCTATTTCTTCACTCAACAGATGTCGAGTAGAAACCTAGTTCTTCTTGAACGGGAAGCCCAGGGCATCCAGAAGGGCCTTGGCGTCCGTGTTGTTTTCGGCGGTGGTGACGAAGGTGATGTCCATACCACGGGTACGGTCGACCTTGTCGTACTCGATCTCGGGGAAGATCAGCTGCTCGGTGATGCCGAGCGTATAGTTGCCGCGACCGTCGAAAGAGGTCGTGGGGATGCCGCGGAAGTCACGCACGCGAGGAAGGGCCATGGACAGCAGGCGGTCCAGGAACTCCCACATGCGGTTGCCACGCAGGGTGACCTTGCAGCCGATGGCCATGCCCTGGCGAATATGGAAGCCTGCGATGGACTTCTTGGCATGGGTGACGCAGGGCTGCTGGCCCGTGATAACGCGCAGGTCGGCCATGGCGGCATCGAGCTGCTTGGAGTCGGACGCAGCGGCGCCGACGCCCATGTTCACGACGATCTTCTCAAGGCGGGGAACCTTGTTGATGTTGTCGATGTTGAGCTCGCGCTCGAGCTGCGCGACGATTTCGTTGGTGTACTTTTCCTTCAGACGAGGAGTAGCCATCTTGAAATTTCTCCTTTTCGATGATTTAAACGCAGGATTTCCGACCCTACGTCCCTATCCCCGCGCTAAACACGCAGGGAGGGTCATTGTACCAAGCAAGCGGGGATTATAAAACCCCCGCTCACAAAAATTTAGTTATTTAGCCTCGACGATGTCTGCGCCACACTTCTTGCAGACGCGGACCTTCTTGCCGTCGACGCGCTTGTTGGCAACGCGGGTCGGCTTGCCGCAGCTCGGGCAAACGAGCATCACGTTGGAGACGTGGATGGGAGCCTCCTTGGTGATGATGCCGCCCTGAGGGTTCTGCTGGGTGGGACGCATGGCCTTCTTGACCATGTTCACACCCTCGACCAGCACGCGCTCGTCCTGGGGGATGCCGCGCAGGACCACGCCCTGCTTGCCCTTGTCCTTGCCGGTGATGACTTCGACCTTGTCGCCTTTGCGGATGTTCATTTTCATGCTTCTGACCTCCTTTACAGCGTTTCAGGTGCCAGAGACACGATCTTCATGTACTTCTTATCGCGCAGTTCGCGAGCCACGGGCCCGAAGATACGGGTGCCCTTGGGAGCGCCGTCGTTGTTGATCAACACGGCAGCGTTCTGGTCGAAGCGGATATAAGAACCGTCGTTGCGACGGACTTCCTTCTTCACACGCACGACAACGCAGCGCACGACATCGCCCTTTTTGACGTTGCCGTTAGGAGCCGCCTCCTTGACGCTGCAGATGATGACGTCGCCAAGGCCCGCGTAACGGCGCTTAGAGCCGCCGAGAACCTTGATGCACTGCACCTTGCGTGCGCCGGAGTTGTCGGCAACGTTCAGCATGGTTTGCATCTGAATCATTGTGCAATCCTTCCGATACTAGCTTACGCAAAAGCGTAGACTATTTGGCCTTCTCGATGATCTCGACGAGGCGCCAGCGCTTCGTCTTAGACAGCGGACGCGTCTCCATGATGGAAACGGTATCGCCGACGCCGCACTCGTTGTTCTCATCATGAGCATGGAACTTCTTGGTGCTCGTCATCATCTTGCCGTACACGGGGTGCGGCTTGCGTTCTTTAATCTGAACCACAATGGTCTTGTTGCCGGGTGCGCTGACGACGATACCCTGGCGGACCTTGCGGGAGTTACGGATTTCTTCAGTCATCTGTTTCCCCGAATCCTTACTTCAGTGCGCCGGCAGCGGCGATCTCGCGAGCGCGCATCTCGGTCTGCAGACGCGCGATGTCCTTTTTGACCTGCTTCACACGAGCGGTGTTGTCCAACTGGCTGGTAGCCATCTGGAAACGCAGGTTGAACAGCTCGGCGCGAGCCTCTTTCAGCTTGACGTTCAGGTCGTCGGAAGAGAGTTCACGAATCTCTACGGGCTTCATTATTCAGCCACCTCCGTTTCCTTGGAAACGATCTTGCACTTGATGGGCAGCTTGTTGATGGCGAGACGGAGAGCCTCTTTAGCGGTGGCCTCGTCGACGCCGTCGATCTCGAACATAATGCGGCCCGGCTTAACGACGGCCACCCAAGCCTCGGGGTTACCCTTACCGGAACCCATTCGGGTCTCAGCGGGCTTCTCGGTGATGGGCTTGTCGGGGAAGATCGTGATCCAAACCTTACCGCCACGCTTCATGTAACGAGTCATAGCGATACGGGCGGCCTCGATCTGACGGTTGGTGATCCAATGGGCCTCGAGAGCCTGGATGCCATAGCTGCCGTGGTTGAGGGTGGTATGGCCCTTGGCCTTGCCCTTCATGGAACCACGCTGCACCTTGCGGTGACGGATGCGCTTAGGAGCGAGCATTATTTAGCACCCCTTTCGTTGCGATCGTTGCGGTCGTTGCGACGGCCGCGAGACGGACGAGAGTTGCCCTCGAGAGCGGGCTGGGGAACCTTACCGCCGGGGAGCTTTTCACCGTGGTAGACCCAAACCTTGATACCGATGGAACCCATGGTGGTGGCAGCGGTGGCGAAGCCGTAGTCGATCTTCGCACGCAGGGTGTGCAGAGGCACGCGACCCTCGCGGTACCACTCGCGGCGGCTCATCTCGGCACCGCCGAGACGACCAGAGCACTGGATACGGATGCCCAGGGCGCCGGACTTGCGGGCGGACTGAACGGCCTTGCGCATGGCGCGACGGAATGCGACGCGACCCTCGAGCTGCTCGGCCACGGACTGAGCGATCAGGTTGGCATCGAGCTCGGGGCGCTTGACCTCGACGACCTCGATGTTGACCGGAGCACCGACGATCTTGGCGAGCTGCTTGCGCAGGCTCTCGATCTCAGCGCCCTTCTTGCCGATGACGACGCCCGGACGAGCGGTGGTGATGATGATCTTCACCTTGTCGCCGGCACGCTCGATCTCGATCTTGGAGACAGCGGCCTTGGCCAGGTACTTGTCCAGGAAACGACGGATAGCGAGGTCGTTTTCCAGGTTCTTGGCGTAATCCTTGTCGGAATACCAGCGGCTACGCCAGTCTTCGGTGATGCCGAGACGGAAGCCGGTGGGCATGATTTTCTGACCCATGCTTATGCCTCCTCTCGCGGCGCAACGATGACGGTGATGTGGCTGGTGCGCTTGCGGATGCGCGAAGCGGAGCCCTTAGCACGCGGACGAATGCGCTTGAGAGTGGGACCCTCGTCGACATAGGCGGCCTTGACGACGAGATTGGCGGAACGCATGTGGTGGTTGTTCTCCGCGTTCGCGACGGCGGAGTTCAGGACCTTCTCCACGACCTCGGCGATAGCGCGCTCGGAGAAGCGGAGGATTTCGCGGGCGGCGACGACGTCTTTGCCGCGAACCTGGTCGATGACGAGACGTGCTTTGCGGGGGGTCACACGCACGTACTTAGCGGTTGCTTTTGCTTCCATGTGTGTTTACCTCCTTACTTCTTGCCCTTGTTGGCATGGCCCTTGAACGTACGGGTGGGAGCGAACTCACCCAGTTTGTGGCCGACCATGGACTCGGTGACATAAACGGGCACGTGCTTGCGGCCATCATGGACGGCGATGGTGTGACCCACCATTTCCGGGAAGATGGTCGAAGAGCGAGACCACGTCTTGATGACGTTCTTTTCGCCGGCAGCGTTCATCGCATTGATGCGACCGAGAAGACGCGGCTCAACGAAAGGACCTTTCTTCAAACTTCTGCTCACAGTTTCTCCTTAACGTTTAGTCGCTTACTTCTTGCGGCGACGAATGATCAGGCGGCTCGAAGCCTTCTTCGGGTTGCGGGTGCGATGGCCCTTGGTGGGAACGCCCCACGGGCTGACGGGATGACGGCCCGAAGACTTGTTCTTGCCCTCGCCACCACCGTGCGGGTGGTCGACAGGGTTCATGACGGTACCGCGGACGGTAGGACGAATGCCCTTCCAGCGGTTACGGCCGGCCTTACCGATCTTGATGTTGGCATGCTCGGCATTGCCCACCTCGCCGATGGTGGCACGGCAGGTCAGGAGCACGCGGCGCATCTCGGAGGAGGGCATACGCAGGATGGCGTACTTGCCCTCTTTACCCATGAGCTGGATAGAGGTGCCGGCGGAACGGGCGATTGCAGCGCCCTTGCCGGGCTGAAGCTCGACGGCATGAATCAGCGTACCGACGGGAATCTCGGACAGCGGCATGGCGTTGCCGGGCTTGATGTCGGCGCCGACGCCGGAGAGGATCGTATCGCCGACCTGCAGGCCCTTGGGATGCAGGATGTAGCGCTTCTCGCCGTCTGCGTAGTGCAGAAGGGCGATGCGGGCGGAACGATTGGGGTCGTACTCGATCGTGGCAACCTTGGCGGGCACGCCGTCCTTGTTGCGCTTGAAGT
>NZ_CAUHPG010000017.1 GCF_959608125.1 uncultured Slackia sp.
ACCCGCGACCCCAACCTTGGCAAGGTTGTGCTCTACCAACTGAGCCATGTCCGCAAATGGTGGGCGATACAAGATTTGAACTTGTGACCCCTACCGTGTCAAGGTAGTGCTCTCCCCCTGAGCTAACCGCCCATTCGCTGTGGTTCGAAGCGAACCGCTCGAACCGACGAGTTGATATATTATCCCTTGCCTGTCCTTGATGCAAGTACTTTTTTGAAAAAGTTTTCCGAGGGGACGGAAAGGCAATACACGATCGTCAACGAACATGCCCTCGATGGCAGCTCGACAGCACGACGACCTCTCACGATGGCCTGGAACCGCAACGGGGAAGTCCGTGCCATCTTCGCGGCAAAAAGGTCGTACGCCGCCTGACGACAGCGCATACGGCCGCTGCACGCCCATTGCCTATACGAATCGGAATCCGCAAGCGCGCAGAAAACGCGTCGGGCTTCCCCGCGACAGCTTTTGCACCATCGCGGCGAAAGCCCGAAGTCCTACCCCACCTGCCAACGGCCCCAGGAAACGCATCGCGACCATCCCCTTGGCCCACGCGAGCGCATGCGAACAATGGCGATCGGGCGCAAAACCGAGCGCCACGCACGCCTGCTTAACGGAAGCCCACGGGCATCGAGCTCGATACCCTCGGCAAACACAGCGATTTGGAATACGTTTTTCGCTCTAAAGTGCGAGCGACCGATCGAATACGAAAATGATTTGAAAAAGAAAAGGCCTCGCTTTTGCGAGGCCTGCGTAATCTGGAGCGGACAACGGGGCTCGAACCCGCGACCCCAACCTTGGCAAGGTTGTGCTCTACCAACTGAGCCATGTCCGCAAATGGTGGGCGATACAAGATTTGAACTTGTGACCCCTACCGTGTCAAGGTAGTGCTCTCCCCCTGAGCTAACCGCCCATTCGCTGTGGTTCGAAGCGAACCGCTCGAACCGACGAGTTGATATATTATCCCTTGCTCCGACTAAGCGCAAGCACTTTTTTTAAATTTCTTTCCGAATCGGCTCGGTTTCTTGCTCGATTCCCCGATCGATATATGCGAATAGCTTGTTTCACCTAGGGAAATAGCCAATCGATTCGAAATCGGATTTTCCCTTGCACAAAAAGATGACGACGAGAAAGCAGAGCACCCCTCTGCCATTCGGCAAGCATGCACAGAAAATGACGCCGCATGATGCGCCCTATTTTCAGACGGCATGACCCAAGCGGGCTACATGCTTCGATCCAAGCAGCGCACGAAATAAAATGCACCGCCCTGATGAGAAGATCGACCATGCAAAAGCTCGTCGTATATGCCCGACCGACACATCGCGACACGCATAAAAGTCCTGAGGAACAAAAAAGGCGACCTTGCGGTCGCCTTTCGGTTTCGATGGTGTCGAAGGCGGGATTTGAACCCGCACACCCGGTAAATGGGCACTAGCACCTCAAGCTAGCGTGTCTGCCGTTCCACCACTCCGACGTGTCAGCCTTATCGGCTGCGAGTTAGTATTTTATGGCAGACTGCACGCGATGGCAAGAGGTAATTTTGAAAAAATCCCCGACAGCGCTTGCGAATGCCGAAGCAAAGCGCCGAGCAGCACAGTCGACGCAGAAACGGACGCTATGTCGCCGGCGGACGCATCATCAACCTCCCCATCGGCATCGCGCCATTCAGCTCGATCCCGGCGTCCGTCGCAAAGGCGGCATCGGGAGCCAAGGTGCATCGCTTTCCACTTCCCTCCGACTCAAAAGAGAATCGCAGGGAAACAGCGCCGCTTCGCGGCGTTTTCCAGAACGAATGCAAAGCAGGCTTTGCTGTTGAAACAAAAAAGGCGACCTTGCGGTCGCCTTTCGGTTTCGATGGTGTCGGAGGCGGGATTTGAACCCGCACACCCGGTAAATGGGCACTAGCACCTCAAGCTAGCGTGTCTGCCGTTCCACCACTCCGACGTGTCAGCCTTATCGGCTGCGAGTTAGTATTCTCGCCCAACGTCACGCTAAAGGCAAGAAGAAATTTAAAAAAGTTTTACTGCGCGATATGGCCCTGGGGGTAGATGACCATAAGAACCAGCAGCGACACCATGAAAACGACCGCGAAGATAATCGTGATACGGTCGAGATTCTTCTCGATGATATTGGTGCCGGTCTGCGTGGAATACAGCGAGCTGGCGATCATATCGGAAACACCCGTGCCTTTGCCCGAGTGAAGCAGAACGAACACGATGAGTCCGATGCCCGACAGGGCCCAGACGACGAGAACAGCGATGAGCAACGGATTCACGTTACTTCTCCTTACCGATTGTGCGAGATAAATATACAAGCCATGAATTATAGACGCTCAGCGCGGCTTTTCGCAAGGAAATCACGCAAAAACAGAAGAGCGTCCCGATAGCCTCCGATGCCGCGGCCTGTAATCGTATGCAGCGCCGCCTGGCGCACATACGAAACCTGACGGAAGTCTTCGCGCTTCTCCACCGCGGAAATATGCACCTCGACGAACGGGATGCCGACGGCTTTCAGCGCGTCGAGGATAGCGACGGATGTATGCGTGTACGCTGCGGGGTTGATTGCGATTCCGTCATAGACGCCGTAGGCCTGCTGAATCGCATCCACCAGGTCGCCTTCATGGTTGCTCTGATAGCATGCCGCAGTGAACCCCTCTTCTTCGGCAGTGCGCTCGACAAGATCGAGAAGCGCCTGGTAATCCTCTTTGCCGTAAATGTCGGGTTCACGCAGCCCGAGCATATTGATATTGGGTCCGTTGAGGACCAGAAACGCCGGAGCCGACACGGCCCCTGCGCAGCGACGGTCATCGCCCATCGCACACCGTCCTTCCATCTGCCTGCAACGCCGCGGCGATGCGGTCGACCACGACCTCGGGAGCCGCGTCGTTATCGATCGCCACGTCGGCCCACGCTTCATACAGCCTGCCGCGCCGCCGTGCGAGCTCTGCCACCCCCATCGCCATGCTCACCGGACGCCCGCCGCATTCTAGAAGCTCAAGCGGCCTGCGCAGCAGCACGATGACCGCGTTCTGATGGAGAAGGTCGTAGTTGCGCGGCTGCGTCACCACGCCGCCGCCGCAAGCGAGCACAAGCCCTGACGCCTTGCAGACCTCCTGCGTTGCGTCGGTCTCGTACCGGCGAAACGCCGCTTCGCCCTGCTGCTCGAATATATCGGGGATCGACACGCCCGCCATCTGTGCGATACGGTCGTCGACATCGACGAACGGACGCCCGATCCGCTCGGCCAGAAGGGCGCCGATCGTGCTCTTCCCGCCGCCTGGCATGCCGATGAGCACGACCGAGCGCATCTCGGCCGCTACGTGAGCGATCGCATGCTCCATCAAGGAATCGTCGATCGACACGCCGCGAAATACCTCGCTAGCACGCTTGGCTTGCGCCACCAACATGGAAAGGCCGTTCGCGCACGTGATGCCGAGCTTTTCGGCCTGCAGAAGAATCCCTGTGAGCGCCGGATTGTAGACCACATCGACCACGGCGTTCAGACCGTCGCGGTATCCGGCGCGCATCTCCCCCGTTCGAGTGAACGGCTCCAAGTCCACAATCGACTCCGGGCAATTCGGATACATGCCGACAGGCGTCGTGTTCACCAGGATATCGGCGTCGTAATGGTCGGCGATCGTGTTGAAGCCCGCTCCGGGAAGATTACGCGAGACCACGGCGACCTCGCGCGCTCCGCGGTCGCGCAGCACCGCGCAGACGGTCTTCGACGCTCCGCCCGCACCGAGCACGAGCGCCTTGCGCCCCGCGGGATCGACCCCTGCGCGGTCGACCAAGTACGAAAAGCCGTAGTAATCGGTGTTATCGCCGTAAAGCGTGCCGCCCGGCCTGCGCACGATCGTATTGACGCATCCGATGGCGCGCGCGGCGTCGGACAGCTCGTCGCACAACGACATGACCGTCTCTTTATACGGGATGGTCACGTTGATCCCGTCATAGCGGCCATGCAGCACGAATTCCTCGACATCCTCGGGCTCCACTTCGAACAGACGGTATTCGTACGAGCCCAGCAAGGCATGGATCTTCGGCGAGTAGCTGTGACCGAGGGTTCTCCCCAGAAGCCCGTACACGGGCGCGTCGTCGCAGTTCCTCATAGCCAGAGCCTCCCTTCTTCACGATTCCTACGGATGAAAACGAATGCAGCCTTAACGTGCCTGCTCGCGATAGCTGCCCAGATAGGAGAAGCTCTCGCATAATGGCGAAACCTGGGCGACCAGGTCGTCGAACATACCGTCGGAGGGAACCGAAGCGACGTCGACGTAGAACATGAAATCGAACCGCTTGCCAGGAATGGGCCTGCTTTCCAGCTTGAGCAGATTCGCCCCGAGCGCCGCGATCCGCGCGAGCACGCGATGAAGCGAGCCCGGCTCATGCGCAAGCACGAGCAGAAACGAGCTTCGATCGGCATCGGCCGTCATCTGGGGCGTGCGCGCCACGCAGATGAAGCGGGTGAAATTGTCCGATTCGTCCTGAACCGCATCGGCCAAGACCGACAATCCGTACAAATCGGCGCAAGCAGGCGAGGCGATCGCAGCCACGTCGCGACGCGGATCGTCTGCCACCGTGCGGGCGGCCGTGGCGGTGTTTTCGCACACTGTTGCACGCACGTCGCCGGCAAGACTTGCAATGAAGCCGTCGCATTGACGGAGCGCCTGCTCATGCGAGAAGACTTCGCGTATTTCATCGATCCGGCAGCCTTCCTTGGCCAGCAGTGCATGTTCGATTCTCAATGAAAGAGACGACACGATGAACAATCCACGCTGCACCAGCAGATCGTAGACGCGGTTCACCGTTCCGGCGGTCGAGTTCTCGAGCGGCAGCACGGCATAATCGGCCGTACCTCGGCACACCTCGTCGCAGGCGCGCGCCCAGCTGTCGCAGAACGCGACGTCGCCTTCGGGGAACAGCGCCCGCGCCGCCGCGTGGGAATACGCTCCCGCCACGCCCTGGCACGCGGCGCGCGGCGCGGCGGGAAGGGCGCCGATTCGCGCAGGCTCGGCGGGCGACGCGGGGTCGTCTTCCAAAAGCCCATGCTGATACGCCCTGCTCATTTCCATGATGAAGTCGAACAGCGGAGCCATGTACTGTTTGAATTCGTCCGACGCGGCCTGTTGCACGGATTCGACCTTGCGCGCCTCGCGTTCGCGGTCGAGTACGGCGAGGCCCTTCGCACGCTTGTATGCGGCCACGTCGGCCGCAACGCGCATCCTCTCCTCGAAAAGCTCGACGATGCGCCCGTCGATCGCATCGATTCTTTCGCGCGATACCGCCAAATCGACAGGCTCGGCCGCGCGGATATCCGTATCGGTCTTTCGGCTCATCGGTCCAGCCTCGCTTCCAGCATCAAGTCGTACACTGCCACGGCGCATGCGGCTTCCACCACGGGAACGGCGCGCACGGCGACGCAGGGGTCGTGACGGCCCTTCAACGCGAAATCGACATCGCGCCCTTCTTGCAAATCGACGCTGTGCTGCTCGATGAAGATCGACGACGTGGGCTTGAACGCGGCGCGCATGATCAGCGGCTCTCCCGTCGAAATGCCGCCCAGAATGCCGCCCGCGTTATTCGATTCGAACGCCACCGCGCCCGCGTCCATGCGATACGGGTCGTTGTGCTGCGAGCCGCGCATATCGGCGGCAGCGAAGCCCTTGCCGAATTCGACGCCCTTGACGGCGGGGATGCCGAACACGATGCGCGCGATGGCGTTTTCCAACCCGTCGAACATAGGCTCGCCGATGCCGACCGGCAGCCCGACGACGGCGCATTCCACCACGCCTCCGACGCTGTCTCTGCTCGCACGCGCGGAGGCGATCGCGGCCTTCATGGCGTCGCCCGCCGCATCGTCGATGACGGGGAACTCCTTGAGACCGGGAGCCGAAACGTCGTCGCAATCGATACCCTGCGACGGCCACGCCGCATCGTCGATGCCCGCCGCACGCGCCAGATGCGCGCCCACGAAGACCCCCTGCTCGGCAAGAAGCTGTTTGGCGATGCCGCCCGCAATGCATAACGGGGCGGTCAGCCGGCCCGAAAAATGTCCGCCGCCCGCCACGTCCTGCGCGCCGCCGAATTTCACCTCTGCCACATAGTCGGCATGGCCCGGGCGCGGCGTACGCCGCAACGCCTCGTAATCGCCGCTTCGCGTGTTAGTGTTGCGGATAACGGCGGCGAGCGGGGCGCCGCAGGTCACGCCGTCGACCAAGCCGCTCAAAAACTCAGGCAGGTCGGCTTCTTTGCGCGGCGTCGACCATGGCATGCCGCCTGGAGCGCGACGCGCGAGAAACGCCTGCAACTCGTCGAGATCGACCGCCTTGCCCGCAGGGACGCCCTCTATGACGCAGCCGATACCCGCCGAATGGCTCTGCCCGAATATCGTGACGCAGAAATGAGCGCCGATGCGAGATGCCATCGCTACCCTCGCCTTCCTTTCATTGCGTCCGCAGCCGTCGAAAACGACGCACGAACCCTACGAACACGCCTCATACACGAAACGTCTGAAATCCTGCAAATCGAGCGGCAGCACTCGCGCGCGGCCGATGCCCTCCATAGCCGCCACGTTCATCACGCCGCCCGTGCGCTTCTTATCGGAAAGCGCTGCCTCGTAAAGCAGCTCCGGAGAAAACGGAGCGCGTGCAGACATGCCGTAGGCCTCGACGACCGACGCGACGCGCTGCGCATCGGCGACGTCGCACAGGCCGCGCGCCGCGCAGGCGCGCGCCGCCATGGCCATGCCGCTCGCCACCGCGAAACCGTGCGTGATTCGGAATTCCGACGCTTTCTCTATCGCATGGCCCAACGTATGGCCGAAATTCAGCAGCATGCGCACTCCATGCTCGCATTCATCGGCCTGCACGATATCGCGTTTGATCGCCACGCAGCGGGCGATGACGTCGGCAAGACGAGCATCCCCTGGCACAAGCGGAGTCTCGAGCAGCGAGAATAAGCCGGCGTCGGCGATGACTCCGTATTTAACGGCTTCGGCGCAACCATCCGTGAAAAAATGCGGCGAAAGCGTGGCGAGCACCGTCGTGTCGATCAATACGGCGGACGGCTGGAAGAATGCGCCGACCAGATTCTTTCCCTGAGGAAGATCGACCGCGGTCTTGCCGCCTACCGACGAATCGATGCAGGCCAGAAGCGACGTTGGAATCTGTATGCAGCGACAACCGCGCATGTACGTGGCCGCCGCGAACCCGGCCATATCGCCCACCACGCCGCCGCCGAGGGCCACAACCAAAGAAGACCTGGTCGAACCCGCCTTGGCCATCGCCTGCAGGCACGACCCATAGGTCGAAAGATTTTTGGATGCCTCGCCTGCCGCGAAGACGAATTCCGACACGGCGAACCCTGCCGCGGAAAGCGAACGCATCACGCGCTCGAGATACAACGGCGCCACGTTGCTGTCGCTTACCACGAACGCCGCATCGCCGCCGATCGAAGCGGCGAGCACGCCCGCCTCGTCGATCGAGCATTCGTCGATCGCAACGTCGTAAGGCCTCGATGCCTCCACTCTTACCGTACTCATAGCGTCGCCACCTTCGCGTCGGCATAGCGGCCGTCGGCACGCAGCTTGGCCTGCGACCCTTCTTCAAGCAAGTCATGCAGGACTCCGGCGTCGGCTTCGACCAGCGCTTCGCGATAACGGGCCAGTTCCGCCATCACGCAATCGAGCTCGACGACGAGGTTGTCGGCGTTGTCGAGGAACAGCTCGGTCCACATGGCCGCGTTCATTTCGGCGACGCGCGTGAGGTCTTTGTAGCTTCCCGCCGAGAACCCGCGGTGTTTCTGGGCCGTCGGGCTTTTCACGAACGCCGAGCTGACCACATGCGCAAGCTGGGACGTGTAGGCGATCAGGCGGTCGTGCATCTCAGGCGTGGTGACCGAAAACGAGCCGAAGCCCGCAGGGATGAGAGCCTGCCGAGCGCGGACGATAAGCGCAGGATCGTAGATCGGCGGAGCGACGAGCACCATGGGCTGGCCGGCGAACAAGTCGGCGCGCGCGGCACGGAATCCGCTTTTATGGGTGCCTGCCATGGGATGTCCGCCAAGAAACACGAAGCCCGAGCGTTCGGCCGCTTCGAAGCACGCCTCGCAAATCGGCCGCTTCACGCCGCCGCAATCGACCACCAGCGCGTCCTCTCCGATATACGACGCCATGGAGCGCACCCAGTCTATCGTGTCCTGCGGATACAGCGCGACCACTATCAAATCGCATTCAGCAACCGTCGACTCGTCGAGCACATCCGCAACGCAGCCTTCGGCCATAGCCGCCGCAAGACTGCGCTCGTCGGCATCGGTGCCGAAAACGGTCACGCCGGCATCGGCGTACGCCTTCGCGAAAGACCCGCCGATCAGACCGAGTCCGACAACGCCTACGCGGTGCGGCATGGCAAAGGACTCTTCTACCGAATCCATCCTAGGACTCCGTCAGCGGATCGACGACAGCCGCCCTGATCGACGACAGGCGGCGCATCATCTCGTCGAACTGCTCGGGCAAAAGGGCCTGAGCGCCATCGGAAGCCGCATGTGCGGGATCGTGATGGACCTCGACCTCGAGGCCGTCGGCCCCGGCGGCCGTCGCGGCATAGGCAACGGGCGGCACAAGGCGCGTATAGCCCGTCGCATGGCTCGGGTCGGCGATGATCGGAAGATGCGTCAGGTCCCTCAATACGGGAACGGCGGAGACGTCGAACACATTGCGCGTTCGCGTGTCGTACGACCTGATGCCGCGCTCGCACAGCATGACGCGCTCATTGCCGCCCGCCATGATGTACTCGGCCGCCATCAGAAGCTCGTCGATAGTCGCCGCGAGGCCGCGCTTGAGCAGGATCGGCTTGTCGGTCTTGCCGAGCTCTTTAAGCAAGGTGAAATTCTGCATGTTGCGCGCACCGACTTGCAGGATATCGATGTCGTCGAACAGCGGCAGGTCGCGCGCGTCCATGATTTCGGAAACGATCGGCATGCCGAATTCGCGCTTGACCTTCGAAAGGATAGCCAGGCCCTCTTCGCCCATGCCCTGGAACGCATACGGAGACGTGCGAGGCTTGAACGCCCCTCCGCGAAATACCGTTGCGCCGGCCTTTTTAACGGATTCGGCGATGGTCATGCACTGCTCTTCGCTTTCGACAGAACAAGGGCCGGCCATGACGCCGAAATTCCCGCCGCCGAACTTGACGCCGCCCACCTCGATCACAGTATCGTCAGGATGGAATTTCCTATTCGCCTTCTTGAACGGCTCGGAAACGCGACGCACCGCCGCCACCTGATCCATCGATTCGAGATGATGGATATCGATCGATGTCGTGTCGCCGATCAATCCGACGACGGTCTGTTTTTCACCGATGATGACATGCGGCTGAACGTTCTGGGACCGAAGATAGCCGCACAGCTCATCAAGCCCTTCGGGTGCGACGGCTTCGCGAACGATAACGATCATGGGCGCTACCTCCTATGAGACGGCGAACGCGCCGGAGCCGGCTCCGGCGCGTTCGCCACGGTCGAGCATATTGTGGAGGCTATACTACCACTATTGCACGCTAAAGCGTTCGGGATAGAAGAGACGAATTCACAGACACGCAATCTTAACGGCGAAGCAGGCTCGCGCCCGTCATTTCCTCAGGCGCCGCAAGGCCTATCGCATCGAGCAGCGTCGGCGCGATATCGCACAGAGCCGCCGCACGGCCTTCGGGGGTGCCGAGCGCCGCTTCGTCGACGTCGTCGACGAGCGCGAGCGGAACGGGCGCCGAGGTATGCGCGGTGTAGGGAGAACCGTCTTCGGCGATCATCTTGTCGGCGTTGCCGTGGTCAGCGGTCACCAAAGCGAAGCCGCCCTTGGCGAGCACCGCGTCGACCACCTTGCCCACACCCGCGTCCACCGCCTCTACGGCAGCCTTCGCCGCGGGAATAACGCCCGTGTGGCCCACCATGTCGCAATTCGCGAAATTCACGATGTAGACATCGGCTTCATCGGCCGCGATGGCCGCGGCCAGCGTATCGGCGACTTCGGGCTCGCTCATCTCGGGCTGCAAATCGTAGGTAGCCACTTTGGGACTTGCCACGAGCGAGCGGCTCTCGCCCTCCTTGCACGCCTCGACGCCGCCGTTGAAGAAGAACGTCACATGGGCGTATTTCTCGGTTTCGGCGATGTGGTACTGACGCAGCTGCGCCGCCGCCAAGACGTCGGCCAGCACGTTTTCGGGGAACTCCTTCGGAAACGCCACGGGCGCGTCGATCGTCGCATCGTATTCGGTCAGACACACGAGCTTCACGGCGGGCCTGACGCAGCGCTCGAAGCCGTCGAAATCGACGTCGACCAGCGCGCGTGTAAGCTCGCGGGCGCGATCGGGGCGGAAATTGAAGAAGATCGCCGCATCGCCGTCGCGCATGCCGCGACCGTCCAAAGACACGGGCTCGACGAACTCGTCGGTGACCTCCGCCGCATACGAAGCCTCGATCGCCTCTTTCGCCGAAACGTCGCGATGCGGGATTCCGCAGGCCACGGCCTCATAGGCGCGCTGCACGCGGTCCCAGCGCTTGTCACGGTCCATCGCGTAATAGCGGCCGCTCACACTGGCGATACGAGCTTTGCCTGCGATATCGTCGCCCGCAAGCACCGACTCGAGCTCTTCGATAAAGCCCGCGCCGCTGCGCGGAGAGACATCGCGGCCGTCCATGAAGCAATGGATGCGAACGTCGTTCGAGCCGCGCGCCACGGCGTGTCGAACCAGCGCGTAAAGATGCTCGTTGCTCGAATGCACGCCGCCGTCGGAAAGAAGGCCCATCAGGTGCAGAGCGCCGCCCGCTGCGGTCGCGGCGTCGATCGCCTCGTTGATAGCGTCGTTATCGCGGATCGCGCCTTCGCGACACGCCTTGTCGATGCGCGTGAGCTCCTGATAGACCACGCGGCCGGCGCCGATATTGAGGTGTCCCACCTCGGAATTGCCCATCTGGCCGGCAGGCAGGCCCACGGCCTCTCCAGACGCCTCCAACGCGACGAAAGGCCTGCTCTCGAACAGGTCGTCGAGACGCGGCGTGTCCGCCAGCGAGATGGCGTTGCCGTCGGAAGGGGCGTCGAGCCCGAATCCGTCCATGATGACGAGCAGGGCGGGAAGACGAAGCTTCGAATTCATGATTCCTCCTGGCCGGTCGTCAAGGCCCCGTCGGGACCGACGTAGCGCGCGGTCGTCCGGCCCACGCCGCGCGCTCCCCCTTCATTCCTTCGATACGCGACGACGGATAGCCTTAGCGGGCGGCCGCCATCTTCACCAAGTCGGCGAAATCATCGGCGTCGAGCGCCGCGCCGCCGATCAAGCCGCCGTCGACGTTCTCGCACGCGAGGAACGTCTCGGCATTGGCAGGCTTCATCGAGCCGCCGTACAGGATGCGCATGCCATCGGCCGTCTCGTCGCCTGAAAGCTCACGTACCGTGGTGCGAATCGCGGCCGCCATAGCCTCGGCCTGCTCGGGCGTGGCCGTGCGTCCCGTGCCGATCGCCCAGATGGGCTCGTAAGCGATGCAGCACACGGCCGCCTCTTCGGGCTCCAACCCCGCCAAAGCGGCGCGCACCTGGTCGCAAACGAACGATTCGGCCTGGTCGGCCTCGCGTACGGACAGGCTCTCGCCCACGCAGACGATCGGCTTCAAGCCGGCCTCGACGAGGGCGCGCACCTTGCGATTGACCTGCACGTCGGTCTCGGCGAACATCTCGCGACGCTCGGAATGGCCGACGATGCACCACGTGCATCCCACATCCTTGAGCATGGGAATGCTGATTTCACCCGTGAAAGCTCCAGAAGGCTCCCAATGCACGTTCTGCGCGCCCACATCGATGTTCGACTTATCGAAATCGAGCACCGTGACCACGGAACGCAGGTCGATCGAGGGCGGACACAGCACCACGTCCACCTTGTCCCAACCACGGGCATAGCGATTCGATATGCCCTGGGAAAGCACCACGCTTTCCGCCGGCGTCATGTTCATTTTCCAGTTGCCTGCGATGATGGGTTTGCGCATCATACAAGCCTCCTTTGCATGCGGTTGACGTATGCGTCGGCCTTCCGCCCCTGCCGCACCGGCGAGAGGCGCCGACGTAAAACGCCGCGCCGAACGATCCGACGCGGCGCGAATGCACCTTCTATCGAAGCGCCGCGACGCCGGGAAGCGTCTTGCCCTCGACAAGCTCCATGGACGCCCCGCCGCCCGTAGAGATGAACGTCATCTCGTCGGCGAGCGAGAATTTGTTCACCGCAGCGACGCTGTCGCCGCCGCCGATGATCGTGGCGGCGTCCTTGCTGGCCGCGACCGCCTCGGCGACCGCACGGGTGCCGTGCTCGAAAGCCTTCATCTCGAACACGCCCATCGGGCCGTTCCAAAACACCGTCGAACCCTCGGCAATGGCTGCAGCGTAGAGCTTCTCGGTCTCGGGTCCGATATCGAGGCCCATCATGTCGGCCGGGATGGCATCGACCGAGCAGGTCAGCGCGTTGGCATCCTCGGCGAAGGCGTCGGCGGCCACCACGTCGACGGGAAGCAGCAGCTTCACACCTGCGGCCTGCGCCTTCTCGATCATGTCGCCGGCACGCTCGACCCAATCCTCTTCCTTGAGCGAGGTGCCCACGGCCTTGCCCTGCGCGAGCAGGAAGGTGAAGCACATGCCGCCGCCGATGATGATCGTGTCGGCCTTGTCGATCAAGGCGTCGATCACACCCACCTTGTCAGACACCTTGGAGCCGCCGAGAATGGCGACGAAGGGACGTTTCGGCGCGTCGAGCATGCCCGAAAGGGTCTCGACCTCGCCCGCCAAAAGAAAACCGGCGTATGCGGGCAGTAGCGAAGCGATGCCCGCAGTCGAGGCGTGCGCGCGATGCGCGGTGCCGAACGCGTCGTTGACGTAAAACTCGGCGAGGGACGCGAGCTCCTCGCAAAATGCGAAATCGTTTTTCTTCTCGCGCTTGTCGAATCGCAGGTTCTCGAGCACGAGAACCGACCCGTCGGCCAGCTCGGCCGCCTTGGCGCGCGCGTCGTCGCCCACAGTGTCGGAGGCAAAGGCCACGGGGGCGTCGATCAGCTCGGCGAGACGGGCGGCGGCGGGCTCAAGCGTGAACTTCTCCTCGAAGCCCTCGCCGGCAGGACGGCCCAGATGGCTCATCAGGATGACCTTCGCACCGCCGTTCACGAGATATTCGATCGTGGGCAGCGCTGCGCGGATGCGCGTATCGTCGCCGACCACGCCGTCTTTGATAGGAACGTTGAAATCGACGCGGACGATGACGCGCTTGCCGCGCACGTCGACGCCTTCGATGGTCTTGATATCGGACATTCGGTCCTCCTTCGGGATGCTTCGTCGAATCGCCGCGAACCGTTCGGCACGCCTTCGGCCACGGCGAATGCATAAAAAGCCGAACGCAAGGTTCGGCTTCTGCGAGGTCAAGCAATGCGCCGCCCCGAGGAGCGGCGCATGCGAATATTAAAGAAGGATCTTCGCAAGATCTTTGACGCGATTGGAGTAGCCCCACTCGTTGTCATACCAGGAGATGCACTTCACCATGTCGCTCTTCTCGCCCATGACCATAGTGAGCTGGCTGTCGAAAATCGAGGAGTGGGAATTGCCCACGATGTCGATCGAGACGATCGGATCCTCGGTGTACTCGAGAATGCCCTTGAGGGGGCCCTCGGCGGCGGCCTTCATGGCGGCGTTGATTTCTTCCTTGGTCACCTCGCGCTCAAGCTGGACGGTGAGATCGACCATGGATCCATCGGGGGTAGGAACGCGCGTGGCAAAGCCATCGAGTTTCCCCTTGAGTTCAGGCAGCACCAGGGAAACCGCACGAGCCGCGCCCGTGGTGGTCGGAATCATGGACAGGGCTGCGGCGCGGGCGCGGCGCAGGTCCTTATGGGGCAGGTCCAAGATCTTCTGGTCGTTGGTGTATGCGTGGATGGTGTTCATGTAACCGCGCTTGATGCCGAAGTTCTCCATCAGGACCTTCGCGAAGGGAGCGAGGCAGTTGGTGGTGCAGGAAGCGTTGGAGATGATGCGATGCTTCTCTTTGTCATAGTCGCCATCGTTGACGCCCATCACGATCGTGATGTCCTCGCCCTTGGCAGGGCAGCTGATGATGACCTTCTTGGCGCCTGCCTCGATGTGCTTGGAAGCAAGCTCGCCGGTCTTGAAGATTCCCGTAGACTCGACGACGACGTCGACGCCGAGCTCGCCCCAGGGCAGGTTGGAGGGTTCGCGCTCGCAGAGCACCTTGGTCTTGTGGCCGTCGGCGATGAAGCCGTCCTCGACCACCTCGACCTTATCGAATGCACGGCCGTGCACGGAGTCGTACTTCAGAAGATGGGCCATGGTGGGAATATCGCCCAGGTCGTTGACGGCCACGACGTCGAGCTCGGGATCGTTCGCCATTGCACGGTACACGAGACGGCCGATGCGACCGAAACCGTTGATGCCGACCTTGATTGCCATTGCAAACCCCTTTCTAGGTTTTTCCATACCTCATCGATTATACGGAGGAGGGCCTGAGGTGCAAGACGCGACGTCGGCATGCGGTCGAATGCACACGGTTGCCGCCATCCATCCGTCCGACGAAGCCGCTCGCACGTCGGCCCCGCGGGAACGCGGGGCCGACGAATTCGACCTAGAGGTCCATATTGCCCATCATGTCCTGAAGCTTCTTCAAATCCGACATCTTCATACCGCCCATGCCGGGAATGCCCAAACGCGGCTTGCGGCCCTTCTTGCCTTTCTTGCCCTTCTTGCCGCGGCCGTTCTGCATGGCCTCGGCGGCGGGCATGGCCTTCTTGAGCATCTTGCGAGTCTCGTGAAACTGCTTCATCACCTGGTTGACTTCCTGCACCGTGGTGCCGGAGCCTGCGGCGATGCGGGCGCGGCGGCTGCCGTTGAGCACTTCGGGGTGCTCGCGCTCGTGCTTCGTCATGGAGAAGATCACCGTCTCCATGCGGTCGAGGGCGCCCTCGTCGACCTGGCCGGAAGCCATGGCCTTATCGCCGCCCGGCAGGGCGCTGACCAGCTTGCTGATACCGCCCATCTTTTTGACCTGCTTCTTGATTTCGAGGAAGTCGTTGAGATTGATCTGGGCCTTGGCCATGCGAGCCGTGGTCTCGGCCTCTATTTCTTCGGCTTGCACCTTCGAGGCGTGCTCGATCAGCGAGACGACATCGCCCATGCCCAGAATGCGCTTGGCCATGCGGTCGGGATGGAATTCCTCGAGGCTGTCGGGCTTTTCGCCCGCGCTGATGAATTTAATCGGCTTGCCCGTGACCTGCTTGAGCGAAAGCGCGCCGCCGCCGCGGGCGTCGCCGTCCATCTTGGACATGATCACGCCGTCGAATTCGACCTTCTCGGCAAAGGCCTGGGCGACGTTGACCACGTCCTGGCCGGTCATGGCGTCGACGACCATGAGAATCTGGTCGGGCTTGACTGCCGCCTTGATCGCAGCGGCCTCGTCCATCATGGCGTCGTCGACATGCAGGCGGCCTGCAGTGTCGACGACAACCACGTCGCGTAGGTTGTCGATCGCGAAACGCACGCCTTCCTCGGCAATGCGCACCGGATCCTGACCGTCGCCGCGATACACCTTCACGCCCATCTCGTCGCCGAGCGTCTGCAACTGGTCGGCGGCGGCGGGACGATACACGTCGCACGCCACGAGAAGCGGGCTGTGGCCCTTGCTCTTCAGCAGATAGGCCAGCTTGGCCGACGCGGTGGTCTTACCCGAACCCTGCAGGCCGACGAGCATGATGACGTTGGGAATGCGGCTGGTAAGCACGAGCTTCGAATCGGACTGGCCGAGCAGCGCAGTGAGCTCGTCGAGAACCACCTTCACCACGTTTTGCGCGGGCGTGAGCGAATCGAGGATCTCGGCCTCGAGACAGCGCGCCTTGGTGGACGCGACGAATTCCTTGACAACCTTGAAGTTGACGTCGGCCTCGAGCAACGCCATACGGATCTCGCGCATGGCCGCATTGATATCGTCCTCGGTCAGGCGGCCCTTCGAGCGCAGGCCCGAGAAGATCCCCTGCAAGCGGTCGGAAAGATTATCGAACATGGAAAAGAGCTCCTTTGAGACATCGAGCAGGCTTGTTTACGTGAATCCTATTCATTATGCAGCACCCTGCCCCGCTAGAAGAAAAAAAGTCCCGGATTACGCGATGAATCCGGGACTGCGGGACCAGACGGCCGAATGTGAGCGAAAAAGCCCTAGGAACGCTCGTCGAAATCGCCCACGAACGCACGGGCGAAATCATGCGCGTCGAAATCTTTGAGATCGCCCAGGCCTTCGCCCACGCCGATTTTGAGCACGGGCAATTCGAGCTCGTGGCTGACGGCCAACGCGATGCCGCCCTTGGCCGTGCCGTCGAGCTTGGTCACGATCACGCCGTCGAGCTTGAGGGCGCGATCGAACTCGCGCGCCTGGGCCAGGCCGTTCTGGCCGGTGGTGGCATCGATCACGAGCACCGTATACACGGGAAGCTTGGAGCGCTTGCGCACCACGTTGACGACCTTTTCGAGCTCGCGCATCAGGTCGGCCGACGTATGCAGGCGACCAGCCGTGTCGATTAACACCAGGTCGGCGTTTTTCTGCTCGGCGCGCTCGATCGTGTCGTAGCACACGCTGGCGGGGTCGCTGCCGCGCTCTCGCGTGCAGATTTCCACATCGGCACGGCGAGCCCACTCCTCGAGCTGCTCGATCGCGGCGGCGCGGAACGTGTCGGCGCTGCCCAACAAGACGGTGCGGCCCGCGTCGGTAGCCTCCTTGGCCAGCTTGCCGACCGTCGTGGTTTTGCCGGCGCCGTTGATACCGACGAAAAGCACGCAAGCGGGTTCCCCGCCGAAGACCTCTTCGCCGCCGGCGCAGAATGCCTCGGCCATGCGGTCGTTGAGCATGTCGAGCACGGCGTAGGCATCGGGCAAAGCCTTGCGTGTCGCCTTGTCGCGCAGATCCTCGACGATATCGCTGGCGGCGGCGCCGCCGATGTCGGCCAGGATGAGCGTCTCTTCGAGGCCCTCCCAGAACTCCTCGTCAAGATCGGGACCGCGGTCGAGCAAGACGTTCATCTGCTCGGTGAACTTTTCGCGCGAACGCGCCAATCCTTCGCTGATGCGGCTGAAGAATCCCATGAGGGTCTCCTTTCCAATATCCGTTAGAGGGGAGGCGCAGGCGCGCCGCCCCTATCGTTTCGTGCGAGACGCCTTGTCAAGGCGCTGCGAGACCACCTTGGTCACGCCGTCGGCCTGCATGGAGACGCCATAGAGCACATCCGCCATCTCCATCGTGCGCCGCTGATGCGTGATCATGATCAGCTGCGTCTCGTGACGCAGCGTATCGAGATACGCGAGCAGGCGCCGCAGGTTGCTGTCATCGAGCGCCGCCTCCACCTCGTCGAGGATATAGAAGGGCGTGTGCCTGATGCTGTATACCGCGAAGAGCAGCGCGATGGCGACGAGCGATTTCTCTCCGCCGCTCATAAGCGTCATCTTGGCGATCTTCTTGCCGCGCGGCTGCGCATGGACCTCGACGCCGAGGCGGCCTGCGTCGTCGAGCGCAACCAGCTCGAGCGAGCCCGAACCGCCCGGGAACAACTGCGCGAAGATGCGCCTGAAGTTCGCATCGACGCGCTCGAACGTGACGTCGAACTGCTCTTTCATGCGCGCGTCGATCGCAGATACGATGCGCCGCAATGCACGACGGGCCGCTTCGACGTCTTCGATTTGCGACGAAAGGAAATCATAACGATCTTTGGCCGCTTCGTATTCCTCGGCGACAGACGGATCGATCGAACCGATGGATTTCAGACGCTTGGCCAGCTTGACGACCCGCTCTTCAGCGGCGACGCGGTCGTCGGGAGGAGCGATTTCTATCGCCGTCTCGATCGGAACGCCGCGATCGTGCACGATCGCGGAAACGGCCGCCTCGACCTGCACTTCGAGCTTGCCTTTGCCGATGCGCACCTCGCTTAGCGCGAGGCGCGACGCTTCAAGACGCTCCTGGGCTTGGCCGGAAGCTTCGCGAGCGGCCCCGATCGCGTCCGACAGCTCTCTCGAACTGCTCTGGGCGATGGCGGCCTTGCCCGCGAGGTCGTCGAGGCGCGCCTGCGCGCTTTCACGCAATGCGGCGAATACGCCATGCAGAGGGTCGATGCGGCGCTCGGCGCGCTCGAGCACGCGTATCTGACCGGCCGCCCGCTCGCGCGCCTTCGACGCGCGGTCGAGGTCGGCCTGGCGCTCGCGGCATTCGCGTTCGAGCGATTTCGAACGCTCGACGGCGGTGGCGTGCTCGAGCCGGGCCTCCGAAAGCTCCGCCTGCAGGCGGCTTTCGTTCTGAAAGGCCGCCTCGCGAGCGGCCGAAGCGTCGGCCCTGCGCTCCTCGAGCTGCACGCGCCGTTCGCGGCACGCCTGCGCCGCATCGGCCAACCGGTCCATTTCGGGCCGAACGGCTGCAAGCTTCTCGAGCGCGTCGGACAGATCGGCCGCGACCGCGCGCAACGCGGACTCGTTCGACACGATGCGCGCCCTCGCGCGGCCGAGGTCGGCCCGGACGCTTTCGGCCTCGCCTTCGCTTCGGGCGTATGCCTGGGAAAGCTCGTGACTTTCGGCCTTCGCCGACTCGAGTGCGCGCTCGGCCCCGGCAAGGTCGTTTTCGGCTGCGTTCAGGATGCCTCTCTCCTCGTCCAGAGCAGACTGCAGCGCGGCGAGCTCACGCTCGCGGGCGAGCAAGCCCGTACGAGCATCGGCCCCCGAGCCGAACGACACCTTTACGCCCGGGCGAACGACAAATCCGTCGGATGTGGCGAAGCGAAGCTTCGAATCGCCTTGCGCGGCATGGGCCGCCGCCTCGTCGAACGACGAGACCAGCACCACGTCTCCAAGCAGCGACTCCATCGCCGCGGAAAGCGTCGCAGGATATTCGATCCGGTCGAGCAGGCGTCCGTCCACGGCCGGCCGCTCGCAGGCGTCGGATGCGATCAGCACGCTGGCGGCGCCTTCGACACGGGCGCCCGAAAGCGCCGCAGCGATCGCACAGGCGCGCTCGGAATCGGTCGCGCACAAAGCGGCAAGGTCATCGGAGAGGAGCTGCTCGACGAGCGCCTCGAGATCCTGCGGAACTTTGATGCACGACGATACGGCGAACGCCTGCGCATCGAAATCCTTCGCGTGGGCGCGCATCCAGGCCGAAGCCTCGTCGCGGCCCGCAAGGCTTCGGCGCAGCTCGACGAGCGCCGCGATACGCCCCTCGGTCTTCTGCACGGCGCGGCGCGCGCTCTCGCACGCATCGCGCGCGGTAGAGGCGCGGGCAGCGGCCTCGCCGACCGCGGCGACAGCGGCCTCGCTTTCGCCCTTCAGCTCGCTCGAGTGCGCCGCGGCGCAGGCCGCATCGCGTTCGAGGCGCCGAGCCTCGGCACGCGCCGATTCGAGCTCGGCGGACAGCTCCGCTTTTTTCGATTCGAGCAATTCCTTGGAAGACAGACGTCCGGCAAGGCCGTCTTGCAGCTCGGCCCTACGCGCAAGGGCGGCATCGAGCTCGCGTTCGCAGACACGCATGGCGGCCTGGATTTCGGAAAGGAGCTCATCCGCACAAGAGCGCTCGGCGCCCGCCTGCGCACAATCGCACGCGAGCTCGTCGATCGCCGACGCCAGCGCGTCGCGGCGCGCCGCGACATCGCCCGCCTTCTCGCGAAGCTCGGACACTTCGCGCTCGAAGCGCTCGATGCGCCGCGCGCCGCCTGCGAACGTCTCACGCGCCGAGGCGAGGCGTTCGCGGATTCCGCGCGCCTTTTCGCGAAGGAGCGCGTCGTTCGACTCGAGACGCTCGAGCGCCATATGAAAACGGCCGCGCTGCGCAGTCAAATCGCCCACATAGAGGCCTTTCTCCTGCAGAAGCGCCTGGAGTTTTTCAAGCTTCGCCGCGGCCTCGTCGGCGGAAATGCGCGCCACGTCGATCGCTGCGGCCGCCTCGCGCTCGCGCAGCAATATGTCGTCCCAGCGAGCTTGCAAGACGCGCAGGTCGTCCACGGCGAGCATCAACTCGAGTTCGGCGAGTTCCTCGGAAACGGATTCGTAGGCCTGCACGCGGGCGGCCTTGCGGGCGAGCGGCTTGAGTTGGCGCTCGACTTCGGCGGCAACGTCTTTGACGCGCGCCAGATGGGCGTCCATCGCCGCGAGCTTGCGCTCGGAGCGCTCCTTGCGCTGCTTATGCTTGAGGACGCCCGCGGCCTCTTCGATCAAGGCGCGTCGGTCTTCGGGCCTGCTCGCCAAAATCGCGTCGAGGTTGCCCTGCCCGATGATCGAATGCGCACCCGTTCCTAGGCCCGTATCGTGCAGGATGTCCATGAAGTCCATGCGCCGCGCCGGCGATCCGTTGATCAGATATTCGCTTTCGCCGCTGCGATACATGCGCCGCGTCAGCGACACTTCGGAGAAATCGACCGGCAACGTGCCGTCGGCGTTGTCGAGCACCAGGTCGACCTCGGCCACGCCGACGCTCTTGCGCGCCGAAGACCCCGCGAAGATGACGTCCTCCATCGCCTGGCCGCGCAGGTTCTTCGCATTACGTTCGCCGAGGACCCAAAGCACCGCATCGGAGATATTCGATTTTCCCGATCCGTTCGGGCCGACCACCGCCGTGATGCCCGGTTCGAGCGATATCGCGGAGCGGTCGGCAAACGATTTGAACCCCTTGAGGACAAGCGACTTGAGGTGCATTCCTAGCCTTTGATCTTTTTCTCGGCGCGAGCCTGTTTCTTCTCCTGCTTGGCTTTCGCCTTATCGGCCTTCGACGTCTTGCCGAAGCCGAGCGAATCGAGCGCGGTCTTGGCAGCCTGGCTCTCGGCTTCTTTCTTCGTGCGGCCCATGCCGCTCGCAAGCGCTTTCATGCCGGCGAAGACCTGGGACACGAACGTGCGGTCGTGCGGCGGGCCTTGCGTTTCCACAAGCTTGTACGTGGGCGTGATGCCCTCTTCCTGCAGCTTCTCCTGCAAGGCGCTCTTCGGATTCTCCGGCTCGCGCGCCATGTCGATCGACATGCGCGGAATGAGCGTACGGCCCACGAATTCCTGAGCGCCTTCGATGCCGGCATCTAGGAACAGCGCGGCCACGATGGCCTCATAGACGTTCTCGAGAGCCGAATGCAGGCCGCGACGGCCCGTGCCGCGCTCCGAGGAACCGAACACGATGACGTCGGCGAAGCCGAGCTTCTCGGCGACCGACGACAGGCTGGCACCCGAAACGAGCGCCACCTTGATGCGCGTCAAGCCGCCCTCATCGAGGTCGGGATACTCGTGAAACGCCGCATTGGCGACGATGGCTCCCAGGATGCTGTCGCCGAGGAACTCGAGGCGCTCGTAGCTGAATTTGACAGGCATGCCTTCGGTAGCGGAAGGATGGGTGATGGCGGCAAGAAGGATGGCGGGGTCGCGGAACTCGTATCCGACGATGCGCTGCGCGGCCTCGATCTTGTTCTGTTGCTCTTCGGTATGCGTCATCTACTTGCCCACCGCCTCGGCGATAAGGCCTGCGACGTCTTTGCGCACCATGTCGGCCGACGCAAGCACGCCGTTCTCGATGGCGGTCGCATTGCTGGAACCATGACCGACCAAGCAGATACCCGCGACGCCGAGCAGCGGTGCGCCGCCGTAAGTGTCGGCGCTAATGCTGTCCTTAAGCTCTTTGAGGTCGTTTTTGAGGGCCAAACCGCCCATCTTGGCCTTCAAAGACGACGTCATGACCCCCTTGAGCGCGCTGAAAAGCGCCTTGGAGGTTCCCTCGATGGTCTTGAGGGTGACGTTGCCTGTGAAGCCGTCGGTCACGATGACATCATAAGCAGCATCGATGATATCGTTGCCTTCGGCATTGCCCACGAAGCCAGGCACGTTCTCCTTCATAAGGGAGAACGCCTGCTGGGCGAACTGCGAACCTTTGGTGTCCTCTTCACCGATATTGAGAAGCGCGATGCGCGGATTCTTGATTCCGACGATCTTCTCGGCATAGATGGCGGCCATCCGAGCGAATTGCACCAGGTATTCGGGCTTGCAATCCGCATTCGCCCCGATGTCCGTCATAACCACAGGCGCGATGGGGGAAGGAATCACGCTGCACAGCGCAGGGCGCTGGACCCCCTTGATGCGACCGATGCCGAGCGTCGCTCCCGCTAGACAGGCTCCCGTGGAACCCGCAGAGAAAAAACCCTGGGCTCGACCCTCCTTGACGGCACGACAGCCCACCACGATCGAAGAGTCTTTCTTTTTGCGAACGGCCTGCGCCGGATGCTCGTCCATCGCGATAATCTCGGAAGCGGGCTGGGCAACGCAACGCGCATGGGCGCTTGCGAACGGCTCTACGACATCCGCAGGGCCGACCAGAATGACTTCGAGCCTCTCGTCCTTCTCGAGAGCAGAAGCCACGCCTTCAAGCACGACGCCGGGAGCATGGTCGCCGCCCATAGCATCTACGGCGATGGTCACGGTATCGTCAAACGACATGAGATTCCTTTCGATTCTTGCTTTAATGCCCGCGAAAAGCGAGCCGTATAGAACCCTTTATACACGAATTGCCGACTCGTGAGCCGGCAATAGTGTTAATAGTGGAACTTGTGATGCTCCTGTTACTCGGTCTCGAGGACCTCGCGCTTACCGTAGTAGCCGCAGTTGCCGCACACGCGGTGGGGCAGCTTGACCTCGCCGCACTGCGGGCACGTAGAACGAGCGGGCATAGCGAGAACGCTGTTGGCGCTGCGACGAGAGTGGGTACGAGCACGACCAGTCTTTTGCTTAGGCACTGCCATGGTTTTCCATCTCCTTATCCCCTCGACCGATACCTTCGATCGAAACGGTCATATCTATAAAATCAGACGAAACGAGATAATAGCAAACCAACCTTGTTTGCGCAATACTCGAATTCGGGCTCACAAAGAAAAACGTACGATTCGAGCCGTTTAATCGAACGAAAGATCCTTAAGCGCGGCGAACGGGTTGTTCTTACCCACGCAATCGTCCTCTTCGACGGAAGCGGAACAATCGCACGCACCCTCGTTGAGGTTCGCCCCGCACTGCGCGCAGATTCCTTTGCAGTCCTCGTCGCACAGGGGAACGAGCGGCAGATCGACCAGGATGGCCGCCATAAGCAGCGTTTCCAAATCGATTTCATGCGACTCGGGCAGGACGTCGAATTCGTCCTCGTCCATGTCTTCGGGAGCCTGCCCCTCCCCTTCGATGATGAAGTAGCCCTCGACCTCGCCCGAGATCGAGACCGTCATATCGTCGAGGCAGCGGGCGCACGAGGTGCTCGCCTCGCCCGTGACCGTTCCCGTCACCAGAATCGCACCGCCGACGTTGGACAGCACGACGCTGTAGGAAAACGGCGCGCATGCGACGAATTCGTCCGGACCGCACGAGAACGGACCCGGATCGAAAACGCCTTCGCGCACCGTGCTTTCCGCAGGCGAGAAAAGCTCTGCAGGAACTTCGATGATAAGACGTTCCATTAGCGTCCGATGCCCTGGTTGTTGAGGCGGTCGCGGCAACGGCGCACGCTCGTGATGAGCGTGTCGAGGCTCTGCTCGACGTGGCCGAAGACCTCGTCGGCGTAATCCTCGGCGCCTGCGCGCGTCTGGCGCTCAAGCTCGCGGGCATCGGCCATGATCGTGTCGGCCTGCTGCTGGGCAATGCGAACGATTTCCTGTTCGGAAGCGATGGTCATAGCCTGGCTGCGGGCGTCTTCGATCAGGCGGGCGCTTTCGGCCTCGGCGTCGTCGATGAGGCTCTGGCGCTCGCGGACGATCTGGCGGGCCTGGGCGAACTCGCCCGGGAACGTGTCGCGAATCTCGTCCATGATTTCAAAAGCCGCTGCGATATCGACCTGACGAAGATTTCCTTTGCCGAAAACCGGCTTGGAGTCCTCGAGGAGAATGGAAAGCTCCTCGATAAGTCCAAGAACTCCTGTTTCGTCCATGAGTAGTCCCTTTCGTGCGTGCTGCGTTGAAGCTGCGTTGTTACAGGGCGAGGCCCTGGTTTTTTGCCAAGATGACGGGACGAAGAGACGACCCGTGTGCAATATCGGGTTATTTTAGCACGAAAAAGCGGCATCGATGCTATCTCCACACCGCATGCCCCTTCGCACGTGCCGTTTCGCTCGGTCGCGCGCATGCGGCCGAGCGGACCCGGAATGCGTTCGAACGCCCCTTAGTGGGCGAAACGGGCACGCAGCGCGGCTTCGACACACGGCGGCACGAGCTCGCCGACCTCGCCGTTGAACGAGGCGACCTCGCGCACGATCGAGCTGGAAAGATACATGTACTGCGGAGGAGACATGATGAACATGGTCTCGATATCCCTGTTCAAGCGATAGTTCGCGGCCGTCATCTGGAACTCATATTCGAAGTCGGTGATGGCGCGCAAGCCCTTCACCACCACGTTGGCGTTGATTTCGGCGGCGAAATGCACGAGCAGGTCGTCGAACGGCTCGACCGTGACGTTGCCGAGCGCAGCCGTGGCCTCGCGGGCGAACGCGACGCGCTCGTCGAGCGAGAACAGCGGGCCCTTCTTCGCGGAAGCGGCGACGCCCACGACGATTTCGTCGAACATCTGGGACGCGCGGCCGATGACGTCGAGGTGCCCGTTGGTAATCGGGTCGAACGTGCCTGGCACGAGAGCTTTCTTCATGAGATGGTCCTCCTTGCGAACCGTGGGAATTTACGAGAGGCGGAAAAGGTCGATGACCGTTTTCGAGAATCGTTTGCTGGCAAGTATATCCGCTCGCACGCCCTTGTCGGCGAAAAACGCGCCCAGGTCGCACGACGCGTCGTGCTCGTAGCTGATGACGGCGTCGTCGGACAAGCGCCCGCCGTCGCGCAGGGCGGCCACCAGACCATACACCTCGTCGGCCGAAAACGCGTACGGAGGATCGAGAAACACGATGTCATAGGCGGATCCGCCGGCAAGAGGCGGATTCTTCATCACGTCGGCGCGAAAAATCCGCGCGCGATCGACGGGAAGCCCCAGCATGTCGACATTAGAGCGCAGCGCCGCCAAGGCGGCCTTATCGCGCTCGAAGAAATGGGCCGACGCCGCGCCGCGCGACAGGCACTCGATGCCCAAGGCGCCGCTTCCCGCAAACGCGTCGAGGACGCGGGCGCCCTCGAGCGGCCCGTAAGCCGAGACGATCGTGCTTATCAGGGATTCCTTAACGCGGTCGGTCGTCGGGCGCGTGGACGAGCCCTTCGGGGCCGCAAGCGGCCTTCCTTTGTACAAACCAGCGATAACGCGCATCGTGCATCCTCCTATCGGCGCGAACGCGCCTGGGTTTTCCCCGAAGGGCTCCCCCGCCCCTCGTCTTGCCGCACGAAGGCCGCCTCGGCCTCGCGGTACAGCAGTTTCAATTCGTTGCTCGCCCCGTCGCGCGCCTCGGATTCGACCAGACGGCGAGCATCGGCATGGGCAGCCTCGATAAGCGCGGCGTCGCGCGCCATGTCGACCAGCTTGAGCATGCCCGCGCCATGCTGCCTATTGCCGAGAATATCGCCCTCACGGCGCTGCGACAGGTCGTATTCCGCCAACTCGAAGCCGTCGTCGGTACGCTCCATCGCCGTCAGGCGCTCGGTCGCGACGGCATCCGACGTTGCCGCCACCAAATACACCTCGCCCGGCAGGCTCGCGCGTCCCACGCGCCCGCGCAGCTGATGCAGCTGCGCGAGGCCGAAGCGCTCGGCATCTTCGACGATCATCACCGTGGCGTTGGCGACGTCGATGCCAACCTCGATCACCGTGGTGCTCACCAGCACGTCGATCTCGCCCGCGGCGAAGCTGTCCATGACGGCGCGCTTCTCGGCGGGTTTCATGCGGCCGTGCAGCAAACCTACTTTATAGGCCGCAAAGGTCTTGGCTTGCAAGAACGCCGCTTCGGCCTCGGCGGCCTTCGGATCGTCGCCGCGCATGTCGTCGTCGGATTCGATATACGACGGACCGTCTTCGGCCGCATCGACGCGATCCTTCCCGCGACCCTGCCGCGGCTCTTCGGCATCGGAAGGCTTCTTCCTACCCACCAGCGGACACACCACATAGACCTGCTCGCCGCGCGCGCAGGCGGCAAGCGCCGCGTCGTAGGCCCGGCCGCGCTCCCTGAAACCGACCACCTCGGTCCTGCGGCCCGCAGCGTTCGCGGGCGCTTCGCGCAGATAGCTCAACGACATCGTGCCGTGCAGAGCAAGCGCGAGCGTACGCGGAATGGGCGTGGCGGTCATGGAAAGGAAATCGGGCGCCTCGCCTTTGGAGACGAGCTTGTCGCGCTGGCCGACGCCGAAGCGCTGCTCCTCGTCGACGATGACGAGCGTGCATCGCTTGCACACGACGTCGTCTTCGAGCAGGGCATGCGTGCCGAACGCCGCCGACACCTCGCCCGAAGCGAGACCCTCCAGAACGCGGGAACGCTCGCACGCCGAGCTCGAACCGGTCAGAAGTTCCCAGCGTATGCCCGCCGCGTCGAGCAAGGGCCCGAGCTTTGCGGCGTGCTGGCGGGCCAAGACGTCGGTCGGCGCCATCATGAGCGCCTGCGTGCCGCTGTCGGCGGCCACCGCCAAGGCGAACGCGGCGACCATGGTCTTGCCCGTGCCGACGTCGCCGAGCAGCATCCTATTCATGCGCTCGGGCGAGGCCATGTCGCATCTGACCTCTTCGACGGCAAGCATCTGATCGCTCGTGAGCTCGAAGGGCAGCACGCCGAACAGGCGACCGAAGCACGACCCGTCGACGCGGTGCGCGAACGGCGTACGCCCCTCGAACGCCTGCTTCTGACGGCGCATCAGCTGCACCTCGAGCAGCAGCACCTCTTCGTAGGCAAGACGGCGCCGCGCCTGGGCGCGCTCGGCCATCGACGAGGGGAAATGCACGGCGCGCAGGGCGCAATGACGCGACATGAGCCGGTATCGCACGCGCAGCTCGTGCGGCAGAGGGTCGTGCATACAGGCGCACGAGTCCAAAGCGGCCGCGGCCAGGCGACGTATCGTTGCGCCCGGCAACCCCTCCGTCGCCCCATAGACGGGCACGATCCTGCCCGCGGACGGATCGTCGTCGGCGTCGAGCTTGTCGAGAAACGGCGAGGTCATACGCTTGAAGCCATAGTTGAACTCCATCGTGCCCGCGACGCTCACCCGCGTGCCCGCAGGAAGCGACTTCGCAAGCCACGGCTGTCTGAAGAACGTGACGATCATGGCGCCCGTGCCGTCGACGAGCGTCACCTCGGCCAATTCGAAGCGGGGCTTGGGACGCTTGATCTTCACTTCGTGCACGCGCGCCACCACCGTCGCAGGCTGCCCGATGGGCGCCGAAGCGATGGTCTGCAGCCGCGACATGTCTATATAGCGACGAGGGAAATACGTCAGCAGGTCGCGCACGGTTTGCACGCCCAAACGCGAAAGCGCCGCCGCCCTGGCGGCGCTGATGCCCGCGAGCTGCGTCACGGGAGAATCAGGCCGCAGAGCGGCGGCGAGTCGGTCGATCATATCGATGCGGCCTGTCGTTATTCGAGGGAGAACACCACGGGATAGAGCGCCTGATCGCCGCGATGCGGGTCGACCTCGATATCCTCGTAGGCTTCTTCGATGCGCGCAACCAGGGCGTCGAGCTCTTCGTCGCTCATCTGCTCGCCTGCGAGAACGGTCATGGTGTCGGCCTCGTCGGCGCCCATGACCTCGAGCAGCGCCATGACCACGTCGGCGACATCGCTGCCGACGCTTTCGATGGAGCCGTCGGCGATACCGATGACGTCGCCGTCCTTGATCGGGTTGCCGTGGGCGTCTTTAGCGTCCTTGATGGCGCGCGTGACCTCGCCGGTCTTCACCTCGGAGAAGGAGTCGGTCATGGACTCGACGTTGTCTTCGAGAGAAGCCTCGGGGTCGAAGCCGAACAGCGCGGAGAACGCCTGCGGAACGCTCTTGGTGGGAACCACGGCGCAGGGCTTCTCGGACACGTCGACGCAGGCCTGAGAGGCCATGATGATGTTTTTGTTGTTGGGCAGGATCAGCACCGCATCGGCGTTGACCTTGTTGACCGCCTCCAGGATGTCCGCCGTAGAGGGATTCATGGTCTGGCCGCCGGAGACGACCACGTCGACGCCGAGCGACTCGAGGATCTTGGCATTGCCGGCGCCGGGAGCCACCGCGACCACGCCTAGAGGCTTGCGGGCCTCGGCCTTCTCGCTTTCGAGCTTCTCGGTGCGCTCCTCGCTCTGGAGCTGCATGTTGTGGATATGCACCTCGGAAATCTGCGCGTCATGCGTCAGGAACCACCCCAGAACCTGGTCGGGACGGTTGGAGTGCACATGTACCTTGAAGTTGGGGTGCATGCCCACCATAAGGTCGCAATCGCCCATCGTGGGCAGGAAGTCCTTCGCCTCGTCGACGTCGATCGAGTCGGAATGGACGAGGAACTCGGTGCAGTAACGATACGCGGAGCCCTCCCAGTCGTTGATCTGCTCGATTTCGACCTTGGGAGCCGGGCGCGCGAACGCCATGGCGTCGCCCACGAAGCCGTCCTTGCCGGTCAAAGACGCGGCGAAGGCGTCGATCAGGATGGCCAGGCCGAAACCGCCGGCATCGACGACGTTATTTTCTTTGAGGACGGGAAGGTAATCGGGGGTGCGCTGCACGGAAGCGTAGGCCTCGGCCACTACGGCGTCGAGGGCCTCCTCGAGGGAGAGCTTCTTCTTGCGAGCCTTCTTCGCCGCGGCGGCGGCGTCTTCGACGACCGTGAGAATCGTGCCCTTGACCGGCTTGCGCACGGCTTGGAATGCGACCTCGACCGCACGAGCGAAGCAAGAGTCGAGTGCGGCGGTGTCGAATTCTTCGTGGCCCTCATAGCCCTCGCACAGACCGCGCAGGATCTGGGAGGTGATGACGCCCGAATTGCCGCGGGCGCCCATGAGCGCACCGGTGGTGATGGCCTTGCGGATTTCGACGTTGGTGGCGCCGATTTCGAGCTTGGCGAGGTTGTCGACCACCATCTGCATGGTCAAAGACATATTGGTGCCCGTGTCTCCGTCAGGGACGGGGAACACGTTGAGGCGATTCACTTCCTCTTTGCGTTCGGACAGCGCCTTGGTGGCGGCCGCAACGGCATTGAGGACGTCGTTGGTCGTATGCTTGCTCATAGATGTCTATATCTCCTTGGAACCTGCGCTACTTGCGCACCTTGATGCCCTGAACGTGCACTTCGACGCGTGCGACGGGCACCTGGGCATGCTCGGTCAGCATATAGGTGACGTTGTCGATGAGATTCTGGGACACGGCGTTGATGTTGGTGCCGTACTCCACCACCACGTACAGATCGACATGCACGCCATCCTCTTTGGCCGCGACGACGACGCCGCGACGAAGACGATTGACGGGCAGAATGTTCGCGATGCCGTCGGAAACGGTAGGAGCCGCCATGCCCACGATGCCGTAGCAGCCGAGGGCGGCGTTGCCGGCCAGATCGGCGAGAACGTCGTTGGAAACGTGAAGATTGCCGGAAACCTGCTGCGTCATGAACTCATTCCTTTCTCACGACTGCTAATGCAACCGTAAAGTATAGCCCTTGCGAAGGACACCCGACCGCGATACCGCCCTTTTCCAGCGGTTCTATGCGAAAACGAACACAAAAAAGCCCGCATATGCGGGCTTTTGCACATAGCGTGGCTTATTTACGCGCGGGTAACCTTGCCGGCCTTCATGCATTTGGTGCAAACGTTCTTCTTGTGCACCGTGCCGTTCTTCTCGACGACGGTCACATTCTGGATGTTCGGGCGGAACTTACGGTTGGTGACGCGGTGAGAGTGGCTGATGGAACGACCCGCCTGAGGGGCCTTACCGCAAATTTCGCAAACCTTAGACATAATCATTCACTCCATTACTATCAGATTTCATCTGGATGCAAGCGTAAAGCTTGTCTACTATAGCATGCAGAAATACCTGTGACAATACTCTTTTTTACCCCGCATAGCGCTTGTCGACTACCATGAGGCGACCGCAGTGCGGGCACTGGGACAGCGGGTATTCGCTGCGCAGCACCAAGACCTTGCTCGGGTCGATTTTCGTCCTGCACGTATTGCACGCGCCGTCGACCAGATGCGCCAGGGCCACGCCCTGCTTGGCGCGGGCGATGCGGTCGTAGACGGCCATGATATCGGCGCCGACGGCCTCGACGAGCTGCGCGCGCTCGCCTTTGAGCTCGCCGATCTTGGCCAGAAGCGCTCCCCCTTCGCGGCGGTATTCCTCGACCAGCGCGAACTCGCGCTGGTCGAGGCGGGAGAGCATGGCGTCGATCTGCGGCTCCATGCCTTCGATATCGGCCAGGCGCGCCGCGATCGACGCGATCTGCTCCGCGATTTCGGCCTGGACCTGCGAAATCTCTTCGAGCTCAGCGCTACGGGCCGTCGCGACGCGGTAGTCGCCCGCCGCCTCCTCGATGGCGCGCTGGGCGGCCTCGAGCTTTTCGACCTGGGCCTGTTCCTGCTCGCGCAGCGACGCTATCTGGGTTTCGGCGTCTTTGCGCGCACCCAGCAGAGCACGGCGCTTCTGCTGGATGGCGGAGCGCTTCTCGCGCGCCTCGGCGATGCCCTGCTTCTGCGGCAGCGCGTCGATGCGGCACTCGAGCTGCGCGATCGACAGGTCGACGTGCTGCAGCTTCGTAAGGCCGATGATCTGGTCCGATGTGGCTTGCATGCTATACCCTCCTGCTTTCGGGGTTGCTCCAGTTGCGATCCTGCGCGAGGCAGGTTATCGATTCGCGCGGCACGCCGAGGCTTGCCGCCGCCTCGGCGAGAACCGCCGCGAACGGCAGTTCCGACACGTCGTGGCCGAGCTCGATCAGAGCGAGTCCCGCCGATGCCGCGTCGAGGGCCGTATGATACTTCACTTCGCCGCAGACGAGCACGTCGATTCCCTGTTCGATGCACAAGTCGGCGGCAGGGCCCGCCGAACCCGTCCACGTGGCGACGGTTTCGACCGGCATGTCGGGATCGCCCCACATGCGCGGAGCACGGCCGAACACCGCGGTGCAGCGCAGCGCGAGCGCCTCGAGCGTCAAAGCGCCGTCGGAAGCCCGCGGCACGCACACCTGGCCGTATCCGAGGCGCGCATCGCGCGCAAGCGGATCGAGCACGCCCGTGCGCTCGAGCGAGAGCATGCCGGGAAGCATCCCCTGCGCGGCGGCGCTCACATCGAGCGCGGTATGGTAGTTCACCAAGGCGACGCCGCGGACCGCGGCCTCATAGACCGCCTGCCCCGCCGCGTTCGCCCCGCTCGCGCGCGGTCCGATCGGCGCGGGCGGCTCGAGATATGCGGGATGATGCGTCAACAGCACGTTCGCACCCGCCGCCTGGGCGCGACGGATGGCGTCGACCGTCGGGTCGAGCGCCGTGGCGACGCCGCGAAGCGTCGTGGACGCATCGCCCACCGAAAGGCCCGTCCTGTCCCACGGCTCCGCGTCGGACGGAGGGAAAAGCGCCGAAAGCCCCTGCACGAGCTGCCCGACCGTTTCGGGACGCTCGGCGCGCTGCGAGGCCAAAGGCCCGCTCGCGACGGCTCTCAACTGCGATTCGGACGCCTGCGCGCCCTCCTGGAACGGCTCGTCCATGAAAACCTCCTTCGGTCGGCCGCGCTTGCGCGCAGCCATGCGGCACAGGCCGCCTACAAATCCCAGAAACGCACCCCGCGGCCGTACCCCGGCACGGCGAGCTTGCGATATCCCGCAGCGCGCATGAGGTCGTACGCCTCGCGCACGCCGCGCGCAGCATGGTCGGCCTTATGCGCGTCGGTTCCCACCGTGCACGGCACGCCCACGCGGGCGAACGCGCTCAGAAGGTCGGGGGCGGGATACATCTGCGCGCAGGGCGCGAACAGGCCCGAGGTGTTGACCTCGATCATGCGCCCGCCCGCCGCCGCGGCCTCGGCCATGCGCTCGTAATGCGGAGCAAGGTCGAACGACGGATAATGCGCGAACTTCTTCACCACGTCGGGATGCGACATCACGGTGAAGGGAGCGTCGCTCGTCGCGGCGTCGCACCACAGCTCGATGTAGCGCAACCACGCCGCGTCCACATCGGCGCTTTCCCAGCGCTGCGCATGGCGGCTGCCGTTGATGAGCCATCCGTCGACGAAGTGGACCGATCCGAGCACGATATCGAAGCGGTCGAAATCCTCGCAGCGCAGGTCGCGCTCTTCGTCGTCGCCGAGCCAATCGAGCTCGCAGCCCAGAAGGACCTCCATATCGGGCACGCGATCGCGCTCGGCGAGCACGGCGGCGCAGTAGTCTTCCAGAAGCTCGGCGCGCATGCTCGAATGGCCCGTGGGGTCGATCTTGTCGCCCACCGGGTAATGCTCGGTAGCGGCCACCACGCGCACGCCCGCCTCGCGAGCGGCATCCACCACGTCGGACAGCGCGTCTTTCGCATGGCCGCAAAACGTCGAATGGGTATGCATCGTCACAAGATCGGTCATGAGACAACCTCCTCGAACGCCGAGATGAACGCATCGATATGGCCACGTTCGGTATATTCGCCGAACGAGATGCGCAAAAGCCCCTGGGCCAGATTGCGAGGCACGCCGATCGCGGCAAGCACGTGCGAGGGGTCGAGCGAATTCGACGAGCATGCCGATCCTCCCGAAACGCACACGCCGCGCAGGTCGAGCTGCAAGATGGCGGTCTGGCTTTCCATGCCGCGCACGCAGATGCTCACGATATGCGGGGCGAACGTCTCGTCGCCAGGGGCGACGCCGACCGCCGCGCGCACGGACGGATGCATGCAGAGCTTCTCGTAGAGCTCGTCGCGCCATGCGCGCGTACGCTGCGCGAACGCGGCCTGCTCGCGCACGGCATGCTCCATCGCGGCGGCGCATCCCACGATGCCAGCGACATTCTGAGTGCCGCTGCGCAGGCCGCGTTCCTGACCGCCGCCCACGAGCAGGGGCTCGAAAGGCGTGCGCGTCTTCAGGTACAAAACGCCGACGCCCTTGGGGCCGCCCACCTTATGCGCCGAAAACGACGCCGCATCCACGCCGAGCGCGCGCACGTCGAAGGCTATCTTGCCGAGCGCCTGGACGGCGTCGACATGGAACAGCGCGCCGTGCTTGTGCGCCACGGCCGCCAAGGCCGCGGTATCCATCACGGTGCCCACTTCGTTGTTGACCGCCATGATGCTCACGAGAACCGTGTCGTCGCGCATGGCCGCCTCGAGCGAATCGGGCGACACGCGGCCCGCTGCGTCGTTTTCGGCGAAGGAGGCCTCGAACCCGAGGCGCTTGAGGGCGGAAGCGCACTGCAATACCGCGTCGTGTTCGACGCGCGAGATGACCACGTGGCCGCCCGCGCCGCCCTTCAGCCTGCGACGCTCGCGCTGGCCGAGGGCCATGCCCAGCAAGGCGGCATTATCGGCCTCGGTGGCGCCCGACGTGAAGATCACCTCGTCGGGGCGGCTCGCGCCGAGCGCGCGGGAGGTGCGCATGCGTGCGTCCTCGAGCGCCGCGAACGCCTCGCGGCCCACGCTATGGACCGAATTCGCGTTGCCGAACGGCGCCTGGACGCCCGCCTGCAGATACGGAGCCATGGCCTGCGCCGCACAGGCGGACAAAGGCGTGGTGGCGGCGTTGTCGAGATAGATGCGCTCCATGACGCTACGCGATCGCGGCGGTGCGGGCCTCGTCGGCGGTCTGCACCATGGCGGCGATGGCCGCGGCGCGATCGGCCGTGCCGAACACGGCGTTGCCGGCGACGAACACGTCGGCGCCCGCAGCGGCTACGGCGCGCGTGGCGTCATTGGCGCCCAGGCCGCCGTCGACCTCGATCAGGGGGCTCGCCTGGGCCGCACGGGCGATTTCGACCACGCGGGCCACCTTCTTCTCGGTGCCTTCGATGTATTTCTGGCCGGAGAAGCCGGGATAGACGCTCATGACAAGCACCATATCGAGCTTATCGATGCAGGGCTCGACCACGCTGGCGCGCATGTCGGGCTTCAAAGCGAGGCACGCCTTGGCGCCCGCTTCGTGGATCATGTCGATCGCGCGGTCGAATTCGCCGGTGGGTTCGTCGAGGGCCTCGGCATGCACCGACACGATCGCGGGCTCGTGCTCGAGGAACCACGGCAGCTGATTGAGCGGGTTCGAGATCATCAGATGCACGTCGAGCGGCAGGTCGGTGATGCGCTTGAGCTGCTTGACGAAGGGAACGCCGAGCGTCAGGTTGGGAACGAAATGGCCGTCCATGACATCCACGTGGACGAAGCCCGCTCCCCCTTCCTCGATCACGCGGATGTCGCGCTCCATATTCATGAAGTCGGCCGACAGGATGGACGGTGCGATGCGGGGTTGGGTGAACATCGGATTCCTTTCGTGGGCATACAAGGTCTGCTGGATGCCTCAATTCTAACGCAAGCGCCGGACGCTGCCCGAAAGGCTGCACGAATCCTGCGTAGTTTCTCTCAGACCGGCACATGCCGTTCGCCGACGCGTCCGACCGACGAGTCCGCTCCGTAGCCGCGCGGCTCGTGTCATAATGGAGCTTACGCATGCGCGCACGGATGCATGCGCACGTCCCGGAAGAAAGGCGGCCATGAACCACTTCGTCTACGCGATGCCTCCGGGCAGGCTCACCATCGTCGCCAGCGACTACGGCATCGCGCGCATCGCTTTCGGCGACGTCCCCTTCGACGCGCCGCGCCGACCGAGCGCCCTCACCAACACGGCGGCCACCCAGCTTCAGGAATACTTCGCGGGCAGGCGGCGCGCCTTCGACGTGCCCGTCGACCTGCAGGGAACGCCGTTCCAGCTCGAAGTATGGAACGCCCTGCGCGCCATCCCCTACGGACAGACCCGCACCTATGCCGACATCGCCGAAGAAATCGGCAAGCCGCGCGCCTTTCGCGCCGTCGGCATGGCCAACAACAAAAACCCCGTCCCCATCATCGTGCCCTGCCATCGCGTGATCGGCACGGGCGGCAAGCTCATGGGCTATGCGGCGGGGCCGAAGATCAAGCGCTACCTGCTGGAATTGGAAGGCGTCGACCCGTCTTCGCTGCATTAACCGAAACGCCTCCGCGCAAAACGAAAGGCCGGAAAGGGCAACCCTTTCCGGCCTTATTCATTGCGTGGAAAACGCCTTTAACGAACGCGCTTCATGCGAACCGCGTAATGGGCGTCGGCGCCCGAAGCGCTCAGCGTGGTGGCGATCGTCTCTTCGATTTCGAATGCCTCGCCGAACTTCGTGCGACAGAAGCGGTCGACCACCTGGGCGTTTTCAGCCTCGAACACCGTGCAGGTGGCATACGTCAGCGTGCCGCCGGGCTTGACCATCTTCGCCGCTTCGGCGAGCAGGTCGTATTCGATCGCGGCCATCTCTTCGATCTGCTCGGCCGTCAGGCGCCAGCGGATCTCGGGGTGGCGGCGCATGGTGCCCGCACCCGAGCAGGGAGCGTCCACCAGGACGACGTCGAAGGAAGCCTCGGGAAGCTTCTCGGACAGCTTGCGGGCGTCCGCCGTCAGCGGGCGCACCGACTCGATTCCGTAGGCCGCCGCGCGCTTGGCCAGAAGCTCGCCCTTGAACGCGTGGTCGTCGACCGACACCATGGGAATGGTACGGCCGAACTTGCGCACCGCGTTACCCTGCACGAGGATCGTCTTGGTGCCGCGGCCCGCGCCGATTTCCAAGAACGCCTCGACGTCGCCTTCGGGGCACGCCAGAGCCGCAATGGCCTGGGCGGACTCGTCGGACACGCAGACGCTGCCGTTCTCGAACAGCGCGCGCACGGCGGGCTTGCGCAGAACGCGGGCGTCTTTCACCAGATAGCATCCCGGAACGGTCGCGGAGGGCTCCATCAGGCTTCCCGCCTGGTCGAACACTTCGACGACCTCGGACTCGTCGGCCTTGATCGGGTTGACGGCGATAAAGACCGGCGCGTCGGCATTGCTCGCGCGCATGAATTCGGTGGCCTGCTTGAGGCCCATCTCGTTCATGAGGCGCTTGGCGAACCACAGCGGGAACGCCTGGGAGCGGGCAAGCACCTGAAGGCTCAGGTCGGGGTTGCCGTAAGGGAACTTCTTCGCGCTCGTCGACATCTTGCGCAGGACCGAATTGGCCAGGCCGGATGCCTTGGGCTGGACCGAACGCACCAGCTCGACGCCCTGGTCGACCGCGGCGTAGGCGTCCTTGCCCAGGAAGAGCAGCTCATAGGCGCTCACGCGCAGCGCGTCGCGCACGTCGTCCTGGATGTCTTCGGGCGAACGCAGGTTGCGGTCGATGAACTCGTCGAGCGTGCCGAGCGTCGAGGTGACGCCGCGGGCGATCTTGGTGGCGAACGCCGCATCCTCGGGCGAGATGCCCTCATGCTTGGCGATGACCGAAGGGGTCACTTCGGAGACGAAGGCCTCGCGCTCGCGCACGATGCGTCCGATCTCGCACGCCGCCGCACGGCCCGGCGAAAGCTTCACGGGCTGAGGACGGCCGCCGCGTGCGCCGCGGGAACCGCCGTCGCGCGAACCGCGGCGAGCGTCGCCCTGGGGACGGTCGTTGCGACGAGGACGCTGCTCGCGCTCGTCGCGCACGGGGCGGACGTCTTTTTCGACCGCGGCCTCGGACGCGCCGAAGCGCGAAGAGGCGCGGGGGCTCGTCATCACGGGACGCTCGGGAGCGACCTGCGTGCGACGCTCGTCGTCGCGGCGGTCGTCACGACGATCGAACTTCTTCGGGCCGCGCTGGCCGCCGCGCGCGCCGTCCTTGGGACCGCGGTAGCCGCCCTGGCGCTTGTTGTCGAAGGGCTTATCGCCCGGCTTGCCGCGATAGCCGCCCTGGCGATCGGATTTCTGGCCGTCGTACTTCTTGTACGGCTTGCCGCCGCGAGAATCGCCGTTGCGGAAATCGCGGTCGTCGCGACGCCCGTTGTACGAGGGCTTGCCGGAACCGTACGATTTGCCCTCGCCCGGCTTGCCGCCGCGGTATCCGCCGCCGTTGGGCTTGCCGCCGCGATAGCCGCCCTCGCCGGGCTTTCCGCCGCGGTATCCGCCGCGCGAATCGCCCGAAGGCTTCTTGCCGTCGTATTTCTTATAGCCGCCGGAAGAACGTCCGTCGCCGCGGCCGCCCGCAGGCCTGCCTGCGCCGCCACGACGAGGGCCGCCGCCGTTGCCGCCGCGTCCCGCTGCTCCTCGATACCCGCCTTGATGCTGGTCGGTCATGTTATATACGCTCCCATACCATAGTGCCTGATTTGATATTCTGCACGCCGCTGGCGAATGCCGCCGCGTTCATTTCCTTCTTGCCGTCCGGTTTCACCGAGACGATTTCCAGCGCTCCGTCCGCACAGCCGACGAACAGGCGCTTGGCGCGAAACGCGACCGCGCCGGGGGCCGCAAGGGCCTCGCCCTCCTCGTCCTGGGGACGCTCGGCCTCGAGAACCGTGACGTTTTTGCCCGCCACCGTGCAGCGGCACGGATGCGCGGCGCTCGACGCGCGCACGCGACGCAGGTTGACGTCGACCGTGTCGGCGGGGTCGATGTTGAGTTCGCCCTTGCCGATCTTTTCGGCGTACGTGGCCTCGGCGTCGTCTTGCACCGTCCAACGCACCGCGCCTTCCTCGATCGCATAAAGCGCCGAAAGCAGGGCGCGAGCGCCCAGATCGGCCAGCTCGGCGGTCAAGGCCGCGCAGTTCATGTCGCCGATTTCGCACGACCTGCTGACGCAGTAGTCGCCGGTGTCGAGGCCCGCCTCCATGCACATGATGCACACGCCGGCTTCGCGCTCGCCTGCGAGGATCGCGCGCTCGATCGGAGCGGCGCCGCGATACTTCGGCAGAAGCGAGGCGTGCACGTTCAGGCAGCCATGCTCGGGAATGTCGAGCACCTCCTGAGGCAAAATCTTGCCGTACGCCGCGACGCAGATCGCGTCGGGGGCGAGGTCGCGCAGGCGAGAAAGCTCGTCTTCGTCACGCAGGGTGCGCGGCTCGAACACGGGGATGCCCGCCTCGAGCGCGACCTTCTTGACGGGCGAAGGCTCGAGCGCCTTGCCGCGGCCGCGCACGGCGTCGGGACGCGTGTAGACGGCCGCGATGTCGTGCTGTTCTTTCAATTCACGTAGGATATTCGCCGCGAAATCGGGCGTTCCCATGAAAACGATACGCATGCGCATCACCTTTCCGGCCTGATGCGAAATCAGCGCCGACTCGACTGCTAGATGCGGGTCTCGCCCGGCTTGGCGCCCGCGGCCTTGGCCTCCTCGTAATCGTGCAGCGCCTGGATGCGTGCGGAAAGGTCGCAGGATTCGAAGAGGGTCTTGCCGTCGAGGTGGTCGATCTCATGCTGCAGGCAGCGACCCAAAAGGCCGTCGCCCTCGATCATCCATTCTTCGCCGTCGAGGTCGAGATAGCGCACGACCGCGTATTCTTTGCGACGGATAGGCACCGAGATGCCGGGGCACGAAAGGCAGCCTTCCTCGTCGACCACTTCGCGGCCGCGAGTCTCCACCAGCACCGGGTTCACCATGACGATGGGATTCTGCTCGCCGTCTTCCTGGTCGCAATCGACCACGATAATGCGCTTGAGCACGCCGACCTGAGGAGCCGCGAGGCCGCAGCCGTTGTTCTTATACATGGTTTTCGCCATCTGGCGAGCAAGCTTTTTGAGCGTTTTGTCGTTGGGGTCGCACACCTCGCACACCTGGCGCAGCGTGGTGTCGGGATACGTGACCACCTTGAGCGTATCGAATGCCATGATTCAAACCTCTATCCGTATTGTCAAACCGCAATTTTTCAGCCGCGAGTATACCGGAAAGCATGCCGCCCCATGCCCGCCGGCGGCCCCATCAGGGGCCGCGCGGGTCGCAAAACCGAAATTGCTCCACACAACGGGGCGCCGAACGGACGCGACGCACCGCATGCGCCCGAAAACAGACGCGCGAACGCGGGCCGCAGCCCTTCTACAGCAAACTGAGGGGATCGACGTCGCAGGCCACGTTGACGCGCTTGTGCGCGCGCCTCCCCCTGATCGCCGGAGCGATGGCCGCGGCGATGTCGGCGTCGACGGGCGCTTTGATCAGAATATGCCAGCGATGGCTGCCGCGCAGCTTGTCGATCGCGCAGGGCGCGGCGCCGAGGCTCGTCCAGCCCTCGCCCGCCACGTCGCGGATCATCTTCTCGACCTGCTCGGACAGCCCGATCGCGACCTCGCGCACCTCTTCGACCTTATCGCCCCAGACCAAGATGTTGACCAGACGCACGTAGGGCGGATAGCCCAGCAGCTTGCGCTTGGGCAACTCGTCGGCGAGAAAGCGCCTGCGGTCGTATGCCGCCGCCGCCTGGATCGCGCAGCTTTCGGGCATGTAGGTCTGCACGAGCACGCGGCCTTCGAACGCGCCGCGTCCGGCGCGGCCCGCCACCTGTTCGACCAGGTCGAACGTGCGCTCGGCGCTGCGGAAGTCGGGCAGGCGCAGCTGGGTGTCGGCATCGATCACGCCCACCAGCACCACGTCGTCGAAATCGAGGCCCTTCGCGATCATCTGCGTGCCCAGCAGGACCGCCGCGCCCGGGCGCGCGAACTCGTCGAGCAGGCGCGCATGGGCGTCGCGCGTCGACGTGGTGTCGGCGTCCATGCGCACGATCCTCACCTCGGGGCGGTCGGCCAGCAGATTGCGCAGCTCCGCTTCGACGCGCTGGGTGCCGGCGCCGAACTTCTTCAGGTACGGGCTCCCGCAGGCGGGACACACCGGCGGGGCGGGCATGCGGCGGCCGCAATGATGGCACGCCAGCATGTTGCCGCGCTCGTGGTAGGTCAAAGACACCGAACAGGTGGGGCATTCGGGCACGAAGCCGCAATCGCGGCAGAGCACGAAGCTCGCGAAGCCGCGCTGGTTCAAAAGCAGCACCGCCTTGCGGCCCGCATCGAGCGCGGCGTGCAGGTCGGACACCAGCTCACGCGCGAACATCGAGCGCGAGCCGCTGCCGAATTCGCACGCCATGTCGATCACGCGCACCTCGGGCATGGGCTTGCCGTTGGCGCGTTCGGGAAGCGCCACGCGATGCCAGGACGGATCGGCCTTGCAGCGGCACAGCGTCTCGATCGACGGGGTCGCGCTGCCCAGCACGAGCGCGGCGCCGTGGCGCTTCGCCATCCAGGCGGCCACATCGCGCGCATGGTAGCGCGGGGCGCTTTCCTGCTTGTACGTGCTTTCGTGCTCCTCGTCGATCACGACGACGCCCAGCGAAGGCATCGGGCAGAACAGGGCGCTGCGCGCGCCCACCACGACGCGCTTCTCGCCGCGGCGCACGGCCTCCCACTGGTCGAAGCGCTCGGCCTGCGTCATACGGGAATGCATGACGGCGACCGTGGCGCCGAAGCGGCTTTCGAAGCGCGAAACCGTCTGCGGCGTGAGCGCGATTTCGGGCACGAGCACGATGGCGCCGCGCCCCAGTTCGAGACTGCGCCGGATGGCGCGCAGATACACCTCGGTCTTGCCCGAGCCCGTCACGCCGTCGATCACCACGACGTCGCCGCAGCTGCGCTCGACGCAGGCGCGCACCGCATCGAAGGCGCGGCGCTGCCCTTCGGTCAGTTCGAACGTTTCGAGGGCGTGCGCACGGCGGGCAAGCTCGGCGTCGGTCGCAAGAGGCGCATCCGCATCGGCGTTTTTCGCCTTGCGGCGGCGGGCCGGCTTTTGCAGCTCCCAGCCGTCTTCGCGCTTGACCACCTTCGGCGTGCGGCCCGCGGGCGTCAGAAGATGCACGCACGAGCTCAGCGGCGCCAGATAGGCATGGGCGATGTATTCGATAAGCGCCGCTCCGTCTTCGTCGAAATACGGCGCGGACAACACGGCCAAAACGGCTTTGAGCTCCTGTTTCTTTTCGCGAGGAGCTCCTTCGCCGCGTATGTCGTCCACGAAGCACATGCGGCCGGGGACGCTTACGGCAGCGTCGGCGGGTTCGTCGAAGAAGGAGTCGGCGTCGCCTTCTTCGGCCATGACGTAGCCCACCGCGCGACGGCGGCCGAACTCGACCAGCACGGCGCAGCCCACCTGCACGCCGTCCATATCGTCGGGGACGGCGTAGGTGTAGGTCGTGTCGAGCGCCTGGGTCTGGATATCAAGCACCACCGCAACGGTCCGCATATGCCCTGCAGCTCCTTCCCTCGCCGCCGCCGTCATGATCGAACGATTATCTGCATGATATTTGCAGTTGGCGGTCTTTTTCCAGCCGATTTCGCGCCGTCGGTCCGCGATGCTTCAGCAAAACGCCTGGTCGCGCGATTTGCGATAGACGCGCCGAGCCGCAATGCGCCGTTTTCGGCCCCATAAAAGACCGCCAACTGCAAAAAACGTACAAAATAAAGGCGTCCTCCGACGTCGCCGTCGAAGAACGCCTCGATACTCTTGCATAGAAGCGGCCGTTCGCGCCGCTTCGGCAATGCGGGGTTCGCCCTCTTACAGGCCGCAGGCCGCGCGCAGGGCGTCGGCACGGTCGGTGCGCTCCCACGTGAATTCGGGGAGCTCGCGGCCGAAGTGACCGTAATTGCTGGTCAGGCGATAGATCGGGCGGCGCAGGTCGAGCGCGTCGATGATCGCGCCCGGACGCAGGTCGAAGACTTCCTCGACCGCGCGCTCGATGTCTTCGATGGCCACCTTGTTGGTGCCGAAGGTCTCCACCAGAACCGAAACGGGGTGCGCCATGCCGATGGCGTAGGCGATCTGAACCTCGCAGCGGTCGGCCAGGCCTGCGGCCACGACGTTTTTGGCCACCCAGCGCGCAGCGTAGGCGCCGGAGCGGTCGACCTTCGTGCAGTCCTTGCCGGAGAAGGCGCCGCCGCCGTGACGGCCCATGCCGCCGTAGGTGTCGACGATGATCTTGCGGCCGGTAAGGCCCGCGTCGCCCATGGGGCCGCCCACGACGAAGCGGCCGGTGGGATTGATGTGGATGCCCGCGTTTTCGTCGAGCACGACGCCTTCGGCCTCCATGACCGGCTTGATCACCTGTTCGACGACGTCGCGGCGAAGCGTGTCGTTGTCGATGTCTTCGGAGTGCTGCGTCGAAACGACCACCGTCTCGACGGCGGCGGGGACGCCGTTCTCGTAGCGCACGGACACCTGCGTCTTGCCGTCGGGACGCAGATACGGAAGGGTCTTGTTCTTGCGAACCTCGGTCAGGCGCTCGGACAGACGATGCGCCAGATAGATCGGCATCGGCATGAGCGTGGACGTCTCGTTGCACGCGTATCCGAACATCATGCCCTGGTCGCCTGCGCCGACGCTCTCGTAGGGGTCGGCCTCCACGTCGGCGCCGTGCTGGGCCTCCCAGGACTCGTCGACGCCCTGAGCGATGTCGGAGCTCTGCTCGTGGATGGCGTTCATCACGCCGCAGGTGCTGGCGTCGAAGCCGTACTTGGCGCGATCGTATCCGATGTCGGAGAGCACGCCGCGCACGATTTCCTGCACGTCCACATAGGACTGGGTGCGGATCTCGCCCGCCACGACCACCATGCCGGTGGTGACGAGCGTCTCGCACGCGCAGCGCAGCTGGGTCGGGTCGGCCGGCTGGCCGGACGGCGCGATGTAGCCCTCTTCGGCCAACGCGATTTCCTTGGAAAGGATGGCGTCGAGGATGGCGTCGGAAATCTGGTCGCAGATCTTGTCGGGATGGCCTTCGGTCACGGACTCGGACGTGAAGACGTAGCTGGAATGGGTATCGGTCACGATTCCTCCTTCATCGTTGTTGGCAGGACCACCTTGGCTGACGCGCCAGGTTGGTGTCGGGATCGGCAAGCCAACCCTCTCCCCCGACTCTGGATAAACGGCTGCATATATTACATATGAAGCACCGCGGCTTTCGCCACGGCCCTCAAACTCCGAAATAATATCGTGAAAGCGCAGCGGCGGCAAGCGGGTACACGCCGTCCATGAAATCGCCACCCGCCGTCATGCGGCACTGCGCATGTCCTCGGCTCAATCCCCCGGCAAACCGCGAAAACCCAGGTCGCCCTCATCGGCGCACGACGGCGCCCGCGCCGTGCCGACCGCAAAACGAAGACCCCTGCAAAACAAGCGCCTTTCGCGAGAATCGCACGCAAGGCGCGGCCGTCGGGCACGCATGCGGCATAATAGGCGCACGAAACCGAACAGGAGGATTCCTTGAAAACATTGAACATGATCGCCCGTATCGTCGCCACGGCAACGCTCGCCGTGCTGCTGGCGACGGCAGGGCTTTTCGCCTGCTGCGCACGCCCCACCACCCTTTTCCTCGCGCAGGCCACGAGCAACGACGCCGACTCGCCCTACGGCAAGGAGGCCCTCGTGGGGCTGGCCGCGCTCACGCGCGACTACACGGTGGACGGAGCCGACCGCGCCGCCACGCTCGATACGATCGCGCAGGCGGCATCCGACGTCTCGCCCGCCGTGGCCCAAAGCGCCGACAAAGCCACGGCTCTTCAAAAGCTCGGCGAGCGCTACACCCTGACCGACGACGCGCTCGACCACCTCGACGACGTCTACAACGTGCTGGTCGGCATACGCTGGGCGCTCGCGGCCGTGGCCGCGGCCTGCATCGCGGCGGCCGCCCACGTGTACGTGCGCTGCGGCAAGAAGGAATTCGGCGCGGTGCTGAGCCGCGCCGCGATCGCGGTGATCGCCGTGTTCGCCGTGCTGGCCGCCTGGGTCGTCGTGGATTTCGACGGGTTTTTCGCGGCGTTCCATTCGCTGTTCTTCGCCGACGGAACTTGGACCTTCGCATGGGATTCGCTTCTCATCTGCATGTATCCGCCTGCGTTCTGGCTGGGAATGGGCGCCGTGTGGCTGGCCGTCACGGTTGCGGCCTGCGTTGTTTGTTTTATCATAGGGAGGTTGCTGCGCAAACGCTTCGCATAGCGTCGCGCTCGACCGAACATCGTTTCGCATCCGCGCGGAAACGCGCTCCCGACGAGCGTCCCGCGCGTCTACCGCATACCTTCTCGCACCTGAAGAAAGGAACTCGGCATGACCGACACCGTACGCGTCCGCTTCGCGCCTTCGCCCACCGGCAAGCTGCATATCGGCGGCGCCCGCACCGCCATCTACAACTGGGCGTTCGCCCGCGCCATGGGCGGCAAGTTCATCCTGCGCATCGAGGACACCGACCCCGAGCGTTCCACCGAGGAGAACACGCAGATCATCTTGCGCGCCATGCGCTGGCTCGGCCTCGATTGGGACGAAGGTCCCGAGGTCGGCGGCGAGTTCGGCCCGTACAAGCAGACCGAGCGCTTCGACACCTACACCGCCGCGCTCGAGACGCTGAAGGAACGCGGCGCCGTGTACCCGTGCTTCTGCACGAAAGAAGAGCTCGACGCCAAGCGCGAGGCCGCCGAGAAAAGCGAAGGCGGCTACGCAGGCTATGACCGCACCTGCCGCAACATGCCCGCCGAAGAGGCCCAGGCCCGCATCGAGGCCGGCGAGCCGCACGTGTGGCGCCTGAAGGTTCCCGAGAACCACGGCCCGATCGAATTCGACGACGCGGTGTACGGCCATATGAGCTTCCCCGCCGAGGTCATGGACGACATGATCTTGGTGCGCACCGACGGCACCCCCACCTATAACTTCGCCGTGGTGTGCGACGACGCCAACATGAAGATCACCCACGTGGTCCGCGGCGACGACCACCTGTCCAACACCCCGCGCCAGATCCTGATCTACGAGGCGCTGGGCCTGCCCGCGCCCACCTTCGCGCACCTGTCCATGATCTTGGGCGGCGACGGCAAGAAGCTGTCCAAGCGCCACGGCGCCACGAGCGTCGAGGAATACGCCGAGCGCGGCTACCTGTCCGACACCATGGTGAACTTCCTGGCGCTTCTGGGCTGGAGCCTGGACGGCGAGACCACCATCATCGACCGCGCCACGCTGTGCGAGAAGTTCGGTCTGGACCGCATCACCAAGAAAGACGCCGTGTTCGACGAGACCAAGCTCGACTGGATGAACGGCCAGTACATCAAGGCCATGGACGCGAAAGACTGGGTCGAGGCCTCCCGCCCGTGGCTGATCGAAGCCGGCGCCACCGCCGAGGACATCGACGCGCGCCCCGAGTGGTACGCCGCGCTGCATCCGCTGCTGGCCGAGCGCGAGACGCACCTGACCGACGCCGCCGAAAAGCTGCCCTACATGTTCTGGGGCGCAAACGTCACGCTCGACGAGAAGAGCGTCAACAAGGTCCTGAAGAAGGAAGGCGCCCGCGCCGACGAGGCCCTGCGCGCATGCCGCGACATCCTGGCCGACGAGAGCCGCGCCTGGGAATGCGACGCGCTGCAGGAAGCCTGCCGTGCGCTGTGCGAGCCCATGGACATCAAGCCGAAGAACATGTTCCAGCCCCTGCGCGTGGCCGTGTGCGGCAACATGGTTTCGCCGCCGCTGTTCGAAAGCATCGAGCTT
>NZ_CAUHPG010000018.1 GCF_959608125.1 uncultured Slackia sp.
CATGCGCCGACACGCCGCGTATGGCATGCGCCACATCGCAGCCGCACAGAAGGCCCGTCACGTCGACGTTTCCGCCGAAATACTCGTTTTTCACGAGCAGCGGAATCAAGCGGCCGGCAAGCTCGCTTTCGTCCATCATGGCCGCCATGCAATCGCGCTGCGCTTCGCCGAGGGCGTAATAGACATGCGCATCGTATTCCTCGAGCACCTTCGCCAAACGCGCGATGTCTTCGGCCGCGTCGTCCCATTCCATGATCTGGCTTCTCACGATGCCGATGCCGTCTTCGAACATGGAGAAATCGCCGTAATGAGACGCCGGCGGAATATGGGCCAGCACGTCGCCTGGATAGGCATTGCAGTAGAACTCGTCAGCCAGATGCACCCATGGATGGCCGCGCTCCTCCAAGGCATAGCGCTGGAAAGGCTCGACCGCGTCGACCACCGCACGGGCGTCGTCGGGATCGTTGAAGCTTTTCTCGAAACGCGTCTGGTGCTTGGTGAACCCGAGCGGCACGATGCCGACGTTTTCGATGCCCGGATGCGTATACGCCCATGCGAGCGTCTTTTTCAACTCGTCGCCGTCGTTGATGCCGGGAACGAGCACGATCTGGGCGTGCACCTCGATGCCGCCTTCCAGCAGGCGCTCGAGCATCGCGACTCCGTGCGGAGCGTGCTTGCCGATCATCTTCTTACGCAGCTCAGGCGTGATGGCATGCAGGGAAACGCGCAGGGGCGACACCTGGCGCTCGATGATGAGCTCGGCGTCTTCCTCACTTAAGTTGGTCAGCGTGACGAAGTTGCCTTGCAGAAAGCTCAGGCGCCAATCGTCGTCGCGCAGCACGAGCGTGTCGCGCGATTCCTCGGGAAGCTGGCGCATGAAACAGAACACGCACGCGTTGCGGCATGTGCGGATGCCGTCGAACACCGCGCCGTCGAACGTGATGCCCCAGTTCTCCCCCTCTTCGCGCTCGAGAACCACGGTGCCGCTTTCGCCGTCGAGATCGATATAGGAAAGCTCGATTTCGTCGTCGGCGCTATACCACTGCCAGTCGATGACGTCGCGCAGCGGATGGCCGTCGACCGCGCAGATCTTGCAGCCCGGCTCGAAACCCGCATCGTAGGCGGGAGAATCCTCTTCGACCTCGATGATCACCGCAGCGGTTCGCGCCGGATCGCCGGGATATTCCCGCACGCCGGCGCAAGCTTTGCATTCCATTGATGCTCCTATCGAAAAAGGGGCGGCCCGCATGAGGCCGCCCTCTGAGGTACGTAGTCGTTACCAGCCGAAATACGCCGTGGGATTGACCGCCGTGCCCGTGACTCCGTTCGGAGAGTTCACATTGATCTGGAAGTGCAGATGGGCGCCGGTGGAAAAACCCGTATTGCCGGAAACCATGATCTGCTGGCCCGCCGAGACCTTCTGGCCCACGCTGACCAGAAGCTGACTGCCATGCAGATACCAGCTCACGATGCCGCCGCCGTGGTTGACCGTGACGGCCTGGCCGCCCGTACCGAACCAACCGGACGTGGTCACCGTGCCGTCGGCCATGCAATAGACGGGCTCGTACTTGCAGCTCAAATCGACGCCTTGATGGTAATCGCCGATCGAAGCGCGCCATCCGAAACCGCTGGTGATGAACTTGCCGGGAGCAGGGTTCACCCAGCCCGACACGCTTGTCGAAGGCGTCGAAGAGGTTGACCCGCCGTTGGAAGGAGACGAGGGACGGGAAGCGGCGGCCTGCTGCTTGGCAAGCGCCTCTTCTGCGGCCTTCTTGGCGGCTTCCTCCTTCTCGCGCGCGGCGTCGGCATCCATGCGAATCTGCTCGATCTCGGCATGGATGGCGATGATGTCTTCGCTCATGCGGTCGTATTCCGCCTGAAGCGAAGCCTGAGCGCTTTCGAGCTCCTCTTTTGCGGCGCGCGCCTTCGAGAGCTCCTCGGCCGCGATCTGCTCCTGCTTCGAGTACTCTTCGCGGGCCGCTTCGGCCTCGGCCTTGGCGTCCTTGCTTTCCTGGACCAACTTGGCGTCCTGCTGGCCGATCTTTTCCATGGAATCCCAATTGGTCACGAAGTCTTCAAACGACTCCGAGCCGAAAAGCACGTCGATGAAAGACGGCTCGCCCTTGCGATAGATAGCCGTGGCGCGATCGCTCAGCTGTTCATGGAGCTGGGCGATACGCACGGTGGCCTCATCGATGCGGTCCTGGGCTTCGTTCATGGCGTCGACCGCGGCCTCATGGGCGTCGTTTGCCACATTATAACGTTCGAGCGCCTCATTGAACTGGGCCTGAAGCGCTTCGAGCTTCGCAGCCATTTCGTCTGCCTGGGCCTGCTTTTCGGCGGCGGAGGCTTCGAGATCGTTCGCCTTGGCGTCCAATTCATCGGATTCTGCAGCGTAGGCAAGCCACGGGAACAGCATCATGGCTCCGGCGGCGCCGGCTGCTTTAAGAAAATTACGGCGCGTCCAGCCGTGCAAGTGAGAGCTTGTTTCGGTCATAGTGTGATCGCTCCTGATCTGTCGAGCATTGCCGAGCAATGTCTTTGAACCCTATGATGATAGCAGGAGCGACACGCCCGCTTCCACTTTTACAATGTTTCCAAATAATCGACTACTGCACAGATCTGGTCATCAGGCGTCGAGGCGCCGGCGGTCACGCCCACCGTCTCGCAGCCTTCAAACCATGCGGAATCGATTTCATCGACGTGTTCGATGAAATACGAACGCTCGCAGTGGGCCTTGCAGATGTCGTAGAGATGCGTGGTGTTCGACGAGTTCTTTCCGCCGATAACCACAATGGCGTCCACTTCATCGGCCAAATCGGCCGCGGAATTCTGCCTCTGGCGCGTAGCGAAGCAGATCGTGTTCTTCACCACGGGTTCGATGCCGCGCGCGCGAATCGCCTCGACCACGGAATCGAGCTTCTCCTTGCTCTCCGTGGTCTGCACGACGATACCGACGGGTTCGATGAGCTCGTCGGGGAGCTCATCGACGTCGGCCACCACCACGGCACGCTCGCCCGCATGGCCGCACAGGCCTTTGACCTCAGGGTGCTCGGCGCGGCCGATCACGACTACCGTGCCGCCCGCATCGCGCAGCTCGCCTGCGGAACGCTGGGCCTTCGCCACATGGGGACATGTGGCGTCGATTACCGTCAAACCCTTGTCCTTGAGCTGCTGCAGCACGTGGGGCTCGACCCCGTGGCTGCGAATGACAACGATGCCGCTCTCGATATCGTCGACGCATTTCGCCGCCTTGACGCCCTGTTCTTCGAGCTGTTTGACAACGGTAGGATTATGAATCAGAGGGCCGAGCGTATAGGTATCGTCCTCGTCCATCATGGCTGCGACGGCCATATCGAGCGCACGCTCGACTCCGTAGCACACTCCTGCATGCTTCGCCCTGACAACGCGCATATCGGCTACTCCCCTTTTCGTGACATATCGCACCCCGCGAATGCGGAGGCGAAATCCTTCGCATCGGGGAAAAGCTCCCCCATATCGACCTGCTCGCGATCGATGTCGCGAGCAAGCGCATAGCACTCCCTCATGACATACCACGACGCGGCATCGAGCCTGTCTTCTTTGGGAAGAAAGTCGAAATCTTCCAAGAAAACCGGCGCCCCGAAAACCACCTCGATTTTCGGGAAATGAACGAGCTTGCTCCCCTTCGGCTTGATCTTCTCGACGTTGCGCACGCTCGACGGAACGATCGCGGCCTTGCCCATGCGCGCGATGAACGCCACGCCCGCATGCAGCTCGGGATCGGCCGTACCGCGTCCGCGGCGCGTGCCCTCGGGAAAGATTCCGACGACCTCGCCACGCTTGAGCATCGAGGAGGCGCGCTTGATAGCGGTCCTGTCGGCGCTCGAACGCTTGATGGGAAACGCCCCTACGCGCGAGATGACCTGGCCTGCCAGACCCTTCGCATTCGCGAACATGTTGTCGCGCGCCATGAACCTGATCCACTGGCTCGGGCGCGCCGACAACCACAGAAACACCGGATCGAGATACGACACGTGGTTCCCGGCGACGACGCATCCTTTTCCGTCGCGAAACGCGCGCACGTGCTCGACGCCTTCGACGGAGAACCTGAAGGCGACCTTGAACGCTGCGAACAAAACGCCGTAGACCACGTTGCCCACCAGATGAGGAATGGGCTTGACGCCCTTTCCTTCGCGCTCGGCCGAAGCCGCATCCATGGGCATGTCCCACATTTCCTTATATGCAAGCATCGGCGCCCCTAGAAGCCGCGTGCTGCGCGGGCGCGCCCGCAGATGTCGTCGATCACGTCTTCGATGGCGCGGCCCGTGGAATCCATCTGCACCGCATCTTCCGCGGCCGTCAGAGGAGCGGTCGCGCGGTTCGAATCGAGCTCGTCTCGACGCACGATGTCGGCGAGCACCTCGTCGAAGTCGACCGAGCCGACACCGCGAGCCTCGTTCTGCAGGACGCGACGACGGGCGCGCTCTTCGTTGCTCGCGGTCAAGAACACCTTGACCTCGGCATTCGGAAAAACCACCGTACCGATATCGCGGCCCTCGATGACGAAATCTCCCTCACGGCCGAGCCTGCGCTGCTGTTCGACGAGCGCTTCGCGCACGAGCGGATGCGCCGACACGATGCTGACCGAACGGTCGACCCGCGCGGTACGGATAGCATCGGTCACTTCGACGCCGTCGACGAAGACGCGCTTGGGAACGGGATCGCCTTCGACGTGGCCGAACGAGATGGCCTTTTCACGGGCGATGGTCGCGCAGCACTGCTCATCGGACAGGTCGAATCCTTCCTCAAGCGCGACCAGCGCGACGCAGCGATACATAGCACCGGTGTCGAGGCAGCTGAAGCCGAGGTTTTTCGCAACGGCCTTGGCGACCGTCGATTTTCCCGCCCCCGAAGGGCCGTCTATAGCAATAATCATGAAATGCCTTTCTTGAAAACCGTGCGCGCTATCGCAGACGCACTAGTATAAAGCGAAACGCGGAAATATGCCGCGGTCGCTTTCAGAAAGATGGCCGCATCAGGCGCGACGCGAGAGCGAGGCGATGTCGTCGAGGAAGCCGGGGTAACTTACCGATACCGCCTCGAAGCCGTCGACCTGTACCGGCACGGTTCCCGTCAGGCCGACAAGAGCCCAGGTCATGGCCAGGCGATGGTCGCCACCCGAGGAGAATCGGAGCCCTTCGGGCACCTTCAGGCCTGGATCGCCTTCGATATAAAGGTCGTTTCCATCCATCCATGCGTTGACGCCGAGCTTGGCGAGCCCGTCGATGATAGCCGCGATACGATCCGTCTCCTTCACGCGCAGCTCGCTCACTTCGCGGAATACCGTGATGCCGCGCGCATGCGCCGCCACGAGAGCGAGTACGGGAACCTCGTCGACGAGCGATGCGATCTTTTCCGCAGGAACCTCGCAGCCGTGCAGGTTCTCGCAATACTGGACCGAAATGATGCCCGAGAGCTCTTTGCCCGCCGACGCCACGCCACGACGAGACGCGTCGACGCCCATCTGCTCAAGCGTGCGCAGGAAGCCGATGCGAGCGGGATTGAGCGAAACGCCTTCGATCTGGATGGCGCTTCCGGGCATAAGGGCCGCGGCGCACGCAAGAAATGCCGCCGATGACGGATCGCCCGGAACATCGATTTCACAGGCCTGCATCGAGGCGGGGCCGCTCACCTGGGCCATGCCCGACGCCGCCGTGGTCTGCACGCCGAAACGCGGCAGCATGAGTTCGGTGTGATTGCGCGAAGGAGAAGGCTCGACGACGCGCGTGACGCCCTCCGCTCCGATACCTGCAAGCAAAACAGCCGTTTTCACCTGGGCGGACGCAACGGGAGAATCATAGTCGATCGCGCGCAGCGAACGCGTGCCGCGAACCGTCAAAGGAAGCGTTCCCCTGTCTTCGGGATAGAACCGCGCGCCCATCCTGGAAAGCGGGGCGGTCACGCGCAGCATAGGGCGGCGGCGCAGCGAATCATCGCCCGTCAGCTCGACTTCGATATCCCACGGCGCGAGGATGCCCATGAGCAGTCTGACGGTCGTTCCCGAATTGCCGCAGTCGATCGGCGCGTCGGGCGTTCGCGGACCCCGTGCGCCCCAGCCGGTGATCCCGCCCGCAAGGCTTCCATCCGCCATCTTCTCCAGCACGACACGAGCGCCGAGCTGCTGGACGGCGCGAACCGAGGAGCGCACGTCATCGGAATCGAGCACGCCGGAAAGGCGGGTCGTGCCTTCCGCCATGGCGGCGAACAGCACCGCCCTATGAGAAATGCTCTTGTCCCCCGGCACATGCGCGCTGCCCATCAGGGGGCCTTCGAGCGGTTCGATAGTCGTGGTTTTTGCCTGCGTATCCATAATCGCTCCTCGTCGTCGACCGACACGCGTCTAAGCGCGCCCTGAAGCGGATTCTACCACTGCGCCCTCGAGCCCGGCAGCACGACGAAGCGCCGCCACCTCATCCTCGTCCAAGACACGCCATGCGCCTTCCCCGAGGCCGCGGAGCCCGAGCGGGCCGAAGCTTTTCCTATGCAACTCGACCACTGGATGCCCTACGAAGGAACACATTCTTCTGACCTGGCGTTTCCTTCCTTCATGGATGGTGATGGAGACGAGCGAGCGACCATGCGACGCATCGAGCAGCTCTACTTCGGCCGGAAGCGTCATGCCGTCGTCGAGCAGCACGCCCTCGCGAAGACGGCGCGCTTCGTCAGGCGTCATGATGCCGTCGACCAGCGCCTCGTAGGTCTTGTCGACGTGCTTGCGCGGATGAAGCAGCCCGTTGCCAAGCTCCCCGTCCGTCGAGAACAGCAGCAACCCCGTGGTGTCGTAGTCGAGCCTGCCGATCGGGAAAAGCCCCGGATAGCGATCGTGCGGCACGAGGTCGGCGACCGTCGGGCGGCCTTGGGGGTCCGACATCGTGGTGATGTAGCCTGCAGGTTTATGCAGCATGATCGTCACGGCGCCGTCGGCCAGGCGCACCGTCATGCCGTCCACGGTCACCGTGTCCACGCGGGGGTCGACCTTGCTGCCCAGCTCGGTTGTCACCTTGCCGTTCACGCGAACGCGACCCGCAGTCATGAGGTTTTCGCTCCCCCGCCTGCTCGCAACGCCCGCACGGGCGAGAAACTTCTGCAAGCGCATCGGCACGATACGCGTCTTTTCGGTCTCATCGGACAAGGCCGTCCTCCTTTGCATCATAGGGCTCGAACTCGAACTCGTCGGCAAAATCCGATACGAAGCCCGCATCGAGCGCAGCATCTTCGTCATTGCAGGACGCAGCAGCCTCGTCGGCCTGCGCCCTGGTTATACCGAGCCTCTCCCCGATAAGCTCGCGTGTCCGTTCGTCGGGAGCGAACTGCTCGAGGTCGGGAAGGTCGGCCGGGCTGGCAAACCCGAATTTCTCGAGAAACGTGCGCGTGGTCGCATACAGCATCGGCTGCCCCGGGCTGTCCGCATCCTTGCCCGCCTCTCGAACCATCCCCTTTTCGACAAGCGAATTAAGGGGGCTATCAGAATTCACGCCGCGAATCGACGCCACCTGGGAGCGCGTGACCGGCTGACAGTACGCGACCACCGCGAGGGTCTCGAGCGCCGCCTGGGAAAGACGGCGCGTATCCCACGAGAGCACGTAACGCTCGACAAGAGCGTGATAACGCGGGTGGGTATACAGCCGCCAGCCGCCAGCCACCTCGCGCAGCTGGATGCCCGATTCGCCCGCCGCCAAACGGTCTTGCAGCGTTGCAAGCGCCGCAACGACTCGCATGCGGTCGATTTCGAGCATCTCGGCAAGCGTCGAAGCGGCAACGGGCTCGTCGCTGACGAACAGCAACGCCTCGATTGCTCCCGGGATGTCGGAATCGGGCAGGTCTTGAAACGTCATGACCACTCCTTTTCATCCTCTTCGCCGAAGACGAGCTCGCCGCTGTCCTCGATGAAGTCGATGGCTATATCGGCGAAAGGCCTGTCCTGACCAAGATCGACCATCGTGCGCTTGTAAAGCTCGAGCAGAGCGAGAAAGCTCGCCACCCGCACCGCAAGCGTCGGCGCATCGGCCAGAACCTCGCTGAACATCATATGCTTGCGTTCGCTGATACGGCGATGGATCGAGCGCACATGCGTCTCCACCGGAATAGGCTTGGCGGCGATATGCTCGCTTTCCAGCAGAAACACATCACGACGCGCGAGGGCGCGGGCCGCCAGGCGCCCGAGATCGTCGAGCGAGGTCTTCTTGAGATAATCCGGCGCCAAGTCGCGGAATTCCTCATCGGGCCCGAACAAGCGAGGATGCATCAGGCCTTCGTGCTCGAAGCGCGCACCGAGGGCCGCGGCCGCGTTTTTGAACTGCTTGTAGACGATAAGCCGCTCGACCAGCATGTCGCGCGCCTCGCTAGGCGAAAGGTCCTCCAACTCGTCGACGCCCTCCTCCTCTTCGCATGGCAGAAGCGCCGCCGCCTTGATTTCGAGCAGCGTCGACGCCACCAGGAGGAAATCGCTCGCGACGTCAAGATCGAGCTGCTGCATACGGTCGACGTAGGCCAGATACTGATCGACGATCCGCGCCACCGAAATGGAGCCGATATCGACCTTCTTACGGCTGACCAGGTAAAGCAGCAGATCGAACGGCCCCTCGAAGCTATCTATGCGCACGCGATAGGACATAGTCCCCCTATATCGCGAACGGGAAGAGCAGGCGCGCCAACGTACCTGCCGTGATGTCGAGATAAGCGCCGATCGGATTGACGTGAAGGATGTACGGAACAAGCAGCACCACGACCATGAACACCGGCAGCGCATATTGCTGGATACGGTAGTAGCGAATAAGCTGCTTGTCGCTGAGGAACAGCGCGATCACGCTGGAGCCGTCGAGCGGCGGCAGCGGAATCAGGTTAAAAAACATGAGATACAAGTTCACCAGCGCGAACATGGGCAGGAAGAACAGATAGAAATAGAAGAACAGCTCGCTTTCCGCCACGAGTTCGGGCGCCGAAGGATAGAACAGCCATGCGACGACGCCGGCAAGCAGCGCCATGACTAGATTGGCAGCAGGACCGGCGAGGCCGACGATGGCCTCGCCGGTCCTTTTGTTCTTGAAATACGACGGATTGTACGGCACAGGCTTCGCATAGCCGAAGATAGGGCCGCCAAGGGCCAACAGGAGCAACGGCATGAGCACGGTGCCGAACGGGTCGATGTGCTTGAGCGGATTAAGGCTCAGGCGTCCGCGGTTCTTCGCCGTCGGGTCGCCGAGCTTCGCCGCCGCGAACCCGTGGGCCACTTCGTGGAACACAATCGCAGGGATGAAGCTGAGTACGGAACAAATAAGGTAAGGAATAGAAGTCATGATCTCGCAGTCTATCGCAGGGGCGGTTCTTCCCGCATGGAGCGGGCATTTTCCTGTAACAAGCGGGGTACTTATTCGAGCCCCGCGAAGGATGTCTGGCGCATAGCCTCATACGCGCCGATGGCGACGGCGTTGCTCAGGTTGAGGCTTCGCAGGTCTCGGCGCATGGGAATGCGTACGCAGGCATCGCTGAAGCGCTCCAGGTATTCGAAGTCGAGCCCGCGGCTCTCCCTTCCGAACACGAGGTAGGCCCCCTCGCCGTAAGTCACATCGGAATACGAACGCAACGCGCTACCGGTGAACAAATGCAGCTCGTCGTTCGCGTGAGCCTCGAAAAACGCCTCGGCGCACGGCCATCGGATTATTTCGACTTTGTCCCAGTAATCGCAACCGGCGCGCTTGATATTGCGGTCGGTCAGGCGAAAGCCCATCGGCTCGACGAGATGCAACCGAGCGCCCAGACACGCGCACGTACGGGCGATATTGCCCGTATTCTGCGGAATCTCCGGCTCGACGAGCACGATGTTCAAAGGCTCCATTGCCTTCCTTTCTTACGATTGCGGTCAAATCCCGAAAGCGCGGACGCCTTAGGCATCCTGCTGGCGGGCCATCTCCTCCTCAAGTTCCTCCGTGAGCAGGAACCACTCCTCCTCGGCTTCGGCGAGGCGCTTCTTGAGGCGAGCATGCTCGGCCACGGCATCGGAGCTTGCCGATTCGTTGATATAGAAATCAGGATCGGCCATAAGCTCGAGAAGCTCCTTCATGCGCATGTTATCGCTTTCCATCTGTGCATCGAGTTCCGCAATACGCTTACGATGGTGCTTCAAGGCGGCATAGGCCCTGTTGCGAGCCTCGGCCTCGCGGCGCTTCTGTTCTTTGGACTTCGGTGCGCTGGCGCGCGGAGCGGTCAGCTCGACCTGTTTGCCGGAAACCGCAGGAGCAGGCTGGGCCGCCTTCGCTTTCGCACGCTTCTCCTTCGCGGCGCCGCGCTTGGCGCGGGAGCGCACATCGCCCTCAGGCTGATCGAGAAAGTCTTCGAGCGAAGATGCGGACAGGTCGCCGCCCTGTTCGAGCTGGCCCGACTTGAACAGGTAATAGTCGTAATCGCCGTCGTAGACGGTCATCTTGCCTGGAACGACCTCCACGATTTTGTTCGCAACGCTGCGGATAAGATGACGGTCGTGCGTAATCAAGACGATCGTGCCTTCGAAGCGGTTAAGAGCCTGTTCAAGGATGTCGGCGCTCGCGATATCCAAGTGATTGGTGGGCTCGTCGAGGCACAGAAGCGGCGCAGGGGCGACGAGCATCTTCGCCAAAGCGAGACGGCATTTCTCGCCGCCGGAAAGCACGCCGACCTTCTTGTCGACGGCATCGCCCTGGAAGAGGAATGCGCCCAGTAAGCTTCTGACTTGGCTGATCGTCCAGCCAGGAGCCACGCGGTCAAGCTCCTCGAACACCGTGTTGCCCGGATAGAGCTCTTCGAGCTGATGCTGAGCAAAATAGGTCTTGCTCACATGCACGCCGTATTCGACAGAACCCGTATCGGGTTCCAGCGCGCCCGCTATCATCTTGAGCAGCGTCGACTTGCCGGCTCCGTTCGGACCGACCAGGGCCACCTTGTCGCCGCGAAAAATCGAGAAATCGAGGTTTTCGTAAACGTGCTTTTCGCCGAAGCTCTTCGACACGCCTTCGAGCTGGACCACCATGTCGCCGGTGCGAGGCGGCTGCACGAAGTTGAAATGCACCGTTTTCTTCTCCTGGGGCACTTCGATGCGCTGGATCTTCTCGAGCTTTTTCACGCGGTCCTGGACCTGCTTGGCCTTGGTGGGCTTGTAGCGGAATTTCTCGATGAACGCCTCCATATGGGCGATTTCTTCGGCCTGCTTCTCCGCCTCCTGCTTCAGACGCTCGATATGCTCTTCGCGCTGGCGCAGGTACGACGAGTAGTTGCCCTTGTACAGCTGCAGACGGCCGCCGTCGATTTCCGCGACGCGATCGACCATGTTGTCCATGAAGGCGCGGTCATGCGAAACCACAACCACGGCGCCTTCGTAGCCGCGCAGGAAGCCCTCGAGCCATTTCACGCTCTCAAGGTCGAGGTGGTTGGTCGGCTCGTCGAGCAGCAGCACGTCGGGCTTGCGAATCAAAAGCTTGGCCAAGGCGATGCGCATCTGCCAGCCGCCCGAGAACTCGTTCGTCGAGCGAGACATATCCTCTTCTTTGAAACCGAGACCGAACATGACGCTTCTGACCTGGGATTCAAGAACGTAGCCACCTAGCGATTCGTAGACGTCGCGAGCGCGGCCGCACGCCTTGAGCGCTTCAGGCGTCGGATTGTCTCCGAGGCTCTCTTCAAGCTGTTGCAAACGACGTTCCGCATCGAGCACCTCGGACTGGCTGGAAATGACCTCCTCGAAAATGGAGCGGTCGTCCATCTCGATAGCCTCCTGCTCGAGGTAGCCCGCCACGGCACCGCGAGCGAATACGATCCGGCCTTCGTCCGCATCCTCATGGCCCGTGATGATATTGAGCAGCGTCGTCTTGCCGGCGCCGTTCGGACCGACCAGCGCAAGCCGGTCGTGCGCCTCGAGGCGGAAATTCACGTCGGAGAACAGAACGCGCCCGCCGAAGCTTTTGGACACGTGTTCTATCTGCATAATCATATTCGTTCACCCTCATACGCACGGAAGCGTCTGGCGGCATGGCCGTCAGACGCAACCGAGAAAATCAATTGCCTGGAAATCAATCGCCTAGTCTACACGATTTCGCATCCCCGCTTCTAGACGGAGCGAAACTCAGATCGAGCCGTTTCGACGGGGCGAGGCGCAACGCATCGGAAGGCAGATCCGAAAGGCGGCAAGCTACCAGTGCACGATCACCGCATCGCCCACCTTGATAAGGCCGAACAACGCAGCAGCCTTATCAACCGAAAGATTAATGCAGCCATGGCTTCCGTAGGTCTTATAAGCCTCGGAATCGCCGAAGACCTTGGCAGGCTGCCAAGGCGCATCGTGCAGACCGACCATATTGCCCACGAACGGCATCCAGTACGCGACCGGAGAATCCCATTCGGGCTTGTTGGTTTCGGGGTCGATCGGACCGCGCAGCGATACGTTCTGCTGAAGGTTTTTCAACGAGTAAACGCCCGTGGGCGTATCGTCGCTGCCGTTCGGCTTGCCCGTTACGACGGGGGCGTCCCAAACAAGAGCACCCGATGCATCATAATAATAGGCATGCTGCTCGGTCAGGTCGATGTCGCAGTACGCATCCCAATCGTGGCCGGGACCCGTATAACCGTTACCCGTCGAAGAACACGGGATGCATAAATCGCCCACGGTTCCGTTGCTCACCGCTTCTTGCACGGCGGCTATCAGCGCGGCCGAATCGACCTTCCAGCCGTAATCGCCGCCGCCGATTTCGACATGCTTGCCATCGGGACGAGTGTAAGACCGCGTCGTACCCACCGTGTCGAGCGAAGACGCAAGTTCGTTCGCCCACGCATCAAGAGCAGCGCTATCGAGCGTCGGTTCCATGCCCTCGTCGAACGTGATCCACTGCGAAATGATCGATCCGTCGATCTTGGAGATTTCCGTTCCATCGGTAGACGATTTCAGAACCACATCGCAGCCGATCATTGTATTCGCCTTCTCTGCAGCAGAGTTCAATCGATCGTCTCCGACAAGAATCTCGGGCCTGATCAGCACTTCGTCGGTCAGTTTCACCGAATCCTTCATGGAAGCGATGGCCTGAGCAGCGGCCTGGATCACATCGTCCGCAGAAACCTGCTTGCCGCACACCTCGTCCGCAACTACATAAGCGTTTTTATCCTCATCGAAAACCACATGGGCATCGGCGGACGGTTCGGCCGTCTCATTGAAGGCATCGACCGCCTCGTGCACAGCCGCACTGAGCGATTCGGTGTCGCTTGCCGCCGCCATGCGCTCGGTCTCGTCATGATTGCCGCCGATGCGCAGCGGCCATTTCCAAGGATCGGAATCGGCGAGCGCGGCTTCGATGATAGCGCGAGCATCGACACCGATGCCGGCCTGAACGGACGAGATGGTGAAATCGAGCCCCTGGCCTTCGACCTGCAGCGTGTAATCGCGCTCAGCGTCGGCCAGCATGGCCACCGCCTCGTCGGCGCCCTTCATAGACAAATCGAGCGTACCCATGACGGTGTTCGGATAGAAACGCCCTGTGAACGTGACGGCGCCCGCTACATAAACGACCGCAAGAAGCAAAGCGATAGCTCCCGCAACGATCGCAGCGATCTTTCCCTTGCGCGACTTCGGTGCCTGGTCGAATGACGCGCCGCCCGACGCAGGCCGCATAGGACCAGGCTGCTGAGAAGCGGCCTGGTGCTGGACCCCACGCCCGCGGCGGGAAACGTCGACGGGCATAACAGTCGTCGAGCCGGGAGCGACACCGGGCGTCACGCGGGCGTGCGCGCCCTGGCGCGCCTTCGCCGAAGCAGCGTCGGCAGGGCGATATACTGCCGTCACGTCGGGATCGAACGCCCCTGACGCGGGAGGTCGAACGCCATGCCGATCAGGAGAAAAGCTCTGATGCCCAGCCTGTTCGCGCGTCCCTCCCGGAAAAGACTGCTTCTTTGCTTCTTTTTTACCGCTCACGCCTGCCACCCTTTATTGGTAAATCCGTTCGGCTTGCTCATCTATGTAATTGGGATAGTATACCGGCCGCCTATTCCCAAAAGACAAATCGGACACAGCGTACACGCACTATCGACAAATGAGAACATATCGACGAAATTTCCCTCTCATCACCAAACTCGCGACAAGAAATACAGTACCGAAAAAAGGACTTATTAACACAATGGCACCTAGGCGACACGCCGCGGTAGCCACAAGCAAAATACGCCGCGGCTGCATGCGAATCGATTAGGCTTCAGCGCTTACAAAGACCACCGTAGAAAATACGAGGTCCAGGAAAAGCAACGAACCCGCGGACTTGATGCCTCGCAGGTTCGTAAGGAATTCGTATGGCTCCCCGGGTAGGATTCGAACCTACAACCTATCGGTTAACAGCCGAGTGCTCTGCCGTTGAGCTACCGAGGAATATAGAGAATACAAGACCCGCAGGTGCGGGTCTTGAAAGTATCAATGGCTCCCCGGGTAGGATTCGAACCTACAACCTATCGGTTAACAGCCGAGTGCTCTGCCGTTGAGCTACCGAGGAATGAAATGGTGGGCGTTACAAGATTTGAACTTGTGACCCCTTCCGTGTGAAGGAAGTGCTCTCCCCCTGAGCCAAACGCCCATTTCATTTGCTCTTTTTGCTTTGGAGTTGTTTCCTTAGCGCCAAGCGCAGGACAGTATATTACGCATATCGATAGGGCTTGGCAAGGCTTTTTTCTAACTTTTTTGAAAAAAGTAGCGGACTACGCCCGAGCTATCCGATGCGACCGGCGTCGTGCGCCTCCACGGCGCGAGCAATCAAATCGAAACAAGCATCCTGAATCAGCTTATTGCCCCTACGGCGATTTCCGGGGTCTTGAAGCACATCGTCCTTCAGACGCCTCAAAACCTCGGCCGAAACGGCTCCGGAAGATTCAGCCATCCAAAAAATCAATTCGCCGCACTGAATCGACCTCCCGAACGTCGCATCAGGCGCACTGGCAGCCGACCACGATTCCATGAGATGCCAGTACTGGGTGGGACGGTCGATGCCGCGTTCTCGCGCGCGATCTATGTATCCACCCCGTTTCTGAACGTAACCGCACGCGATTAGCTCGTCCGTTATAGGAGTTGCAACGTTCCCCTTGTCTATAAAGAACCTGCGAATCTGGTAGTTTTTCATCGCCACCACGCCTTTCTGAAAACCCGCCGTCCCTTTCCCGCTGCCAGGCGTCGTACGCCCCATAAATCCTGCACGAGAAAACCCCGCCAATATGCGTCGGCAGTGAAAACCCCTCGCCATCTGTGCGCCTTTTTGGCTCTATCAATTATTACAATATTATTGTATCGTACAGGCCAGTCTTGCTAAGATGAGTTCTTGGCCTTATCGAATACGACTATATCTATTATTATATAAGGTCACATATAACATATAGGCTCATAAAATCATAAGAGCCCTCAAGCAATCGATTCAAAACGTAGCAAAGACTTACGCCGAAGAAACCGATTCGTGCGTGATGGACTCTCCCATTCAATAGCATCCTTCGACGCACTGCGCATCTTCCCTCCCCTAGTTCTTCAGCGCATCGATGCTTGCGCTCTTTCCAGGGTACACGCTCAGCGGCTCGAAGTGAATCTTCGCGACGCCCACCAGGTCGGTGCCGTTCTGAACGTTGTAGTCATCCAGGTAAGGCTGGTGCTGGAAGTAGTTGGCATCCAGGTCGCCTTCGGAAAGCGCCACGTTAGGCTGCACGTAGTCGGTGAACTCGACCACTTCGAGCGTCCAGCCCTTCGCCGCAAGCACGTCTTTCACCTGAGCGAGGATTTCGGCATGAGGAGCGGGAGATGCGCCGACCTTGATGGTCGTATCGTCGCCCTCGGCCTGCGCAACATCGCCTGCGGCACCCGCTTCGAACACCGCCGTCACAGCGCCATCGTAGGTAGAAACGATGAACTCCTGCACTTCGCGGCTCTGCAGCGCCGCCAGAAGCGCCGCGGTCTTGGCCGTATCCCCGTCGCCCGCACGAACCGCGATCACGTTGCCGAACTCATCGGCGGCAGCCGATGCGCCATCTTCGGAAGCGAGCGCCGTAGAGGGGTCGAGTCCAGCGCCGATCGCGTAATTGCCGTTGATTACCGCCAGGTCGACGTCGGCCGCGACGCGCGGCAGCGAAGCCGCCTCGGTCTCGACTATTTCGACGCCGTAGGGATTTTCGACGATGTCGTTTTTCGTCGCCGCAAGGCCCGCGCCCTCGGTGAGCGTGATGATTCCCTGTTCCTCGAGCAACAGAAGAGCGCGCGCCTCGTTCGTAGCATCGGAGGGAACGGCTATCTGCTTAGCAGAGCCGCCGCATCCCGTGAGAGCGACCGCAAGGGTGAATGCCGCTGCGAAACCTGCGCAATACTGGGCGAATTTCTTGAATTTCATGGTTTCAACCTTTCTTTCGGGTGCACGAATCAAGCGCGTCCGTGCACGTTTCGATTTCGTCGATTCTTTTGTCGAGATTCAGATAAGAGATGATTTTCGTATCGCGACGCCATACCTGAGCAATGCCGCCGCACTTCTATCGGAACGCCCCTGCGAAACAGGAGGCGCGCCTTATCGCAAACGATGGTCCATTCCGCGCGCCGCCGCGTTGGCCAAGCTCTGCGCCAACTGCACGATCACCACGCACAGCACGATCGCCGCCACCATCACGTCGTCTTGATAGCGCTGGTATCCGTAACGGATCGCGATATCGCCCAGACCGCCCGCGCCGACCGTGCCCGCCATGGCCACGAAGCCGAACAGGGTGATGAACGTGATGGACAAACCCCTGATCAACGAGGGAACGCTTTCGGCCAACAGGACCTTGAACACGATATGGCCCGTCGACGCTCCGAAGCTCGAAGCCGCCTCGACCAGGCCCTCGTCTACCTCCGACAGGCTCTGCTCGACCATGCGGGCGACGAAAGGAATGGCGGCCGCGGAAAGCGGCACGATGGCTGCAGCCACGCCGAGCGACGTTCCCACAAGGGCGCGGGTCGCGGGGATCATGAACACGATCAGGATGATGAAGGGAATGGAGCGGCCGATATTGACCAGCCAACCCGCGACGCTGTTGAGCACACGATGGGGATGCAGGCCGCCCGGAGCCGTAAGCACGAGCAAAACGCCCAGCGGAATGCCGAACGCGTACGCGAACGCGGTGGAAAGCACGGTCATCACGACGCTGTCGAGCGTGCCCTGCGCCATAAGCGCGCCGTACTGATTGAAAAACGATACGATCGTATCCATCTACACCGCCTCCTTCGCGCAAGCCGCCGCGGCGGCGAAAGAACGATGGGGACGGATGACGTCGTCGGCTTCGACTAGAAGACGGGCCGCCTCGCTTCGAGGCGCGACGAGCACGTCTTCGACGGGACCGGCTTCGACGAGGCGTCCGCGGTCGATGACCGCAACCTTGTTGCACACCTGGCGCGCTACGGAAAGCGAATGCGTGATGACCACCACCGTCACGCCGAGCTGCTCGTTGATATCACGCAGAAGGCCCAGGATGGAATGCGTGGTCAGCGTATCCAAGGCGCTCGTCGCCTCGTCGCAAAGCAAGATCTTGGGGTCGTTGGCCAAAGCGCGGGCGATCGCCACGCGCTGCTGCTGGCCGCCCGAAAGCTGGCTGGGATAAAAGCCCGCCTTGTCAGCAAGGCCCACCAGCGAAAGCAGCTCGCGGGCGCGGGCGTCGGCCGATGCCTTGGAAATGCCCCGCAGCTCGAGCGGAAACGTCACGTTGCGCAGCACGTCGCGCTGCTGGAACAGGCTGAAGCCCTGGAAGATCATGCCGATCCGCGAACGCAGGGCGCGCAGGTCTTTGCCCTGATAACAGGTGACGTCGACGCCGTCGATGACCACCGAGCCGCTTGCGGGGCGCTCGAGCAGATTGATGCATCGAACCAGCGTCGACTTGCCCGCGCCCGATTGTCCGATGATGCCGAACACGTCGCCGCGTTCGATATGAAGCGTCACATCGTGTAGCGCGTCATGCGTGCCCGACCGACCTTCGTAGGTCTTGGAGAGATTCTTGAGATGTATCATGATTCCTCATACATACCATAGGGGGAAACAACGAGAATGCGGCACGACACGGCCGCCCGGAAGCTAGGCCTGAGTATCGGCCCATGCGCCGATAAACCCAGGCTTGGGCATGTGCATCGGCATGAAGCTCATGGTATGTACGGATACGAAAATCATGCGAATCACTATAGTGCGTTAAAGCGATTCGTCAAGAAGAATTATGAAAAAAGCCGCCCGTTTCGGTAACGGGCGGCTCATCGAACCGGTGTATCAGCGCTCTTAAGAAACCTTCGAGGGTTTCGACGCGTCATAGAGCTCGTCGAAGCGGGCAAGATGCTCCTTCGCGTTGCCCTGCGTATACACCGCCAGGATCTCGTCCTTGTGCGCAGAGGGTTTCTCGAATGTCACGTCGAGCGCCCAGGCATTCGTCATGGCGCTCACGCGGCCGATTTGGCACTCGTACAGCTCGACCACGTCTTTCGCCTGCTCGGCATAGGCCGATTGCTGAGGGATATGCATGGCTTCGAGACCCTCCAGGTCTTCCTGTAGGTCGGAAAGCACCTTGTCGGCGAATTCCTTGGAAGCGGTGCGCGCATCCATCGAATTGGCCAGGAAGTTCGCATTGAACTCCTCGACGCAGGTCGCGATGCGGTCGTCGTAGACGGACAGCTTGCCGTAGGCCGCGTCGAGCGAGTTGAATATCTCGGCTTCGGTCAACTTGACCTGCGACTTGTCGTCGATTTTGGCGGAAGACCCGTCGCTTTCGGCCTGCGACCCCTCGGCCTGATCCTTGCTGGCTTCAGGGGCGGAATCGTCGTTTTTCGACGCCTCTTCCGCAGGCGACTTGTCATCGACGCCCGACACGGCGATAGGCTCTTTGTCCTGACCGCCGCCCCAGCCGCCGAAATACACCGCGGCCAAGCCGCCCGCCGCGACGAGCAGCAGCGCGATTACCACGCCCGCCGCGATAAGGGCGGTCTTGCGCGGGCGCTTCACGCTATCGAGCGAGAAGCGCTTCTGCTTGTTGTCGGTGTTGACGACCACCGAATCGCGGTCGAGGCGCAGCGTGGCGTCGGCGGGAAGCTGACGGCCGTCCACGATGTCGAAGCCGCTCAAGGTGTCGTCCTGGCTCTTCGTGCCGTCGATCATCACGGTTTCGAGAATGCGGCCGCCGCATTCTCCGCAAAACCGCGCGCCGGGCTCCAAGGGGGCGCCGCACCATGTGCAGAACTTCGCCATGGCCTAGATGCCCTCTCCGTATCCGAAGCGGCGGATCTGATTCAGATCGCGACGCCAATTCTTCTTCACCTTGACTTGCAAGTCCAAAAATACCTTGCAGCCGAGAAGCTGCTCGAGGTCGTGGCGGGCCTCGATGCCGACCTTCTTGATGCATTCGCCGCCGCGGCCGATGATGATGCCCTTCTGGCTATCGCGCTCGACGTAGACCACCGCGTAGATGCGGTACATGTCCTTGGCGCGGTCGTATTCGATCTGGTCGGCCGACACGCCGATGGAATGAGGCACCTCGTCGCGGAAGCTGCGCAGGATCTTCTCGCGGATGAATTCGGCGACGAGCACCTCGAAAGGCTGGTCGGTGTCCATATCGTCGGGAAACCACTTCGGGCCCTCGGGAAGCCAGCGCGCCACCGCCGTTTCGAATCCCTCGACATTGAAGCCCGACTTGGAAGAAAGCACGACCTCGTCATCCCAGCGACCTAGAGCGCGCGCCGCCTCGAGCTGGGCGATGACCGTGTCTTTATCGACCAAGTCGGCTTTGCTGATTACCAGGATCTTGCGCGCATGACGCACGGCGCGGACCTGCGCCGCCACCCATTCGTCGCCGCGGCCGATAGGCTTGCTCGCGTCGACCAGGAACGCCACCACGTCGACGTCTTCCATTGCCTTGATCGCACTCGTATTGAGCTCTTCGCCCAGCGCGTCATGAGGCTTATGCAGACCCGGGGTGTCGACCATGATCATCTGGACGTCGTCGCGCGTCACGATGGCGCGGAAGCGATGCCTGGTGGTCTGGGCCGTATTGGACGTGATCGCCACTTTGTGGCCGACCACCGCATTGATCAACGTGGACTTGCCGGCGTTGGGGCGACCGACCAGCGTCACGAAACCGCTCTTGAACTTCTCTGCCATGAAATGGTCTCCTTTTGTTCGTCATCGACGGGCCCGAGGCCCGCGTCTTTCTTCGTTTCCGCCCTCGACGCGCGAGAGCGCGCCGCTACTACGGTCGGCTTTCGGACCCCCGCCCCTTCACCGCCGCGCGCTCGTATGCTTCGACGATACGTGCCACGAGGTTATGGCGCACCACATCGCGACCGGTCAGCGTGCAGAACGCGATGTCCTCGACGCCGCCCAGGACGCTTTGCACGCTCTTAAGGCCCGAAAGGCCGCGCGGCAGGTCGAGCTGGGTGATATCGCCCGTCACGACCATCTTCGAATTGAACCCGAGCCTGGTGAGGAACATCTTCATCTGCTCGGGCGTGGTATTTTGCGCCTCGTCGAGAATGATGAAGCTGTCGTTGAACGTGCGTCCGCGCATGAACGCGAGCGGGGCGATTTCGATCACACCGCGATCTATCAGGTCGCGGGCGCGCTCCATGTCGGTCATGTCGAACAGCGCGTCGTACAAAGGCCTGATGTAGGGATCGACCTTCTCGGTGAGCGTGCCGGGAAGAAAACCAAGGTTCTCCCCCGCCTCGACCACCGGGCGCGTGAGGATGATGCGGTTCACGTCTTTGCGCTTGAGCGCGGCCACGGCCATGGCCATGGCAAGATAGGTCTTGCCCGTACCCGCGGGGCCGATGCCGAACGTCACCGTATTGGAGCGGATGGCGTCGACATAGCGCTTCTGGCCGGCCGTCTTGGGACGGATGGCACGCCCGCGATACGTGAGCAGGATGTCCTCGCGCAGAATCGACGGGGCGAATTCGCCCTGGCGCAGCAGCTCGACGACGCGCAGCGCGTCGTCGACCGTCGGCGCCGTTCCCGACGCGGCCATCTTGATCAGGTCGCCGAACAGGGCGGTCAGGCTTTGGACCTCGAGCGAATCGCCCGAGAGGATGATGAGATTGCCGCGCACCGTGATGCGGGCGGCGAATGCATCCCCGATCGCATGAAGGACGGAGTCGGAGGGGCCGACGATATCCGTCATGTCGACGTGGTCGGGAACAGTGAGTGTTATGCGTGCTTCGTCATTCATGCGAGCATTGTAGCGGTTAAACGCGGCCAACACCAGCAAGCGCATGAACAGGCGTTATGATACGCGAGAATTACATTTTGCGAGGAAAACGCCGTCAAATACATCAATTCCGGCGCATTTGGGATATTCCCGGGATACGGAACGATGCCGTACAATGGCGCCGAAGAGTCCCCGCGACGGCACGTCCGGCGGGGGCAAGCGGGGGTCGCCTACCACGGCGGCCCCTTCGCGTTTCTCGGCTGCTTCGTCCACGCGGCGCGTATACGGCCGCCTGCCGCTCGCCGAAAACACCCCGGCGCGTCGAACGATGCGCGCGTAATACAATCGTCTTTATCAGAGAAAGGAAAAGGAGGAGGTCGCGTGCCATGACGACTATGGGTCTGCTTACGATCCCCGGCATGGACGGGAGCGAGAGGCTTCGCCGCATGAGGAAGGAGTCGCAGAAGAGGATGCGCGAAGCCGCGTTGAGCGGTGCGCTCGCGGCGGCGGTGATGAGCGCGAAGACGGGCTCGAACGGTTCGAGAAAGAAATCGTAGGCTCCGCGCTGGAGCAAGCGAGGGAATGCCTTACCGATGCTATTCCGAAGACCGCCGCAAATGGCGGTCTTTCGCGTTTTCATAGGCGAAAATACCAGGTCGATGCGGAGAAATATAGGGCATCCACTTGCATTATTATGGTACTTGCCCTATAATATAGACATCGAGTTGAGAAAGGAGGTGATGCAGGATGGAAGAGTTCATTATCGCGATCGTTTCCGCAGCGGTCGGCTCGGCTGTCGGCAAGGCAATCGAGTACATCGCGGAGGCGATTGCGAGCAGAAAGGCCCCCGAGCGCCGTGGAAAGCATGCAAGGAGGCCTTAGGGTCAAAGGGGCGCCGCTTCGGCGGCTCCCCTGCCGGAAACCATCTTACAACGAAAGGAGCCGAGCCGTGAAGACCGCCATCATCGCATTCACCGTCGGACTCGTCACCACCCTGGTCATAGACGCCGTGAAACGCCGTCGCAGAAGGAACGGAGAATAGCCATGGCCACCGAAGCCCAGAAGAAGGCCACCAACGCCTACCGCGCCGCCAACGTGAAGAACGTCACCGTGAAGTTCTTCCCCGCCGACCGCGAGGTCTACGACTGGATGCGCGAGAACGGCTACAGCGGCGCGTGGGTGCGCGAGCTGATACGCCGCGAATACGAGCGCGCGAAAGGCGAATAGCCCGCATCCGGGCATGAAAAAAAGCGGGGGACGCATAAGCGCCCCCCATGCTATTCCGCCTCGCCTTCGGCCGGCTTCGTCAACGCCGCCTCGATGCGTTCGAGCCGCGCGGCCATATCCGCTTGCTTCGCGGCCATCCATTTCACATGCTCGTGGGTGGTCAGCTCCATGCCGCGCCCCGTTGGATCATCGGTGCGAAGCACCTCTTGCACGGCCTTTTCGGCATCGTCCGCCGGCTCCTGCGCGGCGCTCTCGCCGCCCCTCTCGCCGCGCGCGATGCGCCCCCAGGCTTCGGGCGTGAGGTACGCGATATCGAGGTCGAGACGGCCGCTGTAGCCGCCCACGCGCCCGTTGTCGGTGTATTGATGCACCGTCACAGCGTCCCATGCTCCGAAGCCGCCGCTCGGCAGCCACGGCATGTCCTGCCAGCCTGTCGGCTGCGTGTCGGCGTACTGGGCGACCCACAGCGCACTATGCGGCGCGATCGCCGACCAATCCTCTTCCGTCAAGACGCTTCGCGACGTGTAAACCATGCACCGTACGCCAGTGCGCTCAAACACGCGGTCGAGGAACCTCTTGGCGCCGTCAGTGCCGATGCGGCCGTACATCTCGTAGTCAAGGACGGGGATGCCCTCTCCGAAGTAATTGAGACAGTTGTCCACGAACCAGTCCGCCTCCGCCACGGGGTCGCCGCCGGCGAGGAAGTGGTAGAAGCCCCAGCACCGGCCCAACGCTTTCGACTGCTGCACCCACGGGTCGCAGGTGTCGTGGACGATGGACGTCCCCTCCGTGGCTTTGAAGATGCCGAAGTCGCAGTCGATCGCGGCGAGGTCTAGCCCGCGCTGGTAGTTTGACACGTCGATGCCGCGCATCATTTCGCACCGTCCAGCAGGTTGCGGAACGCCTCGTAAAGCCCCGTGGACGCGAGGCCGCTCACAAGGCCCGTCGCCAGCACGTCGGGGGTAAACGCCCCCTGCGCCCACGCGGTGACGGCCACGCCGAGCGCGGCCATGCACAGCGGGATGAAGCGGTTGACCGCATCCGTAGGCACCAGGTTCTTGAGGACGTAGCCCGCGCAAAGGCACACGGCCACGGTCAGGGGCGCGACCCACGCGCCCAAGTCAGGCATATCCATATAAGTCTCCTTAGCTTGCAATGCCCGCCTGCAGCAGCGCCATGCCGACCAGCGCGGCCACGATCAGCCCGATGACCTGCGTCACCAGCGCGTCCCATCGCTGCGCCGGCTTGGCGGCGGTGTCGTCCAGCCGCGCGTCGATCTTGGCCACGGTGTCGTCGATGCGCGTGAGGATGGCCTCGTTGGCCGCGTTCTTCGCGCGGATCTCGTCCAGTTCGTCTCCGTGCCGCGTGACGCGGCGGTTGAGGCTTTCCACCTCGCCTTTGACCTGCTGGCAGTCGGCTTCAAGGCGGCTGATGCGCTTTTCAAAGTCCAGGGCGTTCTCCACGCCGCCTCCTTACAGAAAAGGCGGGGACACGCGCCCCCGCCCGTCGTTCGTCCACCGCCTACGCGGCCTGCTTGTCGGCCGCGAGCATGCGCTCGACCTCGGCCTTCCAGAGCGAGGGCACCTGCTCGATTTTCCACGTGCCAGCCTTAACGAGCGTGTAATACAGCTTTGCCATGTTTCCTCCTTCGTCGTTGTCTCTCTATGCCTTAGCGGCGGCTTCGAGCTGCTTCACGCGCTCCTCCAAAGCCGCCACGGTGGCTCCCAATTCGGCCACGCTCTCCATGCCCGTGGCCGTCATGACGCCAAGCTCGGCGGCGGCGTTCGCGACCGTGCCGGCCGTCTCGCCGAGGTCGGCGAGCGCGAGGGTCGCGGTGGTCGCCGACTCGTTGGCGCTGTCCGCAGCGGCCTGCGCGTCCTTAGCGGCCTTCTTCGCGTCCGCAGCGCACGCGGCGGCGGTGGACACGTTGACTTCGAGCGCGCGGATGGCGTCGGCCGTGGCCTCGTCCAGCTTTCGGACGCAGCGTAGCTTGACGTGCTCGCCCTGCATGGACACGCTCGCGGCGGCGTAGCCCTCGAAGCGCACCACTTCCTTGCCCCCGGCCGTCACCACCAGCGGGGACTTCGCCAGCTCGAGCGCGGCGTCCAGCGTCGTGCCCGAAAGCACGAACTCGCATTCGTCCACGCGCTCGGCGTAGCTGATTAGATTGGTTCCGTTCAGCAGCATGTTTTCCTCCTTAGATTCCAGCGGCCTGCTTGAACTGTTCGTATGTCGCGCCCCATGCTATTTCCGTCATGGGGCCGTCTGCGATGTCGGCATTCCATCCGTCGGGCTTCTTCGCGGCCTCGCAGAACACCTTTGCAGACGTGTTCGCCCTGCTCATAGACGTGGACACCAGCGGAGCCGTGCCGGTTCTCACCAGCGTGGACGGCACCCACATGTACAGCGTCCCCGCCGAATCGGTCATGTACGTCTTCGCGATCGAGCCCCCGCCCGACCACGACGAGCAGCCCGTCAGGTCGAAGGCCATGGACACGTTCGCGCGGCCGATGCCGACGACGACGCCGCTGTTGCATTTGACGTCGCCGGCGAAGCGCACTACCAGCTTCCCGCCGTTCTGGATGTTCTTCCCGAGCACGCCGTCGTTCGTCTGGTGCGCGAAATGCGTGACGCCGCCAGGCCCGCCGAACGATACCTCGCGAAGCCCGGGGCATTCGACGAAGATGTCCGACCCCTTGAACGTGCATCCGCCGGGGAACGACGCCGAGACGATGCCGGTGCATCCGCCGAAGCAGTTCGAATCGAACGTCGCTCCCGGCTCCGCCTCGACGCCGCTCATCGCGGTGCAGCCGCCGAAGGCGCGCGTTCCTACCGTCGCGGTCGCGGGGATGCGGGCGGACGCGAGCGTCGTGCATTCCGAAAACGCTTCCGTTCCGATCGACTCGACGTCCGGCATCTGCACCTCACGCAGCGTCGAGCATCCGCGAAACGCGCCCTCGGCTATCGCCTTGATGCCGGGGAGCACGGCCTTGACGGCTCCGTCGGAAACGCCGGCCGGCCACACCTCACGCTCGATGCGCTGTCCTACGCCCGCCGACGGCGACGTCGTGCCGGTGCCCCCGCACTCCGGCGGAAGCGCCCCCAGCGTGTCGCCCAGCCCCATGCGCCGCCTAATCATGCGCAGCACGTCGGCATCCTCCAGCATGGCCTTGATGTTCTGGGCAGACGCGATGAGACGCCCCCCCCCCGTGGCTTTTTCTGGCATGTTGACCTCCTTAAACAGACCGTATCGTTATAGCCGCGGATCTTATGTCCACGTCGTGCCTTGTCGTTTGGTAGCTGCCTGCCATCAGAATCCTCACGCGCACGCCTGCGTCGCCGACAACGATGTCCGCCGACCCGTGAGCGTCCAGCGCCCATGTGTCGCCCACTGTGCTTGTTGCCTTCGCGACCGTCGTTACGATGCCGCCGGACACCACGTCGACACTCCAAGACTTGATAGCGTTCGACTGGCGCCTGAGATATCCTGAGACGTCGACCGATACGTTGTACATCCCGCTTTTTCGCGGCGTGAACACGCCGTTTTTGTGCCTCATTCCACCGTACGTCGAAGCGTTTTTCCACGGGATCGTGTAGTCGAACGTCTTCGACGTGTTTTCGCCCTCGTAAGTCTCGCTGCCTTCGTACGATGCCATCGCCCCGCTCGACTGCGAGAAGGCTTCTAAGGCTGCTTTTAGATTCCCGGCCGAAACCGGCTCGTTCCCCGTGAGCATATGCGCCCCCTTCCCGAGGGCGCGCGGCCCTCTATTTCGTTCTCTCTATGTAGTACCCGGCCCTCAACTCGACCTCGGAGTAGTAAGAGCCGGATCCCGAAGACGTCTTGTAGAAATAGACGAACTCTATCTTGTCGCCTTTTTTGAGATGCGCTCTGTACAAGACGGAGGCCGTCTTCGTCTTGTTCGGCGTGCTGCCCTCCGCCTTGCTCGCGAAAATCGACGCGATGGGAATCTCCGCAACGACGGAGCCGCGGGTGATGCGCATCGTCGCGTCCGCCCTCGCGTTGCCGTCCGCGTTCCCAAGCAGGCCCAAGCAGACTGTCACAGATATCGAGTAATCGCCCTCGATATTGCAGGTCAGCGCGTTTTGAGACGCGGCGAAGTCAGACCCCCCCCCGAGGTTCGATATCGTTGAGGCGCCAGTCATCGTGCTGCTTTCTTTCTGGCTTCCCGCCGCGCTGCCCGACGTGATGGACAGCACGCGGCCCATGCCGCCGAGCGCGGCTTTCAGGTTCCCCGCGCTGATAGGCTCGTTTCCGGTCAACATACGCCCTCCTTATTTCAATCCCAGGTATTCCAGCAGCTCCGCGTCCGTCGGATACTGCAATACCAGCTTCTTTATCCCGTCAACGTCCGTGCAGCCTGTTCCGCCGTTGGCGACGGGCAACGCGCCCAGGGTGTCTCCCAGCCCCATGTTTTTCCGCACGAACTTCAGGCCCTCCGGCTGCGTCACCAGCGCCCTGACGTTGGACGCCGCCGACGGGCGCTTGTTTTCTCCGGCCACTACGCACCGCCTCCCGTCACGTACGCTATGAACTCCGTGTCGCTCATCCAGGCCGCGTCGTACTTGTCGTGGCTGACGAAGCCGCCCGGCTTGTCCTTCTTCCCTTCGAGGTACCCGTCGAAGATGGTTCCCAACTCGCCTTGCAACGCCTGATGCACCAGGTCGGCGGCATCGTTCGCGTTCTTCGCGGCGGCTTCGGCCTTAGCCACGGCCGCGTCGTTCTTGGCGGTGCGCTCTGCCTCGGCCTTGGCGAACTCGTCGCGGCACCACTCGAGCATGGCCTCGATCTCGGAGCTGTATGCGTCGGCGACGGCGTTCTCGTCGCCCTGCGCGTTCGGCAGGATGACGATGGCGAACGCCTGCGTCGTGGCGTAGAGCGTCGCGCTCGCCGCCCCTGCGCCGGCCTTGTCCTTCAGCGCGAAGTACGCGACGCCGGCCACGCCGGTCTCCGTGGCGGCGGCTTCGGGCAGGACGTATTCGAGCGACGCGCCCGAAGCGCCCGCCACCTCGTCGGACAAGAGAGCGCCCTTGGGGTGCCGCATCTCGAACATGACGCGGTATTTCGACAAGTCCACAGGCTCGCCGTTGTCGTACACGTCCACGTGCAGGGTGGTCGCGTTGCGCTCGCCTTGGCGGATATAGACGGCGCGGGTTTCCTCCGGCTCTTTCGACAGGTCTAGCTCTAGATAGATTTCATTCACGGCATCACCTCACGATAATCCGCATGTCGTTCGTACAGACCGTGGACGCATCGCCGACGATGCGCAGATACGCGCTCTCCACCTCGCCCGGCGCGTCGAACGCCGGCAGCGTCCACGCCGCGCGCGTGCCGTCCACAGCGGCCGCCACGGAGCCGCGCGCGCCCTTGTGCGCCCACTCGAAGGCGACGGCGCGCCCGGTCAAGTCCAGCAATTCGCCGCAGGATTCGATTGTCGCGGCGACCGTCACGCCGCACTCGCCGCGCGCCACGTGGACGGCATCGCGCGTGCGCGCGCTCTTGTCCAGCGTCAGCGACGCCGTTTCGTTACGCGGTTGCAATCGACACCTTCTTCCCGTTCCACAGCAGCGCGCCGGACGCGTCCACTGCTAGCGTGCCGACTGCTTTCTTGTCGGTCTTCTCGTCCTTCAGCACCAGAGTTTTCATCGTCGCGCCGTCGGTCAGATACCGCTCGTCCACGCGCTCCACGATTGCGTCCGGGTTGACGCTGGCCACCGCACTCATGGCGCGCACGCTGGCATCGTAGGCGCGCGAAAGCACGTCCGGCAGCACGCTAGCCACCGTGCCGAACGTGGCCGAGCTTGCTTCGCCGCGCAGCACGTCGCGTTCGAGCGAGCCGACGCGGGCTTTCAACCGAAGCTCCGGCGTGAAGTCGCGGTCAACGACGTGGACGGTATCGCCTAGGCGAACGTCTTTCAGCGGCGCGAAAGGTATGCGCGCGTCGTAGGTCACTTCGGGCTGCTTGTGCGCGTCGAGCCATGCACGCGCGGCGGCTTCGAGCGCGGCCTTGTCCGCGATGCCCGAATCCTCGAACACGCCTTCCGCATGCGTCGGCTCGCCGTCGGGGCCGGGGACGCCCCAAAGCTTGAGCGCGTCGGCGTCGGCCACGTAGCACCACAGGCTGTCTTTCCCGTATCCGTAGACGGCGGTGCATACCTCGGTGTCCAGCACCTCCTTGGAGATGCCTTGCAGGTCGTGGCCGTAGTCGAAGCGCGTTCCCCGGTCGGCACCCATGCGCGACACCAGAGACGCGCGGCGCGCGGTCACGCCCGCTTCGCCGACTTCGATGTCCTGCCGAAGCTCGAGGCCGAACGCGCCGCACACCTGAAGCAGGCACTCGTAGACGCTGGCGCGCTCGAACTCGAAAGCGGCCGTGGCCGCGGCCGTGGACACCTCGCCGGCCGTCCACGCGGTCAGCTTGAGCAGCTCGGCCACCGCGTCCGATGCGGACACGTTCGCCTTCCACTCGCGCACCTGCTTCGCGGATAGGTCGGCTTGCAGGGAGCGCACGCACGACGCGCCGAACGTCTCGCCGCCGTCGTGGCTCTGGCTCTCTGCGTCCACCACGTGCTCGTCCCACCTGCGGCCGTCCGTCCACAGCACGCGGTCGCCCTTGGCGAGCGGCTGCGTTATGTCGATGTCCAGGCGGTCTTCGCCGTTGATCTCTTGGCGATGGTGGGCGGCGAGAACGGGCAGCTCGCCTATCTGCTCGCCCCAGCGGCTGTATAGCAAAAACTTGGGCTTGTTCGTCATAGCCATCGCTCCGTCCACTCGACGCGGAACGGCTGCGCGCACTCGATTTCATGGCGTCCCGGTGCAAGCTCCGGGTAGTCGCTCTCGATGGCCACGGCAACGGGCCGGCCGTCGGCGGTCGCGACGTGCTCGGCGGCGTCCACCACCACGGCCGCGCCCATGCTCGTGCCCATGACCTTGAACGGGATGCCGTCGAACTTGAGCACGGACGGCCCGCCCGCGCTCTCGAAGGACACGACAGGCGCGGCGGGCGAGTTGCCGCCGATGTCCAGCAGCATCTTCCCGCCGGCCGGCTTGCGCTTGGAGCGTTTCGCGCCGTAGGCCACGGGGTCCGGACATTGGAACGTGAGCGACACCCCGGCCGCATGCGTGGACACCTCCAGCGGCGTTTCGCCGGTGAGCACCGCCCACCGCCACACGTCCGGCGCATCGTCCAGCACCAGCTTGCAAAGCCCGCGCTTGCCCAGAATGCCGGCAAGCTCGCGCCGTTTGGCCTCGATGGCCGCGCGGCGCTGCACGGTGCCGGACACGGGCGCGAAGAAGCGGCCGCGCACCGTGATTTCGAGCGCGTCGAAAGACGCCGACCCGAACGCCGAGCCGTCGGCGCCGCCCAACTCCGCGGACGAAACCGACACGCCCGGCAACAGGCCGCGCTCGATGCTTTCGACCTTGAGGATGTGGGACAGGTCGTGCCCGTCGTAGATCATCGAAGCCCCCTAGCTCTCATTTCGCGGCTCTGCAACGTGTTGATCTCCCGCGCCAGGCTGCGCACGTCCACGCTCTGCCCCGGCCGCGTGTTGACCGTGAAGCTCATGGACACCTGCGGCGCGGGCTGCGCCACCCTCGCCCGCTGCGTGGCCGCGAACCCGCGCGGCATCTGCGCCGCCATGAGGGCGCGGGGCGCGGTGGCCGAACGGGATGCCGAAGCCTGCGCTGCGGCGACTCCGGAGCCTGCGGCGGCGTGCGCTGCTGACAAGGCCGCGCTGACGGTGGCGGCGGCAGCCGACGCGATGGCCTGAATCTGCGACTGGATGCCTGCGGCTATCTCGCCTGCCAAGCCCACGCCTGCGGCCGTCCATTCGCCCTTCGTGGACAGGATGGCCTCGGTCGAGGTCTGCGACGTGAGCAGCATCACCTCGTCCATCTCGGGCTGTTTCGCAGTGATGCCAGCGATGATGGCGTTCGCCATTTCCTCGCCCGGGGACAACGCCTTGAACGCGTTGATGCCGTCGGCGCTCGCCTGCGCGATGGACTGGTTGTAGAGGTTGATGTAACGCGCGATCTCCTCGGTGGACTTGCCCGCCATGTCCGCGATTACCTGGCCCCACTGGCCGAAGCCGCCCTCCATGACGGCCTTGCGGAAGGCTTCGCTGTCAATGCTTTCCGGCACCTTCGCGAAGACCGCTTCCAGGTTGTCCGCCCACTTCTGGCTCTCGGCCATGTTGAGCTTGAGCGTTTCCTCCCACTCGGAAAGCCCGGTCTTGCCGTATTTGGTGAACTGCTGGAAGCCGTTGGACACCTGCGAGGTGTAGTCCGCCAGGCCGCTCGCGAAGTCGGCCATAGTGGTGTCCATCGCCATCAGTTCGGCCGCGAAGCCCTCGACCGACGCGCCCGCCTTGGCGAACGCCGCCGACAGCCCCGCGTCGGAGTAGATGGCCTCCTTCACGTCAAGGCACGTCTCGCGAAACGCGACCATTCGCTGCTTCGGCGTCTCGAACGTCATGTATTTCAGCGAGTTGACGTAAAGGCTGCGCTGGTCAAGTTCCTGCTGCTTCTGCGCGATGGACAAATCCTGGTAGCTGTCGATAATGCGCTGCGCGTCTTCGGCGGACATGTCCGCCATCTGCTCGACGGCGCGCAGGTAGTCGTCGCCGCCGTCCACGACGGCTTGCACGAACTCGCGATTAAAGGTCAGGCCCGTCTTGCTCGCCAGCCCGTTGAGCGCGTCGCTCCACCGCTGCGCGTTGTCGATGCCGGAAATGGCGGCGTCTTTCAGCGCATAGAGCGACTGGAAACGCTCCATGTCGCCGATGCTCGCGGTCAGCTTGCTCTGCATGGCCGCGAAGTTGTCGTATTCCGTCAGCCACTCGTTGTAGCTCGCCCAGTCGGTGTCCGACATGTCGCCGGCGAGCTTGCCGTCCCACTCGGCGCGCTTGTCAGCGAACTCGCCGACTTTATCGGCGTACTCGTCCAGGCTCATGCCGTACGATTCCAGCACCTTCATGGAGTCGTACACCGCGCCAGTGGCTGGCTTGCGGTAGGGGCTGCTCATGATGGACTGGTACAGCCCGCCCCACACGGCGTCGCCCACCGCCGTGGACGTCTCGCGCATTTCGTCTGCGCGGTCTTCCCAGCCGGCAATCATCTGGTCGATGTACGCCTGCATTTCCGCGTTCGCGTCTTCGAGCATGCCCGTGGCCGCGTCGCCCACCGCGCCGCCGCCGGCGTAAAGGCCGTCTGCGAAGTTGGTGGCGGCATGGTAGCCGTAAATCCACTCGCCGCCGCTAAGCGGCCCCTTGCGCGGCTGCGTGTGCGCCAGGTAGTCGGCCACGGTGGAAGCCAGCGCCGCCGACGCCTTGGCCACGTCGGGCGCGCCCGCACGCATGCCGTCGGCGATGTTCTGCGCGAGGTGCGCGCCCCACACGTCGTCACGTTTCAGCGGCCCGACGTCCGGGGTCGTGTGCTTCAGCGGCGCGGCGGCGGCTGCTGCCAGCGCGTTGGCGGCGGCGGCGACCTTGCCGATCTGCGACGTCAAGCCGCCGGCGAAGTTGGCGCCCATGTGTGCGCCCCACGACTGCGCCATGCTGGCGTACATGTTCATGAGGGCCACTTTGGCCGCAATCGCGCTCGCAGCGCGGTCGGTGGGGTCGATGCCCTCGCCCACGCCGCTCGCGAAACCGTTGCCCGCCTCGCTGCCCGCGTCGCCGGTCTCGCCCGCCGCGCCCCACAGCGGAGGCGTGAACGCGCTCGCGGTGTCGTTGGCGACGCCCTCGGCCATGCCCGGCATGGGAGCCAGGCCGGAGCCTAGGGAGTCCACGGCTCCCGCGCCTACCGCCGACGCGGCATCGGCCACGGGGCCGACCCCGCCGGACAGCGTGGACGCGGTTTCGCTGACGGCTTCTTGCGCCTTCGCGCCCATTTCGGCGGGCATCGGGTCCACGCCTGACACCGCCGCGCCCTTGAGGGCGAGCGACGCAGCCTGCGCGGGCGCATACCCGGCGGCGATGGCCATTGCGAACGCCGCCGTGGCATCGTTGCCGGCCACGCCGAACTCCTTGGCGGCGGCTTCGATTTCGCCGACCGTCATGTTCGCCATGTTCGAAGCAGCGATGACAGCGTTCTGCGTGCCTTGGCTGAATCCGGCCAGCCATGCATTCATCGCAGACGCGCCGGCCTGGCCCGCCGCCGCATCCGACTGCTCTTGCGCGCCGCGCATCGCTTCTGCGAATTTCGGGCCGAAGCCCGCGACGGTTTCCACGATCGACGTAAACGTTCCGTCGTAGTTGTCCACGAGGGCGGCGAGCTGGTCCGCGCTCATTTCGGACAGAAGCGAAGTGCCCACACCCGCCTGTTCGAGCGAGCCGGCGAAGTCAGCCGCGCTCTTGCCGGACGATTCCAACGCGCCCGAAAGCGTCTCGCTCGACGCGATGAAGCCGTCGATGTTCTCGCGGCTCGCCGACAGCGCGCCGGCCGTCTCTTCGAGCATGCCCGTGTAGTAGTCCACGGCTTCGCCGCTGGCCTTCTGCGCGGCTTCGAGGTCTTCGACCTTCTGCTTCTGCTCCTCGTAGGCGCGGCCGGCCTCGTCGGATGCGACTTCGATGTCGCCCCACTTGACCATGATGCCTTCCTCCATGGTCGCGAGGTCGGCTTTCGCCTTTTCGAGGTCGCGGCTGGCCTCCATCTGCGCCTTGACGGAATCGGTCAGCAGCTCTTGCGCCGCCGCCGCTTTCGCCTGCTCCAGGTAGGCGTCGCGCACGCGCAGGATAGCGTCGGCCTGCTCCGAAAGCTTGCCGTTCACGGGGTCTATGACAGACACGGATGCGCCGGTTATGTCGTTGAAGCCCTGCACCGCCGAGGTCAGCTCGGCCTGCTTGTCGGCGGTCAAGCCGCTTTGGCCGGCGAGGTCCTGGATGGTGCGCACGTAGCCGTCCAGCAAGGCGGCGTTCGTGCCGAATTCCGCCCAAGTATCCTGCGCCTTGTCGGCGAGTTCGGCCTGCGAGCGCAGAAGCTTGTCCACGCTTTCGCGGGTCACGTCGTAATCGCCCGCCGCCGCCGCGATGTCGGCCGACGTGGACGCGTAAGCGGAGCTAGCCGCCTTGGTCGCGTCGGTCAAATCGTCGGTGGCGGATTTCAGCAGGTCGGCATGGGTCTTCGCTTCGGCGAGGTCGCCGACGATGTTGCCGATGGCTTCAAGCGCGACGCCAACGCCGAGGGTCTTAAGCGCGGTGCCTAGCAGCGAGAACGCCACGCGGCCCGCCCTTGCGGCCTTTTCCGCCGCGCTTATGCCGGCCGCAGCCTTGGCGGATTCGTCGCCGGTCTTCTTGACGCCGGCCGACGCCGTTATCGAAGTCTCCGCCACGGTCGAAAAGTGGACGGCCAGATTGCGCAGAGCGCCGCCGAACGTCCCCATCGCGCCGGGCATGCGCCCGAACACGGACAGCAGAGGGCCGGCGGCGGCTGCGAGGGCCACGGCCTGCATGACGGCCTGCTGCTCGCCCTCGGACATTTCGTTAAAGGCCCTCGCGCCCGATTCGATGGCGTCGAACAGCGGCTGCGCCGCGTCGATGGCGTCCAGCAAGGCATCCGCGAGAGGCCCGCCGATCTGGTCGCCGACCGCTATGGCGCGGTTCTTGAGCATTTCGAACTTAGCAGCCAGCGACTCGTTGCGGTTCGCGACCTCGTTTGACAGCGCGGTGTTCTCGCTCCACGCGTCGTTAGCCGTCTTCACCGCGTCGCCGAGATAGCCTGCGTTGCCTGCCAGACGCTTCATCGCGTCGGTCTGGCGCAGCTCGCTGATGCCCAGCTCTTCGAGCATGAGCGACATGTTGCCGCCGCCCTCGGTCGCGGCCTCCATGCCTGCGAGCACCGCCGACAGGGCGTCCACGGGCGAGGACTTCCACGCGTTCGCGAACTGGTCCGCGCTCATGCCGGCGGCGGATGCCCACGCCTGCATATCGGCCGAGCCGGTGGCCACGGCCTTGTCGATGTTGGCCATGATGGTGGACACCGCCGAGCCGCCGGCTTCGGCCTCCATGCCCATCGAAGACAGCGCCGTCGCCAAGCCCAGGATGTCGGCCTGGCTCATGCCCACCTGCGTGCCGGCGGATGCCAGGCGCATGGCCATGTTCGAGATGTCGGATTCGGTCGTGGCGTATGAGTTGCCCAGGCCGACGAGCGCACTCGCGTAGTTGGATATTTCCGAGTGCGCCATCTTCGTGATGTTGGCGAACTGCGCCATGTTGGTGGACGCGGTTTCCGCATCCATGTTGGTCGCGATGTCCAGGCCTGACGCGACGCGGCCGAACTCTTCCAACTCTTCGACCGTGAAGCCCAGCTGCGCGCCGAGCGCCTGGATGTCGAGCACCTGAGACGCGCTGACCGCGTTGGTCTTCGAGAACTCCACCGCCGCGTCTTTGAGGGCGGCGTATTCGGCTTCGGTGCCGTCCACCGTCTTCTTGACGTTGGTCAGCGACGTATCGATGGACGTAGCCGCCGCGATGCTCGCCGCGCCCACGCCGACGATGGCGGGCGTGACCGTGCGGGTCATCGTGTCGCCGACCATGGAAACGCGCTGGCCGAGCTGGCCGTATTTCTCGCCGAAGTCCGTCAGCGCACCGCCGAAGCGGCCCATCACCGAGTTGGCGGCGTTCATGTCGATTCGCGCTTGCGCAAGCTGCGCGTTGAACGATTCGAGCTTGCCTTCGGCTGTGGCTATCTCTGCCTGCAGCTTCGTCCATTGATCCGACCGCATGCCGTCCTTGCCCAGCTGCGCTTCGGCGGCTTTGAGCACTTCGAGGCGCTTGCGGGTCTGGTCGGCCTTGTCTTGGACAAGCTCTAGCTGTCGCGCGAGCAGGCGGGTGGACGAAGGATTGAATTTGAGCGCGTTCTGGACCTGCTTCAGCTCGTTCTGCGTTTCCCTCGCGCCCTTGCTCGCGTCGCGCAGCGCGGAGGTCAGGCCCTTTGTGTCTGCTCCGATTTCGACGGTTAGACCCTTGTAAGTGGTCACATGACCTCCTTAGCCTAGCAATCTGTCAATGTCCGACTGGGTAGCCTTGCGCGCGGGCTTCGGCGCGTTTTCGTCCGGATAGGCGACGTCGCAGAACTCAAGCACTTCGGGAACCGTCAAACGCCGCACGTCGGCGGTCGTGAACCCCATCTTCAGCGCGGCGAGAATCTGCGATTCGACCACGCCGGAGCCGTCCGACGGAGCGTCTGCGCTACTGCTCTTCGCTTTCCGCCTGGTAGCGAAAGACCTCGGCGTTGATGAGCGCCATTACCTCCAGCTTCCACGGGGCATACGGCGACATGGACACGCCGTCCAGCGACTGCATCCACGGCTCGAAGCCGGGAACGGCATCGTCGGCGCATTTCGCGCACGCCCACAGGGTCTTAAGGCAAAAGAGCGGGTCCATGCCGCCGACCGCCTTGATGACGTCGGCCTGCTCGTCCCCGGTCGGCTCGAACTCGGCGCGGGCCTCGTCGTAATCCGCGTACCAGCTGCATTTTTCGTCGGGCGTGGAGAACTCGCGCTGGTACAAAAAAAGCGCCCAAGGCGAACCCTGGGCGCTCACTTCCACGCCGCCGAGATTGACGGCGCGCATGCTTAGCCCTGAACCGCGTTCGGCTCGTAGACCTTGGTGAAGAAGGTCTTGTAAATCGCGGTGTTCTCGGTGCTTTCCTCGATGATGGACTTCACGTAGTTCTTGCCATCTTTCGTGTAGGGGGTCGCCACGAACGGCAGCTTCATCGTGGTCGGGTCTGCGGTGTCCTCGGTGGTGGCGTGCTCCGAAGACGGGCGGCTCGCGGTGATCTTGTAATAGACGGCGGAGCGGGGGCGCTGGTCGCCCTGGACGTTGAAGAGCAGAGCGAACGGGGTGGGAACGCCGTCGGCGACTTCCACCAGCGCGCCGTTCTTGTCCACCTCCCATCCGAGCATCCACGCGAGCACCGCGTTGGGGATGAGGGCCATTTCGAGCTCGCCGCTATAGCCTGCGTTGGTGTTGGTCGTGTGGTACGCGATGTTGTCGGCGTGGAAGACGGACTGGTCGCCCTCGGGGTCGATGCTCATGTTCACCGCGCCGGGGATGGGCGTGGGGGCCTCCCACTTGCCCTCGCCGGTCATCTTGGCGACGTGGACGTTCGAAAGGCCGAAAAGAACCTTGTTTTCAGTCTGGCTTGCCATTAAGGCCTCCTTGCTAAATCGTCTTGAAATGAAAGAGGGAACGGACGTAATCCGCTCCCTCGTCGTTTATCTCGGTTTGCTTGAACCTGATTCGCGCCTTGGTCAGCGCGTCGCGCACTGCGTTCTCGTGGCGCTCGCTCTTCGCGTCGGTGATGAGGTCGAGCTGCCAGTTGTCCACGCGGTAGTAATTGACTCCGTCCGCGCCGAAGTCGGACGAATACAGCCACTGCAGCACCGCGTAAGGCCGCTTCGGCTCGGCTCCCGGCTTGTACCAGCCGTAGATGACCGGCACGCCGGCGGGCTTGAGCGCGGCGATAACTTCGCGTCTGTCCACTACTGCGTCACCGCCTTTGCAAGCTCGGCTTCGAACACTTTCACGCCTTCCTCGTACGCCGGCGCGATGTGGGGGTGGGCGGGCGCTGGGGCGGGGCCGCCGTGGCCCAGCTCGATGAGGTGCGCCAAGCCGGGGCGGTCGGCGTTGTAGACGGTGGCGACGTCGCCCGACAGCGCGCTGCCCTCGGTCTTCATGCGCCAACCCGCGCGGTATGCGCCGGATACGTCGCGGAACGCGCCCGATGCCTGTATCGACTTGATGACGGCCCGCCCGCCCTTCTGCGCCGCCGTCTTGCTGCCGGCCTTGATCTCGTCCAGGCGCTCTTCCACGATGTGCCGAAAGGCCGCGTCCATGCCCTCGACCGACACGACGATGCCGGAGCGCCCCATTACGCGCGCTCCTTCGCCTTGATCACGCAGTCGGCATTGCGGCTGGCCACGTTGTCCACGGCGACCACGTCGAACGCGCGGCCGCGATACGTCAGCGACAGCCCGACGGTGGACAGCCCCTCGAATACGGGCGACCATCGGCAATAGAACTTGGCTGTGGTCTCCATGCCCTGGGCGTGCGCGGCCCAGTACTCGGAGCCGGACATGTTGACCGCCTTGCACCAGCCCGCGTAAACGACCTTGCGTGTCTCCACCTGGTCGCCCCACTCGTCAACGTCCACCGCCACAGTGGACAGCTCGAACGGCTCGCGGTATTCGCTAGAGAGCATCGGCCATCCCCTCCACGAGGTTGCGGCTGTGATGCCCCAGGATGGCTTCGACCGTCCTGTTCGGCGCGATGCCGTCGTCCACGTAGGCCGAGCGGTTGTCGAACATGTCCCCGGCCAGCACCAGGACGGCCACGGCTATATCGTCGTGTTCGTCCATGTAGAGCGCGTCGATGCCGCAGTGGTCGCGGACGTAGGCTCGGGCGGCATCGAGACACGCGCCCGCAAACGCCGTGTCTTCGCTAGTCGCCCATTGCTGCGCTATCCGAAGATGCGCGAGCAGGTCGCTTGCTTGAAGCTCGCTTTGCCTTTTCACTCGCCACCTCCTTCACGGGATAGCGTTCGGCCAGCATGGCTTTGCCCACGGCGGCCGGCACCTCGAACTCCTGCCCCTCGCCCGCCGAGCCGCGCGTGCCGGCGAACGATTTGAGGGCGAGCAACTTCATTAAGCGCCCATTTCGAGCTTGGCGAGGCGCTGCGCGTCCTGGACGGCCGCGTCGAACTCAAGCCATGCGACGACGCCGACGGCGTGCTGGGTGGCGTAGGCCTCTTGCAAAACCTGGACGTTAGGATCCTCGACGGATTTGACGGCCAGGCCGCTGAAGTCGCCGTAATAGATAGCGGCCTTGGATGCGGCCATCTCGGGCATGGCGTCGGACACGTAGACGGGCTTGCCCAGCAGGGTGTGGCCGAACGGCGCGGTAACGTCATCCTGGAGCAGATAGCGGGCGTTGCCGTCCTTGAGCTGACGCAGCGCGGTGCGGGTCTTCGGGTTCATGACCCAAATGCAATTGCCCTGAAAAGCATCCTTGACCGTGTCCTGGAGCTGGATGAGTTCGTCGGCGGTGATGGCCGTCTGCGACGCGGCGGTCACCTTCGCGGTCACGCCCTTGAGGCCGTTCACCTTGTCGCCCTCGATGACGGCCTTTTCGACGAACTGGGCGACCTTCTCGGCCATGTCGGCGATGACGAAGGACACCAGGTCGAAGTCCTGGGAGTTGAGCAGGGAGCGGCTGATCTTGGTCAGCGCGCCGGCGAGATGGCCGGTCAGCTCGATGGTGGCGAACTTGCCGGACTTGGACTGCAACTCGGTGAACTCGTCAGACCATGCCACGGTAACCGCGCCGCTGGTCTCGTCGTAATACGGGATGGCGAGGGTGCCCTTAACGCTGTATTTCGTGGCGAAAGCGTAGATGGGCGAAATGTCATGGACCTTCTTGATGATCGCGGCGGCGATGGTCTTGGGGACGATCGCGCCGTTGTCGGTCTTGGTCAGCTCGCCAGCGCGCTCGGAGAGCTTGGCGTCGCGGATATAGCCGGCGAACTCGCGCACCTCGACCATATCCAGACCCTCGCGGATCTCGCGCTTCTCCTCGCCGGCGGCTGCAGGCTCTTCGACCGGGGCCATGCCCATGCCCTCGACGGCCTTTACGCGCTCGATCATGGCATCGAGGCTGCGCACCTCGGCTGCGAGGGCATTGAACGCGCCGTCTTCCTCGTCGGTCATGGCGCGGGTTTCCTCCACGGCCTTCGCGGTCATGGTCTTCATCTCGTCGAGCTTGGCGTTGCGCAGCTCGATCAATGCTTTGAGGTTCATGTGTCTCCTTACTGTTTCACGGCATGAAAAAAGCCGCTCGGCGGCGGCTTGATTCCGGTGTTCGTCCTACTTGGACAATTCTTCGATGATTGCCTGGTACCCGCTCAAATCGGGCGGCTCGGGCTTCGGCTCCTCGCGTTCGTCCACGAGTTCGGGCGCGTCGCCCATCTCGCGGACTTCGAGCGGCTCGCCGTCGTCGCGGGTCATGACGGACGTGGCGATGTACGCCGGCGTGCGCGTGTCGTCGAGAAGCGATACCTCGATGAGGTCAAGGCTGCGCACCGTCTTTCGGCGCATCCCGTTCGGCGCGTCGATTGCCTGCTCGCCCGGAACGAACCCGAACGACCAGCCGGACAGCCTGCCGGCGCGGGCCTTGTCCACGACCGCCGCGTCGGTCACGACGGCCTGGGCGTAAAGGCCCACCGCGTCCTCGCGCACGGTCAGGCCGTCGGCCACCGTGGACAGAACGCGGCCGTGGTCGTGGTTGAGCAGCATCACGGGGTCGTGCTTCGCGAGCGAGCGGGCGAACGCGCCCGGCTCGATGCGCTCCACGAAATAGCCTTCGGCGTCGCGCAACGGCTTCGACTCGCGGTCGGTCGCGTTGACGTATCCGGAGATTTCGACGCCGTCGTTACGCAATGTCACTTTCATGGCTTTTCACCTCCCTCGGGGCTTCGTCGGCTTTCGTTCCTGCGCCCTTCGGCGCGATGGATGTGTTCTGGTTGGACAAGACGTCCATGGTCTCGAGGTCGATGACCGTGCCCATGTTCGGGATGATGAGCTGCTTCTTGGCCACGTCGAAAAGGACGTCGTTAAGGCCCATGTTCACGTAGTCCATGCCCAGGGGCGCCATGTTCTCGGCGGCTCGGAACTCGTCCACCTGGACAAGGCCCTTGTCTTTAGCGACGGCCCAAGCCTCCCAGCGGTCGCGCATGTTAGCCTTGGAAAACTCACTCAGGTCGAAATCGAAGTAGTACGCCGCCTTTTCGGTTTCGAGCAGCAGCGCGGCGTTGAGCGCCGTGCTGAAGTCGTCCAGCAGGGGCATGAGGCAGTAGCGGACGAAGTTGTCTCGGTCGTTCTCGGTCGCGCCGCCGCAGATGATGGCGGGAGGAACCTTGAACATGGCGTAGACGTCGCGTCCGTTCGCGGCCTTGTTCTCGGACAGCTGCATTTCCAGGCTGGTTTCCGAAGCCTCTTTGAACTCGACGCCGTCGTTGAGCACGACGAAGTTCTGCGTCGCATCCGAATACAGGCGGTGGAACGCGGTGCGCAGCTTGGACAGCAGCTCCTCCGACAGGCGCTTGGTCGCCGTGAGGAAGCCGGGTTTGCGCCCGCCGCGCTTCATCTGCATGCGCTCGAATTGCAGCGTCTCCCACGCAACGCCCAGCACCGAAGCGCCCTGCTCGACCATGGACGTGCCGCGCATGCCGTCCTTCGTCTGACGAAGCAGCCGAACGAACTTCCACGGCTCGAAGCCGCGCCCGTCCACGAGCACGCGGTGGCGCTTGAAGATGGGGTCGGCGTTGGCCTCGAACCCGATGTGGCCCGGGTCCACGTAATGCAGGCCCGCCACCTCGTTGCCGACGCGTGCGACGTAGGCGAAGCCGCCTTTGCCGCAGTAATAGTCTCGCACCATCGCCGCTTTCATGGCGTGGGCGTTCAATGCGTCGCCGGTGTCCCCGTTGAGCATGCGGGCGCGGGCATCGTCCACAGCCGCCACGGTATCGCCGTCGCGGCGGTATAGCTTGACCGGCAACGACGCGACCGTTTCCGCGATGGTGTCGATGCATGCGGCGAACGCGGGGACCTCCATGGCGCGTTCGCGCGTTATCGCGTCGGGCTTGAGCAGCGCGGAAAGCAGCGGGTCGCCGATTTCCGGGGACACCGCCGGCGCTTCGGGCTGCGCGCGTCGGGTGAAAAGGCCCATGCGGCCTCCTTCCTAGAACTGGCAGACGAAGTCGTCGCCGAAGATGACGTCCTGCTGGAGCAGGTACACGGCGTCGATCAAGGCCATGACCATGTCGACCTTGCCGTTGGACTTCTTTTTATTCACGTAGCGATTCAAGTTCGTGTCGTACGTGCAGCGCGCGTTCGCGAAGTTGATTTCGAGCAGCTTGTTCTCACGCAGGCGCAGCTTTCCGCTCGCCGCCTTTTCTGCGAGCAGCTTGGTCGGCGGGTGCAGAACGCTGGAGTGCTGGCGGACTTCTACCGTGGTCAAGCCCTCCGATTCCCACTTTTGAGCACTGGACAGCGCGTTGTATCGGTCGTAGCCGACGGATACCACGGTGCCGCCGTATTTGTCTTCGATGGACGTAACGAAATCCTCGATGACCGAGTAGTCCACGGTCAGGTCGCCGCACGCCACGCACTCTCCGGCGTTGATGCGCGCGATGTAGTCGAGCTTCTCGAAGGCCGACTTCTCGGCCACGCGGTCGGCGGGCACGAACGCGGTGACGTCGGCGCAGATGCAGCCGTCCACCTCGCACGCCACGGCAACCGCGCAGTTGTCGTTGGTCATCGCGAGGTCGACGCCCACGTAGAGCTCGCGCCCCGCGAAGTCCACGGGCTGCTCCATTGCCGCGGCCACCTGGTCTGCGGGGATGTAGCTCTCGGTGCCCGCGCCCTGGTATACGATGTTGCAGTGCTTCGTGAGGAAGTTCTCGCGCAGGCTCTCGCGCTCGATGGCCTTCTCGCGCTTCTTCAGCAATTCCAGCCACACCGGCTCCAGCTCGAGCGCGAGCGGGTTGCCCTGCGCGAGCACCGCCGCGTCGTCGGCCCATCGGTCCGGCTCGTCGGGTTCGTAGAGCAAGGCGAACAGCGCATCGTCCTCTATGATGCCGTCGAGCACCTTCTTGGCGTAGGCGACTTCGTCTTCCAGCGGATTGTCCACGGTGGGGTACTTCGTGGATATGGCGAAGCCCAGCTTGTTCTTCACGAGCAGCTGGCCGGAGCGCATGGCCTCGAGCGCGTAGTTCGTGGGCAGCGCGCCGATCTCGTCGGCGATGAACACGTTCGGCTCGCGGCCGTCCATGCGGTTCGTCGAGTAGTTGAGCGGCACGTATCGCGTGGACCTCGGCTTGTTCAGGATGTAGTCGCGGGTGACCTTGAAGCAGCCGTCGAAGGCTTCCTCGTTCACCGCGATCAGCGGCTCGATGGCCTCCTTCAGCTCCTTGGCGAGCGCGCCGTCGGGCGCGACCGAGAAGAAGCGGCTGAACTTCGGTTCCGTGAAGAAGAGCACGAGGAACAGGATCGCCACCAGTAGAGTTTTTCCATTTTTGCGCGAGATCTCCAGCAGCGCCGACTCGTAGCGCCTTTTCTTCGGGTCGTCGCGATGGACGCAGCAGGTCAGCGCGGTGACTATGAGCCATTGAAAGCCTGCGAGCGAGCCGTAGAGCGTCTTGCCCGCGTTCGGCCCCTTGGCCATCTTCAGCAGCCGCAGCATCCGGCACACCTTCACAAGCTTTGTTTCGTCCACGAAGTACAGCGGATGCTCCCCGTCCCACATGCGAAGGAACTCGGCGCATTGCAGCTTGACGTATCGCGGGGCCATGCGTTTCCCGTCGATGCCGACGAAAGGCGCGGACAGATTGCCGTCGAGCACCGCTCGGCAGTACTCGGCGGCGTGGTCGTGCCTAATCGTCATCGTCGAATCCGATATCGTTCACGGTCTTTCCCTTCTGCGCTGCCTTGGCGGCGGCTTCCTGCGCCACCTTCGCGCGGGCGGTGGGCGTTAGGCCGAGGTCTGCCAGACGCTTGGCGGCGATGTCGGAAAACTTCTGATACAGCAGCGCCGCCTTGTTCTGGTCGGTGTTCGTCGCGCCGGCCTTGTTGGTGTACTCGACGAGCAGACCGTCGCGGGCGAGCGCGGCGCGGCACTCGCGCAGCTTGTCGATCGCGTCGGCGGCGGCTTCTACGGTGTAGCCGTCCACCTTGCACAGCACGCTTTCCGGTATCGCTTCGGCGAGTTCCGCGAATATCAGCATGCCCGAATCGGTCAGGCCGATGGGTTCGTAGTCGGCGAGCGCGCCGCGCCGCCATTCGGCTTCGGCGGCTTCGCGGGCGGCGCGTTCCTTCTTGGTCATTGCGTAAGAGGTCAGGCCGACCGGCTTGGACACGGATGGCAAGGCTACCCCCTTTTGGTTGAGGACAAAGAGCGATGGAAACGAAGCCGGGCGCGTTGGTCTAGCGCATAACCCCAGGTCAGAGGCCTAAAGCGGGGGATACCCCAAAACCCCAGGTCAGACGGCGCAAACGCCGCGAACGTGCGACGCGCCACGCGCACGGCCCATGCGGTGCCGCGCGACCTGGGCAGACGCAGCCGACGCGCTCATCCGTCGCGCCGCTCCGCGTCCACGGCCCACTGCCGCAGCCGGCCCCTCGGTATGTCGCCGCGCTCGGCGGCCTCGTGGCACGCGGGACACAGCGTCACGAGGTTCGCGGGATCCAGCCGCGCCTCCCACCGCTCGGCCACGGGGTCGATGTGGTGGACGGACAGGCGGGCGCTCACGTATCGCGGCGGCTCGGCGCGGGCGCACGCGGCGCACAGCCAACGGTCGCGCTCGCGGACGCGCAGGCTCATGGCCGTCCACGCCTGCGACGACCGGAAACGCCGCTGCTCGGTGCGCTCTGCGCGGCCCTGCGTCCGCTTGACCGGACACGCGCCGCGCTCGTGGACGCGGCCGCAGCGGGAGCACGAGACGAGCAAGGCTAGCGCCTGCCGTCCATCGGCGAGCCGTGGTTGGCCATGCAGGACCGAAGCCCCGCGTAGGCCTCGTGCTCCCACGAGCGCGCCGTGTACCTCGCGGGGTCGAGCCCCAGGGCGCGAAGGAACGCGCGGCCTACCGAGTGCGCGGCGTTGCGCTTGGCGGAACGGCGGATGTAGTCGAGGGACACCATGCGG
>NZ_CAUHPG010000019.1 GCF_959608125.1 uncultured Slackia sp.
CTCGCGCGGGGCGCTTCGCGCCAGGGAGGGGGTCCTTCGGGACCCCCTCCTTTTTTGTATAGAGAAACCCGTTCTGCTTTTCGTGGCAGGACGGGTTTTTGTTTTTGGACATCGCATCAGGCGGTCGCTCTATGCGAGGTCCGGTGCGTTGCATTTACCGTGCCGCAGACGCCGTGAAGACAACGCGGTCAGGGCGTCATGCTGCGCCGGCCACGAAAACGCCCCGTCTCTCTAGCAGAGGCGGGGCGTATGCATCAGCGGTTTTCTGCGGTGTCGAGGAGCGGCTCTATCCAGGTCTGCCAGGCGTCGTCGTCAGGGGCGATGCGCGTACATCCTCCCCAGATATCGCCGAAAAGCTCTTCGGTGCGGTCGGGGAGTCCGAACTTGTCGCCCGCGATGACGATGGCGTGTTCGTATACGCCGCGCGGGCCATGCTCGAGCATGTTCATGGCCTCGGTAAGCCCTTCGCCGCGTAGCAGCTCGAGCTGCCCGAGCTCGTCGACGAAAAGAACGTTCTTCGCCGCGTCGAGACGGAAGGTGCCGTCTTCCAACGCGCGAAAGTGCTCATTGACGCGGGCGATGGCGTCGTCCGATATATGCCACCGCAGTCGCGCCCGTCCTGCCTGGCTTTCCGCGACGTAGTTCCCGTCTTGTTCGGCCAAGTCCGTTCGCCGTGCGAAGGGCACGATGTCGTGCCCTGGCAACAGAAGGTTGTCAATGCCGGTCTTTTCCAGCGAACCGTCGTCGTGCTTTACCCAGACGCCGGGCGCGAGCACGCCGCAGCAGCCTATGCCTGCCGCCTCGAGCGCGCGGACGGCCCTTTGAAGCCAGCGGGTTTTTCCGATCTGCACGTTGCCCGTCAGTATCAGAAGCATCGAAGTTCCTTCCTTGTCGCCTACGGCGACGTCGCTTGCGAATCGAGTCTTCGCGGCGCGCTCGGCTAGTCCTGCAGGTTCAGTTCGAGGCCCGGCTTGACCACGCGCATCATTTGCACCGCTTCGCCGAACAGCCTTCCCTGGCCGCTGCGAACGGCGAACGAGGTCTTCTCGGGGTCGTTGACGACGCTTCCCGCCAGCACGTCGGCGTGGTAGTCGAACAGGATCGGAGAAGCCACCACGCTCGGACCCGTCAGGATGCACAGGGAGTTGTGAGACAGCTCCAGAAGGCGAGGCAGGGTCTTATTGGTCGTCGTGGTGCCGGTGATGAAAACGACGTCCTGAGAAGGCAGCACATACTCGCACGCGGGGTCGGGCAGGTCGCCTTCGCTGCAGGAACGCTCGAGGACCGTCAGCTCGTCGCAGCGTTCGGCGAGCTCGTACACATGGGGGAAGTGGCCGATGACGGTGACCTTGCCGTCTTTCATACGCGGCGTGAATTCGCCGAAGGCTTCGCGCTTGCGCTCGTCGCGCGCCAAGAGCTTGGGCTCTTCGTAGACGGCGCCCAAGGGGTCGAGCAGCTCCTTGCGCGAATACCAAGCGTTCAATGCGGCGACGCCGAGGGTCGCCTCTTCGAAGTTCCAGCTTTTCGCGAGGCGCGCGACGCTTTTCAGGTCGTGGCCGCGCAGGTCGGGGCGCTTGCGCGAGCCGACCTGGCCGCCCTTCATGGTCCAGGCGACGCCGCATCCGCATTCGGCATCGAGATAGGTCCAATGCAGGCCGAGGCTGTAATCGCGCACGGCGATGCCTTCGGGCACGCCGTCGATGAGCCTGTCGTAGAGTTCCCACGGGTTGGTGCTCGTCGTGTTTTCCATTGGTTCGTTCCTTCCTGAGGGGCGCGGGGCTCCTTGTCGTTTCGGCCGAGGGCCGGTTGTCCGTAAAGCCGTTAAAGCGGAATGCAGACGCGCCGCGGCGATCCGTCCACGTCCACGTCGGAAACGTGGATCGGCGTCTGGTAGATCGCCTCCATGCGCGGCTTGGTGATGATTTCGTTAGGCGTTCCCATGCAGGAAACGCTGCCGTCTTTCATGACGATGACCGTGTCGGCGCAGTACACGGCGTGGCCAGGGTCGTGGGTCACCATGAGTACGGTGGCGCCGCGGTTCGATAGCTCCTTCATGCGCGAAAGCACGATCTGCTGGTTGCCGAAGTCGAGGCTTGCCGTGGGCTCGTCCATGACGATGAGCTCGGGCTGCTGTGCCAAGGCGCGCGCGATAAGCACGAGCTGCTGCTGGCCGCCCGAAAGCTTCGTGTAGGTGCGCTCGGCCAGCTGTTCGATGCCCAGCATGCAGAGCGCGTCCCATGCGACCCGCTTGTCGTTATGCGAAAGGCCCGAGAAGCGCCCGATATGGGGCGTGCGCCCCATGAGGACGACGTCGGCCACCGAAAAGGGAAACGGCGGCGTGTGGGCCTGGGGGATATAGGCGATGTGGCGGGCGCGTTCGGCGTCGCTGAGCGATGCGACGTTCTTCCCGTGGATGAGCGCGCTTCCGCCCATGGGGGGAAGCAGGCCGAGGACCGTTTTGAGCAGCGTGGTCTTGCCGCATCCGTTCGTGCCGATGATGCAGGCGAACTGGCCGCGGTCGAGCGTGAATGACGCGTCGTTCACGATCACCTTGCGGTGGTAGCCGCAGGTCAGGTCACGCACGTCGAGAAGCGGCTCGTCGGCTTTCGTGGCGATGCCGTTTTCGCAACCTGCGGCAGAGGCCGTCGTGTTCGAATCGAGCGGCATGGGTTACCACCCCTTCATGTTGTGCTTGAAGATCACGATGAAGAACGGAACGCCGATGATGGCGGTGAGGATGCCGATGGGAATCTCAAGGCTGAGCAGCATGCGGCACAGGTCGTCGACGAGCAGCAGATAGCTGGCGCCGATGAACATCGACGCGGGGATCAGGGCGCGGTAGTTCGGCCCGACGATGGCGCGCGCGAGGTGCGGGATGACCAGGCCGACCCAGCCGACGACGCCCGAGACGGCCACCGAGACGGATACGATCAGGGTCGATGCGAAGATGACGATAAGGCGGACGCGCGAGACGTTGATGCCGAGGCTGCGGGCCTCTTCTTCGCCGAAACTCAGCGCATTGAGCTTCCATCGCTCGAGCATGAGCACGCCGAATCCGGCTGCCATGGGGATGATGATGGCGAACAGATCGTTTTGGTCGACGCGGGAGAATCCGCCCATGAGCCAGAACGTGATTTCGGGGAGCTTATCGTTGGAATCGGCTAGGAATTTAAGCAGGGAAACGCCTGATTGGAACAGGGTCGATATCAGGATGCCGCCCAGGACGAGCCCAAGCAGTTCGTCGTATCTGATCACGCGATTGAGCCATACGACGCAGCCGACGGCCACCATGCCGCCCACGAAGGCGAAGACCTGGACCATGGTCGAGGGCATGTCGAGCACGAGCGCCAGGCATGCGCCCAGGCTTGCGCCCGCCGAAGCGCCCAACAAGTCGGGCGAGACCAGCGGGTTGCGAAACATTCCCTGGTATGCCGCGCCTGCGGCCGCGAGCGCGGCGCCTACCATCACGACCACGAGGATGCGCGGCAGACGGATGTTGAGCAGCGCGGTTTGCGTCTGCGGATCGACGGCCTCGGGGTTGAAGATGCTATTGAAGATGGTCGGGATAAGCTCGCTCGGAGGAATGGGATATTTGCCCACCGAAAACGACGCGACGATGATGACGATGAGGGCGGTGAGGATGCCTGCCTTCGCCCAAGGAGAAAGCGGTTTGCCGAGTTTTTGCTCCGCAAGTTCGTCATCGACGGAAGAAGGCCCTTCCGCCGCAATGCGCTGGGCGCAGTTCTCCAGGCGTTCCGTTCGATGGTTCACGCGATGCTCCTTGCCGAGCGGCGAGGCCGCTCATTCCCCCTTTTGGTGCGTTTATATTATTCGTGAAAAAGAATATTTCTACAAGAGCATAAAAGGCTGGACGAAACGAAGCGGGACCGTTACACTCGATTCAATTATTCTCGCCTGTGAATAATATCGCCTATGGAATAGGACGATTGCCGGGCGAATGGGACAGGTCCGCATTTCGTGCGGGCTTGCAAGGAAGGGGAATGGAATGAAGAAACCGATGAAGGGAGCGGCGGCTTTCGCGCTCGTCGGCTGCCTGGCGTTTTCCGCGGCCTTGTTCGGCTGCGCGTCGGGAGAAGACCAGGCCGCTCCGGAGGCGGGGCCTCAGGCCGCCGAACAGTCCGCCGCAACCGAGCAGACGGTGACCGACGACGCGGGCCGTACGGTGACGCTGCCCGCGGCCGAGCAGCTCGAGAAGATCTACTACACCAGCCCCGCCGGCCAGATCTTCTGCTTCACGCTGGCGCCTGAGCTGTGCGCCGGTACCACGATGGACTTCACCGAGCAGGAGCTCGCCAATCTGCCTGCCGACATCGTCGGCCTGCCGAATCTGGGCACCCTCGCCGGCGGCAAGGACCTCAATCCCGAGGCTATCATGGCCGCAGGCGTGCAGGTCGTCTTTTCGGTGACCACGGTCGAGCCAGGCGATAAGGACGCTTCCGACGCCGACGCGCTTCAGAGCCAGACGGGCATTCCCGTGGTTGTGATCGACGGCACCTTCGACAAGACCGCCCACTGCTACGAGATGCTGGGCCGGATCCTCGGCAAGCAGGACGAGGCTAAGAAGATGGCCGACTACTGCACCAAGGTCGCTTCCGATGTCGCCGCTGCCGTGGCCACCGTCCCCGAGGACGAGCGCATCAGCCTGTACTACGCCGAGGGTCCCGAAGGCCTGCAGACCGAGCCCACCTCTTCTTCGCACGCTCTGGTGTTCAAGCTCGCCGGCGCCAAGAACGTCGCCGAAGACCTCGAGGCCGAGGGCGGCAAGGGCAAGACCCCCGTTTCTCTCGAACAGGTGCTCGCATGGAATCCCGACGTCATCATCGCATGGGACGCCCAGCGCTTCGAGGGCGGCTCTGACGAGCTCATCCGCACGGATCCAAACTGGGCTACGGTGAAGGCGGTCCAGGACGGTCGCGTGTACGCCATGTGCCAGACCCCGTTCTCTTGGCTCGACCGCCCGCCTGCGGTGAACCGCTTCATCGGCCTGCAGTGGCTGACCAACCTGCTGTATCCCGAGGCCTATGACATCGACATCGTCGAGGAGACCAAGAACTTCTACAGCATGTTCTATCACCGCGACCTGACGGACGACCAGGTGATCGAGCTTCTTGGCAACAGCTATCAGGGATAGCCCCCAACCGAGTCCCCCTTACGAAAGGACGCCTGCGGCATTGCCCGGGCGTCCTTCTTCGTATGGGGCCTTGTTCGCCGCGCGCCGCGGTGCGTTTTCGGTGACGAAGCGAGCTGTTTTCGGCCGTCTTTTATAATGAAAGACGTCATATATGAGAAGCGGCGTTTCGGGGCGACGGGCCTCGGCTTGCCCGTCGCGGGGCGTCCTTGCGTGCCCATGCCCGATGAAAAGGAGCGTTTTCTCAGATGGTCGAGCCATGGTATCCGATGTCTTCTACGGGGTTTCCGCTGGGCAGAGACGAGCTGATAGAGCAAGACGAGCATTTCATGCGTCTGGCCATCGAGCAGGCGCGTCGTGCGGCCGCCGCGGGCGAGGTGCCTATCGGCGCCGTGGTGGTGTGCCAAAACGAGGCGATCGCCGAGGCGTGCAACCATCGCGAGGCCGATTGCGACCCTTCGGGCCATGCGGAATTCAGCGCCGTGGTGCAGGCGTCGCGCGAGCTCGAGCGATGGCGTCTGCCCGATTGCACGGTGTATGTGACGCTCGAGCCGTGCATCATGTGCGCGGGCCTTATGCATCAGGCGCGTATCGGGCGATGCGTCTACGGCGCGGCCGATGACAAGGCCGGTGCGCTGGGGTCGCTTTATCGCGTGCACGCCGACGAGCGTCTCAACCATACGTTCGAGGTGACGCCGGGCGTGCTCGAGGACGAATGCGTCGCCCTGCTGAAAGACTTCTTCGCTGAACGCCGCGGCGAACGGCAGCTGAAAGAGAGGAATCGATGAACCAGACTTTGACGGTCTTTTCGCCGGCGAAGGTGAACCTGCATTTGTCCATCGGGGCGAAACGCGCCGACGGTTACCACGACGCCTATTCGGTGATGCATGCGCTCACGCTGCACGACACGGTGACGGTTCGATGCGAGCGCGAGACGGAAGATGCTCCGATTGCCGTCGACGTGCGCTGCACGACCCATGGCGGCGTGGACGAGCTGTCCATCGCGTCCGAAGACAACATCGCCTATAAGGCCATGGTGGCGCTTGCCGACGAATTCGGCCTGTCCGATGCGGGCTATCGTTTCACCGTGCATATCGACAAGCACATTCCGCACGCGGCGGGCCTGGGCGGCGGATCGTCGAACGCGGCGGCTGCGCTTTTGGCGGCGTGCCGCGTGTTCGGCATCGACCCTGATGGCGAGCGCGTTTTCGCCGTTGCATCGAAGATCGGCGCCGACGTGCCGTTTTTCCTGCGCGGCGGCTGCGCGCAGCTCGGCGGCCGCGGCGACGTGTTCGAGCGCGACCTTGCGCCCATGAACGCCCCCGTGGTGCTGGTGCGCCCCGACAGCGGCGTTTCGACGGCGGCGGCCTACCGTGCGTTCGACGAGAACGCGGGCCAGGCGGACCTGCGGGCGCAGGGCGTTTCGGCTGAGCGCGCTCAGGATGTGCAGCTGTACAACAACCTTGCCGCCGCGTCCGAAACGGTGATGCCGGAGCTGGTTGAGGTGAAGGACTGGCTGCGGCAGCAGGTCGGCGTGGCGCGCGATGCGAGCACGGGCGAGCCTTGCGTGCTTCTTTCGGGAAGCGGTTCGGCCACGTTTTGCGTGTGCGAGTCGATGAACGCGGCTTACGCCGTCGTGTCGGCGGCGAAGCAGCGCGGCTGGTGGGCGCGTAGCTGTTCGTTCACGTCGGCGGGCGCGCGTATCGTCGAGGGACGCGTTCCTGGTGCGGCGCGCACGAATGTCGGCGCCGTGCATAAAAGCTGGTAACGGCGCGTTTTCAGAAAAGCGTCCGTGCCGTGGAGCCGATATAATCGCTTCAAGGAGCACGGAGGCTCCCGCACGCTGAGGAAAGAGGGACCCATGGTCTTTTTGGTAATCGCCCTTGTCATCGCGGCGCTCGTCGTTGCGGCGATCGTGATGTACAACAACCTGGTGAAGATGCGCAACAGGGTGGATAACGCCTGGTCGCAGATCGATGTTCAGATGCAGCGCCGCCTCGATTTGATTCCGAATCTGGTCGAAACGGTGAAGGGCTACGCATCGCACGAGTCCAAGACGCTCGAGGGCGTGACCGCCGCGCGCTCCGCCGTGGCGAATGCGTCGAACGCCCATGACAAGATGGCCGCAGACAATGCGCTGACGGGTTCGCTGAGGGGTCTGTTCGCCGTGTCCGAGGCATATCCCGACCTGAAGGCGAACGCCAACTTCCAGCAGCTCCAGGCTGAGCTCTCTTCGACGGAAGACAAGATCAGCTATATGCGCCAGAGCTATAACGATACGGTTATGAAATACAACACGGCCATCCAGTCGTTTCCGGCTGTGCTGTTTGCGGGGCTGTTCGGGTTCAAAGAGCGCGAAAGCTTCGACGCGTCGGCCGACGCGCATGTCGTTCCCGATGTGAAATTCTAAGCACGTTATTTCGGCAAAAAAAATCTTACAGACGAAGGCGGTCTTTAAGGGCCGCCTTTTTGCGTATTAAGCCTTTTTTGATGGATGTTGCAGCCGAAGCGCGTATAAACGAAAACAGGCTCGGACGAATCCGAGCCTGTGGCATTCCTTCTGGCGGAGAGCTGGGGATTCGAACCCCAGATACCCTTTTGGGGTATACTCACTTAGCAGGCGAGCACCTTCGGCCTCTCGGTCAGCTCTCCGTAAAGGTGTAGGCTGCATAATAGCGTTACGGCTGCATAAAAGCAAGGAGTGTCGATGGTCTCGACTACGACAAATTCACAACGTCTTTCATCGGGCCCTGTCGGGCCCTCGCTCGATTGCGCGTCCGCCTGCGGTGCATCTGGTGCCGTTTGCGTGTCCGAACTGCGCATTTGTGAAAATGCGACCCCGAATGAATCGTACTCGCGCGCCTTCTCGGGCGCGTTTTCTTCTCATTCGCTCATTCTGGCGATCGCGGCGATCGTGGCGGTTCTGGCCGTAGCATGCATAACGCCTCTCACGGCGTATGCGAAAAGCTACACCTGCCCGAGCGTCGAAATAAACGCCGTCGCGGGCCAGGACGCCACACTTTCTGTCACTGAAACGCGCACGTTCGATTTCGACGGAACGTTTTCGGCGGTGTGGTGGAGCTTCGACTCCATGCCCTCGAACGAATGCGAGCTTACGGTCTCTTCGATTAGCTTGGCGCCTGAAGGCGGTCAAGCCGTCTCGCTTCCCGAGGTAGAATTCCAGCGCACGTGGCGCGAGTCGGGCGGTCCCGCCGAGCCTGCGTTTTCGGTCGACGTCGATCGCAAGACCGTGTACGTGTTCGCTCCCATGGCGGATGCGCGCATCGATGTGACCCTGACGTACTCCATCTCCAATTTCGTGCAGATCTATGACGATGTGGCCGAGCTGTATTGGCAGTACGTCGGCCACGGATGGAGCGTCGACAGCGACCACGTGGTGGCATCGGTGCATGTACCGGTGCCTGCGGGAGCCGACGCTCGTACCGACGACGCCCTGCGCGTCTGGGGCCACGGCCCGCTCGACGGCACGCTTTCCTTCGATGGCGCCGGCGTCATCTCCATGACGGTGCCTTCGGTGAAGGCGGGCGGCTACGCCGAGGTGCATGCGGTGTTTCCCCGCGCGTGGATGAGCGCCGTCTCGTCTTCGTCTCCCGCCGTGCATACGGGCGAGCGTCTCGACGCAGTGCTTCAGGACGAGGAGCGCCTGGCCAATCAGGCCAACGCCGAGCGCATCCGCTCCCTGGCGCTTATCGTGGCCTGTCTGGCCGTTTCTCTTGCAGTGATCGTCTGGGCTCTTGTGATGTTCTTCCGCCACGGCAAGGAATACAAGCCCAAATTCAACGAGCAGTATTGGCGCGATGTGCCCGAAAAGGGCATCCATCCCGCCGTGATCGGCCGCCTGTGGCGCTGGAATTCCCAGAGCAAGAACGACTTGCAGGCGACGCTCATGCATCTGTCCAGCATCGGCGCCATCCGCCTGGACGCCGGTAGCTACGAGCGTCCGTCGGGATCGCGCACCGAGACGGTCAACGATTACTACATCACGCGCCTCCCTGGTTGGGAGGAGAAGGTGGCGGACAGTCCGATCGACGGCCGCGCCATGGATCTTTTGTTCGAGAAGGTCGCGCAGGGCTCTGACGCTTTGTGGTTCGGCACGGTCAGCCAGTACGGTTCCGAGCACCCCGAGGCGTTCATGGGCCTGTTGAACGGCTGGCAGGGCGTGGTTTCCGCCGAAACCAACAAGCAGGACTTCTTCGAGGCCAAGGGCGCACGCTACCAGGGTGCCATGTTCGCCCTGGGAGCCCTGGGCGTCGTCGCGGGAATCTGCGGAGTGGTCTTCTTCGATAATTTCATCCCGCTGATTGCGGCCGCACCCACTATCGCGGTGCTGTTCATCGTGGGTGCCGTGATGTCGCGCCGAAGCGAGCGCGCTGTCGAACTGCATGCCAAGTGCGAGGCGCTGCGCCGCTGGCTGAAGGATTTCAGCGCGCTTGACGAGCGTCTTCCCACCGACGTGAAGGTGTGGGGCGAGATGATGGTGTACGCCTATGTGCTGGGCGTCGCCGACGAAGCGATCAAGGCTCTGCGTATGCGCATGCCTCAGATCGTCGAAGACGACGATTTCCTGCCCGTGTATTACTGGATGATGCCCCACTACTACGGGACGGGCTTCGGCGCGTCGGCGATGAACAGCCCGCTCGATGCCTTTACGGCCATGCAGTCGAATACGGTCGATGTGGCGAAGGCGGCCATGAGCGCGGCTTCGGGCGATTTCTCGAGCGGCGGCGGCTTCGGCGGCGGCTTCTCCGGAGGCGGAGGATTTTCCGGAGGCGGCTTCGGCGGCGGAGGCGGCGGCGCGAGGTAGGCGGTATACTGCCTTCGGAATGAAGCGGCGCCGCGGCGCCGGATAACGTGCGATAGGAGAGAGTTCATGTCTTGCGATCACAAGAAACCCGTCGTCGGCATCATCATGGGCAGCGAAAGCGATATGCCCGCCATGGAGCCCTGCATGAAGCAGCTCGACGAGTTCGGCGTTCCCTACGAGGTGAAAGTGGCGTCCGCCCATCGTAAGCCGCTCGAGGTGCACGAGTGGGCCGAGTCGGCCGAGGAGCGCGGCATCCGCGTCATCGTGGCCGCCGCCGGCAAGGCGGCGCATCTGGGCGGCGTCGTGGCTGCTTACACCCCGCTGCCTGTGATTACGGTCCCCATGAAGACGAGCGACCTCGGCGGTCTGGATTCGCTGCTTTCCATGGTGCAGATGCCCTCCGGCGTGCCCGTGGCCTGCGTGGCGATCAACGGCGCGAAAAACGCCGCGGTGCTGGCCGTTCAGATGCTCGGCACGGGCTGCGAGACCGCTCGCCAGAAGATCAAGGACTTCAAGGCAGCCATGGCCGAATAGCGCATCGGGTCGGGCCTCCGACCGAGGCGACGGTCCTCATATTAAGTATTTAGGCCGCTGGAGCGTTTGCGCTTCGGCGGCCTTCCTTTGTACATACAGCGAGGCGGGCCGCCGCGAGCGGCTTTGCGATGTCCTACCTTAAGGCACGGGGGTCGAACGAGTTGACCAGGTCGACGAGTTCTTGTTTGCGATGGATGTCAAGTTTCGCATAGATGCGTTTACTGTGCGTTCTGATGGTGTTTTCCGAAACCGTAAGGGTTTCGGCAATGCGCGCAACCGTGCTCCCGCGCGCTATCAGCTCCATCACTTCCGCTTCGCGGTCGGAGAGCTTGTAATGTTTCTTTACCAGTATGCATTGCTTGGAGATGCGATCGACTAACGGCCTCTTCCCGGTGCTTTCCGCTTCCGCGCTGGCGCTCGGTCTGTTGCGTTTTGCGGGGGCGGCGGCTGTGGGAATCAGTTCGATACGCTCGGCGCGAGCTCTATTGGGCGACAGCGCCTGCTTGAATCCTCCTTGTCCGACGAAATACACCAAAGCTAATAGATATATCGACAAGAGCGCAATCGATGTGAGTGATTGCGATCCGAAGGCATTCAGGTCTCCGACGAAAATGCCCATGATATATCCGGCGTCGTGGAGCATGTAGACGATACCGCCGAAGAAGCCATAGATGAAAACAGGATTAACGCTGCGCTCGCGCGATGCTTGAGCGCATTGGATCATCATGAGGACGACTGCGCAGTCGTAGAGGGCATAAAGGACTCCCGCGAATGGGGCGATGTAGTTTTTGCCGAGAATCGGCAGGAGGACGAAAGCGCTTATGACGAATGGGAATACGACGCGAAAAGCCGATGAGATATTAAGTTGCAGCGATTTTTTCTGCCATGTTGCTGTGAAGGCGACTCCTACAACAAGCATGCTTGCCATGGACAGCATATTGACGGTCGCTCCAACCTCGGGGCTTTCGATGGCGATCGCTCGAATGACGCCGCACGAAAGCGCAAATGCACCTATGCAGAAGGCGCTTCTCCAATAATCCTTCAAGGTCTGCAGATACGAGCCCGCATGCTGTCTTGGAAGATTTTCGAACATGGGCTGTGACAGGTCGGTGTTGCGACTTGCTATCAGGATGGAGAGGGCGAATAGCGGCATGAAAACCGACGGGATGAGAAAGACCGTCACCGCTGGGGGAATGAGATAAAGGGCGAAATAAATTATCGGAGCGAATACGGTTCCCAGAATGAGATCCCTATTGCCGACGGCTGGCTTTTGCGAGGCGAAGAGGCGTTGCCATGCCATATAGAAACCTGCCGATCCGAAACCTATAAGAGCCCCTCCCGCGATTGCGAGCTTCAGTGCGCTCGCTTGTAGATATACGGCCGCGATGAGTGCGCACCATCCCAAAAGATAGGGAAGCCCTGCTGCCCAGACGAGAAATCTGCGCGCTGGTCCGGGGAAAAAGCACACGCCTAGAGTGCTTGCGAAATAGCTTGCTGCGAAAACAAGCGATTGCGCAAGGAAAAATGCTGCGGTGAACGAGCTTGTTTGAATTGCCATGGGAAGGAATGGGAAAACGCCGCCCCATACGGCCGTCGCGTTTACGGCTAGAAAAAGCGCATATCCAAGGCTACGTGTGTTGGGCGTGTATCGTGCGTATTTTTTTTGCATTCCCCATGGACCCCCTCGCCGCTTCTGTGATTTTGGCAAGTCTATCGTGCGGCGCGCTTCAATATGCGCGTTTTACTGAAATATGTGACATTTCTCGAATGCAAAACGTTAAATGACACGTTGTATGTGACACGGCATGGCGCCTTTCGGGCGCATACTTCGGGGGTCTTTTCGACCGTTGCTATTGCGGATCGCCCGCGACGGTCTATGTATGGGTATTTCAAAAAAAGGGGGAAACATGTCCACGAACACGCATGCCGTGAGTCGTCGTTCGTTCCTGAAGACGACAGGCGCTCTTGGCGCTCTGGCTGCGGCCGCCGGCGGCGCTGCAAGCGCCGATGCCATGTTCGGCACTGCGCCTGTCGCTTTCGCCGACGGGCAGGAGACGACGACCTGGGGCCATTGTGCCATCAATTGTCCTGGGCGTTGTTCTCTTCGTTTTCACGTGAAGGATGACGAGGTCGTTTGGGTCGATACCTTTACGAGCAAAGACGCCGGTTTCGATGACCTTCAGCCGCGCGCATGTCTGCGCGGCCGCACTTATCGTCGTTGGCTTGCTCACCCTGATCGCCTGAGCTATCCCATGAAGCGCGTCGGCAAGCGCGGCGAAGGAAAATTCGAGCGCATTAGTTGGGATGAGGCGATCGACACGGCCGCATCGAAGCTGAAGGAGGTCATTGGCACGTACGGAAACGAGGCGGTTTTCGTTCCGTATGCTACGGGCGTCTCGGCCTCTACTTCTCGTCCGTTTAACCGAATGCTCAATCTTGTGGGCGGCTATTTGAATTTCTACAATAGCTACTCTACGGCTCAAATTTCTTGCATCACTCCGTATATGTATGGCAATAAGCAGGCGGGCGGTTCTACGCTCAGCGCTGCAGAAGATGCCGAGCTTATCTTGATTTTCGGTTCGAGCCCCACGGAGACCCGTCAGGGTGGTTTGACCACGCATTACGACTGGGTTCGCTTGCGCGAAAAAACCAATGCGAAAATCTATATCATCGATCCCCGCATGAACGATTCGGTCATGGGGCATTCTGAGACGTGGCTGCCGATCAATCCCGGCACCGATGCTGCGTTTGTTGCCGGCGTTGCGCACTACCTTATCGAGAATGACATGGTCGATCTCGACTTCCTGCATACCTATTGCGTGGGCTATGACGAAGAGACCATGCCGGAGGCGTACAAAGGCATGAATATGTCTTACTACGACTACATCATGGGCTTCGGTTATGACATGGTTGAAAAGACCCCTTCGTGGGCGTCGAAAATCACGGGCATTCCCGCAGAGACTATTGAGAAGATCGCTCGCGAAATCGGCACTACTAAGCCTCTGTATGTCAATCAGGGATGGGGTCCTCAACGTCGTTCCAACGGCGAATGGACTGCCTGGGCCATCATGGCATTGCCGTGTCTTGTCGGCCAAATCGGCCTTCCTGGAACCAGCAACGGCACACGCGAGGCCATCCAATCGTGTTCTCTGGGCAAGCTGTCTGCGGGCGAGAACCCCGTGAAGAAGAGCATTCCGTGTTTCTTGTTTACCGACGCTATCGACCATGGCCCCGAAATGACGGCGAAAAACGCCGGCGTTAAGGGGGGAGATAAGCTTGAAGTCGGCATTAAGTACATGATCAATTATGCAGGCAATTGCTTGACCAATCAGCATTCCGATATTAACAAGGCCCACGATATTCTGGCCGATGAGAGCAAGTGCGAGTTTATTCTGGGCATTGATACCGTGATGTGCGACTCGCTGAAGTATTGCGACATTATCTTGCCTGACTTGTTCCGTTTCGAGCAGGTTTCGCAGATCGCGACCGGTTCAGACCATGGCTACATGATTACCGGTCAGCCGTGCACGTCTCCGAAGTTCGAGCGCAAGACCGCTTACGAGATGGCCTCTATGATGGCCGAGAAGCTGGGCGTGAAAGAAGAATTCACCGAGGGCAAAACCGAGGAAGAGTGGATTCGCGAAATTTACGAAGGCACTCGCGAGAAGAATCCCGCTCTCCCGACCTGGGAAGAAGCCGTTGAGCAAGGTGTTTATGTCGAGAAAAAGGCACCTTTCATTTCGATGGAGAAGTTTCGTGCCGACCCCGTTGCCAACGCTCTCGATACTCCTTCGGGAAAAATCGAAATCTTTTCGGAAAAGCTGCTGCAGTTTACCGAGGGCTGGGAGCTTCAGGATGGCGATACTTTGAAGGGGATGAGCACCCTTCCTCCTCTTCCCGTGTATATCCCCGAATGGTACGGCGTTGAGTCGACTACCGATGAGTTCCCTCTGGTTTTGACGGGCTTCCACTACCGCGGTCGTATTCACTCTTCTTGGGGCTTCATCGAGGACCTCAAGGAAGTCAACCCTCAGGAGGCTTGGATCAATCCCCTGGATGCGCAGGAGCGCGGCATTGAGCAGGGCGATACGATTCGCGTTAAAAACCAGTTCGGCATCATCGAGCTTTTGGCGAAAGTTACGTCGCGCGTTGTTCCTGGAACCGTGGCGGTGTCTCAGGGAGCCTGGCATATGGCCGATATGTACAGCGATCCCGAACGGGTTGATAGGGGAGGCAGCATCAACACGCTGACTACCCAGCGTCCGTCTCCTCTGTCTAAGGGCAACCCGCAGCACACCAATATTTGTCAGGTCGAGAAGGTTTCCGCATAAGCGGGCCGTGTGACGAAGAGAGGAATGAGATATGACTCAGTATGCGTTTCATTTCGACGCGACGCGCTGCACTGGCTGTAAGACCTGCGAGTTCGCTTGCAAGGACTACAAAGATCTCGATGCCGATTCGGCGTATCGCAAGGTCTACGAATGCGCCGGCGGCGAAACTGTTCGCGATGCCGATGGATGCATCAGGACCACATGCTTCAGCTACCCGGTTTCCATTTCTTGCAATCATTGCGACAGCCCCGCATGCATGCAAGTCTGCCCTACGGGCGCAATGCATAAGGACGACCAGAGCGGTCTTGTGAGCGTGGACGAGGGGAAGTGCATCGGTTGCGGATATTGCCACATGGCGTGTCCGTATAACTCGCCGAAGGTCGATCGTGAGAAGGGCCATTCGGTTAAGTGCGATGGATGCGCCGAACGCCTTTCTGCGGGAGAGTCTCCCGTTTGCGTGGAGGCGTGCCCTGCGCGTGCTCTGGCGTTTGGTCCCGTTGAGGAGATGGGCAAGCTCGGGGAGCGCGCGAGCATTGCGCCTTTGCCCGATGCGTCGCTTACTTATCCGAATTTGTTTGTAAAGGCGTGTGCTGATGCCCAGCCTTCCGATAGCCGTGCGGGTAAAATCGTGAATCCCTTGGAGGTGCTCTAATATGGAAACCGCTTTGAATGAACTGCCTTTGGCGATCTTCACGACGCTGGCACCGTTGGGCGCAGGCGCTTTCGTCGTGCTGGCCATTGCTGTTTGTTCCCTCAAGTTGGAGGTCGGGCAGCTTAAAGCTATCGACCGTTTGTCGCTGATTCCTGCTGGAGCAGTGGCAGCCGGCTTTGTCGCCTCTTTCTTCCACCTCGCTTCGCCCCTTCATGCTCCGAGTGTTTTCATGGGCATCGGGCACTCTCCTCTTTCCAATGAAATTGCGGTTGGCATGGTGTTCTTTGCGGCCATGGCTGTCTATGTTCTTCTCGGAATGTTCGGCAAGCTCTCTCTGTCGGTTCGCAAGCCTTTTTCCTTGGTCGTTGCGGTGCTCGCTTTGATTTTCGTGGTGTTTACAGGTTTGGCCTATATGATGCCCACTATTCCTTCGTGGAATTCCCCTCTCGTCCCTCTTGAGATGTTGGGCATGGCTCTTTTCGGCGGTACGCTTATCGGCCTTTTCGTTCTTGCGTTGGCCGGCGCCATCGATGGCCGTGCTGCGCATATGGTGAAATCTCTCGCGTTCATTCTCGGTTTTTCGGGTTTTGTCGCAGCTGCCGTTGCTCTTGTCGGTCATGTTGACATGTTGGGAGAGCTGTGGAGCCCCGCTGTTGCGGGTGCCACGTTGGCTGAGCCTGTCGTGCCGTATCTGTGTGGCGCGGGTCTTTGCGGGGTCGTCGCTGTTGCGTGCTTGGGTGTGGTCTGCTTTGGTAAGAGGACTTTGGCTCCGGCCGCCGTCGGCTCGGCTGTTGCGCTTGTCGGTACGTTTTTGGTGCGTTTCGCCTTTTACGCTATGCAGATGTCCATAGGTTTGTAAGAGCCGAAATAGGCTGGCAGGGCGAGCGGCTTATGGCCGCGCGCCCTGCTTGATTTCGATGCGACGACGTTGCGCCCCGGTTTCTTGCATTTCTTTTCGCGAGCTTGCGCAGGCGGTTTTTGCGTTTTGCGTAGCGCGCCGTCTGCTTCAGGGAAAGGACGCTTATGTTCGATAGATATGGCGAAGCCGCAATTGCATGCGGGGCTTTGGGTCCGTTTTTTGTAACCGATCCGAGCGCCGATGGAATGGATGTCGCCTTTGCTGCCTATGCGGGCATTGATGAGGCCGTTGTTGCGAGAGAGTGGCCGTTTGTGAGCCGCGACAAGGCGCGCGATTGCTTGTCGCTTATGCGTGAAGGATCGGCGCGGGGTGTGGAAGACGCCCTTGTATGGGAGTATCGCCGCTTGTTTGTGGGGCCCGGCCCCATGCCCGCGCCGCCGTGGGGTTCGGTCTACACCGATCGAGAGTGCGTGGTATTTGGGGAGGCGACGCTCGCCTTACGCTCGTGGATGCGTTCTTCGGGCATTGCTCGTTTGGGTGACGAGAAGACTCCCGAAGACCATATCGGACTCATGTTGCTTTTGGCTGCGTGGCTTGCTGGTAACAGGCCCGGGCTGATGGGCGAGTTTCTTCAAGAACATCTTTTGCCTTGGTCTTCCCATATGCTTGACCAGCTCGAGAAGGCTTCCTGCCATCCGTTCTATCGCGGGATTGCGGGATTGGCCAAGTTGACGCTTGAGGGCCTGGGGGAGGCTATGGACCTGCATCCTGTCGAGCCGCGTTTTTATCGCTAGTGTTATTTTAAGAGCGCGCTCTGGCGCGTTCTTTTTATATGCTAAAGCTTCGTTTTCGACGTGCGATTCAGCGTCGATGGCATGAAGACGGGAGGTGGGTATGCCGCTTGGATTCGAAACGGCGTTAGGGGAGATAACGCTTGTTTTGTTTACTACGTTGGCCCCTTCGGGCATTGTGGCCTGCGCGATAATGGCGGGAGTTTTAGTGTTCTCTCCCCTCGGCGCCGCCGAAAGGATTCGCATCAACCGTGGCTTGTGCGTTCCTCTGGTCATTACTATGGTGGGATTGGTGGCGTCTGCTACGCATCTCGGGAGTCCCGCGAACGCGTTGTATGTGTTTCTCGGGGTGGGGCGGTCTCCATTGTCGAACGAAGTGTTTGCGGCCGTGCTTTTTCTGGCCTCGTGCGGATTGTACTGGCTATTTTGCTTTACTGAGAAGCAGTATGTGACCGCCCAAAAGGCCTGGTGTGTTTTCATCATCGTGACTGGAGCGGTGTGCGTGGGGGCTATTGCCCGTGCCTATGACGCCCCTACTATAGTCACGTGGAGCACTCCGTTCGTTCCCGCGAATGTGTGGCTTTCGGCGTTTGCGGGAGGGCCGCTGCTCGGTATGGCTTCGCTGCGTGTCGCTCGCGCTGTCTGTTTGCATAGGCTTGCGAGCAAGGTATTGCTGGCTGTTTCGTTTGCTGCTTTGGCCGCGAACCTATCGGTCTTGGCGGCGCAAAGTGTCGATCTTTTCAATATTTGGAACGGATATGGGACCGCGGCGAGCTTGGTGCCGTGGTACCCCGCGATGGTGGTTCTATACGGCATGGCGGGAATTGCTGCCGTGCTATTTGTTGCTGCCGCGATGCGCGGAGGCAAGCTGCCGAGCGCATCGAAGCTCGGTGCTTGTTGCGTCTTGTTTTTTGCGGGTCTTTTCGTTGTGCGGTTCGGTTTTTATATGATGCATATGACCTATGGCATGGGTATTTGATTTCTTGTGGTGTTGCAAGCGAGGTTCTGGCATCGGCGTAAGGGATGGTGGCGGCTTGGCGCTCGGCGCCGCTAATGAGGCTGCGCATGCTTGTCTTCGTCGCTGCATGCAGCGCCCGACGGTTGCCGGCGTCGGTGTCGATTCTCGTGCCGCCAGCCTTAAGGGCCTCCGCTCTTATCGTGGAAGCGCGGCTTTTGGTCGTCGCCGGCCGTTCGTGAAACTTCATACGCCGTTTGCAAGACCGCTCTTGTTTTTGTGGACGCATACTGCTTGTTTTTGAGGTTTCGCCCCTCGGGGGTATACTTGCAAGTTCGTGAATAAACACAACGAGGGGAAACCGATGGAAGCATTCGGGTCGATCGATGCAGGCGCATGGTCTATCGTGCCGCCTCTTCTGGCGCTCGCGCTCGCGCTGATCACGAAAGAAGTGTACTCCTCGCTGACGATCGGCATTTTCGTCGGCATGGTTATCTATACGTTCGTCGGAACGGGTTCTGGCATCGACCAGCTGATCCAGGCGTTCACGATGGTGCCGCAGATGATGGCGGCGCAGATTTCAGCGAATTCGTCGTTGTTGCTGTTTTTGGCGCTGCTCGGCGCGCTGGTGGTGCTGGTCGCTCTTGCCGGCGGGTCGCGCGCATACGGCGAATGGGTGACGAGCCACGTGAAGAACGCGCGTTTGGCCAAGATTCTCACCGCGCTGCTCGGCCTGATGGTATTCATCGACGACTACTTCAACTGCATGACGGTGGGCGCCGTGATGCGCCCCGTGACCGACCGTTTCCGCGTGAGCCACGAGAAGTTGGCGTGGATCATCGACTCCTCGGCAGCTCCTGTGTGCATCATCGCCCCGGTGTCGAGCTGGGCGGTGGCCGTGGGCGGCTACCTGGGCGAAAACGGCTTCAGCACGTTCGTCGAGTCCATCCCGTACAACTTCTACGCCCTGGCCACGATCGTGTTCGTGTTCTACGTCTGCGCGTCGAACATGGACTTCGGCCCCATGCTCGTAGCCGAGCGCCGTGCCCGAAACGCCGGCCTGCTCGATCCGCATCCGCATAAAGAGACCGTCGAAGATGCTCCTGAACAGGTTGAATTCGACGGCATGCGCGTGTCTGACAAAGGCACCGTGCTCGATTTGGTCATCCCCATCGCCACGTTGATCGTATTCTCCGTGGTCGGTATGCTGTATCGCGGCGGGTTTTTCGAGGGCGTCGATTTCGCCACGGCTGTCGGAGCCGATCCGATCGCGGGCCTGTGCATCGGCGCCGCCGTCGCCTTGGTCGTCGCCGCGGCCATGTATCTGCCGCGCGGCCTGACTACGCTTTCGGGCTACATGGACGGCATGTCCGAGGGCTTGAAGTCTATGGTTTCCGCCATCATGATCCTGGTTTTGGCCTGGTCGCTGGGCGGTGTGTGCCGTTATATGATCGGTACGGGCCCCTTCGTCAGCGATATGCTGAATGGCCTTGGCGTCGGCATGGAGCTGCTGCCTGCGATTATCTTCGCCGTCTCGTCGTTCATCGGCTTTTCTATGGGCACGAGCTGGGGCACCATCGCGCTAGTCCTGCCTATCGTGTCGGGCGTTTTCGATCCGTCTGACCCGCTGTTCTTGGTAGCGGTCGGCGCTACGCTGGGCGGCTCGGTGTACGGCGACCATATCTCTCCGATATCCGATACCACCATCCTGTCGTCGACGAGCGCGAAGTGCGATCTGCTCGACCACGTGTCCACGCAGACGCCCTACGCGACCATCGTGTTCGTGGCGGGTCTGATCGCGTACCTGCTGACGGGTTACCTGCATACGCCCTGGGCCGGCCTGGCGCTCACTATCGTGCTTTCCGTCACGACGTTCACGGTGCTCGCCAAGCGCGACATGGCGAAAGAGACGTCCGCCGCGCGCTAGGCGTCGGCGCTGCACCGCATGTCGTGGAAGTAATCGCGGAATTCCACGTCGTGCGTGCTGTGCGGGCACATGAAGCGATGCGCCGCCAGGAAGTATTCGTCGGTCATGCCGGCCAGGTAGTCCACCGCGATGCGATGCGGCTCTTCATCGCGGTAGGGCGCGCTTTCGTCGTAGAGGCGGCGCTGGCCTTCGATCTTCTCGATGAAGTGCTTGTAGACGGGCGCGTTTTCGTCGCCTGCCGCCAGGTCGGCGAGGATGGTCTCGTAGAGTTCGGCGAACATGGGCTCGATCTGTTCCTTGTAGACGTCGCCTTGCTCGTCGGCCAGGTAGATGCGCTCGTAGTTTTCCGCCTTTGCCGTTTTCAGACTGCAGAAGGCCTCTTCGCTCATGGCGATGCGGTCGCGCATGTAGCTGTGCTCGACGATGTCGACGGTCAGGTTGTTGATGATTTCGGCGTTCTGCGTTCCGACCGCGCCGTCGGAAAACACTCCGTCGTCGGCGAGCGAGCCGACGCCCACGGCATCTTGGCGGTCTTTGCCCACGTAGGCGATCATATCGGAAATACGCACGACGCAGCCCTCGAGCGTGGACGGCCGCAGCGTCGCTATGACGCTCTGGTCGATCGAGCATGCCTCCGCCAGTTCGTCGAACGTTTCGAAATCGTGCGTCTCGTCGCGCAGGAATTCCTGCTGGCTGCTTTCCCCGTTGTGGCACAGGATGCCGTCGAGCGTCTGCAGCGTGACGTTGCGTGCGTAGAGCGTGTCGAGCACGCGCACGGAATGCACGTTGTGGTTGAAGAAACGCCCCGTGTCGGCGTGGTACAGGTTGTTCAGAATGCGTTCTCCCGCATGGCCGAAAGGGGTGTGTCCCAGGTCGTGGCCGAGCGCGATGGCCTCGGTCAGGTCTTCGTTCAGGCCGAGCATCCGCGCGATCGTGCGGGCCGTGCGCGCGACGAGTTGCACGTGAAGTCCGCGGCGGCTGATGTCGTCGTTGCGTACGAAGCTGAACACCTGGGTCTTGCCTGCGTAGCGGTTGTAGGGCGCCACGTTGAGAATCTTGTCGATATCGCGCACGAAGGGCGGTCGATGCAGCCGTGGCGACATGTCGCGGGCGGGGTTGCGCCTGACGGCGTCTGCGTCGTCGGTGCGATACGGATTGGTGCGCCCCGCGGCGCGGTCGGCTTCGAACTGCTCGATGAAGTCTTTGCTGAAATTGCGGTACGTCACAGGTTCCGCCTCCTTCGGTCACGGCGGAGAGGGCCGGTCGGTCATTCCGTCAGTATAAGGGGTGCGTCGCCCGCCTGCGCCTCCCTGCGCGAAAGAGGCATGGGGGCGCCGCTCATCTGACCATGCGCGCCGTCAGCCGCGGCCGTTCGCATGAATGCGCGCGACTATGCGAAAAACGCGGCATATCGGGGCTTTGCACCCCTTCACTTTAGTGTGCGGTAGTAGTACAGTAACGCAATCGCCTTGAAGAAGATCGCGAGCGGCTTCTCCTCTCTCTTGCTGTCTGACGAGCTCTCAGGGCATTCTCCCTGAGAGTCGCGCCTGATGACGCGGCTCTTTCTTTTTTGCTTGATTAGGGTCGGTTTCGAGCGCCGCAACTGTGGCGGCCGGGCGAAGCATTCCATATTGGCCTGCGGCGTCAGTGCAGGTGGCCTATAATGAACCCCTTACTATTCCCGGCCGCGTTGCGGCCCGCAAGATAAAGACGAGGTACGGTTTCAATGGTCGATCACCAGAAAGCGCAGCAGGCCGTTGCCATGCTGCTCGAGGCTATCGGCGAAGACCCTTCGCGCGAAGGTCTGGTCGAGACGCCCGCGCGTGTGGCTCGCATGTACGAAGAAGTGTGCGGCGGTTATGACGAGAACGCCGCCGAACATCTGAGCACGACGTTTCATGTCGACGGCAGCGAGATGGTCGTCGAGCGCGATATTCGTTTCTATTCGCTGTGCGAGCATCATCTGCTGCCGTTTTTCGGCACGGCGCATGTCGCCTACATCCCCGACGGCGAGGTCACGGGCCTTTCCAAGCTCGCGCGCACCGTCGAGGTGTTCGCGCGACGCCTGCAGCTGCAAGAGCGCCTGACGGCCCAGGTGGCCGACGCTCTTATGGACGACTTGCACGCTAAGGGCGCGATCGTCATGGTGCAGGCCGAGCATATGTGCATGTCCATGCGCGGCGTGCGCAAGCCCGGCAGCCAGACGGTCACGTTGGCTAAGCGCGGCCTGTTCGCCCAGGATGAGCGCCTGGTCGACGATTTCTTCCGCATGGTTCGTTAATTCGCGCCGCGGCGCGTCTGCGCCGTTTTGCTTGAAAGGAGCCGATCGTGGGTTTTCCTGCGATGCCCGTCATCGAACGCATCCGTTTGCATCCGGAATACCGCAAGCGCCTGTCCCGCCTTTCCGAGCTTGAGGCCGATCGCGAGTTCTGCCGCCACGGCATGGCGCATCTGCTGGATGTGGCGCGCGTGGCCTATATTCTGAATCTCGAACGCGGTCTGGGCTTTTCGCGCGAAATCGTGTATGCGGCGGCTCTTTTGCACGATGTGGGCAAGGGGAAGCAATATGAAACGGGCGCTCCGCACGACGCGCTCGGCGCCGAGATTGCGCGGGGCATTCTGGCCGACACGGGTGATTTTTCGTCCGAGGAGCAGGATGCGATCGTGCGGGCCGTGCGCGAGCATCGTCGGCCGTCGCCCGAGGCCCCTGCGCTCGGCGCCTTGCTGTGCGAAGCCGATAAGGCGTCGCGTGCCTGCTACGAATGTCCCGCGCGCGAAGGCTGTTCGTGGTCTGTTGAAAAAATGAATGCTGGCGTGGGCGTGTAGCCGCGCATCCGCGCTTTCCATACGCCGCCGTCGTTCGCGTCGGCGGCGTCTTCGTATTCGAATCGGGCCGCATCGCGTGACGCGGCTCCTGTGTGCTCGCATTGCGCGGGTGCGGAAAAGGGGAATGCCATGGATAGGATCATTATCGAGAATCTGCAGGTCCACGCGAACCACGGCGTGTTTCCCGAAGAAAACGTGCTCGGCCAGCGTTTCGTCATATCGGCCGTGCTGCATGCCGACCTGCGCGATGCGGGGAAGAGCGACGCGCTCGAGGATTCGATCGATTACGGGGCGGCGTGTCGTCTGATCGATGTCTACGCGCGCAGTACCACCCATAAGCTGCTGGAACGCCTTGCCCAGGGCATCGTCGACGAGCTGTTCGCCGCTTTTCCCACGCTCGAGCGCGTGGAGCTGACGATCAAGAAGCCGTGGGCGCCGATCGGTCTCCCGCTCGATTACGCGGGCATCGCAGTCGATCGCTCTCGTGCCATGCGATAACGCCGCCTAGCCTTCTTCGGAGACGCGCAGCTCTTCTCTGGCCACTTCGTTGGCGTCGATGCGTTGCTTTTTGACGGGCAGTGCCTCGCTAACCACGATGCCTGCGCCTATGAGGACGAATCCGACTGTCATCAAAGCGGTGACGGTTTCGCCGAGGAAGGCGACCGAGAAGATCACGCCGAACACGCTTTCGGTGGCAAGGAAGAGCGCCGCGGGTGCGGGCGCCACGTGCGCTACGCCGACGTTTTGCAGCGAAAGAGCCAGGCACGATGCGAAGACGACGATGTATGCCACGTTCCCGAAAACGCCTGGTTCGCCGAGGACGCTCCAGTCGGGCATGCCCTCGATGAAGAATCCGGCGGCGCATCCGATGATTCCCGCCACCATGAACTGGACCACCGTGAGCGTTAAGGCATCGCGCCCGTCGGAGAGTTTTGCCGTGAACGCGATATGCAGAGCAAGAAACGCAGCGGATACGATAGTGATGATTTCGCCGAATCCCAGCGACATCGTTTCGAACCCTTCCGAGAACGAGACGAAGCCGACGCCCGCCACGCAAAGCACGACGGCGGCCATGTTGTAGCGTGTGGGCCGGATGCGTGAAACGGCCCAGGCGAAAAATGGAACGAACGCGCAGTAGATGCTTGTGAGGAACGAGCTTTTCGCCGCGGTGGTGTCGGTGAGGCCTGCCGTGTTGCAGGCGTAGGACGCCACTAGGAAAATACCGAGAAACACGCCGGCGATCAGGCTTTCGCGGTCGATATGCGTGCGTATGGTGTTGAAACAGACGGCGAACAGGATGACTCCCGAGAAGAAGAACCGGATGCCCACGAGCCATAAGGGCGGCAGCGCGTTCACGGTATCCTTGACGACTACGGTGCCAAGCCCCCAGATGGCGGCGGCGAGCACGAGCATGGCCTTGTACGACCATGGCGGCAGGGCCATGCGTCCTGCGCGATGGCGAGAACGGCCGGAAGCCGGGGGTGTCGTCCTGAGTTCGCTCATGGCGCTATCGTATCCGACGCGGCCGCGTTCGTCTATGGGGTCGAAGGCGGTCGCGGCGGTGGGCGGAACTGCGGTCGCCCGTCATCGGCGCGAGCCGCAAGGAGCTGCATCGGCGCCGCTATCGCGTCCGGAACGCAAGAAGGCCTCGGGTCGCGCCCGAGGCCTTCTTCGCTAGTCGTCTTTTTCTTCGTTGCCGCCGCCGCTGCCGTTGCCGGAATTTCCGTTGCCCTGGCCGTTATCGCTTGGGTTCGATGCGGGGCCGCTCGACACCGTGATGGTGATCGTGTCGCCCTTCTTGGCCTGACCGCTCGTGGGGGACTGCTTGATGACGGTTCCCTTGGGCTGGTCGCTCGACGCCTCGATGACGTTGTATCTCAGGTCGAGGTTGGCGATGGTGCTTTGCGCATCGGAGGAGGTCATTCCGACGACGCTGGGGATGTCGATCGCCTTGCTGGCAGGGTCTTCGCCCTTGGATACCGTGATGGTGACCGTTTCGCCCTTGGCGAGCTTGCCGCCGTTGGGGTTCTGGCTCATGACCTGTCCCTCGGCGTACTTGTCGCTGTATTCGCCGGTGGACACGTTGACAGTGAAGCCCGCCTTCTCCAGCGTGCTCTTGGCGCTGGCCTGATCGCTGCCCACGACGTTGGGAACTTCGATGTCTTCGGGGCCGGTAGAGATCCAGTACTTCACCGTGGTGCCCTTGTCGGCTTGCGTTCCCGCATCGGGGCTCTGCTTGCAGACCGTATCCTTGTCGGCATCGGACGCTTCGTTGCCCGCATATTGCGGCGTGTAGCCGGCATCCTTGAGCGACTTCTCCGCCTGTTCGGCCGTCATGCCCTTCAGGTCGGGAATCGAGCCGTTCTCGACGCCCTTCGAAATGACCAGGTTCACCTTCTGCCCCTTTTCGAGCGCCGTGTTGGCGCCGGGGTCCTGGCCGCAGACGCGTCCTGCGACGGTGTCGGCGTTGAATTCCTCCGTGACGTCGCCGACCACATAGCCCGCCGCCTCGATGGCCTTGACGGCCGATTCTTTCGTTTGGCCCATGACGTCGGGAACCTTGGCTTCGCCGCCTCCGCCGACCAGCGCCATGGCGATCGCCGCAATGGCGATGATGCCCGCGATCAGGCCGACCACGATGCCGATAGTCTTCTTGTTCGACTTCTTCTTCGAATCGTCGTCCATGCGGAAAGACGTCGCCTGCATGGGGCCGGAGTTCGACGGATTGACGACCGGCATGACGGCCGTGCCGCCCGGTTCGCCGATGGTCATCGGAGGAACGCCGCCCATGACGGCGGTGGGAGCCGAAGACATGGCGCCTGCGACGCCCGTGACCGGGCGACCCATGAGGAAGTCGTCGAGCGCATGCTTCATCTCGCGTGCGGTCTGGAAGCGGTTGTAGGAATTTTTCTCCATGGCCTTCATGATGATGGCCTCGAGGTCGGGGCTGATGTCGGGCTTGACTTGGCTCGGCGGCAGCGGCGCCTCGTTGACCTGGCGCATGGCCACGCTGACGGCGTCGGGGCCGTCGAAGGGAAGCTGGCCGGTGGCCGCCTCGTAGAGCACGCAGCCGAGCGAGTAGATGTCGCTTCCGCCGTCGAGCTCTTTGCCCTGGGCCTGCTCGGGAGAAATGTAGTGGGCGGTGCCCAGCACGCTGGAGGTCTTCGCCTTCACGCTGTTTTTCGCGCGGGCGATGCCGAAGTCCATGACCTTCACGTTGCCGTCGGGCTGCACCATGATGTTTTGCGGCTTGATGTCGCGGTGCATGATGTCCTGGCCGTGGGCGACGGAAAGCGCCTGGCAGACCTGGCTGCCGATTTCGGCGACCTTGCGCTGGTTGATGGCGCCGCGTTGTTGGATGGCGCTTTTGAGGTCGGTTCCGCGCACGTATTCCATGACGATGAAGTACGTGCCCTCATCCTGGCCCCAGTCGTAGACGTTCACGATGTAGGGGCTCTGCAGGTTGGCCGCCGAAGCCGCTTCCTGCTTGAAGCGGGCGGTGAATTCGGAGTCGGCGGCGTATTGGGGCAGCATGACCTTCACGGCTACGGTGCGGCCGAGAACCTGGTCTTGCGCCTTGTACACCTCGGCCATGCCGCCGATGCCTATGCGTTCGGTGATTTTGTACCGTCCGTTGAACACCCGTCCTATCACGATGCTCTCCCTCTATATCAGTCTCTCGTTGCTTCGTATTCGTTACAGCTGCGCGTGAAGCGTCGAACGATCGGTTAAACCGTCATCGTACCTCACCTACAGCAGACCTTGCACCTCGAGCGCGGTCTGAATCACGCTTTTTGCACGTGCGCTCGCCGCACCCGACTCGTCGGAACCGTGGACGCCCTCCTCGATCAATACGGCTACCACGACGCGGGGGTTGTCCGCCGGCGCGAAGCCCACGAACCAGCTGTCGTTGTATTCCTTATTGGTCTCGGCGGTGCCCGTCTTGCCTGCCACGTCGACCCCCTTGATCGACGCGTCGCGGCCGGTGCCGTTCTGTACGACGCCGAGCATCATGTCGGTGATGCTTTCGGCGGTCTGCTTGCTCATGACGGTGCCGTAGGCCTTCGGCGAGGCGGTGAAGCTGCGCTCGCCCTTGGCATTGTAGATGCCCTCAACGAAATGCGGGGTTTCCAGCACGCCGTCGTTGGCGATGGCCGATGCCACCATGGCCATCTGCATGACGGTGGCCTGCGGACCCGCGGGGCTTTCATGCTGGCCGACAGGCTGTCCGCATGCCGCCCACGCCGTTTCCCACGTGGTCATTTCGGCAGGGTCCGGCATCAGGCTGGTGTAGAGCGGCAGGTCGAGGCCATCGACCGTCTGGTTGAAGCCGAACTTGTCGGCCGTCTCGACCAGCAGATCGGCGCCGACCTTGTCGGCCCCGAGCGCGCCGAACGCGGTGTTGGAAGAGACTTCCGTCGCGCGTTTGAGCGTGATGGTTCCGTATCCCACGTCATTGGCGTTGGTCACCTTCGCATTGCCGATTTCGGCAAACGCGGGCGCTTCGACCTGCGTGTTTTCAGTGGCCAGTCCGTTTTCGATCAGTGCAGTCAGCGTGACCAGCTTGAACGTGGATCCAGGGGCGTACAGGGCGTTGGTCGCGCGGTTGATGAGCGCTCCGCCCGAAGCGTCGTTTCCAGCCGCCGCGTTTTCGAGCAATGCATCGACGTCGGCGTTGGAATAGGTGGGCGAGCTTGCGCTTGCGAGCACCGCGCCCGTTTCGGGGTCGATCGCCACCACGGCGCCTTTGTAGCCTTCAAGCACCTGTTCGGCCGTGCGCTGGATCTTGGAGTTCAGCGTGAGCGTCACGTCGTTGCCGGGCGTGTTGACGCCGGCGAGGAAGCTCACCACGTCGGACCAGCTTGCGAAGTTCTCCTGGCCCTTCAGGGTGTCGTTCATGGACTGCTCGATGCCGGACAGGCCGTATTGCTCCGAGTAGTATCCCACCACGTGGCTGGCAAGGCTTCCCTGCGGATACGTGCGCTCGTAGGTGCCGTTTTCCTGTTCGATGCTTTCGGCTAGCACCACGCCGTCGTAGGTGCTGATCGAGCCGCGTTCGGTGCGCGATTCCTTATACAGCGTGTGGTTGTTGCCGGGGTAGCTCTGATATTCGTCCGCCATGAACACCATGATATAGGTAAGGTTGGCCACGAGCAGCGCGAACAGCAGTGCGAATGCCACCATGGCGGATGTGAGGCGTCGGCCCAGGGCGACGCGACCCAATACGCCGGTATCGCCCGCGCCTCGCTGGGAGCCGTGGGCGCCGATGGCGCGCATGCGCATGGTGCCGTCTTTGACCTCGGAGTTGATGCCGGTTCCTTCGTCGCCGCAGCGCAGCAGCAGGCCGATGCCGATGAAGCTGGCCAGAAGCGACGATCCGCCTTGGCTGATGAAGGGCAGGGTGAGGCCGGTCAACGGGATAAGGCGCGTGACGCCGCCCACGATGATGAAGGCCTGCAGCACGATGGTCACGGTGACGCCGACGGCGACGAACGAGCTCACGTCGCTCTTCGCGCGTGCAGCCGTGGCGAAGCCGCGGATGGCCAGGCACAGGAACAAAAGCAATACGCCGGCGCCGCCGAGCAGGCCGGTCTCTTCGGCGATGGCGGCGAAGATGAAGTCGGATTCGACGACCGGGATGTTTTCGGCCAGGCCGTTGCCTACGCCGACGCCGAGCATGCCGCCGTCGGCCAGCGAGTAGATCGACTGGCAGAGCTGGTAGCCGGTGTTCATGGCGTCGGAGAACGGGTCGAGCCAGGTGTTCACGCGAATCTGGATATGGCCGAAGGCGGCGTACAGGATGACGCAGCCCAAAGCGGCCAGCCCGAACCCGACGACAAGGAACATCTTCTTGCCGCTGGCCACGTAGAGCATGGTCAGGAACAGCACGAAGCAGACCAGCGCGCTGCCGAGGTCTTTTTCGAATACGGCGATGGCGAAGGAGATGCCCCACATGATGAGCAGCGGGCCGATCGTCGCGACGTCGGGCAGATAGAACCTGCCTACGCGCACGGTGAACACCGAGAGCATCTCACGGTTCTGTGCCAGATACGACGCAAGGAAAATGACGATGCAGACCTTTGCGATTTCGCCCGGCTGGAAGCTGAACGAGCCGACTTTGATCCAAATGCGGCTGCCCAGCACCTCTTGGCCGATGCCGGGAAGCATGGGCATGAGCAGCAGCACGATGCCTACGATCATGAAGGTGTATTTGTATTGGGCCAGCTTATCGAGGTTTCTCACCACGGCCAGCACGACCACCATGAGGGCTATTCCGAGGAAAAGCCACATGACCTGGCGCATTGCCAGATCGGGAGCGAGCCGTGTGACGAACGCGATGCCTATGCCCGATAGGGCGAATACCACTGGAAGGATGGCGGGGTCGGCGTTTTTCGCCAGGAGCCTCACGCCGACGTGGGCGACGACGAAGGCGCCGAAAAGACCCACGGGAACGGCGAGCGTTTCGAGGGTCAGTCGGGTGCCTTCGTTGACGAGGACCATGGAGAACAGCAGCACCACGAACGGGGCCGCCAGGCAGAGCAGCAGAAGCTCGGTATTGCGGCGCGTCATGCTGCATCACCCGCCTCGGCGTCGGAATCGGCGGCGCCGTCGCTTTCGCCGGCATCTGCCGAGCTCGTGTTCGAAGCGTCGGACGAGTCCGTCTTGCCGTCTGTGAGCTTCTCGCTCGCAGGAGCCGTGTCCTTCTTGTATTCCTCGATCTGCTCCTTCCAGGTTTCGACGAGCGCGTCTGCGTCCTCGACGGAATCGACGCGAATGCCTTCGGCGAGCCTGTCGCGCACATTGGCCGGCAAGCCTTCCAGATCGTCGGCCGAAAGCCCTGTGTCATGGTCGAATCGCGAGAATGTGAATCCGGCTACTTCGCCGGGCATGCCGCGATAGACCGCGACGACGCCGTCTTTTTCTGCGAGGAATGCGGCGTGGTCGAGGTAGGCCGCCGATCCGGCGATGCCGCCGACCAGCACGAGCACGAAGGCGATGGCGGCCAGGACGGCCCCCAGACGGCCCTTGCGCGCCTGTTTTTTGATGATGGCCTCCGCGTTGGAGGGCACGTCCACCACGACGGCGGTCACGTTGTCGTAGCCGCCTGCGGTGATGGCCTCGTTGACGAGCGCGGCCGCGCATCGCTGCGGGTCTTTCACGCGTTCGAGCGTGCTTTCGAGCAGCGAATCGTCCACCATGCCCGACAGGCCGTCGGAGCACAGCAGCAGACGGTCGCCCGGGGCGACGTTCATTTCGTAGATGTCGGGCAGCGTGGAAGGGTCGCTTCCCAGGGCGCGCGTGATCACGCTGCGCTGCGGATGCACGCGCGCTTCTTCCACAGTGATCTGGCCGCTTTCGATCAGGTCGGCCATGAGCGAATGGTCGCGCGTGATGCGCTGCAGGCCGCCTTCGTGCAGAAGGTAGGCGCGCGAGTCGCCCACCTGGGCAACCACGAGGCGTTTGCCCGAAAGCATGGCGCAGGTCATGGTGGTTCCCATGCCCTTGCGGCCGATGCCTTCGGCCGCCGCGCGGATCACGGCGTGGTTCGCCGCCACCACGGCGCGTGCCAGATCGTCGCCGTCGGGCGTCTCGGGCGCATTGGCGACGAGCGTTTGAATGGCGATTTCGCTGGCCACTTCGCCTGCGGCGTGGCCGCCCATGCCGTCGGCCACCGCATACAGCGGCGGATTGACGGCGAGGCTGTCTTCGTTGTGGTCGCGTACCAGACCGACGTCGGTACGCGAGCCGTATGAGGGCATGGCTCCTTTGGCGTGACGGCCGCGCGCGCCATTGCGCTTCGCGGCGGCCACTACTCGAACCTCACGCGAATGGCCACGTCGCCGACGTTGACCACGTCGTTGCTTTTGAGCACGGTGGGCTCGGTGATGCGGCGTCCGTTGACGGCGGTTCCGTTGGTGGAGCCGAGGTCTTCGACGAATAGATTGGCGCCCATGAGGCTGAAGCGAGCATGGCGGGCGGACACGTATCCTGCTCCGATGACGATGTCGGCGCCGGGAGCGCGGCCCACGATGACGGGGCCACGGACGGCCATCTTCACGCCGCGCAGCTCTTTGGGTCCGCGCTCGACCGACAGGCCCCAGCTTTTCTCTTTTTTACGCTGGCCTTTGACCAGTCCGATTCCCGTTTTCATGATCGCGAAGAGGAACAGGTACAAAAGCGCCACGAAGACAAGGCGTCCGACAAGCAGGATGACGTCTATCACGCGAAGCTCCTATCGCATCGAGAACACGAACTCGGTCATGCCGAGGGTGATGCGGTCGCCGTCGGCCAGGCCGCGCCTGGTGACGGGCATGCCGTTGACGAAGGTCCCGTTGGTGGAACCGAGGTCGGTGATCACCCAGACGCCCTGCGGCTCGAAGGCCAGCTGGGCGTGCTGACGGCTGACGTTGAGGTCGTTGAGCACGATGTCGTTGCCGGTTTCGCGGCCGACGAGGATGCGATTGGTCGCCAGGTCGTAGGACCTGTTGGAATTGGCATCGATCAGGCGGGCGCGCACGGCCGCTCCGTTGGGGACGGGGTTGGCTTGCGCGGCTCCTGCGGTGAACGCCACGGTATGGGCGGGGGCGCCGTATGCCGGAGCGCCCTGCGGCTGCATGCCCATCGGAGCGGCGCCTGGGTAGGGCTGCTGCATGGGCTGGCCGGCATAGGGTTGCGGTGCGTAGCCTGCGGCATAGGGGTTGTATGCCTGCGCCTGCGGATTGTAGCCCTGCGGGAACGCGGGATTCGGCAGCGGCTGGCCCTCGAAGCCCTGGGGCGCGTACATGCCCGCGGCTTCGACGCCGGCTTCGGCGGCAGGCGACGTCTGGCGCGCATGCTCGGGAAGATGCTGGGGCCGAGCGTCGCTTTCGGGCGCATCGGCCTGAGCCGCCTCGGCGGCCTCTTCGCTTTCGTCCTGCGGGGCCTTGTCGCGGTAGTCTTCGAAGTTCTTGCTGTCGAAGGTGTACTCGCCGTAGTCGATCGAGTAGTCGATTTCGTTTTCGGGAACGTAGGGCAGCGGCGGCTTGGCGGCAGGCTTTTCCTGCACGTCGGGGAAGGCGCCTGCGTTGGGGGCGCCGAAAATCTGCTGGCCGTAATCGCCCTGGGGCGCCGCGCCGTATGCGTTGCCGGGCATCGGGGGCTGCGGGCGGTATTGCGGAGCCTGCTGGGGCTGCTGCGTACGCGCCATCGCGGGGTCGTTGTATGCGGCCGCCTGGGGAGCGGGCGCGCCGACGGCGCCGCCCATGCCGTAGCGCTGCATTTCCTCGGCACGCAGCTGCGCCACGATCGGCGCGCTTACGACTTCGGCGATGACGTCGAACTTGCCGTGCTTGAGGCCGTCGTCGACGATGAAGCGCACGAGCGGATGGCCGTCCATGGACAGGCCTTCTCCCGCTGCGCTCGAGGCGAGGCGGGTCTCGCATTCACCGGCCAGCGTGGGATAGAATCCGAACAGGCGCTGGTCGTCGTCGGGATTGACGAGGACGGTGTAGAGCGTGGGGGCGAATTGCTTGCCTGCGCTGACCACCTTTTCGCGGCGCATCTGCTTTTCGGCTTTTTTCATAATCTGAACGGGGGAGATGGGCGATTTCTGCATCTTGCCGGCGCCACCTTCGAAGGTGTCTTCCATCTTGCCCTCGAACTTAGAGAAAAATCCCATAGTCGACTCAAGCCTTTCTGCGTTTACGATCCGTGAGCTCAAGGTATATATAATAAGCTTTCCGCGCGAATGAAAGGCTTGATGGCGTGCAAAATCTCATCTTGAACAGATATCGTCCGCTCGACGTTGCGGGCAAGGGCGGATACGGCACCGTGCGGGTCGCGTGGGACACGCGCATCCAGCGTCGCGTGGCCATCAAATGCCTGCGTTTGGATACCTACGGCACGGCTTCGTCGCCCTCGACTCCGCGCGATATACCGGGCCTCGAGGAGGCGCGCACGGCGGCCATGCTCTCCGATTCCCATATCGTCGGCGTCTTCGATTTCGAAATCGAAGGGCCGATGGCCTATCTGATCATGGAGTACATGGACGGGATCACGCTGACCGAGCTCATGCGTATGGCGAACGGGCCCTTGCCGCTCGATATCCTGACCTGCGTGTTCGAATCGGTTGCGCATGCGATCGAGGTTGCGCACGACAATCAAGTGCTTCATTTGGACATCAAGCCCGATAACGTGTTGATCAACCGGCAGGGCCAGGTGAAGGTGGCCGATTTCGGCCTGGCCCAGCTCTCGCATGAAGCGGGCTTCGGCAAGGCCGCGGGCGGCACCATCGGATACATGCCGCTCGAGCAGATGAGGCTCGAGGCTCCCGACGTGCGCACCGACGAATGGGCTCTTGCAGCCCTTACCTACCAGATGCTCACGGGCGATAACCCGTTTCTGGCGCATGATCTGGACGGTGCCGCACGCGCTATCGAAGAGGCCGAAATCGTCATTCCCTCGCTCGCCCGCGGCGATGTGGGAGAAGAGGTGGACGAGGCCGTGTTCGGCGCGTTGGCGATCGATCGCGAGGACCGCTTCGCGTCGGTCACGCTGTTCGCGGACGCCATGATGCCGCATTTGGGCGACGCCCGCCGCGGAGCACGGCAGCTGGCCGCAGTGGTGGGCGACGCTTGTGCCGACGAGGAAGAAGAGGCCGAAGATGCTACCGAGGCCATGCCGTCCGTCGCGCGCGTTCGCGCGGGGCTGGCCGAGCGTTTGCGCGGGGGAGCCGGCGAGGCGGTGGGCGGCATCTGGTCGGCGATCGCCTGCGGCGTATCGGCCTATGCGGGCTTGTCGCAGATCGACATGTCGTCGCTGTTCCCTGGCTCGACGGATGTCGGCGTGTGGGTCACGTCGATCGCCGTCGGGGTGATCGGCGCGGCGTTCCCGCGTGTCGGCGCGCCGCTTTCGCTCGTCGCGCTGGCAGCGGGTATGGCGGCGGGCGGCGCATATGTCGCCGCCGCCTTGTTCGCGGCCGCGGCCGCGGCCTGGTTTGCTGTATGCGGCCGCCTGAGCAAGGCGGCAGCGATAGCGGGCTCGTCGGTCGCTGCGCTTTCTTTGGCGGGAGCGCTTTCCGTGCTCCCTTTGATCGCGGGCCTTTGCCTGCGCGTTCGCGACGCGCTCGCCACGACGCTTTTCGGCATCGCGTCGGCGTTCGCGTTGACGTATTGCGGCATGGGGGCGTTCACGGGCGGCGGTTTGTTCGTGGGCGGAGCGTTCGCGGGAGGGTCGTTGCAGGCGGTCGTCGGGCAGCTGCTCGACCCGTCCGTATGGACCATCGCGCTTTCCTGGCTGGCTGCGGCGGCGGCAGGCGCCTTGCTCTGCTCGCGCGGCGGCAGGCTTTCAGCGGCCGCCGGCATGGCCGTTGCGGCGGGAATCCTGATATTCGGCCTGATGGCGCGAGCATTCCTTGAAAGCGGCCTTGTTTCGTGGATGCCCGACCCTTCGGATGTCGCGGTGGCGGCGGTCGCCGGCGTCGTCGCCGTGGCGCTTGCCGGCTGGCTCGGCGCCCCTGCGCGTCCCGTCGTCCGTTCGCGCCGGACATCGGTTCGCCGTACGCGTCCCGCGCCTTACGAGGACGATTCTCGCGCGTTCGATGCCGCGCCTGATTCGACGGACGTCATGCCGTCGGCATACGACGACGATCGGCGTTTTCGGTAGTTTTTCGAGCGTGCGCCCCATTTCGTGCGAGGATGGGGCCGATACGCAGGCGGCCGGCGCACCCGGCCTTTTTCTTGAAAGGATGGACGCGTGGTTGACGAAAATCTCCAGGCCGAAGGCGGCGCCGAGTCGCGTCGCGTCATAGACGATGCCGAGCTCAAGCGCATGATGAAGGCGTCTAAAGGCTCGTTTTTCCAGCGCAACGCATACCAGGCGGTGACGCTTCTGTTGATCGCGATCAACGTGGCCGTCTACGCCGTCGAGGCGTTTTCATCGGGCCTGCATTTCGATATCTCGTCGCGCGTGTTGGTGGACATGGGGGCCATGTATCCGCCGCTCATCCAGTCGGCGGGCGATTTGTACCGCTTCATCACGCCGATGTTTCTGCATCTCGACCTAATGCATCTGGCCTTCAACATGGTGGCGCTTTATAGCGTCGGCGCCCTGCTCGAGCAGGTGCTCGGCAAGGCCAACTTCATCGCGCTGTATTTCATCGGCGGTATCACCGGCAACGTGGTCTCGTATCTGGCGGGCATCTATCTCGAGGGCGGCATGGCCATCTCGGCCGGTGCGTCGACCAGCGTGTTCGGCCTGTTCGTAGCGACGGCGCTCCTAGGCGTGCTGCATCGCGAGGGAAGGACGTTTTTCGCGGAATACAGCAAGGGCATGTGGGGCGTTATCGCGGCGAACGTGGCGTATTCGTTCCTCGTGCCGGGCATTTCCATCAGCGGCCATCTGGGCGGCGCCCTCGGCGGCGCGATCGCGATGTTCATGCTTCCCGAATACGGTCTGAAGGTTCCCAACCCGGTGCGCGTCGTGGTGGCTATCGCCTGGGTCGCGTTCCTGGGGTGGGTGCTGGTGAGCCAGGGCCTCGTGGGCTAGGTGAGCACCGTCTCATCCGTACGAAGAAGGGCGTTCGGCTTCGGTCGGGCGCCCTTCGCGCGTTTGCGCATCAGCAGCCGAACAGGGCCGCCGCTTTCTTCATGCGTTCGGCGATATCTACGTCGAAGGGGCAGCGCGGTTCGCAAGCCTGGCAGGCGATGCAGTTTTGCGCCGTGGCTTCGAGCGCTTCGTAGTGAGCGCGCACCGATGCGGGAACTTCGGGCTGCATGACGGCCAGGTCGTAGAATTTATTGACCAGCGCGATGTCGATGCTCGCGGCGCACGGGGCGCAGTGGCCGCAGTAGGTGCACTGCCCGAAAGGCGAGCTCAGCGAGGCGTTTTCGAGCGTGGCCGCGTAGTCGCGCTGCGCGGCGTCGGCCTTCTCGTAGGCCAAGGCGTCGTCGACATGGGCCACGGTTTCGGCGCCGACCATGATGCTCGCCACGGCAGGCCTGGTCAGGGCGTAATGGATGCATTGCACGGGCGTCAGCGCCACGCCGAAAGGCGAGGTTTCCGCCGCAAGCAGGCGGCCGCCTGCGTATCCCTTCATCACTGTGAGCCCGACGTCTTCGCGCTCACATAGCGCGTAGAGCTCGGCGCGCTCGGGTTCGATGTTCTCGAGCCGTCCGCCGGAAAACGCCAGCAGCGCATCCAGGCTGCTCGAGGCGGGCATCATATCGAAGGCGGGATTCACGCTGAACATGATGGCCTCGATGCTGCCCGACGTGGCGGCTGCCCGTGCCACGACGGGACTGTGGGTCGAAAGTCCGATATGCCCGATCGTTCCCGATGCCTGCAGCTCCTTCGCATAGGTCATGAAATCGCCCTGCATGATTCCGTCGAATTCGGCAAGGCTGTCGACGTAGTGAATCATGCCGAGTTCGACATGGTCGGTGCCGAGCCGCTCGAGCAGGTCTTCGAACGCGGGCTTGACGCGGTCCATGTCGCGCGTACGGACGTATTGTCCGTTCTGCCAGGTAGAGCCGATGTGGCCCTGGATGATCCATCGGTCGCGCTCGCTCGCAATGGCGGCGCCTAGATTGCTGCGCACTTCGGGTTCGGGCATCCAGCAGTCCAAGACATTCACGCCGGCTTGCGAGAAGCGCCGCGTGACGGCAGCCACCTCCTCGGGCGTCTTGCGCTCCATCCATTCGGCGCCGAAGCCGATTTCGCTGACCATGAGTTCGGTTTTTCCGAGGCGACGATAATTCATGCGGCTCTCCTTGGTCGCGCCGTGCGGTATGTACGGCACGGCTGCCTGCAGGTCGAAGCATACTCCGCGCGTCAGGCCTATGCCAGACGGCATTCATGAATAGCCGCAGAGCGGCGTCTGCCAGGTGCTCTTTTCTTATAGCGTCGTCGCATCATGCGAGACTTCATGCGAAAGGTACGACCAGAATGCTTTCGCTGCTTCGGAGAGCGGTGCGCCCCTTCTTTTGACTGCATAGGTGCCGAACCATGCTTCGTGTCCGATGTCGACGGGCCTGAGCACATGAGCCTCTTTGTCCGTCTTTTTGATCGAGGGCGGGAAACCGAAGTAACACGCTTTCTGCCTTTCGGCCTGTTCGACGAGCAAGGGTATGTCCGATGTAGTGAAAAGGATGTGCGGAGCGATTCCTGAAGCACTGCATTGCTCGATGAAAAAACGGTGCAGGTGGTTTCGTTTTCCCGTAGTGATGAACGGCTGCTTGTCGAGGCTTTTCAAGGGCAGAATATCTTCATTCGCCAAAGGGCTTTCCTTGGGCACGTAGAGATATATCCCCGTCTTTACCACTAAGAGCGTATCGAAATCTTGCAGATAGCAGGGGGCCGACCCGACGATGGCCACGTCGGCCTCTCCTTCATCGGCCATGTCGAGCGCAGTTTCCGTGGTCACCTCTTCGAGCGACAGAAGGATATCGGGGTTTGCCCGCTGGAATCGCGCGATGGCGTGATGCGGCAGCGAGAGCATGGCGCCATGCGCGACCGCGACCGAGAGCGACTGCTGCTCTTGGCTTTTTTCTGGCTTGAAAACCGTGAAGCAAACTCTTCGAAAGACGAAACCACCGGTGCAGCGGCCCTTACGAATGCCTCGCCCGTGTTCGTGGTCGTCAGTCGTCCTCCTGCTCCCTGGAAAAGAGATTGCCCTATTTCGGATTCGAGATTCTTGATGGCTTTGCTTAGGCCCTGGCGCGAAACGAATAAGGCGTCTGCGGCTTTGGTATAGCTTCCGCGCCTAGCCACTTCTACGACGTATTCGAGTTGCCGTATCTCCATGATGCCCCTCCTTGCAGCATGTTTACGGTGTAACGGTTTTATAGCGCAGAGAACGTGGTGCGGCAATGGGGCGGGAGGACGGCCTGCCGAGCGCAACGGATTGCTGCGCTCCGGGCAACGGGAAGCTGCTCGTCAAGGGCGCTTGCCGCTTCTATGATTCGAGGAAACGGGGCGGCTTCGGATGCCCCTGCATGAAAAGTTCCAAGGAGGGTTTGCAATGAAGGGAATGGAAAATACTGCGAATAAGGGGTTTTCGCGTCGTGATTTTCTGAAGTTCGGAGCTGTTGGCGCAGCAGGCGCTGCTGCGGCAGCAGGACTTGCGGGCTGCTCTTCTCCCAAGTCTGCTCAGGATTCCGGCGCCGCTTCCGGCGGGTCGACTGGAGGCGCCGTCGATCCCGGCGATGCTGTTTTGAAGCTCACCGATTCCATGCCTAAATGGTCGTTCATGGTGCCTCCCGAGCCTATTCCGGATGATGAAATCGTCGAAACCGTCGAGAACGACATCATCGTGGTCGGTGGCGGTATGTCTGGGTTCACGACGGCTGTTTCTGCCGCTGAAAACGGGGCGAAGGTCACGTTGTTCTCGGCCGCGAGTGCTCCTATTTCGCGCGGCGGATCGAATTACGCGCGCAATTCCAAGGTCATGGAAGAACTGGGAATCGAGCCGTTCGATCCTGTTCCGTTTTATTACCATGAGATGCGCGCGGCTTCGTTTGCTATCGACCAGCGCAAATGGATGAAGGGGTACAATCATTCAGAAGAGGCTATGAACTGGATGATCGACATCGCGCGCGAGGCGGGTCTCGAAGTGATCATGGAGCGTGATAACACGTTCGATATGGGCCCCAATTACGCGCATGCGTTTTCCACCGAAGGCGATTCGACCATGGTCTCCACTGGCCAGCAGGGTGCGGTGGAAGCGCTTGAGGCCAAGGCGAAGGAGTACGGCGTCGAGATCATTTACGATACCAAGGCGGAGCAGCTTATTCGCGAAGAGGGCGCGCAAGGTCGCGTGACGGGTGTCGTGGCTTCGAAAATGAACGGCGATGGCTATGTGAAGTTCGTGGCTCGCAAGGCGGTCGTTTTGGCGACGGGAGACTTCTCTAACGATAAGGAGATGCTTGCGGCCTACTGCCCGCAGGTGCTGCCTCTTGTCGGTTACGAGCAAGGCGAAATCGATTACAACACAAGCTTCAATTTGACTGGAATCTATGGAGGCGATGGTCAGAAAATGGGCCTATGGGCGGGTGCTGCCTGGCAGCATGCCTATCCCGCAGCTCCCATGATGCAAGGGGCATGGGGCGGTAGCCATGAGCCGTGCGGTTTCCATATGGGACTGAACGTCAACGACAATACCGAGCGCTATCAGCGCGAGGACATTTCGTCGCCGTATAGCTCCAATCACCTGCTCTCTCAGCCCAATAACGAGGCATGGGGTATTTGGACGGCCAATTATCCGCAGGCGATCCTGGATAAAGGACATGAGTGGTACACCTTTGGAATGGACTACACGCTTCCTTCGCTGACTCCCGAAGAGCTTGTCTCCATGTGGGATGCGGGCGTTGAAGACGGCTCGTACTATAAGGCCGATACGCTCGATGACCTCGCATCTCAGCTGGGACTCGATGCTGATAAGCTGAAAGCCGTCGTCGCTCGCTATAACGAGCTGTGCGACAAGGGCGTCGACGAAGATTTCTATAAGAACCCCGATTTCATGGTGCGCATCGATGAGGCCGGTCCGTTCTATGCGGCACGCAATTACGCGATGTTCATGACTGTTATGGGCGGTTTGCGCACGAGCGTCGATATGGAAGTGTGCGACGAGAACGACAAGCCTATTCCCGGCCTGTTCAACGTCGGTGCCATGGTCGGCGATATGTACGCCAACACCTACAACTTCGCCATTCCGGGCAACAGCTACGGTATCAACTGCCTGACGTTCGGATACCTGCTTGGCCGCGATCTTGCGCAAGGCAAGTTCGACGCGTAAAAGATTCGATCCCTAGAGCCGTCCGGTGCTGCCGCTGCATGCGGCGGCACCGCATTGACGGCTGTGCGCGATGACGAGATTCCCCTCCCGAAGACGGCTGTCGGACGGGTGCGACCTGGGTCGTTCCGTTCGACAGCCGTTTTTCGGCGCCTCCCATAGCCCGTTCGGGTTACGCGCCCTGACGTAAATGGGGCGGGAGCGGCGTTCGTTTTACCTGAACAATGTTCGAAATACTATAGTTGGTCGGGCGCTGCCGAAATGGCGCGGCGCACCTGTTCGAAGGGAAAGCGACCATGCTCGGAATACTATTGATGAACACCGGAACGCCCGACGCCCCGACGCCCGAGGCGATCCGTCCGTACTTGAAGGAATTCCTTTCGGACCGCAATGTGGTCGATCTGCCCGCTTTTCTGTGGCAACCCATTCTGAACCTGTTCATTCTGCCGAACCGCCCGAAGAGGACGGCGTCGCGGTATCGTGCGTTCTGGACGTCCGAGGGAAGCCCGTTCATCCTGGATTCCTATAAGCAATGCTTCGCCGTCGAATCTCGCGTCAGTGCGATCGCGGGAGAACCCGTGGCCGTGCGTCTCGGCATGCGATACGGCAATCCATCGATCGGCGACGGGATTCGCGAGCTGGTCGAAGCGGGGGCCGATGCCATCGTCGGCCTGCCTCTCTATCCCCAGAAGACGCGCGCATGCGCGGGAACATGCCGCGAGGAATTCGACAGGCGGATGGCCGATGTTGCGCCGGCGGGAATGCGCTCGGCATTCGTCGAAGAGTACTGGGATGAGCCCGGCTACATAGCGGCTCTTGCCGGTTCGGTGCGTCGTTCGTGGGCTCGCACTCCTGGTTCGAAGCTCATAGTGTCGTTTCATTCGGTTCCTGTATCGTTCGCGCGGCATGGGGACACCTATGTGCAGGCGACGAAGGAGACGGCTCGTATGTTGGGCGAAGCGCTCGGGATGTCGCCGATGGACGTGCTGACGACGTATCAGTCGCGTTTCGACAGCCGCAAATGGCAGGGGCCGATGCTGGTGCCCGAACTCGAGCGCCTTGCGGGCGAAGGGGTGCGCGACGTGGCCGTGGTGTGTCCTGGTTTTTCGGTTGATTGCATCGAAACCTCGTACGAAGTGGCAATCGAGGCCGCCCAGGCGTATCGCGATGCGGCGCAAGCCGCAGGGCTCGACGGCGCACGCTTTACCTATGTGCCTGCGCTCGGCGCCGACGACGCGTGCATGGATGCGATAGCCGCCCTGGCCGTTCGGACAGGGCGGGCGATTTAGCCTCGATATTCCTATGTCCGGCCTCTTCGGTCTGCGTCGGGACACCGCAAGGCTTTCGACGCTTTCGTCCCCCGGTTTTTCTTCGGTCGGCATTTCTTCCCAGTCGCTTGACTTGGAGTTCGCTTAAAGTGATTCAATGCGATGCTCGAGGCGGCGGGCGGTCCGTTCGCGCTTCGAGGTCTTTTCGAACGGTTTTGCGGAAGGTGTGCCATGAAAATCGCCGAGGTGAGCAAACGTTACGACATATCGGCCGATACGTTGCGGTACTACGAACGCGTCGGCTTGCTGCGTCACGTGCCGCGCAATGCGTCGGGCGTTCGCGATTACAACGAAACGAACTGCAGGACGGTCGAATTCCTCAAATGCATGCGTTCTGCGGGCGTGTCGATCGAGGCGTTGATCGAATACATGGGTCTTTTCGACGAGGGCGAGCATACGGCCGCCGCTCGCAAGACCCTGCTCGAGGAGCAGCGTGACTTGGTGCGCGGCCGCATTGCCGATCTGCAGCAGGGACTCGATCGCCTGGACTACAAGATCGCCCACTATGAAAGCGTCATACTCGAAGCCGAAAAGGGGATGCGCGCATGATGGCCGTCGATGCGCTGCACGCAGCAAGCGTGCAAAAGGGTCGTATTCGAGAAGCCGTCGAAGGCGCCGATTCGAACTGGCGCGATGCGGTGCGCCTGCTCGATCCGTCGAAGCGTTACGGCCTGGCGTTTTCGGGCGGGTGCGATTCGTCGTTCTTGCTGACGGCCCTTGTTCGCGAGGGTTTCGACGTGAAGGCGTATATGGTCATGACGGCGTTCCAGGCGTCGTTCGAGCTTGCCGACGCCCGGCGCGTGGCGCGAGAGGCATCGGTTGATTTCGAGGTCATCGAAGCCGACATTCTTTCGGAAGATGCCGTTTGCTCCAATCCCGACGATCGCTGCTACCACTGTAAGAGGTTTATTTTTTCGACGGTTCTCGAGGCCATGGCCCGCGACGGCCGCGATATCTTGCTCGACGGCACCAATGCCTCCGACGATCCCGCTCGTCGTCCCGGGTTTCGCGCGTTGGCCGAATTGGGCGTGGTCTCGCCGTTGCGCGAGGCGGGGTTCACGAAAGACCGGGTAAGGGCGGCGTCGAGGGACATAGGGGTTTCGACGGCCGACAAGCCGAGCTTTTCGTGTTTCGCCACGAAAGTTCCTGCAGGCGTCCGTTTGACCAGGGCGGCGCTCGATGAGGCGGCGCGTTCGGCGGGTCTGGCGTAAGGGGTGGCAATGGAGAAAAAAGAACTCGAGGCGTTGTTCGAGGCGGTTGCGGCAGGAAAGGTCGATGCGGCGGAGGCGGCGGCGCGCGTTCAGACCGAGCCGTTTCTCGATTTGGGATATGCGAAGCCCGACATGCAGCGCGGCCTGCGTCAAGGCGTGTCGGAGGTGGTTTACGGCGCCGGGAAGACGGCCGACCAGATCGCAGGGATCATCGCCGCATTGCGTTCGGCGGGCCAGGGCCGCGTGATGGCCACGCGGGTGGACGCTGCCAAGGCCGGGCGCGTCGAATCGCTGCTCGGCGCGCAAGATCGCGCGCAATTCGCATATCGCGATGAGGCGCGCATGGTTGTCGTGGGCGGCGTGCCCGAACCGGACGGCAATGGATACGTCGTCGTGGCGGCGGCGGGAACGAGCGACCTGCCCGTGGCCGAAGAGGCCGCTCTTACGGCCGAAATGCTGGGCAGTCGCGTGATGCGCCTCTACGACGTGGGCGTGGCGGGCATCCATCGGCTTTTGGCCCATGCCGATGACATTGCTCGCGCCCAGGCCGTGGTTGCGGTGGCCGGAATGGAAGGCGCGTTGCCGAGCGTTATCGGCGGCATGGCGTCGTGCCCGGTGATAGCGGTACCGACCAGCGTGGGCTACGGCGCATCGTTCGGCGGGGTCACCGCGCTTTTGGCGATGCTCAATTCGTGCGCGAGCGGCGTTTCGGTGGTCAACATCGACAACGGCTTCGGCGGCGGGTACCAGGCGGCGCTTATCGATCATGCGCGCATCCGCGCATAGGCGCGGCGGCGGGGAAGGAAGAAACGGAGGTCTGTTCGTGGGAACTATGCTGTATCTGGAGTGCGCGGCGGGAATAAGCGGCGATATGACGGTGGCTGCGCTGCTCGACCTGGGGGCGCGCGAAGAGGTGCTGAATAGGGCGCTGGCGAGCCTGCCCGTGGAAGGATTTTCCACGCGTGTGTCGCGCGTGAAGAAGGCGGGTCTGGATGCATGCGATTTTGCAGTGTTGTTGGACGATGCCCATGAGAATCGCGATCACGATATGGAATACCTGCACGGCGCATGCGACGATTTCCACGACCACGACCACGACCACGACCACGACCACGACCACGACCACGACCACGACCACGAC
>NZ_CAUHPG010000020.1 GCF_959608125.1 uncultured Slackia sp.
GGGTCTGCAGCATCCACAGCTTGCCCTGCTCGATGGTGAACTCGATGTCGCACATGTCGCGATAGTGGTTCTCCAGGGTGACGAACACCTCTTCGAGCTCGGCGCCGGCCTCCTGCAGACCCTCGACATGCTTGAGCTCGGCGATGGGGCTCGTGTTGCGGATGCCTGCGACGACGTCTTCGCCCTGGGCGTTGACCAGGTAGTCGCCGTAGAATTCCTTCTCGCCGTTAGCGGGGTTGCGCGTGAACGCGACGCCGGTAGCGGAGGTCTCGCCCTTGTTGCCGAAGACCATGGTCTGCACGTTGACGGCGGTACCCAGGTCGTCGGCGATCTTGTTCTGCTTGCGATAGAGGGTCGCGCGCGGGTTGTTCCAGCTGCCGAAAACGGCCTCGATGGCAAGCCTGAGCTGGGTGTCGGGATCCTGCGGGAAGGTCACGCGGCCGTCGACGACGAGCGCGGGATACTCTTCGGCGGAAACGTTCTCGGAAAAGATGTTCTTGAACTCCTCGACGAGCTCCTGCAGGTCCTCGGCAGTGAGGTCTGCGTCGCTCTTCACGCCGCGGACGATCTTCTTCGCATTGATGGCGTTCTCGAACAGGTCGCCGTCAAGACCCATAACGACGTTGGAGAACATCTGGATGAAGCGGCGATAGCTGTCCCACGAGAAACGGGGGTTCTCGGTGTGCTTGATCAGGCCGTTGATGGACTGGTCGTTCAAACCCAGGTTGAGAACCGTGTCCATCATGCCCGGCATGGACATGGGAGCGCCGGAACGCACGGAGACGAGCAGGGGATCTTCGGAGTCGCCGATCTTCTTGCCGATGCGACGCTCCAGGTCGAGACGGTACTGCTCGATTTCATCGAGCGCGCCGGCGGGCCAGGTGTTGTCGGCATTGGCGTATTCCATACAGGTCTGACAGGTGATGGTGAATCCCGGAGGCACAGGAAGGCCGATCACGGCCATCTCGGCGAGGTTCGCGCCCTTGCCGCCAAGGATGTACTTCATATCCTTGTTGCCCTCGGTAACGTTGTTGCCCTCGGCGTCCTTACCGAACGCGTAGACACGCTTGACGTCAGCAGTCACTGTATTCTCCTTCGTGATAGATACCCTACTGCACAAAGAGCAATATTACTCAAAGATGGTCTTTTGGAACGGATGAGCCAGCTCATAGTAGCGTAAAATCTCCTGAGCGGTTTCTTCTACGGCCTTATTGTCCGTTCTGATGACGATGCAGCCCAGTTTGCGCATCAGCGCACGGGCCTCTTCGAGATCCTGATAGACCATCTCGGGCTCGGCATAGCTCGCCGCCACGGCGGCCGCGCCGCGTCCGGCGCCGCCGAGCCTGCGCGAACGGATGCCCACCAACACGTCAGGCGTCGTCATCAAGCCGAAGATCCTCGAAGGATCGCAATCATAAATCTCCTTCGGAGGCTCGACGCCCAGCGCAAGCGGCACGTTGGCCACCTTGTATCCCTCCATGCCCATATATATAGAGATAGGCGTCTTCGACGAGCGGGACACGCCGAGCAGCACGATATCGGCTTCGGCGAGATCTTGCGGATTGCGGCCGTCGTCGTGTTCCACCGTGAATTCCATGGCGGCGATGCGGCGGAAGTAATGGGCGTCGGTCGTGCGCAGAAGCCCGGGGTTGTTGCGCGGCGAAAGGCCCGACGCATCGGCCAGGGCATGGATCGGCGTGCTCATGATATCGACGCCATGCAGGCCCGCCTCCTGACAGAACGCGCGCAGCTTCGAACGCATTTCGGGATCGACCAGCGTGAAGAACACCACCAGGTCGTCCTTGAGCCCCGCTTCGCGATAACGCTCCTGGTGCGAGGTAAGGAAGTTCACGATCTCGTCGAAATTGCGCGCCTTCGGCAAGATCTCGATATACGGCTCGGGAACGCCGAATTGGCCTGCGGCCGCTCGGGCGAGCGTATGCGCGGTAGCACCGAGAGAGTCGCTGACGATATAGATAGTAGGAAGCGGAGAATCGTTGTGAATGCAAATACGCTCTCGCAGGTCTCCCGACATGGCCTCTCCCCTTTCCGTGCGTCGAAACCCGACGCAGCGATACGATTGGGCGAAGCGGCATAAGCCGCCTGGACGAGAATCCGTCCGTAGTTCTGCTCAATATACAAAAAACCGGCCCCCGTAAAAACGGGAAGCCGGTTCATCCATAGAAACGGAATCGATACGCGCGCTATCGGCGTCGATCACTTGGCGAGCTGACCGAAGTCGGCCACGCGGGCGAACACGTCGACGAAACGGTTCAGGATGCGCAGACGATTCTCGCGCAGGGCGACGTCCTCGTCCATGACCATGACCTTCTCGAAGAACAGATCGACGGGTTTGCGCAGCGAGGCGAGCTCGGCGAGCGCCTCGGGATAATCGTCGGCATCGAGGGCGCGGGCCACGCGGCCTTCGGCCTGGACGACCGCGCAAGCCAGCGCATGCTCGACCTCGGAGAGCAGCGATTCGTCATAATCGCAGCCCAGCGACGCGTCGCGCAGGTTGTTGGCGCGGGCGTAGGCAATGGCCAGGTCGGCGAAGGTATCGGGAGCCTCCTGACGCGCATGCTCGAGGGCGTGGACGCGGTTGATGAGCTCGAGCGGCTCGCGCACGCCTGCGGCGAGCACGGCGTCGATGGCGTCGGCGCTGCTGCCGCCGTCGCGCATCATGACCTTCGTACGCGTGATGAAGAACTCGATGACCTGCTCGCGCACGGCCGCAGCGTCGAATTCGATGCCGTCGGCGGCGTACGCGGCCAAGGAAGCGTCGATCGCGGGGACCAGCTCGACGTCGATCGCGTCATCGCCAGTCAACATGGCCACGATGCCGAGGGCGCTGCGGCGCAGGGCGAACGGGTCGGAAGAACCGGTCGGAGCCTGGTCGACCGCGAACAGGCCGCAGATCGTGTCGAGCTTATCGGCGAACGCGACGGCCTTGCCCACGCGGGTCGCGGGGGTGGCGTCGCCCGAGAAGCGAGGACGATAGTGGTCGGCGATGGCGCCTGCCACCACGTCGGTCTCGCCCGCGGCCTTGGCATAGTAAGAGCCCATGATGCCCTGGACGCTCGTGAACTCGACGACCGCGCCCGTCACCAGGTCGGCCTTGCACAGATAGGCCGCGCGCAGGGCGTCCGCCTTCTCCTGGCCTTCGAGGCCTGCGGCGGCGCACAGGTGCTCGACCAGCTTGACGATGCGCTTGGTTTTGGCGAGCGTGGTGCCCAGCTTCTCCTGGAAGACGACCTCGTCGAGGCGCTCGACGTAGGACTCCAGCGGAGCCTTGAGGTCTTCGTCGTAGAAGAATTTGGCGTCATAGAGGCGGGCCGCCACGACGCGCTGGTTGCCGTCGACGATGTTCGCCTCGAACTCGGGATTGCCGTTCGAGGTGATCAGGAACTTGTTCGCAAGCGATCCGTCGGCGTTGAACAGCGGGAAATAGCGCTGGTGGACGAGCATCGCGTCGACGATGATTTCCTTCGGCACGGCCAGGAACAGCTCGTCGAACTCGCCCACCATGACCGTAGGATACTCGGAGAGGTTCACGACCTCGGCGAGGGTCTTCGCGGGAAGCTCGGCGGTCAGGCCGCATGCCTTCTCGGCCTCGGCCACCTGGGCGCGGATGGACTGCTCGCGCTCCTGCTCGGTCACGACGACGAACGCGTTGCGGATCGTATCGATCAGCTGGTCGGCGTGGGCCACAGCGTGCGGGCCGGGAGCCAGGAAGCGATGGCCGCGGGTCTCGTTGCCGGCCTCGAGGCCTGCGAAACGGACCGGGACGACCGCGTCGCCCAGCATGGCCACGATCCAGCGCACCGGGCGCGAGAAGTACTGGCTCGTAGTGCCCCAACGGCACGACTTGGGCCAGGAGATGGATGCGATGACGCCCTCGAGCACCTCGGGCAGCAGCGCGGCCACGTCGGCGGCAGGGGTCTCCTTCACCGCGTAGACGTATTCGACGCCGCCCTCGTCGCGACGCTCGAGCGCGGACACATCGACGCCCTTGCCGCGCGCGAAGCCTGCGGCGGCCTTGGTCGGATTGCCCTCGGCGTCGAACGCGATCTTGGCGGCGGGACCGCGGAACTGCTCGACGGTTGCCTCGGTGCGTTCGGGCACGCCCTCGACGATCGCGATCAGACGACGGGGCGTGGAATAGGCCTTGACCTCGTCGAAGGGAACGCGGGCGGATGCCAGTGCCTCGGAAACCAGGCGCGGCAGCTGCTCGGTCGCGGCGTGCAGGTCGAATGCGGGAAGCTCTTCGGTGCCGATTTCGAATGCGAGCGTGGTCTTTTCCATCCTATGCCTCCTTCGAATCGGCTTCGGGCTTGACGCCCACGACATGCTCCATATACGACGCGCAGCACGCTTTGGCGATCGTGCGGACGCGAAGGATGTAGCCCATGCGCTCGGTCGCGGAAATGACGCCGCGCGCGTCGAGCAGGTTGAAGGCGTGGCAGCATTTCAGAACGCTGTCGTACGCCGGAAGCGGCAGGCCCGCTTCGAGGGTGCGCAGGCACTCGGCCTCGCGGTCGTTGAATTCCTGGAACAGGAAGTCGGTATCGGCCACCTCGAAGTTGTAGCGCGAATACTGGCGCTCGTTTTCGAGATAGACGTCGCCGTAGGTGAAGACGATGCCGTCCTTGCCGCGGCTCCACACGATATCGAACATGCTGTCGACGCCCTGGATGTACATCGTCAGACGCTCGAGGCCGTAGGCGATTTCCACGGGAACGGGGCTGCACTCGAAGCCGCCGACCTGCTGGAAGTAGGTGAACTGGGTCACTTCCATGCCATCGATCCAGACCTCCCAACCAAGGCCCCATGCGCCCAGCGTCGGGCTTTCCCAGTCGTCTTCGACGAAGCGGACGTCGTGCTTATCGGTGTCGATGCCGATGGCGCGCAGGCTGCCCAGGTAGAGCTCCTGGATGTCGTCCGGAGAGGGCTTCATGAGGACCTGGAACTGATAATAGAACTGCGTGCGGTTGGGATTTTCGCCGTAGCGGCCGTCGGTAGGACGGCGGCAACCCTGCACATAGCAGGTGCGCCAGGTGTCGGGGCCCAGCGAGCGAAGCGTGGTCGCAGGCGCATTGGTGCCCGCGCCGACTTCGTTGTCGTAAGGCTGCAGCACCACGCAGCCCAGATCGGCCCAGTAGCGCTGCAGCGTCAGGATGATGTCCTGGAAGCTGAGCGCGTCGGGCTTAGCAGCATGACTCATGATTAAAGCACTCCTATATGATCGAGGGGCCAGTAGATCGCGACGGCGCGTCCGCTCACGGACGTCTCGTCGATGGAACCGAAATAACGCGAGTCGGCCGAGTTGGTGCGATTGTCGCCCATGACCCAGATCTCGCCTTCGGGAACCGTGTACGGATAGAGGATATCGACGCCCGACGCCGTCTTGAGCGGCGCGGTGGGCTTGTCCTGAGTATAGGGCTCGTCGAGCGGCACCCCGTCTACGTAGACGACGCCTTCGATCAGATCGACCGTCTGGCCGCCCGTGGCGATGGCACGCTTGATCAGCGTGCGGCCAGGGATTTCAGGGTCGTCGAACGTGATGATGTCTCCCGGTTCGACGTCGCGGAAGTAGTAGGTGATCTTCTCGGACCAGACGTTGTCGCCGATTTCGATCGTGTCCTCCATCGAGCCTGAGGGAATGGTGTACGGGCAGACCACGAACGTCTGCAGGCCCCACACCAAAGCCACCACGAGCAGGATGTAGCCCGCCCACGACAGGACGGTTCTCAGCATGCCGCGCGAACGCGGCGTCGCATGCTGGCCATAGCTCACGGAAAATCCTCCTATGAAATGAAAAGGCGCCCTACAGACGCCTTAGAATGCCTCGCCGTGCAATGATAGCAAAAAAGCCCGTTCATCCTCGGTTATATTCGCCGTCTCCAGCAAATCGGGACGCAGGCGCGCAGTGCGCAGCAGAGACTGTTCGCGTCGCCATTTCTCTATGGCGGCGTGATTGCCCGACCTCAAGATGTCGGGAACATCCATGCCGCGATAGCTGGCGGGACGCGTGTATTGCGGGTATTCGAGCAAGCCGTCGTAAAAGCTCTCGTCGATGGCGCTTCCCTCATCGCCGAGGACGCCGTCGAGCAGCCTGACCACGGCGTCGATCACCACCATCGATGCGAGCTCGCCCGACGTCAGCACGTAGTCGCCCAGCGAGATGCAGCGGTCGGCCAGCGTGTAGACGCGCTCATCGATGCCTTCGTAGTGCCCGCAGATGAACAACAGGCGGTCCCGCGAGGACAACTCGGTGGCCACGCCCTGGTCGAAAGGCTCGCCGCACGGAGTGAGAAAGATCGTGTAGGGCTTCGGACCCGCAGCGGCGATGTCGTCGTACGCTTCGAAGATGGGCTCGCACTTCATGACGAGGCCCTGGCCTCCGCCGTAAGGGTCGTCATCGGTGGTGCGATGGCGGTCATGCGTCCAATCGCGCAGATCGTAGGCATGGAAATCAAGCGCGCCGCATGTCTGGGCGCGCTTCATAATCGATTCCCCCATCACGGAATCGTACATGTGGGGGAATGTCGAAAGCGTTTCTATCTTCATGATGCTATGAGTCGTCCTCGGCCGAATCGTCATCGGCCGCATCCAGATCGACGAGGCCGCACGGCAAATCCATCGTAAGCACGCGTTCTTCGTCGTCGAATTCGACGATGAGATCGTCGACGAGAGGAATCAAGACCTCCCCCGCCGCACCTGCGACGATCAAGAGGTCCTGCGTAGGCATTTCCTGCACGTCCTCGATCGTTCCGATGGTGCCGAGCGTGCTGTCGACGACCAGGAATCCCGCCAGGTAATCGGCGCTCGAATGCATGAAGTCTTCGAAATCTTCGGGCAGGTCGGCACGAGCCGCGAGGCAGTGGCTTCCCATGAGAAGCTCCGCCGCGTCGCGGTCTTTCACGCGGTCGAATTCGACGGCGTATTCGCCTGCTCCGAGATGCTGCACGCCGCGCACGCGGGCCTTGCGGGGCCCGTCGAGCGTCGGCGGCACGAAATGCACGTCCAAACCCTCGCATAGAAGGAAAGGAAGGCCGCGCACGGAGCGTGCGACAAGCCTTCCTTTGAGACCTTGGGTTGCGATGAGTTCAGCTACGTCAGCCCAACGACGCGCCATAAGCTAATCCTCGATGAGCTCGACCTCGACATCGCCGCCGTCGGCACAGGCCGCGGCGCGAGCGAGGATGCGGATGGACTTGATGACGCGGCCCTGGCGGCCGATGACCTTTCCGGCGTCATCGGCGGCGACGCGAATCTCGACGAGCTCGGCGCCGCTCTCCGAAAACGAAGAGGACACCTCGACGGCCTCTTTGTCTTCGACAAGAGGTTCGACGATTTCACGCACCAAGGCGACGATGTCGGATGACGTCTGAGACATTGCTACTGAGCCTTCTTGGCGGTCTCGATGAGACGCTTGACGGTGTCAGTGGGCTGAGCGCCGTTGGCGACCCACTTCTCGACCTTCTCGAGGTCCAGAACGATCTCGGAGGGCTCGACGTTGGGGTTGTAGCGGCCGACCTGCTCGATGTAGCGACCGTCACGAGGGCTATGGGCGTCGGCAACGACCACGCGGTAGATCGGCTTCTTCTTGGCGCCATGGCGGGCGAGACGAATCTTAACTGCCATTTCAGTAGACTCCTTCATGTATACAAGTTACTTCAAAAAACATGCGAGAGGACATGATATAACGTACCACCTCGTTTTTCAAGCGTCCGCGCCTTGCAAACCGGCAAAAACGCGGACGAATCGACGAATGATGCGCCTAGTGGCGGCGACGCGGGGTGCGATGCTCGTTGTTCGCAGCCTCGCGGTTGGCGCGGCCCGGACGACGGTCGGTGCGCTCTCGACGACCCTCGCCGCGGTTCTCGCGGCCTTCGCGACCCTCGCCGCGCGGCTCGCGGGCAGGGGCGCTTCCCTCGGGAGCGTCGGGCTTGTCGAGACGGTCGAGCGAGATCTTGCCGTTCTTCGGGTCGATCTCGATGACTTCGACCTTCACCACGTCGCCCATGTTGAGGACGTCTTCGACCTGGCCCACGCGGCCGTTAGCCATGCGCGAGATGTGCAGCAGGCCGTCCTTGGAAGGCGTGAGCTTGACGAACGCGCCGAAGCTCTGGATGCCGACGACGGGGCCTTCGTAGACCTCGCCCACCTCGGGCTCCTTGACGATGGCCTCGATGGCAGCGCGCGCGGCGCGGCCCGCCTCCTGGTCGACGGCGGCCACATGCACGGTGCCGTCTTCCTGGATGTCGATGCTGGCGCCGGTGGAATCCTGGATGCCGCGGATCGTTTCGCCGCCCTTGCCGATGACCTCGCGAATCTTCTCGACCGGGATATGGATGGTCTCGATGCGCGGAGCGGTGTCGCGCAGCTCTTCGCGCGGCGCGGCGATTTCGTCGAGCATGGCGGACAGGATGTGGGCGCGGCCTTCCTTGGCCTGCTGGAGCGCACGGCCGAGAATTTCGGTGGACAGGCCCTTGGCCTTGTTGTCCATCTGCAGGGCGGTGATGCCGTTGGCGGTACCCGTCACCTTGAAGTCCATGTCGCCGAGGAAGTCCTCGAGACCCTGGATATCGGAGAGGATGACGACGTCGTCGCCCTCCTTGATCAGGCCCATGGCGATGCCGGAGACAGGCGCCTTGATAGGCACGCCCGCATCCATGAGCGCCAGGGTGGAGCCGCAGGTGGAAGCCATGGACGAAGAGCCGTTGGACTCGAGGATCTCGGACACCACGCGGATTGCGTAGGGGAATTCGTCCTCGGAGGGCAGAATCGGCAGGATGGCGCGCTCGGCGAGGGCGCCATGGCCGATTTCGCGGCGTTTCGGAGCGCCCATGCGACCCACTTCGCCCGTGCAATACGGCGGGAAGTTGTACTGGTGCATGTAGCGCTTGGATTCCTGCGGGTCGATCGTGTCGAGACGCTGGGCCTCGTTGAGCAGGCCCAGGGTACACACGGACAGCGCCTGGGTCTGGCCGCGCTGGAACAGGCCGGAGCCGTGGACGCGGGGCAGGTAGCCCGGGCGGATGTAGAGCGGGCGGATTTCGGTGGCGCTACGGCCGTCGGCGCGCTCGCCCGTCTCGATCACCATGGTGCGCATGGCGTGCTTCTCGAGGGCCTTGCAGGCGGCGGCGATGTCGCTGCGCCACATCTCGCGCTCTTCCTCGGAGAAGTCGTTTTCCTTGATGGACGCCTTGAGCTCTTCGACCTTGCCCATGCGAGAGAGCTTGTCGGCGTCTTTGAGGGCCGCGCTCATCTCGTCGAAGTGGGCGTTCACGCGCTCGGCGATCGAAGGATCGGCCACGTGAATCGGATACTCCTTGGGCTCGGGAGCCACAAGGGCCAAGAACTCGGCCTGTTTCTCGCAGAACGCGGCGATGGCCTCCTGGCCGAACTCCATGGCGGCGAGCATGTCTTCCTCGGTCACCTCGTCGGCGCCGGCCTCGACCATGGAGATGTAGTCGCGGGTGCCTGCGATCGTGAGCTCGAGGTCGGAGTTCTCCTGCTCGGCATAGGTGGGATTGACGATGAATTCGCCGGTCTCCTTATCGCGGGCGATGCGAACGCAGGCCGCGGGACCGTCGAAGGGGGTGCCGCCGCACAGAAGCGCAGCGGACGCGCCGCCGACGCAGATGCAGTCGGGCGGATTCTGGCCGTCGCAGGCCAGCGTGGTGGCGACCACGTGGACTTCCTGCTTGAAGCCGTCGGCGAAGCCGGGGCGGATCGGGCGGTCGATCATACGGGCGGTCAGCGTGCCCTTGTCGGAAGGCTTCGCCTCGCGCTTCAGGTAACCGCCGGGGATGCGGCCGACCGCATACATCTTCTCGATGAAGTCGACCGTCAGCGGAAAGAAGTCGTAGTCTTTCTGCTCCTTGGATACGACGGCGGTCACCAGGCACGTGGTTTCGCCCTGGCTGACCAGCACGGCGCCGGTGGCCTGCTTGGCAAGCTCGCCGGTTTCGAGACGGTACTCTTTGCCGTACAGCTCGAAGCTCGTCGAAATCTTTTCCATAGAGATTCTCTTCACTTTCTCTTCTTCTTCGGGATGCACGCTTTTCATGCGTCCTCGCGAGCAGCGCAGGCCCCTGCCCGCGCCGACCGCAATATGCAAAAGCCCGCATAAGCGGGCTTAATGCTTGACTTGAAGCTAGATGTTGTCGCGAATGCCGAGCTTCTTGATGAGGGCACGGTACTCTTCGATGTCGCGCTCTTTGATGTACTTCAGCATGCCGCGGCGCTTACCGATGAGCATCATCAGGCCACGACGGGTGTGGTTGTCCTTCTTGTGGACCTTGAGGTGCTCGGTGAGGTTGCGGATGCGCTCGGAGAGAATAGCGACCTGAACCTCGGCGCTGCCGGAGTCGCCCTCGCCTTTGCCGAACTCCTTGACGAGCTCTGCGGTGCGCTCTTTGCTGATGCTGAGCTTGCTAGCCATGTGCTCCACCTTTCCTGCGGGCCTTCCCCGCTTTCGTGCGGCCGTTGCGAGCCGCGAACCGTATACGCCCGATGCTGCGAAACCATGCAGGTGGTGCGTGGCTGCGAAGCGTCGGGTAAAAAGCAACCGTTGTAGTATACGAGAGCCGAAGGCCTGATGCAATGACGAATCGGCGCTTTCCGTCGAATCCACCGGACGTCCTCAATTCGCCCCATCATGGCGAGAGACGGCCTGCCGTCCATGCCGATTCGCCGCATGTACGTCTAGGCGGCAAGTCGAGAAGAGAGAAAAGAGGAGGAACCCCGCAGGGTTCCTTCCCGTTCCATCGAATGCTTCCATGCGCGCTTCGCCTTGGCGCGATTGTATTTCGCATCACCATGCGCGCCATGGCCGCACGCATAGCCGTTATAGCGTGGCTTCTTCGCAAGCGCGGCCTCTTCGGCCGACAAATGCCACACGGGACCGGCCTTCGCAACGCCGCGTATGCGTTTCGCTCTCTTCGACACTCGCCTCACCTCCCTCGACTTCATATTCGTCCATGATTTGCGAGCGGCCTTCGCCACTCGCATGCATACCGCCCGATGGTACCATGGAAGACGCCGCGCGATGCGCGCGCCGACGACCGAAGAGAAACGGAACAGCCCCATGATTCGTCCCATTATGAAAAACGAATTCTTCCTTCAGCAGCCGAGCGAGGACGCAACGCCGCTCGATGCGCCAATCGCCCGCGACCTGCTCGACACGCTGGCGCTGCACGCGCACGAATGCGTGGGCATGGCGGCCAACATGATCGGACAGCGCAAGCGCATCATCGTGTTCATGGACGGCGAAACGCCGCGCGCCATGATGAACCCCGAAATCATCGCGGCGAAAGGCCCTTACGAAACGGAAGAAGGATGCCTCTCGCTGGACGGCCGCCGCCCGGCGAAGCGGTTCCGCACGATCCGCGTGCGCTACCGCGACCTTGCCTTCGAAGAGCGCACCGAAACATTCGAGGAGTTTTCCGCGCAGATCATCCAGCACGAAATAGACCACTGCAACGGCGTGGTGATCTAGGCGTCGCCGCCAAGGGGCGAATGCGGCGAACTTTGGAAAAAACAGGCGCTCCAGGCCGAAAAATGCGAGGTTTGGCACGGAAGCTCGCGGAGAACCTGCTGGAAACGCTTCGATAATCCACAATGCGCTATAAAACGTGGCTTATCGAAGCGCAAATCGACCCGAAAGGCCCCGGCCGCCGCCGCGAACGTGGCAAACCTGGAGAAAAATGGCCTGACACGGCCGATTTTTCCAAGATTCGTCGCCGGGCCCCTTTTCGCATAGAGCCGAAAGGCGAGAGCTGCCTATCGCGAATGCCGCCTTTAACGCAAAAAGACCTGGAATGGATTTCCATTCCAGGTCCGGCATCGGAGAGTCGGTTCGCTCTCCCCTCCCTTTTCACCTGCGCATACCGCCTGCGTTGCAGGCTATTCGCGCGCGTCCAGCTCGTCGATGACGTGCTGCAGGTCGTCAGGCAACGTGTCTTCGAACTCCAGGCGCTCGCCCGTCACCGGGTGCGTGAAGGCCAGCTTGTACGAATGCAGGAATTGGCGGTCCAGCCCCAGGTTGTCCTTCTTCTGCCAGCCGTACACCGGATCGCCCACGCACGGATGCTTGATGTATTCCATATGCACGCGGATCTGATGCGTGCGGCCGGTGTAGAGCTTGCAGTCGATCAGCGTGTAGCCGTCGTCGTTTCTGCCGGGCTCGAAACGGCGTTTCACCTCGAAGGTGGTGATCGACGGACGCGCGTTATCGCGATCGGACACCTTCATACGCAGCCTGTCGCGGTCGCCGCGGGCGATCGGAGCATCCACCAGGCCCGTTTCAAGCGGGATCCAACCCTGCACGAGCGCCAGGTAATGGCGGTCGACATCGCGCGTACGGATATCCTCCATCAACGCCAGGCCCACCTCGTCGGTCTTGGCGCACAGCATCAGGCCGCTCGTGTCCTTATCGAGACGATGCACGATTCCCAGCCTATCCTGCTCGCCCTGCACGTCGCACAGGTTCTCGCGCCCGCAATGGGCGATCAGCGCGTTGACCAGGGTGTCGCCGTAGTGACCGTCGGCGGGATGGCACACCAGGCCCGCCTGCTTGGAAATCACCAGCAGGTAATCGTCCTCGTAGCGCACATCGAGCGGAATCTCCACCGCCTCGAGGGCGGGCGCATGCGGGTCTTCGAAGGTCTCGTATTCCAGCACATCGCCTTCGGACACCGTAGCGCTCTTGCGGGCGATCTTGCCGTTCAGCGCGGCGTATCCGTCGGCGATGCATTTCGCCGCCGCCGAACGCGTCGGATACAGGCCCTCGGCGGCCATGAAGGCGTCGAGGCGCATGCCGGCGAACTCCGGCGATACTTCTATGCGCGCGACATCGGTCACGACGACGCTCCTTTCTTCGTTCTCATATATCGCGAAGGGCCTTCGCGGAACCGTACGGAACGGAAACCTGCGAAGACCCTCCGATGCGGATCATTCGATTATGCCGGGCGCGCCCTGCAAAACGGCCGCGACGTCCGCCTTCGCGGAAAACGTCCATCACAGCCGCGCGGCGCGCATACGCTCTAAGCCACGGCGTCCTCTTCCTTCGAGCCGTGTTCGCCGCCTGGGCAGCCGTTTCTCGTCGCAAGCAGATAACCTACGACAAGCAGGACGAAACCGCAGGTCACGCCGATGTCGGCGACATTGAACACGGGAAAGTCGATGAAGGTGAGGTCGATGAAATCGACCACGTACGCCTGGGCGAACCTGTCGATCGCATTGCCCAGGCCGCCCGCGAAGACGAGCGCGAGCGCGCAGGCCTCGATCATGGTGGCGGCATGACCCGTCAGGCGCCGATAGCACACGAACGCCGCGATGATCGCCGCGCACACGACAAGCGACATGACGCCGAGCGCGAACGTGGAGTCGCCGAACAGGCCCCAGGCCATGCCGGTGTTGTGCACCAGGCGGAACCTGAACAGCCCGTAGGACGCCTCCGACGCCTGCCCGAGCGCATAGGCGCCTTCGAAATACGCCTTGGTCAGCTGGTCGATGACGAGCCAGAGCACGGCGACGCCCGCGAAGACGCCGCCGCTTCTCGCCAACGAGCTCTTCTCGTTAAGCGCCATGGACGCTATTCGCCAATGCCCTGAAGGACCGCCGCGCAGCGAGCGCACACCTCGGGATGGGAGGCGTCCGCTCCGAGCTCGCGGTAGTTCCAGCAGCGCGGGCACTTCTCGGCGGCGGTCTTGGCGACCGTCACTTCGATTTCCTCGCCCTCGCCGCGTTCAACGGCCACCTCGGCCACGATGAAGAGCTCTTCGAGGTCTTCATCGGCGGATGCGGCCAGCGCCTCGTAGGCGCGCTCGGGAGCGACGATGGTCAGCGCGGCCTCCTGGCTCTTGTTGACCGTCTTCGCGTTGCGCGCGTCCTCGAGCGCCTTGGTCACGGCGTCGCGCACCTCGAGCAGCGCGTCGAAGCGGGCCATGAAGGCCTCGGCCTGCTCGCCCTGCGGCAGCACCGGATAGAAGTCGTCGTCCGTCGGCCAGCCGGCGAGCTGGACGTTCGGGACGCGGCCTTCGCGGTTGCGCTCGGCCTCGGGATAATGCTCCCAGACCTCGTCGCAGGTGAACGTGAGAATCGGACTCATGATGCGCACCATCACCTCGAGGATGTTCATGAGCACGGTCTGGGCCGCGCGGCGCGACGGCGAATCGGGGGCCTCGGCGTACAGGCGGTCCTTGATGACGTCCATGTACACGGCGGAAAGGTCCGTGATGACGTAATCGTAGAGCGTGCGGAACACCTGGTGGTAGCGGTACTCGTCATAGCCGCGCTCTACCTCGTGCAGCACCTCGCGCAAACGCAGCAACGCCCAAACGTCGATCGGCTTGAGCGCGTCGAACTCGACGCGGTCGCGCTGCCAGTCGAAGCCGTCAAGGTTGCCCAGCAGGAAGCGGAAGGTGTTGCGGAAACGACGGTAGGCGTCGGAGGTGCGCTGCAGAATGGTGTCGCCGATAGACACGTCGACGGAATAGTCGGTGGAAGCGACCCACAGGCGCAGCACGTCGGCGCCGTACTTGTCGGTCACTTCGCGCGGATCGATGCCGTTGCCCTTGGACTTCGACATCTTCTCGCCGTTCTCGTCGACCGTGAAGCCGCAGCACATGACGCTCTTGTAGGGCGATTCGCCGAATGCGCCCACGCCGCACAGAAGCGAGCTCTGGAACCAGCCGCGATGCTGGTCGGAACCCTCGAGGTACATATCGGCAGGCCAACGCAGGCCATCCTCTTCAGCGCGATGCTTCAGCACGCCGACGTGAGAAACGCCGGACTCCCACCATACATCGAGAATGTCTTTCTCGGGAACGACTTCGGTGCAACCGCACTTCGGGCAGCACGTGCCCTCGGGCAGATATTCTTTGGGCTCCTTCGTGAACCATGCATCGGCGCCTTCGGTGTTGAACAGGTCGATGACGGCGTCGAAGGTGGCCTCGTCAGCCACGGTCTCGCCGCAGGAGGCGCACTTGAACACGGGGATGGGAACGCCCCAGCTGCGCTGGCGGGAGATGCACCAGTCGGGACGGTCCTCGACCATGGCGCCGATGCGGTTCTGGCCCCACTCGGGAACCCAGTTCACATGGTTGCGGATCTGGTCGAGAGCGCGCTCGCGCAGACCGGTCTTCTCCATGGAGACGAACCACTGGTCGGTCGCGCGGAAAATGACGGGCTGATGGCAGCGCCAGCAGTGCGGATAGCTGTGGTTGATATCGATATAGGAAACGAGCGTGCCGCGCTCCTTGAGCCACTCGATGATTTTCGGGTTGGCTTCGTCGGTGTCGAGACCCGCGAACTCCTTCACGTAGTCGGTAAAGCGGCCGTCGTCGTCGACGGGCATGATGGTCTCGATGCCGAACTCCTGGCCCACCAGGTAGTCCTCGACACCATGGCCGGGAGCGGTATGGACCGCGCCGGTGCCGGCATCGAGCGTGACATGGTCGCCCCAAATGATGCGGCCCACGTTGCCTTCGATGATCGGGCAGGCGTAGGTGATGCCGTCGAACTGGTTGCCCTTCATGAGGACGGGTTCGCCGTCGGATTCGACCACGCGGTAGTTCTCCCAGCCTGCGGCCTGGGCGACGGTCTCGACCATCTCATGCGCGAACAGCATGAACTTGCCGTCGGCCTCGACGAAGCAATAGTCGATTTCGGGGCCGAAGCATACAGCGGCATTGGCGGGAAGGGTCCACGGCGTGGTGGTCCAGATCAGCACGTAGGCGTTTTCAAGCTCGACGCCAGCATCGGCGAAGACCGCAGGCACCTCGTTGAGCTTGAAGTTCACATAGATGGACGGCGACATTTCGTCGGCGTATTCGATTTCGGCCTCGGCCAGAGCAGTATGGCAGTGCTTGCACCAATGGATCGGCTTGCGGCCGCGATAGACGGCGCCGTCCAGATACATCTGCTTGAACACCTCGACGTTGGCGGACTCGAAGTTGGGCTGGAAGGTCAGATACGGCCTGTCCCAATCGGCGCCGACACCCAGACGCTTGAAGCCGTCGCGCTGCACGTCGACGAAGCGCTCGGCCCACTCGCGGCACAGCTCGCGGACCTCGGCCTGCGGCAGCTGTTTCATCTTCTCGGTGCCGAGCTTCTTCTCGACCTCGTGCTCAATCGGCTGGCCGTGGCAGTCCCAACCGGGGATGTAGGGCGTGTAGTAGCCGCGCTGAGCATGCGACTTGACGACGAAGTCCTTCAAGATCTTGTTGAACGCATGGCCGATATGGATCGGACCGTTCGCGTACGGAGGACCGTCATGCAGGACGAACGGCTCGCCGTCCTTGTTCTTCTCCAGGACCCTGTGGTAGATGTCCTGCTCGGCCCACTTCTCCAAGCGCTTCGGCTCGTTCTCGGGCAGATTCGCACGCATCGCGAAATCCGTCTTGGGCAGGTTCATCGAATGCTTGTAATCGTTTCCCATCGTGTACTCCGACCCTTTCGTTCGTCTTCCGCACCGCGCGCCGGCACGGTGTATTGCACAATTCTGCCTATTATAGGTAACTTCTCGTCGTTATCGTCCTCATTTTCTGCAAAGTCGGAACGCGAGAACGCGAAAGGAGCCCTTGCACGCGACTTCGTAACCTCGCCGCAACGCCCGAAAACACGCGAAAGACCTATAATCCTAGAAGGAATCTCGCTACGATCCAAGGAGTAACCCATGGCATACCGTATCGTGACCGACTCCGCCAGCAATCTCAGCGAAGAGATGATTGACGAATTCGGTCTGGAAATCTTGCCCATGACGTTCATGGTGGACGGCATCGAACGGCGCAGCTATCTCAAAGGAGAAAAAACCGATCTCAAGCAGTTCTACACCATGATGCGCGAAGGCAAGGTCATCACCACGTCCCTTCCCAACCTGCAAGAAACCGAAGCCACGATACGCGCGATTCTCGATGCGGGAGAAGACATCCTGTATCTGGGATTCTCGAGCGCGCTGTCGAGCGCATTCGGCTCGATCGAGCTGTTGATGCAACGCCTCGCCGACGAATACCCCGAGCGCAAGCTGCGCGCCGTAGAGACCTTCGCGGCATCGGGCGGCCAAGGCATGCTCGTGTATTTGGCATGCAAGAAAGCTGCAGAAGGCGCATCGCTCGATGAAACGGGCGACTTCGTCGTCGAGACCCGCGACCACCTGTGCCACTGGTTCACGGTCGATGATTTGATGTTCCTCTTCCGCGGCGGCCGCGTAAGCCGCACGAGCGCCTGGGCGGGAACGATGCTCAATATCAAACCCGTCCTGCACGTCGACGCCGAAGGCGCGCTCATCCCCATGGAAAAAGTCAGGGGTCGTAAAAAATCAATCAAAGCCCTGGTCGATCACATGGAGAAGACCGCCATCGACCCCGCGTCGCAAACCGTCTTCATCACGCACGGCGACTGCATAGAGGACGTCGAGGTGCTCAAGCGCGAAATTTCCGAACGCCTGGGCGTTACCGATTTCGTGGTGAACTATATCGACCCCGTGGTCGGAGCCCATTCGGGTCCGGGCACGCTGGCCCTGTTCTTCTTGGGAACCGAGAAATAGCGAACGCCGCTCCTCAGCGAATGAGCGCAAACGAAAAGAGGCCGCAGGCTCGAATGCCTGCGGCCTCTTCGTTGGACGGGACATGCCAGACGCGCAACGTAAAGAGCGCCTGCTAGGCGACGCCGCTCGAACCGAAGCCGCCCTCGCCGCGCTCGGTCTCGTCGAGCGAATCGACGACGGTCCAGGCGACGTTTTCGACTTTCTGGATGACGAGCTGTGCGATGCGATCGCCCGGCTGAATCTCGAAGACGCTTTCGGGGTCGAGGTTGATGAGGGCCACCTTGAGCTCGCCGCGATAATGGCTGTCGATCAACCCTGGCGTATTAAGCACCGTGACGCCCTGCTTGATGGCAAGGCCGCTGCGCGGCTGCACGAAACCTGCGTAGCCCTCGGGGATGGCGATCGCGAGACCCGTAGCGACGAGCGCGCGCTCGAACGGCTTGAGCACGACATGCTCGATAGCGCGCAGGTCCATTCCCGCGTCGCCCGGATAGGCATAGACGGGAATGGTCACGTCGTCGACAAGCGTGGTAATGGGGATGGTAAGCGTATCGGCCATGATGGCGTCTCCTTCCGTGTCATAGAACATGGTCGCCGCCGAGGCGACGACGATCTGCCCGCAATCGATTACGGACAGAACGAAAGAACCCGCATGAAGCCATGCGGGCGATTTTCGAAAAACGCGCTAGTGCTCCAGGCCGCGCAGCGCCTCCTGGAATTCCTCGATCGTCTGGAAATCCTTGTACACGCTTGCGAACCTGATATAGGCGACGTCGTCGAGACCTTTCAGATGGTCGAGGACGATATCGCCCAAATCCTTCGATTTGATTTCGCTACGGCCGGAATTGCGCAGCTCCGCTTCGATCTGGTCGATGATTTCGGACTTCTTATCGTTGGGGATATTGGGGCGTTTCGCGCAAGCGATGCTGATGCCGCGATAAAGCTTCTCGCGATCGAACACCTGGCTGGTGCCGTCGGATTTGATGACGATGATGGGGTTGTCCCCCAACCTCTCATACGTCGTGAAACGATTGCCGCACTTCAGGCATTCGCGGCGGCGACGAATGGAATTGAATTCATCGGAAGGCCGGGAATCAACGACCTTGGATTCGGGATGACCGCAAGACGGACAGCGCATCGGTTCCTCCGTTCGGCCCCATAAGGGGAATTTTTACATATGGCGCATATAATACACGCTCCGTTTCGCAATCACGCAGACGGCATAAAAAAGAGAATGCCATGCCCGAAACCACCACGACACACGACGAGTTCCCTGTCGCAATGCGCGGACCCTTGCGCTTCAAGCCGCCTCCTAATGTGAAAAGACCTGGAATGAATCTTCATTCCAGGTCTAATATTAAGGGTCCGGCTCGATGCCGACCGCTTGCGATCGACCCTTGATTAGGCAGCGGTCTTTTCGGCCTTGCGCGCAGCGCGGCGCTTGTCCATGGAGTCCAGACAGAGGCAGCACGCGGAGTCGCCCGTGATATTGAGGGCGGTGCGCATCATGTCGAGGATACGGTCGACGCCCGCGACAAGAGCAATGCCCTCGACCGGCAGACCCACCGAGGTCAGAACCATGGCGAGCATGATCATGCCGGATCCGGGAACGCCCGCGGTGCCGATGGAGGCGAGAACCGTGGTCATGACGATCATGAACTGCTGAGTAATGGTAAGCTCGATACCGAACACCTGAGCGATGAAAATCGCGCAAACGCCCTGGTAAATCGCCGTGCCGTCCATATTGATGGTGGCGCCGAGCGGCAAGACGAAGCTGGTCATCTCCTTGCGAGCACCCATCTTAGAGGTGCACTCCATATTCATGGGAAGCGTGCCTACAGAGCTTGCCGAAGAGAATGCGAACAGGAATGCCGGGGCGATGCCGCGGAAGAACTTCACCGGGCTCATCTTCGCAATCAGCTTGACCATGCCGGAGTAAACCACCACGAGATGCGCGCCCATAGCAAGGTAAGCGACCACGATAAGCCACAGCAGCGGCAGCAAGACATCGGGACCGTTCGATGCGACGACCGGAACCATCAAGCCGAAAACGCCGAAGGGGGCAAAGCAGATGATGCCGTGCATGACCTTGATGCAAACCTCGTTCATTCCCTCAATGAAATGAACTACGGGTTCCGATTTCTTACCGGCAGCAATAACACCGAAACCGAAAATAAGCGCGATGACGATGATCTGAAGCATCGTGGCATCGGCCATGGGCTGGAAGAAATTGGCCGGGAAGATATTAACGATGGTGTCGATGAACGAAGGTGCTTCCTTGGCTTCGTACGACAGCTCCGACACGGGCATCGTAAAACCGCCGCCGACATTAAGGACGTTGGCGAATGCCAAGCCGATCACAACCGCGAAAGCAGTTGTGACCATATAGAACAGAATGGTCTTACCGCCGATGGCGCCGACCTTCTTCACATCCTGCAGCGAAATAACGCCCGTCATGATAGAGAAGACGACCAAAGGAACGACGATCATCTTGATTAGATTGAGGAAGATCATACCGATCGGCTTGATATAAGTGTTCGCGATTTCAGGATTGGACTGAAGCGCCAGGCCGCACAGAACGCCGAGGACCAGCGCAACGAGAATCCACGAAGTCAAAGACAGCCGCTTATACCATGGCTTATGTTCGGAGGCGGACACCTGGGGTTGCATAGGCGTATCCGTCATGATTCATACTCCCCTCTTCTTATATTCAGGAGCAAAACGCCCCTTCCGTATTGAACTGATAGATAGTACACGGAATTGGCACATAAGCCCGCAGAAAACCGCGCGAGGGGTAAATCGGGTATCGAACGGAGCGCTCTCGACGACGACCAGGAGCTCGATACGGAAGCGGGGTCGGAAATCGGCGTTATAAGGCGAGCACGAAAAGGCAGAACGCGAACAGCACCGCACAGCACACCAGAGCGGCCGCAAAGGACCCCTCCGAAGCGATGCCTGCGGCGGTTCCGTTTTCGAGTTCGTCACGCATCTCGCGCAAGCCCAAAGCGGCGATAACGACCGCGGCGTCGCCCCTCAGCGGCATCGCGGCACGGGTGCGATGCCGAACCGACCGTTCGAACGCAACGATATGCGGACTGTGCGCCTCGTGCCGCACCGAACCCTCACGTGCGACAGGATCGTTCGTTGCCCGGAAGTCGACGCGAATCACTCGCGGCCCGCTCTGCATTCTCTGTCGACCGATTTTCAGCGCCGCAGTGCCTTCCACGCACGGATGAATTTCACGATTCCCCATTACGACCTCCTGACTCTTGCAACGAACCTTTGTTCGGATATATAATAAATCGCACAAAAGTTCGTGTCAACGTTTTACCAAACGTTTGTTCGATAAAGGGGAAAGGCCATGGCCGAAGCGGAAATCAAGAACACGAAGAAAATCACCAAGAAACAGAAAGCGGTGCTCGACTTCATCGCCAAAACCATCGACGAAACGGGAATCGCGCCTACCGTGCGCGACATCTGCGAGGGCCTGGGCCTCTCGTCGCCTTCCACCGTGCACGTCCACCTCAAAACGCTCGAGGACAAAGGCCTTATCCACCGCGACCCCCTGAAGTCGCGCTGCATCACCATCGCCGACCATGAACGCAATGCAGCCGAAGAACGCAGGCAAGACGAGCCCCCCGTCGGCGTAGGGGAATTCTCGAGCATCGTCTCGCTGCCCGTGGTCGGAAACGTCGCGGCAGGACAGCCGATTTTGGCCGATCAGAACATCACCGAGACCATTCCCCTTCCCACCGAAATCGTCGGCGATTCCAGCTCGTTCCTGCTCAAGGTGCGCGGCGACTCCATGATCGAAATCGGCATCAACGACGGCGACTACGTCGTCGTCAAAGAGCAGCCCACCGCAAACAACGGCGATGTCGTCGTGGCGATCGTCGAAGACGGCGCAACGGTGAAAACCTTCTACAAAGAACGCGACCATGTGCGCCTCCAGCCCGAGAATTCATCGATGGATCCGATTATCGTGCGCGAAAACGTCTCGATCGCAGGCAAAGTCGTCGCCGTCTTCCGCCGCCTGTAGGCCGTCCATTCACTCCGATGTCGAAAAAGGAGCGAGGGGATTTCTCCCTTCGCTCCTTTTTTCATACACAGCTAGGCGTCGATGCGCGGAGACGCGCGTCTATTCGGGTTCGACCGCGTACGGCTCGAACGACGCCTTCATTTCGGACGGAACGCGCAGCGTCATGATCGCGCCGCGCTCGTCGTAAGATTCGGCAAGCACCGTACACCTGCTGTGCGCGATCGATGTCAGGTCGCCGCGCGAGAACGGAACCACCACTTCCATCAGCGTTTCGCTCGCGGTGGCCGCGCGGGCGATCGCGTCGATCAGCTCGTCGACGCCCTCCCCCGTCTCGGCCGACACCAGCACGGCCCCTGGGAAACGCGATACCAGCGCAAGGCGCGTCGACGCGTCGACCAGGTCGACCTTATTGAACACGAGAATGCGCGGAATGCCGTGTGCGCCGATCTGCTCGAGCGTGTCCTCCACGGCACGCATCTGCTTGTCGTATTCGTCAGACGACGCATCCACGACGTGGAGCACCAGATCGGCGCCGCGAATCTCATCGAGCGTGCTCTTGAACGCCTCGATGAGCGTCGTGGGAAGCTTCTGGATGAACCCGACCGTGTCGGTCAGCGTCGCCTCTCGACCTTCGGGCAGCACGAGCTTGCGAGTCGTGGAATCGAGCGTGGCGAACAGCTTGTCGTAACTCAGCACCTCGGCGCCCGCGAGCCTGTTGAGCAGGCTCGACTTGCCCGCATTGGTGTAGCCCGCCTCCGCCACCTTGAATATGCCCGAAGCATAGCGGGCCGAGCGCTGCGTCTGGCGCATGCGGGAGACCTGTTCGAGCTCTCGGCGAATCGACGTGATGCGCTTGCGAACCATGCGGCGGTCGACCTCGAGCTGGCTTTCGCCTTCGCCGAAACGCGATCCCACGCCGCCGCCCATGCGGTTGCTGGCAAGATGGGCCCACATGCCGCGCAGGCGCGGAAGCAGGTACTGGTTCTGAGCGAGCCTGACCTGCAGCCGGCCTTCTTTCGTGGTGGCATGCAGCGCGAAGATATCCAGGATGAGCGCCGTGCGATCGATGACCTTTACCTCTTTCGGCATGGCCTTCTCCAGATTGCTCTGCTGCGACGGAGAAAGCTCCTCGTCGAAGATGACCACGTCGGCGGCGAGGCTGCGGCAAAGCCCGGCGATTTCTTCGGCCTTGCCCGAACCGATGAACGTGCGCGGATTGGGCGCATCGAGCTTCTGCGTAGCCGTGGCGACGACGGTCGCGCCTGCCGTATCGGTCAGGCGCGCCAGCTCGGCAAGCGACGATTCGGAGTCATCGAGCGAAGCGTCCTTGTATTCGATGCCCACCAAAATGGCGCGCTCGGCGTCTTCGGTGAAGCTGGTCTGGGACATATCGGCAAACGACATGGCAGCCCCCTTTCGTCATCGGGCCGATGCGCCGCATGCGGCCGCGCCGCCCATCGAAGCGACGATCTCATCCGCCATGCGCGCGACGTCCGCATCGTCGGCGTCGATCCAGCGAACGCGCTCGTCTTTGCGCCACCATGTACGCTGGCGCTTCGCGTACCTGCGCGTTGCCGTCTTGATCTGCTCGATGCCCTCGTCGAGCGTGCACTCTCCCTGCAACGCGGCGACGATTTCTTTGTATCCGATCGCCTCACGGGCGGTCAACGCCTCTTCGAAGCCGTGCGCGGCAAGCGATCGGACCTCGTCGAGCAGCCCTTGCTCGACCATCGAATCGACCCTGCGGTCGATGCGCTCGTTCAACACGGCGGGATCGACGGCCAAGCCGAAGAATACCGCAGGCACAGACTGCGCCATATGCGAGAACCCCTCGTGCTGGCGGGCGTAGGTGGTGTTTTCGAGCTCGATCATCTCGAACGCGCGGATCACGCGGCGCGTGTTGTTGGGATGGATCAGCGCCGCGCTCTCGGGGTCGCGGCGCTCGAGCATGTTCCACAGCTCCTGGGCTCCCTGTTCCTCGAGCACGCGGGAATAATGGTCGCGCACGGGATTGCCCGTCTGCTCGCCGCGCGGGAAACGGTAATCGTCGATCGCGGCGCGCACATACAGGCCCGTGCCGCCCGCCAATACGCTGCGACGCCCCTGGGCGTCGAGCGCGCGGAAGCACGAACGCGCATAATCCTGGAACAGCGCGGCGGAATACGGTTCGCCGGGCTCGCAGATATCCAGGCCGAAATGCTCCACGCGGCGCTGCGCAGGCGCGATCTTGCCCGTGCCGATATCCATGCTGCGATAGATCTGCATCGAATCGGCCGAGACGACGGCGCCGCCGATGCGGGCGGCCACTTCCTGGGCAACATCCGTCTTGCCGGATGCCGTCGGGCCCACCACGCAGACCACGGGCTGCTTCAAATCAACCTCGAATCCGGGCGTTGCCGCCTGCCGCTCTTCCGGACTAAGCACCGACGACCGCCCCCGACAGATACCAGGCGCGAGCCTCGTCGATACGCACCATCACCGTGGTGCCCGCGAGGCTTGCGGCGTCGAGGCCCTCGGGGACGGGCGCATGCACCGTGACGTTGTGCGGGCTGTGGCCTGCAAGCACGCGCTCATCGCGCTTGGACGCGCCTTCGACGAGCACCGGAAGCGTGCGGCCGACGAAGCGGCGATTCTGTTCGAGCGCGTTTTCCTGGACCAAATCGACCAGGGCGTCGAAACGACGCTGGATGACCTCGCGCGGCGTGTCGTCGACCATCGACGCGGCAGGCGTGCCTTCGCGCGGCGAATAGATGAACGTGAACACCTGCGAATAGCCGACGCGCTTGACCAAATCATACGTCGCCTGGAAATCCTCTTCGGTCTCGCCCGGGAAACCGACGATGATATCGGTCGAAAGCGAGACATCGGGATTGGCCTCGCGCACGGCGTCGACCAAGGCCAGGTATCGCTCGGCGGTATAGCGGCGGTTCATTGCCTTGAGGATGCGGTCGCTGCCCGACTGCACGGGCAAATGGAGCGCGGGCATCAGGTTGTCGAGCGCTGCGTACAGACCGATGACCTCGTCGGTCAGATCCTTCGGATGAGACGTCGCAAAGCGCAGGCGCTCTACGCCCGACTCGGAAACGGCGCGCAGCACATCGGCGAAGCGGGGCTCGCTGTACAGGTCGCGGCCGTAGGAATTGACGTTTTGGCCGAGCAGCGTGATTTCCTTCACGCCGTCCGCGACAAGCGAACGGGCCTCGGCGGCGATGTCTTCGATCGAGCGAGAGCGCTCGCGGCCGCGCACGTAGGGAACGATGCAGTACGTGCAGAAGTTATTGCAGCCAACCGTGATGGGAAGCCATGCAGACCAGGCGCGATCGCGCTTCGACGGCAGATCGGTGGAGAATGAATCGGATTTCTCGAGAACCTCGACATGATGACCGCCCTCGGCCATGGCGGCCTCGAGCAAATACGGAAGACGCTCGATATTCTGGGTGCCGAACACCACATCGACATGAGGAAGCTTGCCGGGAAGAGCGTCGCCGTCGCGTTGGCCGATGCAGCCGCCGATGCAGACCATACGCTTGCCCAGCGTGCTTCCTTCTGGCAGCGGGATATTTTTAATCGAAGCGACCTGTCCCATGAGGCGCACGTCCGCGGCCTCGCGGATGCAACACGTCACGAACACGGCGATTTCGGCTTCTTCGACAGCATCGACCCTGATCGCACCATGGGATTCGAGCATGCCGGCAATACGCTCGGAATCGTGCTCGTTCATCTGACAGCCATACGTGTAAAGACAGAACGTCTTCTGGGGCAGGTTGGGCATAAGTGGCTCCTTTTCATAGGGCGAAACGCCCGAGATATTTACGATTGAAGATCGAGCGCTTCGCGGGACGCGGGCGCAAAACCCTGGATACCGCGCGGTTCTACATTGAAGCGAATGGCGGTGCGGTATTCGCCGTCGATCACGATGTCGGCGAACGAAGGGATGCAGACGATTTCGATACCGACAGGAGAAAGGAACCCCCTGGATATAGCGATGGCCTTGACGGCCTGATTGACGGCACCTGCGCCGACGGATTGGATTTCGACGCACGACCCGTCTTTGACCATGCCGGCGATGGCGCCCGCCACGGATGCGGCCGACGATTTCGATGAGACTTTCAGACAGCCTATCCGGGGCTTCTGATCGGTATCTTGAGGCATGTGTTTCCTTTATACGATGTTTGAACTGCGTTGTAAGCCTGGACGGCATGCCTTGCGACCGTTCCAGCCGCAATGGATTATTGTACTACAGCTGCTTGGAAGCAGGAAATGTGACCTGCACCCCATCACGCGAAACCTTCACGACGGGCTCGACGTCAGGCTCCAGATAATACGCCTCGGCCAAATCGCGCCATACATGCTTGAGTCCTGCCGAGAAATCGTCGATATCTTCGGGAGCGATCTTGAGACCCCTCATATCCCGCACTCTGTCGCGCCCAGCGCGCGATCCCGCATCGTCGCGCGACGAGCGGTCGCGCAAGATTCCCAGAAGCGGCATGAGAGGCTCGACCTCTCCCTGCAAAATCCGATATGCGCTTCGCTGAGACACGTCGAGACCGAGCCCGCATGCGCACTGCGACAACGCGACGGCATCGGAGCACAGAGCGATGCGTTTCGCGGGCGCGGCCCGATCGACTGCGGCATGCATCTCGGCCAGGCCTGCGGCCCAACGGCGCCCATAAGCGCGCAGCGTCGCCGCAACCTCGACAGGACTGCCGAAATACACCGTGCACGACGACCGGCACGACAGGGCGAACTCCGCCGTCGCGCGCGCGATGTTGCGCGGGCCCGTTCCAAGCCGCCACCCTTCGCGCGCACTGCCCAGCAACTCGGGAAGCGTGCTCTGATCTTTACGTTCGGGCAGATCGCACATCCGAAACGCAGCACGAATCGCGCTGCCCTCGCCGAGGACGGATGCCGCCACGGATGCCTCGGCCGCATTCTCCTTGATCGAATAAAGGGCCATGCCCCTGCCGTGCACGCCCCAGTCGTCCTCAGAGAAAGCATCGAGCTTCGAGGTGACGCGCGGCTCGAAGATACGCTCGCACATATCCTGCGGCACGCCGTCGCCGTCGTCGACCATCGTCACCGTACGCAAATCAGCGCTGCGGGCCGTTGCCAAGAAGATGTTTCGGGCGTGGGCATCACGCGCGTTGCGCAACATTTCGATGACGGCATCCTCGACGCAACGGATATCCTGCTTCGCCTGACGCCGTTGGGCTTCGGAAACGCGCAAGCGCACGAACCCGTTACCCAAGTCGCTTTCGACGCGCAAAAAAGATCCGTCCGACACCTCGTCGAGAAACATTCCTAGACCGCGATTATCCATAGCAAGCCTCCCCTTCCGTGCCGCATTCGGCCGAGCGCACGCGAAGCGGGCGCATGCAGCCGTAGCGCATGCGCCCGCAGGACATAAAAGACGCGCCCGTATCTCGAACGGGCGCGTCTGCTTCATACGATGCTATTTCGCGTAATCGACCGCGCGGCTTTCGCGGATGACCACGACCTTGACCTGACCGGGGTACTGCATCTCGTCCTCGATCTGCTTGGCGATATCATGCGCCAACACGACGGCTGCGGCCTCGTCGACCTGGTCGGGAACGACCATGACGCGAATCTCGCGGCCGGCCTGCATGGCATAGGTGCGCTCGACGCCCTTATGGGCGTTGGCGATCTCTTCGAACTTCTCGAGACGCTTCACGTAACTTTCGAGGCTTTCCTTGCGAGCGCCGGGGCGCGCTGCGGAAACGGCATCGGCGGCCTGGACCAGCACGTCGAGAACGCTGTTGGGCTCGACATCGGCATGATGGGCCTCGATAGCGTGGACGATTTCGGGCTTCTCGCCGAAACGACGGGCCAAATCGGCGCCGATCACGGCATGAGGGCCTTCGATTTCATGATCGATGGCCTTGCCGAGGTCGTGCAGCAAGCCCGCACGCTTCGCAGGAACCGGGTCGAGTCCGAGCTCGGCGGCCATGACGCCGCAGAGATAGGCGACCTCGAGGGAGTGATTCAGCACGTTCTGGCCGAACGAAGTGCGGAAGCGCAGACGGCCGAGGGTACGGACGAGCTCGGGATGCAGATCGTGGATTCCCACGTCGAAGGTCGCCTGCTCGCCTGCTTCCTGGACCTGCTGGTTGACCTGCTTCTCGGCCTTAGCGTACATCTCCTCGATGCGAGCGGGGTGAATGCGGCCGTCGGCGATGAGGTTTTCCATGGTCACGCGACCGACTTCGCGACGAACGGGATCGAAACACGAGATGGTGACGCATTCGGGCGTGTCGTCGATAAGCAGGTTCACGCCGGTGAGCTGTTCGAAGGAGCGGATGTTGCGACCCTCGCGACCGATGATGCGGCCTTTAAGGTCGTCGGAGGGAATATGGATCGTCTTGACCGTGGTCTCGGCCGAATGGTCGGCAGCGACACGCTGGATGGCCAGGCTCAGAATTTCACGGGACTTCTTATCGGCCTCGAGCTTGGCACGCTGCTCCGCCTCGCGAATGATCGCGGCGCTCTCGTGCGTGACCTCGTCGCGCAGACTGTCAAGCAGTTCCTGCTTGGCCTCGTCGGGGGTCATACCCGCGACACGCTCGAGACGGACGTTGACCTCCTGCATGGCATTTTTCAAATCGCGTTCGCGGCGCTCGACTTGGCCCTGCATGGAGGAAAGCTGATGTTCGCGAGCGTCGAGGCTCTCGACGCGGCGGTCGAGGCTCTCTTCACGCTGGTTGATGCGGTTTTCGGCGTTGCGCACCTCGCGCATGCGCTCCTTATTCTCGGCCTGAGCCTCCTGTTTCATCTTGAAGACTTCGTCTTTCGCCTCGACGACCGCCTCGCGGCGCAGGGTCTCTGCCTGGCGCTTGGCGGAAGCGACGAGCTGCTCGGCCTCTTCGGCGGCCTTCTTGCTCGAAGCGTTGACGAGGTAACGGGAGATAACGAAACCGACAGCGACGCCGAGGATGGCGACGATGACTACGGCGATAAGCCATGGCAATTCGGGCATCGGCTTCCCCTTTCTTACATTCGAATTCAGACAAAATGATGTATAGGTGTACCGGAAATAAAAAAAGCCGGGCATAAACACCTGGCATGAGCGAAGCGCATGGAACGATAAAGGCATGCATATGCGATTGTTTCTATCGAAAAGCATCGAACATTCGATGCGAATACACTCAAGCTTTCCCCATAATACACCGACACTGCAGGAAAACCTTCCGCGTTTCGTCAAAAAACCCCATCGCTCTCCCGCGCGTAACGGCGCGCCGCCGCGAACACCGCATCGCTTGAAAACCCCCGCGAAGCAAGTTTGCGACATGCGGAAGCGTAAATATTCTTCGACCGAGGAGGTTTTTTGCACAGCAGCTCGAACGCGCGGTCTTCTTCCGAAAGCCCGTCGGAAGGAAAATACTCGTCGGGCCATCCGGGGATATCGTAGACGGCGATACCCGCGGAAGCCAATTCGTTTTCGATGCCGGCCCTGCCCTTTCCCTGGGAAAGGCGCGTGCGTACGAGCGTTTCGGCATACCGGGCGTCATCGACGAGACCGCACGCCGTGGCGCGCTCGATCGCGGCATGTGCATCATCGGCGGAAAAGCCGTCGCGCTCGAGGCGTCCGGCAAGCTCATGCGAGCAGCGGTCGCGCGCGGCCGAAAGCCTGACGATTCTCGCGAATGCCTTTTCTTGATCTTCGGAAACTCGCACGACGACGGGTTCGCGCACGAGCTTCGACAGGAATTCATCATCGATAATCGGCATGACGCCTCCGCATTCTTTCTTCCGAGCCTCTCGCAAGCGCACGACCCGCCCCGACCCATCAGGACGAGCCGTGCAGATGCATATCATGCCGCCGCGCCGGCGCGATACCGGGCGAATCCTATTCGGCGGCGCCGTCCTGGCCGGGGCGCACACTGGGAATGCCGAAGAACTCGCGGACCTTCGCTTCAATTTCATCACGTAGGTCGGGATTGGTGCGCAGCATCTCCTTCGCCGCTTCCCTGCCCTGGCCAAGACGCTGCTCGCCGCAGGTATACCAGGCGCCGCTCTTCTTCACGACGCCCGCTTCGACGCCCATGTCGACGATACAGCCCTCGCGCGAGATGCCCGTGCCGTACATAAGGTCGAATTCCGCCTGACGAAACGGAGGAGCGACCTTGTTCTTCACGACCTTCGCACGCACGCGGTTGCCGATAGGCTCATTGCTCTTGTTCTTCAGGGTCTCGATGCGACGGATGTCGATACGCACGCTCGAGAAGAATTTGAGGGCGCGGCCGCCGGTGGTGGTTTCGGGGTTGCCGAACATCACGCCGATCTTCTCGCGCAGCTGATTGATAAAGATGCATGTCGTATTGGATTTCGAAAGCGAACCGGCAAGCTTGCGCAGCGCCTGGGACATGAGGCGCGCCTGCAGGCCGACGCTGCTATCGCCGATTTCTCCTTCTATTTCAGCGCGCGGAACCAATGCAGCCACCGAGTCGATGACAATGGCGTCGATCGCGTTGGAGCGCACCAGCATGTCGCAGATTTCGAGCGCCTGCTCGCCGGTGTCGGGCTGCGAGATCAAGACTTCATCGATATCGACGCCGAGACGGGCCGCATACGTGGGGTCGAGCGCATGCTCGGCGTCGATGAATGCGACCACGCCGCCGAGAGCCTGGGCTTCAGCGATAATCTGGAGCGCGAGGGTGGTTTTACCGCTCGATTCGGGGCCGTAGACCTCGACGATCCTGCCGCGCGGCACGCCGCCGATGCCGAGCGCCGCATCGAGCGGAAGCGCGCCTGTCGGGATGACGCCGACTTCGAGATTGCACCCCTCCTCGCCGAGCTTCATGATCGAACCCTTGCCGAATTTACGCTCGATCTGCTCGGTGGTGAGCTTCAGCGTCTGTTCTTTGTCCTGATTCATCCCTGCTCCTTGATATCGACCTGCAGCCGCGAAACGGCAGCCGCATTATTATTGCGAACAGATGTTCTCATGTCAATCGTCGACGAAGAAATGCTTCGCGATATGACCGCATCACCATGAAACCACGACGGCCTTGCCGCAGGGTATCCGGCTCCCGACCGCAGTCTGGCGCGCATCGCGTCCGAATCAGACCCGCATGACGGCGCTCCGCATCCACGCGCCGGCACCGCGCCGGCGAAAACCGGCACGCATCATGCCCCGCAACGCAAAAAGGCCCCGCCCGCCCCCACGAAACGGTGGGAACGAACGGGGCCGGAAAAACCACGTGCTTTCGAAACGCTACGCGATTTCGTCGAGCAGCGCCTTCAAAGCGGCATCGACGGCCTGGCGGCGCACCGCCGCGCGGTCGCCGTCGAAGTGGTGCAGAGCAGCATGCTCGCCCGAGGCCGACGACACGCCGACCCAAACGGTTCCGACGGGCTTGCCGTCGACCGCGCCGCCGGGGCCCGCGATACCCGTGGTGGACACCGCGACATCGACGCCGAGAGCCGCGCGGGCGCCCTTGGCCATCTGACATGCGGTCTGTTCGCTGACGGCGCCGTGGACGGCCAGCGTGTCGGACAAGACCCCGAGGCAGCCCTGCTTGACGTCGTTGGCGTAGCTCACGACGCCGCCCCAGACGGCATCGGAAGCGCCGGGGACGTCAACCAACGCGGCGGAGACGAGGCCGCCGGTGCAGCTTTCCGCCGTGCCGATGCGCAGCTTGCGGCCTTTCGCCGCATCGATGACGCGCTCGGCGAGCGGGAGCTCTTCCACGGCGGCGTCACCCTTCGGCTTGAAGCCGATCAGATGGCGTGCCTTCGAGATGTAGTCGACCATCGACACCACGGTAAGCACCAGCGCGACGCCCATGACGGCCCAGCTCAACACGTACAAGCCGATATAGAAGCCTGACGTGGGATCGCCGAACGCGGGGCTTTCCTTCACCACGAACAGCACGATGGCGACCATCTGGAACACCGTCTTGAACTTGCCGTACCACGACGCCGCGATGACTTCGCCCTTGCTGGCGGCCACCATGCGCACGCCCGAAACGATGAACTCGCGCGCGACGATGATGAGCACGACCCAGCTGGGAATGGCGCCCAGCTCGATCAGCACGAGCAGCGCCGCCGTGACGAGAATCTTGTCGGCCAACGGGTCCATGAACTTGCCGAAGTCGGTGACCTCGTTGCGCTTGCGCGCCAGATACCCGTCAAGCCAGTCGGTGCCAGAAATGACGACGAAGATGCCCGCCGCGATCCAGGCCTTCCATACGTTCAGCTCTGCGAACCCGATCCACTCGGGCCACGGGCTGATGATCGCCGCCACGAACACGGGAACCAGACAGATGCGGACCATAGTGATGATGTTCGCGGGGGTCATCACGCTTTCGGCCGGCTTCGAAACGTTATCGCCCATCGCACAGCTCGCCTTCCATCTCGTACACGAGCGTGTCGGAGATGCGCACGCGCACGATGTCGCCGACCTCGCCCTCTTCCAGATACACGACGCCGTCGACCTCGGGGGCCTGGCACATCGCGCGGCCGTACAGCTGGCCGTCTTCCTCGCGGCCGAGCACGAGCACGTCCATTTCGCTGCCGATGCGAGCCGACACGCGGCCCTCGCCGATGGCGTCGGCGATGTCGCGGACGCGCTGGGCGCGCTCGATCTTGACCTCTTCTTCGACCTGGCCGTCGAGCGTCGCGGCGCGCGTGCCCTCCTCGGCCGAATACGGGAACACGCCCGCGTAGTCGAACTCGGCATCTTCGAGGAAGGCGCAAAGCTCCTCGAAGTCGTCGTCGGTCTCGCCCGGGAAGCCCGCGATCAGCGTGGTGCGCAACGTGATGCCGGGGACCCACGAACGGATACGTTCCACCAAGGCGCGATGGGATTCGGCATCGCCCGCACGGTTCATGGCACGCAGCACGGGCTTGCTCGCATGCTGCAGCGGAACGTCGAGATACGAGCACACGTTGTCGCGCGCGGCGATCACGTCGAGCAGCTCGTCGCTGACGCCCTGCGGCTCGATGTACATGAGACGGAACCATGTCGTGGGGAATTCGCCGGCCAGCACGTCGAGCAGATGCGCCGTGGTGTCGGGCTCGTCGAAATCCTCGCCCCAGCGGCCGGTGTCCTGCGCGATCAGCGTGATCTCACGCACGCCCGCCGCCACGCGCTCGGCCACGGCGGCGCGCACGTCGTCGAGCGGGAAGCTACGGTAACGGCCGCGGATGTAAGGAATGGCGCAGAAGCTGCAGAAACGGTCGCAGCCGTCGCTGATCTTGACATAGGACGCCGGGCTTTCGGCATACGGCGAGACGAACGATTCGCAACGGGCCCGGGGACGCGCGCCCAGGACGGCGCAGAGCACTTCGACGATGTCGTCCTCGCGGCTGCACGGGACGAACGCCTTAGCCTCCTGCAGCTCGTCTTCGAGGTCGTCGCCATAGCGCGCCGGCATGCAGCCGGCAACGACCAGCTTCGCCGAACCGTTCTCGAAGTTATCAAGTCCGCAGATGTCGAAGATCGTATCGAGGCTTTCCTCGGTGGCCGCCTGGATGAACGAGCAGGTGTTCACCACCACGGCATCGGCCGCGGAGGGGTCTTCGACCACGTCGAATCCCGCGGAAAGAACGCGCTTGGTCATCTCCGCCGAATCGACTTCGTTCTTGGCGCAGCCGAGCGTGACGAAGCAGACCGAAGGGGCCGCCGCGCGCTCGTCGCAATGCGCCGTCGTGACGTCGATGTTGGTCACAGGTGCACCGCCTTGCTATCGATAGTTGACGTACTGCAACGGCTGGCCGTAGTCGTTGCCCTTCAAAAACGCGATGACCTCCTGGAGCGCGTCACGCGAAGCGGAGCTCACGCGCAGCTTGTCGCCCTCGATGGTCACCTTCACCTTGAGCTTCTGGGCCTTGATGTCCTTGTTGATCCTGGAGGCCGTCTCCTTGTCGATTCCCTCGACGATTTCGCCCGTCTGGCGGACGCTCTGACCCGCGGCGGCCACGGGCTCGCCCCACTTCACGGAGTTCAGGTCGATGCCGCGACGGATGAGCTTGCTGGCCAGCACGTCGATGACCTGCTTGGCGACGAAGTCAGCCGGTGCGGAGACGACGATCTTGCGTCCGCCCTTGTCGAGCGTGATTTCAGCGCCCGAGTCCTTGAGGTCGTAGCGCTGGGCGAGCTCGCGCTTCGCCTGGCCGAACGCGTTGTCGACCTCCTGCATGTCGACGGTGGATACGACGTCGAAGCTGGATTCTTTCGCCATGATCGAAAACCTTTCTTCTTGTTGAATGGAAAACAGCAAAACGGGCGAGTCGTGCGGCCCGCCCGTGGGAAAAAGCGCGTTATGCGGCAGAGGAAGCCCCGTCATCGGAAGCGGTATCGGCAGCTCCCGTCGTCGAAGCATCGCCTGAAGCGCCATGCTCCTCGTTCCACTTCGCAAGGACGTCGGCAAAACTCACGTTGACCGTAGCCACGCCCGACGAACCTGCCTTAAGCGGGATTTCGACGCCGTCCTGCGTCAGCGTCACGCCGTCGGGCGGCGTGACGTGGAATTCGAAATCGCCCGTTACGTCGTAGGACTGGCTTTTGGGGCCTGTCACATCGCCGCCGTCGACATACTTGCCGTCGATATACACTTCGAAATACGTCGTAACGCCCTTGGGGATGTCGTAAGCCATGACGGTCTTCGTAGGAGCCGCGGCCTTGGCCGAATCCTCCGTCTTCGCAGGTTCCTCTTCGGACTTGGCGGAATCGCCTTCGGATGCGCCCTCGCTCGAAGAGGAATCGGTCGTCGTCGAACCGGGAAGGCCCGTGACGTTCAAAGGAGTCGGCTCTTGTTCGGCATTTTGAGCACGGCCGATCCCGTTGGCGAACACCGCGATGACCGCCACGAGAATCAGCACGACGACGCCCGCGATGATGAAGGGCAGCTTGTCGCGCCAGCTGGGAGGACGCACGCCGATGTTTTTCGGCGCGGCGTAGAGGTTGGTGTAGTGCTCCCCCGGCATGCTCGAACGGCGGGCGCGATGGGTGCTGCGCGCGTCGTGGCGGCGGCCGTCGTCGACCGGCTCGATGCGGCGCGTCTGATCGCTCGAGCGGCGGGCATTGCGCTGGGAAAGCCCCTGGCCGTAGGCGTTATACGAGCCCACATGCACCGCGCCGATGCGGCTGGTGGGTTCTTTCGGCGGCGCGATGGCCGCGTCGATGTCGTCGAACAGCCGGTCATCGAAGCCGCCCGACGAGCGGCGCGGGCGCTCGGAAGCAGGTTGCTCTCCGGCATCTTGACCGCTTTCGTGGCCATGATCGAGCAAGGCCGAACGGCGCGACGACGGCATGTCGAAGCCCGCAGGCCTGATGTTTTCGCGAGCATGCTCCACCTGGCTGCTGTAGTACGCATTCTGATACATCTTCACCACTTCGGTGGTGTTCAGTCCCAGATAGCGGGCGTAAGCATTGATCATATTGCGAGAGTAGCCGCGCGGCGGCATGGCGTCGATATCGGAATCCTCGATGCGTTCGAGGATATCGGGGCGTATGCGGATGCGTCGGGCGACCGACACGAGGTCTTCGCCGCTCTGTTCTCGCGCATGACGCAAAACGTCGCCGAAATTCATTTCGTCCACGCCGTTCCTCCTTAGAATCCTTCCGAGGCATCCTGGGCTTCGAATGCCTTGAGCGTTTCAAGTTCCATCGCATCGACCAAGACCTCGCGCGGCTTGCTGCCGTTCGGGGGACCGACGATGCCCTTCTCTTCAAGCATGTCCATTATACGGCCGGCGCGCGAGTAGCCCACGCTCAACCGCCGCTGGATGTTCGAAGTCGACCCCATGCCGCTCGCCACCACGATGTCGGCCGCCTCCCACAACAAAGGATCGTCCGACGAGGACGAGCCGCCCGATCCGTCGGGCATCGACGATCCGAGACCTATGACGTTGGTCTGCAGGATCTCCTGATGGTACTCAGGCTCGCCCTGCTCTTTGAGGTGCGCCACCACGGCCTCGATTTCCTCCTCGGAAACGAAGCAGCCCTGCAGACGCTGCGGCTTGGCATATTCGGGCTTGCTGAAAAGCATGTCGCCCAAGCCGATCAGGTTCTCGGCACCCGGCGTATCGAGGATGACGCGGGAGTCGATGCCCGAAGCCACATTGAAGGCGATACGGTTGGTGATGTTCGCCTTGATCAAGCCCGTGACAACGTTGGTGGACGGACGCTGCGTCGCCACGATCATATGGATGCCCGCGGCGCGCGCGAGCTGGGCGATGCGGCTGATCGAAAGCTCTACCTCCTTGCCCACGTTCATCATCAGGTCGGCGAGCTCGTCGATGATGATGACGATGTAGGGCATCTTCTTGGCGGGTTCGGCGTCTTCATCGGCCTCATCGTCGAAGACGCCCTGCTCGACCTTCTTGTTGTATTGGGCGATATTGCGCACGCCGGCCTTCGACATCACCTTGAGCCTGCGCTCCATCTCGGCCACGCCCCATGCCAAAGCGCTCGCCGCCTCTTTGTTCTCGGTGACGACCGGAACGTAGAGATGCGGAATACCGTTGTACGGCGTGAACTCGACGCGCTTGGGGTCGATCATGATGAAGCGCACCTCGTCGGGCGTTGCACGCATCAGGATAGACATGATCATGGCGTTGATCGCAACCGACTTGCCCGAACCCGTGGTACCGCCGATCAGCAGATGGGGCATCTTTGCCAGGTCGGTGACGATCGAATGGCCTTCGACGTCCTTGCCGATGGCCATCTCGAGCGGAGAGCCCTTGGCGTCTTTGATCACATCGCCCAGAAGCACGTTCTGACGCACCTTGTTAGGAACCTCGATGCCCACGTGGTTGGTGCCGGGAATAGGCGCGAAGATGCGCACGCCGGGAGCCGCAAGCGCGAGGGCGATGTCGTCCTGCAGAGCCATGATCCTGCTCACGCGCACGCCGCTAGGCAGATCGACCTTGAACAGCGTCACCGTAGGACCCGCGACCCAGCCCACCACCGTGGCCATGATATTGAAGTCCTCGAGCGTCCCTTGCAGATCGGCCGCCGTAGCCGCAAGCTCGCGCTCGTCGGCTTCCGCCGCATGCTCGCTGTGGCGGATCAGGCTGAACGCGGGAAGCGTGAAACCGCCGCGCGTCTCGCCGTCGCCGCTCGCGATACGCGATGCCGCAGCGGGCTTCTTAAGCGAACGGGTCGGTGCGGGAACGGGCGCATCGGATGCGCTCGCCGTGCGTTCGAGCTTGCGCGGCATGGGCGCAGGCGGCATCGATTTCGGCTCGTCGAGCACAGGCGACGCCTCCTGCGGCGCATACGGCGCGTCGTCTTCTTCAGGATCCTCCCACGGAAGCACGTGCTTGGCGGGCTTCTCCTTGCGCGCCGAAAGCGAGCGCGTCGCCATCGCGGGCGCCTCCTCGCGCACGTCTTCAGATTCAGAATCGACCGCGGCGGACGCCGGGCGGTCGGAACGCAAGAACGCCTGATCCGAAGGCGCCGCCTCGGACGCCACCGGCACCATCCCTCGCTCGTCGAGGGGGTCTTCCACGCCGAGGACCCTCGTGCGCTTCGCTTCTATGGCACGGCCTTCGTCGGCGATGGCGCGGGCCTCGTCGTAAGCGTAGTCAGAAGGCCAATACATATCGACAGACGTCGTGGACGGACCGCCTTGCACGGTGCGCGGCGCGCCCAGAACCTGGGTGGAAAGCGACTGGGATGCACGGCGAGGACGAGACAGGTCGCGCGGAACCCGAGGAATCGGATCGGGGCGGCGCACGATACGCGCAGGGGGCTCGGAAGCTTGCGCGACGCGATACGGCGGCGCTTCCACTACATCGGACTCGTCTTCGGCAGCAGCCGCCTCGCGCCGTTCGCGTCGATGCTCGACGCGCTCTTTGACAGAAGAAATGGCGTCATGCGCGGTATGCAGCGCGCCCGAGACGGAAAATCCGATGACCACCGCGCCGCCCAGGGCCAGGCCCACCATGACGATGGAGCCGACCACGCGACCGAGCAGCTCAAGCAGCGCCCATGCGATGCCCGCCCCGAGATATCCGCCGTGCGAACGCAACGCATCGGCGCCGAACAGGAGCGACGCATCGGCGTCGGCTCCCGGAACGAACAGGGCCAGCAAGGTTTCGAAAGCTACGAACAACATGGCGAAACCGACGCTCATGCGCACGGCGAGCGCATCGGTCTCGCCCCGCACGAGAAAGCAAGCCCCCACTGCGGCCAGCAGGACGGGCAAGACATAGGCCCCCACGCCCAGTGCGGCATGAAGAGCCTCGGCCAAAGCCGACGTGATGAAACCGGACGGCGGCAGGACCGCCGTGACGAATAGGACCACGGCGGCGACGGCGATGGCGACGCCGGCGATATCGCGCTTGGTTCGTTCGTCGAAAATGAGCGGAGCGGCGCTTTCGGGCGCTTCGGCTTCGGCTTCTTTACGGCGTCCTTTGCTTTTCGCGGGCGCGTCTTTCAAAGCGACGCGGCCCTCCTTGGCCGCATCGCTTTTCTTCTTCGATTGTGATTCGGTGGTCTTGGAACCGCGAGCCACGTTTCTGCACTCCTTGCCTTATGCCGCGTTTATTATGCGTTTGAACTGCGTTTTCGCCGCATATGCACCGAGTCTACAGCTCGATGATCGCGCACACCACCATGGGGCGCTGCTTGGTGCGTTCCCACAGCAGCGACAACAGCGCGTCGCGGCAGACCTTTTCGAGGTCTTTGCCCTTGGTGCCCTTGTCGAGCGCGCGGCGCAGCGTGCCCTTCACGGTCTCGCCGGCCTCGCGACGAAGCTGAGCGACGTCGCCGCCGGTGATGCCGCGCATCTCAACGCGCACCGGAGCCGCGATCTGCTTCTTGCGCACATCGACCGCGGCCGCGATGGTCGCGATGCCGTAATTGGAAAGCGCCTGACGCTCGTCGAGAACGTCGCGAGAGGTATCGCCCACCGACAGGCCGTCGACGTAGACGATGCCGCTTTCGACGGGGTCGCCGAAACGCACTCCCGCCTCGGACAGCTCGAGCGTGTCGCCGTTCTCGCACAAGAAGATGTTGCGAGGATCGACGCCCGTGGCTTCGGCAAGGCGCGCATGGGCGCGCAGGTGCGTGGACTCTCCGTGCACCGGCATGAAATGCTTCGGCTGCACGATGGAAAGCACCAGCTTGAGCTCTTCGGCGCCCGCATGGCCCGACACGTGCACCATGGCGCGCTTCTTGTCATAGACCTCGCAGCCGATCTTGGCAAGCGAGTTGACGACGCGCGTGACGGCCTTTTCGTTGCCGGGAACCGGCGTTGCCGAGATGATCACCGTGTCGCCCTCGTCGATCCGGATCGTGCGATGCTCGCCGTTGGCGATGCGCGCGAGGGCGGACAGCGGCTCTCCCTGGCTACCCGTGCACATGATGACGACCTTTTCGGGCGGCGTGCCCTTGAGATCGTAGGCGTCGATCAGGTCGACATCCTGGATCTTCAGATAGCCCAGGCGACGCGCGATATCGGTGTTCTGAACCATGGACCGACCCGTAACGACCACCTTGCGGCCGTTTGCCACCGCTGCGTCGGCGATCTGCTGCAGACGATGGATATGGCTTGCGAAGCTGGCGATGATCACGCGGCCCTTCGCGTTCTCGATGATCTGGCGAAGCGTACGACCCACTTCGGCCTCGGAAGGCGTGAAGTTGGGGTTCTGCGCGTTCGTAGAGTCGGACATCATCAAGTCGACGCCCATCTTGGAGAAACGCGCCAATGCGCCGAAATCGGTATGAACGCCGTCGATGGGGCTCTGGTCGAGTTTGAAGTCGCCCGTATGCAGGACGTTGCCCGCAGCGGACTGCATGAACACGCCCACGGCGCCCGGGATGGAATGGTTCACCGCGAAGAAATCGACGATGAAACCGCCCAGCTTGATTTCGTCGCCCGCCTTGATCTCTGCAAGCTTGGCCTTCACGCGATGCTCGTTGAACTTGCCCTCGATCAGGCCGAGCGTCATTTTTGTTCCGTAAATCGGCACCTTGCGGGACAGGTCTTTCATCAGGTACGGCAGCGAGCCCGTATGATCCTCGTGGCCGTGGGTGATGATGATGCCGCGCAGCTTATGCTCGTTTTCGAGCACATAAGTATAGTCGGGAAGAATCAAATCGATGCCCGGGTGATCGTCGTCGGGAAACATCAGGCCCGCGTCGACGAGCAGCATGTCGTCGCCGCATTCGAACACGGTCATGTTCTTGCCGATGGCGTCGAGGCCGCCCAGCGGGATAATCTTGAGTTTGGCGGCAGGATTCTTCTTCACGCCCGCACGACGACGCGTGCCGTTCGTGGTCTTCGAGGCGTTGCGCGTACGGGGCTTGGAGAAGCTTTCCTTCTCCATCTGGTCTTCCGGCGTGATCTGAGGGCGCTTATGCTCGACCGAGACGGTCTTATGGCGCGTCGTGTTGCGACGACGGCGATTCTGGCTGCGCTGCTCGGATGCCGCGCCTTCAGAATCGGACTTGGCCTGGCCGCCGCGCGACTGGGAGCGGCCCTGTCCCTGGTTCTGACCGCGAGACGCGCGACGCGCCTCAGAGCGATCGGCCGCGTTCTTCTGGGAAATATCGGCGTTCGATTCGCCGTTGATATGTTCGTTGCTCAAAACGGTAATGCTCCTTTGATATCGGACGACATGGTTGCTATACAAACATCGGCGCTCCAAAGGCCGATGCTTCGTTCGTAAGGAGGGCTTTCGTGCCCAGGACGCCCTGTACGGCCTAACGGCCGACGCGCCCGTTTCGTGATAATCAACGGTTTATTGTACCAATTAACCGCGCCTCGCTCCATCGCGTCCGGGCAGCACGTCCAAACGCCACAACTCGCCCGCGCACGACAGACCGTGCGAATGCGCGGTCGAGCAGGCGAACGAAGACCGCCGTTAGTCGAGATACGCGCCCGTCTGGCGGTTCCACAGCCCAGCGTACACGCCGCCCGCCTCGATCAGCTCGTCGTGCGGTCCGTCCTCGACGATACGCCCGTTCTCCAATACCACGATGCGGTCGAGGCCCGCCACCGTGGACAGGCGATGCGCCACGACCACCGCCGTGCGCCCGCGCATCAGCTCGGCGAGGGCGTCTTGCACCATCTTCTCGCTTTCGGAATCGAGCGCGCTCGTCGCCTCGTCCAAGACGAGAATCGGGCAATCGGCCAGGATGGCGCGCGCGATGGCGATGCGCTGGCGCTGGCCGCCCGAAAGCTTCACGCCGCGCTCGCCCGTGACGGTGTCGAAGCCCTGCGGCAGCCGTTCGATGAACTCGAGGGCGTTGGCGCGGCGCGCGGCCTCGCGAATCTGCTCCATCGTGGCATCGGGCCTGCCGTAGGCGATATTTTCGGCCACGCTGCGATGGAACAGCAGCGACTCCTGCGGCACGTAGGCGATCCGGCGGCGCAGCGATTGCTGCGTGGCGCGGGCGATGTTCTGGCCGTCGATTTCGATCCTGCCCTCCTGGATGTCGGACAGGCGCAGCAAGAGCTTGGTGAGCGTGGTCTTGCCCGCCCCGCTCGCCCCCACCAGCCCGACGCGCTGGCCTGCGGGGATATGCAGGTCGAAGCCGTCGAAGACGCGGATCTTGACGCCGCCGTCGTCGTAATCGAAGCCGATGCCCGCAAAATCGATCGAGCCCTCGTTCACTTCGAGGTCGAACGCGTCGGGCGAATCGGCCACCAGGCGCGGCTCGTCGAGCGCAGCCGTCATGCCGGACGCGTCGCCGAAAGCACGGTTGAAGCGCTGCAGGCCGTTGTTGATGAAATTGAACTGGTTGGTCACCGTGTAGGTGTAGGTGAACATCATCACGAGCGTGCCGGGCGTGATGCCGTACCACGCGTTGCCGCCGGCGATGAACACCGACACCGCCGCCATGATCGTCACCGCGATGCAGGCCGTGATGATGCCGCGCGTAAGCGACGCCTGCATGCGTTTGGAATCGCGCGCTACCACGTCTTTGTTCGCGGCATCGAACAGACTGCGCTCGTAGTCTTCGCGCCCATAGGTCTTCACGGCCAGGATGTTGGCCACCGAATCGGACAGCTCGCCCGACAGGTGGTTCTGCGCGCCTGCGGCCTGCTCGTTAAGATGCAGGATGCGTTTGTACATATAGTAGGAAACGCAAGCGTAGAGCGTAAGCAGCGCCATGAGGATCGCCACGTACACCGGCACGCGTGGCGCCAGGATGGCGCAGGTGAAGATGATCGAGCAGGCCACCGGCAGAAACGGGAACGTGATCGTTTCGAGCAGCAGCTGATAGGCGCTCATGAACTTCGCGGTCTGGCTGACCAGCGTGCCGCCGAAGCGGTTGGAGTGAAAGCTCATCGATTGGTTGCACAGCGCGTCGAAGCTCATCGTAGCGAGGTCGTAGGACGCCGCGATCTGCAGCTTGTACATGGCGTAATCCTGCAACTTGCTGGCCGCCTGGCCGAACACGTTGATCGCGATCAGTGCGAAAATAAAAGGACCGAACTCGGAAAACACCCGGTCGGGCGGCACGGGTCCTGCGCTCACCTTGTCGACCACCAGGCTCATCACGTACGGGTTGCCGTATGAAAGCAATGCGACGAAGAGAAACGTCGAAACCATGAGCAGCGAGAACAAGCCGAAATGCTTGCGCGTGACCTGCCAGTAGTAGTGAAGCGTGCGCTTCGTGGTCGATGCCGCCTTCTTCTTTTCGCCATCATCGGTCGCCATGAGTCCCCTTTCGTCGGACTTCCGATTATGCCACAGAGCACATGTCCGCGACGAAACGCCGTACGGACGACGCAGGCGCGGCCCGTATACGACGAAGCGGCGCCGACCACGCGACGCCGCTTCGAGAATTTCTCGCATACGATTCCGAACGAGCGCTACAGCCCCAGCCAGAGCGCGACTTTCGGCGCGTATCCCATGATGAAGATGATTACGATCAGCACGGGAATGCCCCATCTCACCCACAGGCGGCTCCATGCCGGGAATTTCATACCCTCGCCCGCATCGGCCTCGGCGAGGAAATTCTTCCATCCCCAACCGAAGCGCTGCGTGCAGAACAGCACGAAGACCAACGCGCCGAGCGGCAGCATGTTGTTGGACACCACGAAGTCCTCGATCGACTGGATATCGCCGATACCGGGGATGGTGACGCCTGCAAGCGCGTTGAAGCCGAACACGCACGGCAGGCTCAAAACGACCACGAGCACGGCGTTGAGCGCCACCGCGCGCTTGCGGTCGATGCCCCACTTGTCCATGGTGAAGCTGATCAGGTTCTCGAACACGGCGATGACGGTGGACAGCGCCGCGAAGCTCATGAACACGAAGAACAGCGCGCCCCAGACGTTGCCGAGCGGCATCTGGCCGAACACCACAGGCAACGTGACGAACACGAGCGAGGGGCCGGAGTCGGGCGTGA
>NZ_CAUHPG010000021.1 GCF_959608125.1 uncultured Slackia sp.
CCCCAAAAGTGCAAAGGACCCCGTTTTCTGAACGGCAAAAGAAGTGAATCAAGCGGCCCGGCTGAGCCTGTACTCGACCGGGCTGCTTCCGTCCAGGCGTCTTTTGATGCGCACGTTGTTATACCAGTCGATATACTTCTCCAAATCCCTCTCGAAGATATCGGGGTCGTCCCCCTCCCAATCGTAGTAAAGCTCGGTCTTGACCATCGAGAAGAAGTTCTCGGCCTTCGCGTTGTCGAGGCAGTTTCCTTTGCGGGACATGGACTGGGCTATTCCCATCCGCTCGAGCGCGAGTCTGTAGGCGGGCATCTGGTATTGCCAGCCCATGTCCGAATGCAGCAACGGGGCGTCTTCGCCATCGAGCCTGCCCTCGAGGCCCGCCAGCATCTCGAGGACCATCTTCATGTTCGGGGACCTGGATATCGAGTAGGCGACGACCTCGTCGTTGCAGAGGTCGACCACGGGCGAAAGGTAGAGCTTCGCGCCGCCCGCCTTGAATTCGGTGACGTCGGTCACCAGCTTGGTCATCGGGTCCTCCGCCTCGAAGTCGCGGGCCGGCAGGTTCGAGGAGGACCTGCCGGCCCGGCCCATGCAGGAGCGGCGCTTCCTGCGTCTGCGGGTCCGGCACAGCAGCCCCTCCTCGCGCATGGCCTCGAGCGCCGTCTTGTCGGCGATGCGAATGCCGGTAGCTTTGCGCAACGTGTCGGCAACGCGTCGGTATCCGTATCTGAACTGGGATTTCTCGCATATCTCCACTATGGTCGGCCGCTCGGTCGCCTGCCTGTCCGAGGGAGGATTCGCCTCGTGGTAGTAATAGGCGGAACGCGGCATCCCGACGAGCTCCAGGAGCGTGGAGAGCGGATATTCCCGCCTCAGCGACTTCGCTATCTCGTGCTTCTGCCTGCTGCCGAGAGGGCCGTCGCCGAGGCGGCCATTCGTTTTAAGATCTCCACCTCCATCTCGAGGCGGGCGCACCGCTGCTCGAGCGTCTCCTCGCTCGCGGGCTCCTTCCTCCTTCGTCCCGACGGATGGACGGCGAGGGCGTCGTCGCCTCCCTCTCGGTACCGCTTCACCCAGTCTCGTATCTGCGCGCTGTTGCGCACGCCATGCTCGAGAGCGAGGGCCCTGTAGTCGCCCTCGCCGCGGAGATAGGCTTCGACGACGCGAAGCTTGAACTCCTGGGGATAGCGGTTGTTCTTCCTCGGCCTGTCTATGGCCCCGACGCCGCCTTGGTCGATCCTCTCCCTCCAAAGCTTCACGGTTGACTTCGTAAGGCCAAACTCGTGCTGCAGCATGGTGATGGTCGCGCCATCGGCATATCTGCCTGCAAAGCGCTGTTTGAACTCGGCGGAGTAATCCTTGCTCAGCAAATCAACCCCCCCTAACGCAGAGGACCCCTATAGGAGAAGCAGAACATTGTCTGTCCAGCTATAGGGGTTCACTGCACTATCGGGGTTCAGTTCAGATGGCGGGTTCTTTTGCGTTCGGGAATATGCGCCTGCGCGACTACAGGGTGCGCAGCGCGACCTCCTTGAGCTGACGGGTGGTCACCTCGTTGGGGGCGCCCGTCATGGGGTCGGAGGCCGAAGACGTCTTCGGGAAGGCGATGACGTCGCGAATCGACTGCTTGCCGGCAAGCAGCATGACCAGGCGGTCGAGACCCAGGGCGATGCCGCCGTGCGGCGGAGCGCCGAGCTCGAGAGCATGAATCAGGTGGCCGAACTTCTCGTCGATTTCGGCATCGGTCAGGCCGCAGCGACGGAGCACGCGGCGCTGGAGCTCCTCGGTATGGATGCGGATGGTGCCGCCGCCGCACTCGAAGCCGTCCATGACCAGGTCGTAAGAGTAGCTGCCGCATTCAAGCGGAGCCTCTTCGATCTTGTACTGCTCCTCGGGAGGCACCATGGTGAACGGATGATGCTCGGCAGCGTACTTCTTCTCGTCCTCGTCGTAACGGAACATAGGGAAGTTGACGACCCACAGGAGCGCATGACCCTCGCGGGGAATGTCAAGCGCCTCGGCCATATGCAGACGCAGAGCGGAAAGCACGGCGTTCGCCACGTCGGCGGTATCGGCCGCGAACAGCACCAGGTCGCCCGGCTCGACGTTGAGGGCCTCCTTCATCTTGGCATAGGTCTCGTCGTCGAAGAACTTGATGATCGGGCTCTTCTCGGCGCCGTCGGTGGTGTAGGCGATCCAAGCCATGCCCTTCGCGCCGTTGGCGGAAGCGATGTTTGCCAGCTTGTCGATTTCGCCGCGGCTCCAGTCGCCTGCGCCCTTGGCATTGATGGCCTTGACCACGCCGCCTGCCTCGACGGCCTTGGCGAACACGCCGAAGCCGCAGCCGCGCACGATTTCCGTCAGATTGACGAGCTTCATGTCGAAGCGGATGTCAGGACGGTCGCAGCCGTAATACTCCATGGCATCGGCATACTGCATGCGCTGCAACGGGAACTCGTGCTCGACGCCTGCGGCGGCCAGCACCTCGCTCATGACGCCTTCCATCATGTCCATGACGTCTTCGCCCTGAACGAAAGACATCTCGATGTCGACCTGGGTGAACTCGGGCTGACGGTCGGCGCGCAGGTCCTCGTCGCGGAAACAGCGGGCGATCTGATAGTAGCGCTCGATGCCGCCGCACATCAGCATCTGCTTGAACTGCTGCGGGCTCTGCGGCAGCGCGTAGAACTTGCCGGGGTTGGGGCGGGACGGGACGATGTAGTCGCGGGCGCCTTCGGGAGTGGAGTTCGCCAAGATGGGCGTCTCGACCTCGATGAAGCCGCGCTCGTTCAGCGCGGAGCGCATGGCCTGGGCCACGGTGTGGCGCAGCTTGATGGCGTTGAACATCTCGGGGCGACGAAGGTCCATATAGCGCCACTTCATGCGCGTGGTCTCATCGGTCTCGATGCCGTCTTCGATCGAGAACGGAGGAGTCACGGAAGTGTTGAGCACCTTGACGGCGCTGGCGAGCACTTCGATCTCGCCCGTCGCCATATTCGGGTTGACCGTGCCTTCGGCGCGGGCTCGCACCTTGCCGACGACCTCGATCACGTACTCGCGGCCCAGGTGCTCGGCGACGGCGAAATCGTCCGTGCTGACGCAATCGGGGTCGATAACGACCTGGGTGTAGCCCTCGCGGTCACGCAGGTCGATGAAGATCAGGCCGCCGTGGTCGCGGTTGTGCCACACCCAGCCGGTGAGCGTGACCTGGGAATCCACGTCGGATGCACGCAGCTGGCCGCACGTGTGGTCGTGCATGCAGTACTCGTTAACGAAATCGGTCATGTGCTTTCTTACTCCTTATCGTCACTCTCGAAAGAGAACACGGCATCAATATTGACAGGCGTTGCGGCGTTGCCGACCAACTGGCCGCCGAACTGAGACAGAAGACGCTTCGCCGCATCGATGTCGACCAGCTTCTCGCTATGCTTCTGCATGCTGCGAACGCGGGCCTTTCCCTGGGCGAGCTCGTCGGGACCCAGGATGACGACGACGCGAGCGCCGATCTTGTCGGCCATCTTGAACTGGCTCTTCAGGCTCTTGCCCTGATGGTCCATCTCGATGCAAAGACCCGCATCGCGCGCGGCGCATACCAGGTCGAACGCGGCCGGACGCACGGACTCGTCGACGCAGGCGACGTAACCGTCGACGCGCTTCGAGTTCTCGCTCAAGACGCCCGCGGCCTCGAGCGCAAGCACCATGCGCTCGAATCCGAGCGCGAAGCCCAGACCGGGCGTCGGGCGGCCGCCCACCGTTTCGGCGAGACCGTCGTATCGTCCACCGCCGCCGATGGCGCTCTGCGACCCCATGCCCTCGGTGACCTGCACCTCGAACACGGTGCGCGTGTAGTAGTCGAGGCCGCGCACCAGCGTGGGGTCCTCAACGTAGGCGACGCCCGCGGCGTCGAGCAGCTGCTTCACGCTTTCATAGTGGCTGCGGCAATCGTCGCACAGGTGGTCGACGATCTTCGGCGCGTCCGCCATGACGTGCGCACACGTCTCGTTCTTGCAGTCGAAGGCGCGCAGCGGATTGGTGTCGGCGCGGCGACGGCACTCCTCGCACATCTCGTCTTCGTGGGCGAGGATGAAGTCGCGCACGCTTTCGCGATAAGCGGGACGGCAGGCGTCATCGCCCATCGAGTTGATGAGCAGGCGCATGTTCTTCCCGGGCACGCCCATGGCCTCGAAGAAGCGCATGAGCATGATGATCATCTCGGCATCGGCCGTGGGCTCGGAAGCGCCCAGGCACTCGACGCCGATCTGGTGAAACTGGCGCAGGCGGCCCTTCTGGGGACGCTCTGCGCGAAACATCGGGCCGGCATAGAACAGCTTCGCGGGCGCGGCGCCCTGCTCGACCAGGTTGTGCTGCACCACCGCGCGCACGACGCCTGCCGTGCCTTCGGGGCGCAACGAAAGCTTCTGCTTCGCCTTGAGGCCGGCGTCGGAGCCGGCGGCCAGGGAGCGCTTATAGTTCTCGCCGCTGCGGACGACGAACATCTCCTTGCCCACGACGTCGGTCGCTTCGCCGATGCCGTGCGTGAACACCTCGGTCAGCTCGAACAGGGGCGTATCGATCGGCTCGTAGCCATACGTGGAGAACAGCTTCGCCGCTGCATCGGTCGTCGTGCGCCACAGGCGCGCGACGGCGGGGAGCATATCGGCGGTTCCCTCGGGTGCGTTGTAGGGCATGGTAATCCTTTGCGACGTGGCGTTATTCGTAACGCGATATTTTATCACCACCGCAGCTTAGAGCGAAACCGCAGCGAGCGCAAATGCGAAAGAAGCAGAACGGCCGCAGGTCCGCCGCAGCCGTTCCGCATCAGGCGACCTTCGCGCAGCGCGCTAGAGCAGCTTGACGAAGCTCCAGTCGCCCTTCGACGCGCGAAGCACGCCTTCGCCGCCGAACGCGCAAACCGCGCCATCGGACGCGATACGGTCGAGCGCCTCGGCATACGTGCGCAGCTTCTCAGGCGTCGCGGCGAGCTTCTCCGCACGCAGATGCTCTCGATAGCCCGCAGACTTGCCGGAGAACAGAGCCACGTCTTGGCGGCGCGCCACCTGGCGCGGCTTCACCGGCGCATCATGCGACGCCACCGTGCTGACGATATAGCCCTCCATCTCGTCTTCCGCGGGGTCGAACGCCGAAAGCCACGCGCCCGCCTCGTCGTAGCGGGCCAGCGTCGCATCGACGCCCGGGTCCCTGAAGGAATAGAAACGTCCGAAACGCTCGGGCGTGATGCGGAACCCGACGCCGTAGGCGCCGCCTTTCACGCGCACCTCGTTCCACAAGTAGTCGAACGAAAGCGCGTTGGAAAGCACCGCCCAGGCGCCATCGTAGCCGACGGTCTCATGCACATCGGCGCCCTTCGCCACGTAGCACACGTCGCCCGGCACGATGAAGGCCTCCTGCTTGACCTCGGGATCGGGCACGCGGTCGCCGAACGCGAAGCGGCAGCGCGGATCGCCGCCGAACACGGCATCTCCGGGCAAGCCGAAATCGCCTGCGGACTCCCAGAAGCGCTCGAGGTCGTCCGTCGACCCCGTAAAGCTCGCCAGCGCTCCGTCTTTCGTGAAAATGCGGTCGCGCACGTCCTCCAGACGCTCGCGCAGTGCGTCGAAGCGCTCGTCGAAATGCTCGATCAAGTCGCACAGGAAGCGATAGAAATCGACGCCTCCCATCTGCTCTTTGATCACGCCGGACTTGAACAGATACGACGACAGGCGATTCATCGCGCGTACATGGCCCTCGCCCATGAACGACTGCTCCATGGAGATGCGGCGTTGCACCAGGATATCGCGGATCTTGCCCGCATCGTCGAAAGACGTCGTCGCCCAGACCTCGCGCGGAATGCAGGCGAGATGCTCGAGTTCTTCGGACAGCGCGCTTGCCGACGCGACCATCTTAAGCGAGAGCTTCGACGGGTCGGAATCGGACGAATAGGCCTCGGCGAAGAAGCGAAGCGAACCCAAGTGCGTGCGCATATGCACGTCGAGCTCGGCTGCGCTGCGCCGCGCCGTGCCGAGACGTCCGAGCAGCATGCCGAGCAGCGTGACGTAGGGCAGGTCGTCGAACGACAATCCGTCCATGTCGAAATACAGCGACAGGTAGTCGATATGACGCGTGGGAAGATCGTGGTGCAGGCACGGCACGGGCGCGTCGGCCGCCAGACGATATGCGGGATCGGGAACGGCCTCGCCTATGTCGTCCACGCGCAGGCGCGGAAGCGTCGCCGTGGCCTCGGGAGCGTCGGGCGTCTCCTGCATCAGGCGCAAGGCCGCCACGTCGTCGCGCACGGCCTGACGGCGCGCCTCGTCCATGGAAGCGAGCGTGTCCGCCAGCTCGGCGTCCTCCTCGGACGCAGAGCCGTCTTCGCCCGGCACCAGGTCGACGAGCGCCTTGTGGCCGCTTTCGCATATCAGCGAGGCCAAGACGTCTTCGAAGTAACGGCCGTCCAGACCTGCGCGCATGTGAGCGAGCGCGTCCTCATAGCGCAAATACGCGGTAGGCATGGCGTCATCGTAGAGCCAGCCCGCCAGCGCATTCATGGCCAAAGGCACGCCGTCGGCCATGCCGCGGTCGCGTTCGCGCAAATCGAAGGCCATCTGGGCAAGGGACGCCTCGAGCACGTCGCGCGGGATGCCGTCGCGCACCAGACGCGCCGCCTCGCGCTCGACCGCTTCCATGAAGGCCTGCGCCTTGCCCTCCTCGGCGTTTTTCAGCTGGAACAGCGCGACGGGCTGCGCCTGGGAATCGATCAGGTACGCCGTGACGTCGCCGCCGAGCCCCTCATCGAGCAGCGCACGCTTCATCGGCGACTCGTTGCCGCCCATAAGCGCATCCATCAGCACGTCGCACGCCAGAACGCGTTCGAAATCGCACGCCTGCCCCACCACGTAGCCCAGCCCGACGCAAGCGTTTTCCGGCGCCGTGTCCATGGAAACCGTGACGTCGGTCGCCACGCGCGGCGCCTGCATGCCCACTTCATTCGGGGCGGCGTCGACTCGCGGGCGCTCGACCGACAGATAGCGGTCGTCCAAAAACGACAGCATCCGTTCGGCGTCCACGTTGCCGTACAGCACGATATAGGCGTTGTCGAGGCGATAGTGGCGCGCGTGCGTGTCGAGGAACTGCTCGTAGGTCAGCTGCGGAATTGCACGAGGATGTCCGCCCGATTCGAAGGCATAGCACGTATCGGGGAACAGGGCCGCGTTCACCGCGTGGTACAGCACGCTTTCGGGGTCGGACAGCGCGCCTTTCATCTCGTTGAACACCACGCCGTTGTAGCGCAGGCGCGGCTCGGCGCCGTCTTCGTCGAGCTCGTAGTGCCAGCCCTCCTGCTCGAAGATGGCGCGCTTGTCATAAATCGCAGGGTTGAGCACCGCATCCATGTACACGTCGGTCAGGTTCATCAGGTCCTGGTCGTTGGTGCTTGCCACCGGGTACATGGTCTTATCGGGAAACGTGAGCGCGTTGAGAAACGTCTGCATCGACGTTTTCAGCAGGTCGACGAACGGCTCTTTAACGGGGAATTTCTTCGAGCCGCACAGCACGGAATGCTCCAGGATGTGGAAGACGCCCGTATCGTCGGCGGGCGGCGTCTTGAATGCGATGGAAAACGCCTTGTTCTCGTCGGCATTTTGCAGGAAAAGCAGGCGGGCGCCGCTTTTCTCGTGGCACATGACATGCGCCGATCCGTCGATTTCCGAAAGCGGCTCCGACGAATCGACGACGAAGCCGTGCATGCGGGCACCGGCTTGGAAATCATGGGTTGAAAGCATGATGGCTCCTATCGGTAAAGGTATCGCGAAGGATTATAGACCAAGCAAAACCGCAGCCACCGCCACTGCACAGCATGCTCGCAGGGTCGGTAGCCGACGCCGTATTTTCAACGCAACGGCCACATACGACGGCAGCGTCGAAACGCGGCTATACAATGGGACGAAACCTTCCCTGCAGAGGAGGATATGTATGGATATCGCCGTATTCGACGAGAACGCCGCACCGTTTTCGGCCGAAGTCATGCTCGAGGCCGCCGAGACGGACGCGCTCGTCGCCGACGCGCTAGCGCGGCTTGCGCGCATTCTCAAATGCCGCGAAGACGCCGTGAGGAAGCGCGCCGCCCAGCTGCTGACCGCGCGCGAAATGGAAACCTATCTGCGCGAAAACGTGACGAACCGCGCAGCCGACAAGACAATCGCCGAGGTCTGCCCGCCGTTCGTCGGCGCGCCGAAAATCGAGACGATAGGCGATTTCGACGAGCACGAGCCACTGCGCTTCGGCGTCGTCGTGCACCCCGTGCCCGCGATGGAGCTCGACCTTAAAACCCCCATCGCAGCGCGGCGCAGGAAAAAGGCAGCCGACGAATCGACGAGCGCGCGCTCCGTCGAAGAGGCGCGCGAAGACTACGTGGCGGAAACGCTGCGTGCACGCTTGAGCGGCATCATTCCCGATGCGCTCTTGCGCGACGCATTGGCCCGCAAGAAAAACGAGTTCATGGCCGAATTGGCCGAGAAAGGCATCACCTACCGCGAATACCGCATCGCGAACCGCGTGAAGCCCCAAGAGGTGCAAGACGCTCTCTACGACGAGGCCTTCGACGAGCTTTCGCGCGACATCGCGCTCGACACCGTGTTCATCAGGCAGAAATTAGAAACGACCGCCGACGACGAAGCGGCCGTGCTGGCGAAAGCGGCACCTGGGCGCGAAGCCTCGTTGCGCGAAGAGCTCGAGGCCACGGGAAAGCTCTGGATGCTCGCGCAGAAAACCCGGCGCGTCGCGGCCCTGCGATGGGCAATGGAGCATCTCCTGGAAAAATAACGCCGGCCACGCGCTTGCAAGCGTGGCCGGCGAACAAAAGCCGAAGCGAATTCGCGAAATACTCCAGGCCGCCGCAACGTCCTAGGCGTATTTCATCATGATGGAACGCATGATATCGGAAGCGCGCTCGCACGTGTCGGCCGTGTTCTCCATGCGCTGGAAAAGCTTGTCCCAGATAAACACATCGACGGCTTCCTCGCGCACATCGCTAAGCGCGGCCGAAGACACCGCGTCCTTGCGAGCGCCCGTATACAGGTCGTGCATGACGGTGAAGAACAGGTCGTCGGCCTCTTCTTCGACATCGCCCACCTCGACGATAAGCGGCTTGAGCTTTTTCGTGTTCTTGAAATTCTTGAATTCGCAAGCAGCCGCGCGCAGGGCCTCGCAGCCTTTCAAGAGCAGCTTTGCGAAATCGAGCGCACGAGGGTGCATGCTCTGCACATCGAACATATAGAAGCGCTGGATGGTGGCCTCCATATAATCGAGGATGTCGTCCATGCTCTGCGTAAGCGAAATGATATCCTCGCGGTCGATCGGCGTGATGAAATCGACGCTCACCGCATCGAAAATGTCGTGGCAGACCATATCCGCGGCATGCTCGATTTCATGCGCGCGCTTGATATCGTCCAGGAGCGCTTCGGACGTACGGAAATTCTCGATGATATCGATCAGCAACTCGGCCTCTCGGCATGCCAAGTCAGCCTGTTTTTCGAACGCTTCGAAATAGTTGAATTTCTGCTTGAGACTCATCGTCGGCCTTTCTCATGTGACAGACAGCGGCGCTCATGCGCGCCGACGCGCGATGCGGCGCGCATTTATACGAAGAGTAGGAACAGCTCGGCCATCAAGAAACCTATGAGGCCGCATCCGGGGAAGGTAAGCACCCAGGTCTTCACCATATCGATGGCGACCTGCCATTTCACGGCGCTTTTGCGCTTGGCGGCGCCGACGCCCATGATAGCCGTCGTTTTCACGTGCGTCGTAGACACCGGCATGCCGGTGAACGTAGCCACTATGAGGCACAACGTGGCGGAAGCGCTTGCCGCGAAACCCTGGTAGACCTCGAGCTTGACCATATTCATGGCGACGTTTTTGATGATGCGTTCGCCGCCGATCGCGGTGCCCAGACCCATATTCACGGCGCACAGCACCATGAGCCATACGGGCAAGGCGAGCTGGGCGGGTTGGCCGAGTCCGGCCGCCAAAGCGATGCCGAGCATGAACACGCTCATGAACTTCTGGCCGTCCTGGGCGCCATGCATGAAGGCGACTCCTGCGCCCGCGACGATCTGGCCCCAATGAAACACCTGGTTCGCTTTGGCACGCTGCACATTCCGACAGAGCCGCGCGATGACTTTCGCCGTCAACCACCCCATGCCGAAGCCGAGGAAGGTCGAAAGCAGGATGCCGTAAATGACCTTCATCCATTCGCCCCAGTTAATGGCATCGAAGCTGCCGACTGCAGCGATGGCCGCGCCCGTCAGGCCAGCGATAAGCGAATGGCTCTGCGACGTAGGTATGCCGAAGAACCACGCTGCGGCGCCCCAGACGATGATGGCCACCATAGCCGCGGCCAAAGCCGCCAAGGCGGCTTGATTGTCGCCGCCGAAATCGACCATTTTGAAAATGGTGTTGGCGACGGCGCTCGTGAACACCGAGACGACGAGCAATCCTAAAAAGTTGCAAAGAGCCGCCATGATGATCGCGGGGCGAGGCTTCATGGAGCGCGTGGATACCACGGTCGCGATGGCGTTGGGCGCATCGGTCGCGCCGTTGACGACGATGACGGCGACGTTGAGCAGCGTAACGGCAAGCATGAGCGGGTCGGACATAACCCCCGCCATGAAAGTTCCGAATTCGACGGTCACTTAGATCCTCCGATCGATTGCGTGCGCCTCGGCGCCGCTCCGCTAAAACGCCTCGATGACGCGACGGCGTTCCATGCCGATGGTCGTCAGACCCTCATGGCCGGGATACACGATCGTCGAGTCGGGCAGGGCGGCGAGCTTATTGCGCAGGCTCGCACGCATTTCGCGGGCGCTGCCGCCCTCGAAATCGACGCGGCCGGTGGCTCCGCGGAACAACGTGTCGCCCGAGAAAAGCAGGCTGGGCTTGCCATCGAAGCCGGGAAGATACAGGCAGATGCCGCCCTTGGTGTGGCCGGGAGTATGCAAGACCTTGAATTCGAGCGATCCGAGCTTGATCGTATCGCCGTCTTTGACCTTGCGATCGACATGCACGGGAGCCACGGCATCCCAATCGCCGAAATAACCGGGCTGACCGGATTCGATGATCTTCGAATCGAGCGGATGGGCGATGACCTCGGCGCCCGTGGCCTTCTGCAACGCAGGAAGCGCGACCAGATGGTCGTTGTGGTCATGCGTGCAAACGATGTATTTCAAATCGAGCCAGCCGAGCGCTTTCAGAATAGCGTCGGCATCGCCTGCGGGATCGACCACCAATGCGGGCGCACCCTCTTCGCGACCCGACGAAACGATAAAACAGTTGTTATCCATCATGCCGATGACCAGGATGGACACCGGAACGCAGCCATTGGCGTCGGTGACGACGCGTTTGCAATCCGCACGCATCAATAGTTCCTTTCGATTCCGCCCGCGACATTCCGCCGACGGGCCCTTACGCGAAAAAACACCGCGCAAGCGGACCCCTTCGCGCCAAAGGTCCCGAGCCCGAAAGCGCGGGACCTTCCCCCTGTTCTATTTCCTTCGATGCACCGCATCGCCCGGAAGCATGCGGCGAGCATCGAACACGCCGTCGATCTTGCGCAACGACTCGAGAATGTTCTCGATGTTGGAAACCTGCGACACCTGGAACAAATATCTCATTTCCACGATGCCGTCCGAATGGCTTGCCGTATTCGAGGTGAGCACGTTGACGCCCGTGTCCGACAACGTGTTGATGATATCACGCAAAAGGTTCATACGGTCGAGCGCTTCAATGAACACCTCAACCTGATACGAACTTGTATTCTCTGCAGTCGCCTCCCACGAAACGCCGATGAGGCGCCCTTGGTCGCGCATGAAGTCTTTCGCATTGGGGCAATCGGCGCGATGCACCGAAACGCCGCGGCCGCGGGTGACGAAGCCGATGATCTTATCGCCCGGAACCGGATTACAACAACGCGACAGGCGCACGGGGGCGCTGTCGAGACCCGCCACGACCACGCCGTTGGACGAATGGGCGCGACGCGGCAGAGGACGCTTGACCGACGTTATCATCGGGGGCATGACGCCGCTGCTCATCATAGGGATGGTCGGCGTATCGTCGACAGGCTCGGGATGCAAAATCTTGAGCAGGCGATTCGCCACATGCAGCACGGTCTCCTTGCCCGCTCCGATGGCGACCAGCATGTCCTCGACGTCTTTGTAGCCCATCTGCTCGGCAACCTGCTTCTGCGCGCGGACCGACGACGTGGAACCCAGGCCCAGGCCGTGCTTCTTCATTTCGCGGCCGAGCTTCTCGCGGCCCATGATCAGATCGTCGCTGCGGCTGACCTTGGAGAAATAGCTGCGGATCTTGCTACGCGCCGAAGGCGTCTTGACCATCTTGATCCAGTCGCGCGAGGGCGTGGCGCTTTTCTGCGTGAGGATTTCCACGCGATCGCCCATCTGCAGCTCGTAGGACAACGGCACGATTGCTCCGTTGACCTTCGCTCCGACGCAGTGGTTGCCCACTTCGGAATGCACGTTGTAGGCGAAATCGACCGGCGTCGAGCCGCTACGCAGGCTCATCACTTCGCCGGCGGGCGTGAACACGAACACCTCGGTCGGCGCGAGGTCGACTTTGAGCTCGCTGAGGAATTCGCGAGAGTCCTTGGTTTCTTCCTGCCAATCGACCATCTGCCTCAACCAGGCGATCTGTCGGTCGAAGGCGGCGTCGGCCTTGCTTCCCTTCTCTTTATAGCGCCAATGCGCGGCCACGCCGTATTCGCTCATGCGATGCATTTCCTCGGTACGGATCTGCACCTCGAGCGGGCGGCCCGACGGGCCGATCACCGTGGTGTGGAGGCTCTGGTACATATTGAGCTTGGGCATGGCGATGTAGTCTTTGAATCGGCCGGGCATCGGATGCCACAGCGAATGAACCGCGCCAAGCACCGAATAGCAGTCTTTCACCGTCTTCACGATGACGCGCACGGCGATCAGGTCGTAAATCTCGGAGAAGCCTTTTCCACGCTTGGTCATCTTCTGATAGATGGAATACAGATGCTTGGGGCGGCCGGCGATATGGCCTTTGATTCCCACCTTGTCGAGCTCGCCCGTCAAAAGGTCGATCACGTCGGCCAAGTAGCGCTCGCGCTCCATGCGGCTTTCGGCGACCATGCGGCTGATCTGACCGAACTTGACCGGGTCGAGATAATAGAACGAAAGGTCCTCGAGCTCCCACTTGATCGAACCGATACCCAGACGATGCGCGATGGGCGCATAGATTTCAAGCGTTTCACGCGCCTTGAAGATGCGGCGGTCTTCCCTGAGGGCCGACAGCGTGCGCATGTTATGAAGCCTGTCGGCAAGCTTGATCACGATGACGCGGATGTCTTTGCTCATAGCGACGAACATCTTGCGGATCGTGGCGGCCTGCTCGTCGGTCAGGCTCTCCACCTCGATGCGCGTGATTTTGGTGACGCCTTGCACGAGCTGGGCGACCTGCGGGTTGAACAGGTCGGACACCTGCTCGACCGTCGTCGGGGTGTCTTCCACGGTATCGTGAAGAAGGGCGGCGCACAGCGTGTCGACGTCCATGCGCAGGTCGGTCAGAATCAGCGCCACCTCGATGGGGTGCGCGACGAAAGGCTCGCCGCTTTTGCGCTTCTGACCAGCATGAACCTCTGAAGCGAAGCGATACGCCTTCTCGAGCATCGCGCAGTCTTCCTCGGACAAATAGCCCGAAGCTATTCTTTTCAGCTTCGCGAAGCGCATCTCGGGCGACTTCGCCTCGGACGGATTGGCCGAAGGAGCGATGCCTCCGTCGAAAAAATCGCCGATAGGCTCGCCGACGGCGTTGGCGAGCATCGGCTCGACCTGCATGGCATCGCGGCCTTCCACCTTCGCATCATCGGACATGGCTATCCCCTTCCCCCGAAACGCCTTCCGGCGCGATCGGCCTGATGATCCTTTCGCGCAGAACAGACGCCGGCGTGCGCATCACCCATTCGGTGAAGCGAGCGAACGATTCCGACTCGTCGAGACCTTCGCGATAGCGAACGCTGTCGGTCAGCTCGACCTTGCCCCCGAAAGCGCACACGTGCACCTCGCGGGACGGCCCGCCCTGCATCGAGGACGTGCGTGTGCGCACGAGCCCGAGCTCTTCGAACACCGCCATGCCGCTGGCGCACACATCGGGCGTCACCGAGAAGCGCGGCGTGCGGGCGTTGCAGACGCGAGCAAGTTCTTCGTCGGACATTGTAAAGAAAATATCCTCGTCGCGCACGGTTTCGGGCCGCGCAGACGCACGCGATTCGGCTTCGCGCTGCAAGCAGCGCAGTTCGCGATACACCTGGCCCAAGGCGTCATGCTCGGGCGCCGCCTGGCGCAAGACGTCTTGATTGGCCGCCGCATCGCGGCTTCCGAACAGCAGGTGTATGCATGCATCCTGCCCGTTGCGGCCTGCGCGGCCGCTCATCTGGTTGAATTCAACCTCGGAAAACGGCATGCCGTACAGCACGACGTGACGTACATCGGGAATATCGACGCCTTCGCCGAATGCGGACGTGCACACGAGCACGCGCAAGACGTTCTCCCTGAACAAACGCTCGATGCGCGTTCGCTCGTCGCGCGAGAGGCCCGCGTTATAGAAGCCGATCTGCATGGCGACCTGGGGAACCATACGACGCAGGCTGCGCGTCAGGTCGACCGACCCCATGCGCGAATTCACATACACGATGGTTTTTTCTCCCGATGCGACGATCGACGCCAGATAGCTGTCCTTATCGCGCAGGCTGCGACGGTCGTCCACCTGCAGATTGCCGCGGTCGGCTCCGTCGTAGACCACTTCCTCGATGCCGAGCACGTCGGCGATATGCGACGCCGCTTCATCGGGAGCGGTCGCAGTGGCCGCCAGCACGACAGGGCCGCCCATCAAGGCCGCGATATCGCGCAAGCGGTCATACGCCTCGCGTTTACCCGAACCGGCCTGAGCCATATGGTGCGCTTCGTCAACCGCGAGAAATCCGATTCGACCGCACGCCGCGACGTCGCCCGCATGCCACGCCAGATATTCGGGCGTGGTAAGCAGCACGTCGACCGATCCGTCGGCAAGACCGCCGTACACCTCGACGCGCTCGTCGAAAGAAGTCTCTCCCGTCAGAACGGCAGCCGTCAGACCGAAGTTCGAAAGCAACGTAGACAGATGGTAGGCCTGATCGGAAATGAGCGCGCGCAGCGGATACACGAACACGCTGACGAGCCCGGCAGCCAAAGCGCAGCGAACAGCATGCACGTGGAAGACGAGCGACTTGCCCCTGCCGGTTCCCATGACCGCAAGCGTATTCTTCCCCTCGGCGAGGCAATCGAGCGCACGACGCTGCGCCTCATGCAGCGACCCATCGCCGATCACGGCGCCGACCAGGGCATCCGCCAATTCTGCGGGGTTGTCGGCCGCAAGGCGCTCCCAACGCTCGCGTCGCTCGCGCTTCTGGGCTTCGCAGCAGCACGGACCGTCAGAGCACGGCTCTCTGTCTTCGCAGCACAAATCGTCGATGAACTCCATATCCTCGACGGGCAGGCACGCCTTCAACGCCGGGCAGGCGCTTGCGGGCTCGACCACGTCGAGCATGCACTTCACCGTGCGGCGGCCGCGCCATTCGTCGACCTGGACCTGGAACGCCGCATCGACCACGCTGCCGCACGCCATGAATTCCCCGATGCCGTCGCAGTGAAACATGATGGCGTCGACCGACGACGCGCCGTCGGTGAGCGTGCAGGCCAAGTGGTTCTTGCCGGCGCCTACCGCTCGGCAATTCGACAGACGGATGTTGCGCGCAAGATAGCGCGGCGTGAGGTTTTCCTGGCCGAACGGAGCCAGGCTCGAGAGGGCATCGACGCTTTCGAGCGTCAATTCGCCCAGATCGACCAGCGAATCAACTTCGATAAGCGGATGGAAGCTATCCTCGGGCAGCGTATCCATATAAGCGCAGAGGCGCTCGGTGAATTCAGGCAGCTTGTCGGCGGGAAGCGTTACGCCCACGGCGGCTTCGTGGCCGCCGAAGCGCGTGAGGATATCGGATGTCGATTCGACCGCCTTGAACAGGTTCACCCTGCCCACGCTTCGGCCCGATCCCCGGGCTTCGCCATCTTCGATCGTGAACAGCAAGGAGGGAACGCCGTATGCGTTCACCAGGCGCGATGCAACGATTCCCTTCACGCCTTCATGCCAGCCTTCGCCCGCCACGACGAGCGCGCGCTGACCCGTGTAGATTTCATCGGCCTTGCCCTTGGCCTCTTCGGCCAAGTCGGCCTCGATCGCGCGGCGGGCATCGTTGACCAGGTCGAGCTCTCCCGCCTTGATCTGAGCCGTCTCGAAATCGTCGGCCATCAGCAGTTCGAGAGCCAAATCGGCATTGCCCATGCGACCTGCCGCATTAAGACGAGGAATGAGCGAGAACGACAGATTGGTGGATGAAAGCGGCTTGCCGGCAACATTGCATACCCCGATGAGCGCCGCGATGCAGGGGCGCGGATTCGCATTCATGCGAGCGATGCCGTCGGCGACGAGCGCGCGGTTCTCGCCGCGCAACGGCATGAGGTCGGCCACCGTGCCCAGCGTGGCGAAATCGGTGTATTCGCGCCACAGATGCGGCTGACCCAGACGGCCGCCGAGCGCCTGCACCATCTTGAGCGCCACGCCTACGCCCGCCAGGATGGAGCTTTCGCACGCGGAATCGCATTTGGGATCGGCCACGGGAACGCCTTCGGGCACCGCAGCGCCCGGCTCGTGATGGTCGGTGACCACCACGTCGATGCCGTCAGCCAGAACCGCATTCACTTCGTCTCTGCACGAAATGCCGCAGTCCACCGTGACGATCAACGAAGGATCGTGGCTTTCCGCACGCGCGATCGAAGCGGCCGTGAGGCCGTATCCTTCTTCGAAACGCTTCGGAATGAGCGGAACCGCATCGGCGCCGAGCGCACGCAATCCGCGCGTGAGCACCGTCGTCGCCGAAATGCCATCCAGGTCGAAGTCGCCGAACACAAGGATGCGACGGCCGTCGCGGATGGCCGCCTCGATACGGTCGGCCGCCTCTTTCATATCGGGGATCTCGTAGGGATTGCGCCAGTCTCGTTCCAGGTCGGGAGTGAGAAACGCCCGTGCCTCCTCGACGCTCGAAACGCCATGGGCCGCCATAGTGCGTGCGACGAACCGCGGGAGCCCGAACTCTTGCTGAAAAGTCGATACAAGCGCCGGATCAGCCGACGCTACATGGAATTGCGCTGCCATAATGTCACGTGCCTTACGTCATAACCTCTTTTTTCACGTGCCATTGTCGCACACTTAGAAAGGTTTCGACGCGCAATCGGCGCGGTTGCGAGGGTAAGCGGGAAACGTTGCCGAAGCGAAGCCGACGCGCGGCGAGTCGGCATCGCATGCGAGTACAGGCCACCCCGCCCCGAAACGCAGAAAAGCCGGCCGCGCAAGGCATCCGGCTTCGCTTCTAGTTGAATTTCTGCTGGGTCTTTTCCAGCCCGATATCCAGAAGGGACAGCACCGCTTCGGCGGCCAAGTGCGTAGCCTGGTCGAAATCGTCGCGTGCCTCCTTCTTCGGCAGGCTCAGCACCCAATCGGCCACCGGCATGCGTCCCGGCGGGCGGCCGATACCGGCACGTACGCGCGTCCAATCCTTGGTCTGCAGCTTGTCGGCAATCGACTTGAGGCCGTTATGGCCCGCCAGCCCGCCGCCGAACTTCACGCGCACCGTACCGGGGTCGATGTCGAGCTCGTCGTGAATCACCACCAGGTCGGCAGGGGCGAGCTTGTACGTCGAGCACAGCTGTTTCACGGGACCGCCCGACACGTTCATGTAGCTTTGCGGCTTCGCCAAAACAAGCTCTTCGCCACGATATTTCACCTTTGCGGTCAGCGCGCCGCATTCGGTCTTCCAATACGTCGCCCTAAGCTGTTCGGCCAAATCGTCGACGGCATCGAAGCCGGCGTTATGGCGCGTGTGGGCGTATTCGTCGCCCGGATTTCCCAGGCCCACGATCAAGCGCATGCGTTCCTCCTTGCATTCTTTCGGCTGAATTGTGCCATGCAGCGCACAAGACCGCTTCGAAATGCATAAAACACGCAAGATGACACGCTATTTCGCCGCTTCTCCCTGGCCGCGCAACGCGCGATGCGCCACCTCTTCCGCAAGGTCGCCGATCGCCGCCGTCAGGATAGCGCGCGTCTCCTCGTCGCTATTCTTCGCGGCATCGCGCATCAGCCCCAACGTCTTGGGCCCGAACTTGAGGAACTCGGAGAAATCCTGGGCGCCCGACGCCTTCATGGCCTCGAACAACGCGTCCACGATCCCGCGCGCCTGATGCTCGTCATAGCGGGCCAGCCAGCTTTCGATGACGTCGTGCGCGAACTGCGCCGACGACGCCAACCCGCTGCAACGCGCGAAATCGAACCCTTCCACGCCCCACGAAAACGGATCATGCTGCCACGCGCCCGATTCGCTCGACTGCACCACCGAATAGGGCGCAGGGCATTCCATCAGCATGCCGATCAGCGACTCGCGCGGCACGTAACGGTCGATCAGGCGTGCGAGCTCGGCGTTTCGGCCGGCGTCGAACGCACCTCGTCGAAAGCCCGGCGCATCGAACGAGAAGACACGCTCGATGCGGGCGCGCACCTTTGGATCGCATTTCGCCGCAGCGTACATGGCCAGGTTGCCGCCCTTGGAATGACCGCCTACGAACAGGCGCTTCGGCAGACGGGACGCCGCCGCATCCAGATAGCGCACCGCGCTTTCCTGTGCCGGAACCCGATCCATATAGGCCATGTCGAAATCTTCGCGCCACCCTGTGAACGAGCAGTCCGTGCCGCGGAATCCGACGAACGCGAAATCGTTCTTATACGTGAATGAAAGTCCCGCGAACTGCGTGCACGCGCCTTCGTCGAACACGCTCGCGCATTCTTCCATGCGCATGTCGCGAAAACGCGGGCTTGCCGCGAGGGCGAACATGAGCTCTTTGATCTTTTCGGGAACAAGCCCCGTGAACATGTCGCCGAAATGCTCTGCCATCAGGGCGTCCTTGAAACAGACGCCGCGCTTTCCGGGAATAAGCGCCCTCAAACGCGCGGCGGCCCGACCGCCGATCGTCGCCTCGTCTTTCATGGCGGGCAGGATGCACTCCATGCGCACCATGCAGAATTCCGACAGGACGAGCGCATCGACGGCGCAAAACGGCACCTGCTCGAACGTGGCGAACTCCGTCGCCAGATAATCCATGATGTTGCGCACCGAGCGCCCCCTTCTCACCGAGGCGAAGGCGCCTTTTTCGACGTCTTCCTCCGGAACACACCTTCTCATACAAGCGGCCCCGCACGCGCGTCGATGCGCTTTTGATGATGAGATGTCATACGGGACATAGGCACGGCGCACAAAAAAGCCCGCCGCAATGCGACGGGCTTTCGAAAGCGCGCAGGGTCGGCCGAACCGCTCGTACGGACGGCGACGGACCGCCGTCTTCTTACTCGAACAGGGAGGCGACGGAGCCGTTATCGTAGACGTTGCGAATCGTCTTGGCGAACAGCGGGGCAACGGACAAGACCTTGATCTTACCGGTCTGACGGTCGAGCGGAACGGGGATGACGTTGGTCACCACGACCTCCTCGATGCAGGAGTTCGCGATGCGCTCGTAAGCCGGGCCGCTGAAGATGCCGTGCGTAGCGCAGGCGAACACCTGGGCGGCGCCCTTGGCCTTCAGGGTCTCGGCGGCGGCGACCAGGGAACCTGCGGTGTCGATCATGTCGTCGTTGAGGATGCAGATCTTGTCGGTGACGTCGCCGATAAGCGCGGTGATTTCAGCCTGGTTGTGGCGCGGACGGTCCTTGTGCATGATCGCGATGTCGCTGCCGAGCATGGTCTGGAACTTCTTCGCGGCCTTCGCGCGGCCCACGTCGGGAGAGACGACGCACAGCTTCTCGGGGTCGAAACCCTTCTTCTTGAAGTAGTCGACGAAGATCGGCATGGCGGTCATGTGGTTCACCGGGCGGTCGAAGAAGCCCTGGATGGCATCCTGGTGAAGGTCGATCGTGATCACGTTGTTCACGCCGGCGGTTTCAAGCAGGTCGGCCACCAGCTTCGCCGTGATCGGCTCGCGCGGGGCGGCCTTGCGGTCCTGACGGGCGTAGCCGAAGTGCGTGATGACGGCCGAGATGGTGCGGGCGGATGCGCGCTTCGCGGCATCGATCATGATAAGAAGCTCCATGAGGGCGTCGTTGATGTGGGCGCCGGCGACGGACTGGATCAAGAACACGTCGGCTCCGCGAACGCTCTCGAGATAGCGAGCATAGATTTCGCCGTTCGCGAACTTCTCGAGCTTCACGTTGCCGAGAGACACGCCCAGTTCGTCGGCGATCTGGTCGGCCAGCTCGGGATTCACCGAACCGCTGAAAACGGCCATGCTCTTCTTCATGTCGGTCATGGATAATCGCTCCTTATTTCTTCAAGACCCGCTGTCGAATGCGTCCTGCCGATCGGTACGACCGGCAGGACGCTGCTATTCATGGCTATTATGCCTTATTACGCGGCGTTATTCAGCCTTCGCTTGCTCTTCGGCCTTGCGAGCTCGCAGCTTCGCCATATGTCGGGCGGCCCAACCGGCGATTTCACGCTGGTCGGAACGCTCGAGAGCGAGCGCGTCGGCCTCCACGTCGCGCGTGATGCACGACGCCGCGCCGACGATGGCGCCGCGCCCTATCTTCACCGGAGCCACGAGCATGCAATCGCTTCCCACGAACACGTCGTCCTCGATCACCGTGGGATGCTTGTTCACGCCGTCGTAATTGCACGTGATCGAACCCGCGCCGATGTTGACACCCGAACCCATGGTGGTATCGCCGATGTAGGACAGATGAGGAACCTTGCTGCCGGCGCCGATCGTGGACTTCTTGATTTCCACGTGCGTGCCCGCCTTGGCGCCTTCGCACAGATGCGTGCCCGTACGCAGATACGCACGCGGACCGGACGTGGCGGCATCGTCGATGCGCGCGCCATCGGCCACCGTTTCGTCCACGCGACAGCCGCGACCGACCACCGTGTCGATCAAGCGGGTGTTCGGGCCGATCACGCTGCCCTTGCCGACCTTGGTCTCCCCCAAAAGGAACGTAGCGGGCAGAAGTTCGACGTCGTTTTCGATTTCCACGTCGGGACCGATCCAGACGGTGTCGGGATCCCACATGGTGACGCCCGCGGCCATATGGCGCTCGTTGATGCGGCGCTGCATGGCCTTGGTCGCCTGCGCCAGCTGGACGCGCGAGTTCACGCCCATGGCCTCCTCGGCATCCTCGGTAGTCAGCGCCAGCACCTCGCGGCCGTCGGCACGGCAGATTTCAAGCACGTCGGTGAGGTAGTACTCGCCCTGCGCGTTGTCGTTGGACACGCGGGAGAGCGCGTCGAAGAGCGCCGGCGCGTCGAAGCAATAGAAGCCGGCGTTGCATTCCGTGATCGCGGCCTCTTCGGGCGTGGCGTCTTTCTGCTCGACGATGCGTGCCACCGCGTCGCCCTCGCGCACGATGCGGCCGTAGCCGAAGGGGTTTTCCATCTGCATGGTGAGCACCACCATGGCGGCGCCCGCTTCCTCGCGCTTGGCGACGAGCGCGGCGATCGTCTCAGAAGCGATCAGGGGGCAGTCGCCCGAAAGCACCACGAGCGAGCCTTCGGCAATCGAGCCGTCGGCGCAGGTCATAGCTTCGCGAGCGGCGTTGACGGCATCGCCTGTGCCCAGCTGCTGCGTCTGGATGACGATCTGCGTGTCGTCTTGCACGAGAGGCGCGACGCGCTCGCTCATGTGGCCCAGGACGGAGATGACGTCGGAGATGCCCGCCTTATGGGCGGCGTCCACCACCCAGCGCACGAGCGGCTTGCCCAGGACCTCATGGGCCACTTTGGGTTTATCGGATTTCATACGGGTGCCGGCACCCGCTGCAAGAATCAAAGCTTTGGCGTTCATGCGAGAACCTTCTTCGCATCGGCAATAAAGACATGCGAAGTATAGCGCAGCGCGCACGCACCGCCGCAGCCGCGCCCCCGAACCCACGCAATCGGCAGGAGCGGCATGCGAAAGCGCCCCCCTACGCCCGGCCTCGACCGATTCGGCCGCCACACCATGCTACACGATCGGCCGCGTCCATTCCGGCAAGCCCTTGGCACGGCGGTTCGCACGGCGGCCGCGCATGTTCTCCACGCAGCCTTGCATGCCGTGTGGCACGTAATCGAGGCTCTCGATGTCTTCGGGCAGATAGCTCACCAGGCTCAAAGGCGCGGTCTGCACGATGGATTCGGGGTCGGGGCCGGGCATGCGCGGCACGGCTTCGAACCCGTACACCGTAGCGCCCTGGGCCACCAGCTTGTTCTCGTAGCCGCTCCACGGCTCGTCGGGAAACATGGCGCGCACGTCGTCGGTGCTCCAACGCACGTCGTAGCCCGCCAGCTCGAGCTGCGTAAGCGAGAAATCGCGCAACGGCTGGCTGTCGGTGCGCAGGCGCACCATGCCGCCTTCGGCCAGAACGGCACGATAGGCCATGAGCCTGTCCACGTACGTCAGGCGCAGCGGGGCCTTCTTCTTTTTCGGAAACGGCGTGGAGAAGTTGAGCAGGATCGCGTCGAGTTCGCCCGGCGCAAACAGCGTGGACAGGTCCAGGTCGGGATTTTCCTCGAACACGAACACGACGTTGGGCACGCCTTCGGCCAGCGCGCGCTCGGCGCCGCGCATCACGCAGACGCCTTCGATGTCGAGTCCGACGAACAGCACGTCAGGGTTCGCTTTCGCGCAGGCCACCGTGTACTCGCCCTTGCCGCAGCCCAGATCGAGACACACGCTGTCGTAAGCGGATTCGCGGCGCGCAGCGCCGGAACCTTCCTGCGGCGTCCAGAAGCGCCACGTCCCCGCCCACGACGCGGGGTTCGATTCCACGGCGTCGGCGCAGGCCGCCAAACGGTCTTCAAGCGAGAAATCTTTCGGCATACGGGAACGCGCGGTGCGCATAAGACGCTCCTTTTCGATGGAAGAAAAACGAACGTCTATCCTATACCGTCGGGACGCGCTTGGCGAGAGCGCATTCGAAACACCACCCGAAACGAAAGCGACGGCGAGGCCGGACGACCCGCGGCAAGCCGGGCGGCCGCTACAGCTCGACGACGCGCGTCGCGATACGGTCGCGCAACATGGGCGAATGGGTCACCGCCACAAGCCCCGCGCCCGTCTCGTCGGCCCAACGCATCAGACGTTTCCACAGGTCAGCCTGGGTAAGCGCGTCGAGCATAGTGGAAATCTCGTCGCATATGAGGTAGCGCGGCGAACACGCCAACGCCCGCACGATGCAGAAGCGTTGCAGCTCGCCGCCCGACAGCTCGCGCGGACGCCGGGTCAGCCATTCGTCGCGCACGCCTATCTCCTCGCGCAAAGCGGCGAGCGTCGCGCCGTCGCACGGGCATTCCGCCAGGCTTTTCTCCATGGTCATCAGCGGATCGAGCATCCGCTCAGGGTGCTGCCAGATCATCTGCACGGGAGAGGCGCCCTTGCGCGGAAGCGGCGCGCCGCCCACCGTGACCGTGCCTTTCTGCGGCTCGTCGTAGCCCGACAAGATCTTGCACAGCGTGGTTTTGCCCCGCCCCGACGGCGCGCTCAACGCGACCCGCTCGCCAGGAGCCACGGCGATGCTCACGCCCTCGAGAATGGGCGCCTTGCCGTATGAGAATTCGATATCGCATGCCTGCAGCATGTCGTGCTCCCTTCGAAATCGTGCCATCAGAGCGAACGGCGCGACGAGGCGGCGCCGCTCGTTCCGGCATCAGGCGAACGCGGCCCCGAGGCGTCGCGCGCCGCAAACAGGCGCCGAGCCTTCCCGACGCGCGACGAAGGCCTTCGGCTATCGGACGCCTTGCCTATCGGATCCTTCGAATCCGTGCTCGGGCAGCGCGTGCCACAACGCGCGGCTGAACGGATGACGCAGCAGCTCGGGCGAGGCGAAGTTCGCCACGGCCGTTTCCTCCACCACCGTTCCGTCCTTGAACACCGCGATGCGGTCCGCCACGCGCAGCACCAGTTCGATATCATGCGTAATCAAAAGCACGCCGCCGCCCTCGTCGGCGAACGCGCGGAAATCGTCCATCGCGCGCACGGCCAATTCCAGGTCGAGGCCCGGCGTCGGCTCGTCGGCGATGATCAGGCGCGGCCTGTTCGCCAGAGCGCACGCCAGCAGCACGCGGCGGGCCATGCCGCCCGACAGCTCGAACGGATACAGGTTCGCCGCGCGCTCGTCCAGGCCGTAGCGCTCGAACACCTCGCGCCTGCGGCGGCGCGCCTCCTCGGGCGTCGCGTCGCGCACGAAAAGCTCGACCTGCTTTCCCACCTTCATCAAAGGGTCGAGCGATTCGACGCTCTGGGGAACGAATGCGATCTCGCGCCCGCGCAGGGCGGCGAGCCTCTCTTCGTCGCATCGTTCCCCATCGAACCACACGGTCCCTTCGACCAGGGAGTTTTCGGCCGAAATGCCCAGAATGGCGTCGGCGAGCAAGGTCTTGCCCGAGCCCGACGCGCCCACCACGGCCACGATTTCGCCCGCATGCACGCCGATGCTCAGCCCGCGGATCGCCTCGACGACGCGGCGCGGCGCCGAAAGCCACGAGAAGAATCCGGCGTCGGGCGCGTCGTCGTACATGGAAAACGACACCGACAGGTCTTCCACCTGAAGCAGATGGTGTCCGCCCGCATGGCGCGAACCGTCTGCGTGGGTATGGTGGTGATGGGCGTGGCCGTCTTCGTGCGCCGCAGAGTGCTCGGGCGACCCGGCGGCTGCGGCCGCGTTCTTTTCGATATCCTGCATGCCGTCCTCCTACTCCTGCGCGCTTGCCGGGTCGCTCAAGCGGCGAAGGCCCTGCCCCACCGCGTCGAACAGCATGACCACGCCGATGAGCGCCAGGCCGGGAAACACCGCGAGCCACCACATGCCGGCCGATAGATAGCTCATCGATTCGGACAGGATGATGCCTATCGCAGCCGATTCGGGCGAAAGGCCGAAGCCGAGAAACGTCACGGACGCCTCATGCAGCACGGCATGGGGAAACAGCAGGATCGTTCCCACGATGAACTGCGGCAACACGTGAGGCAGCACATGGCGGATCGCCACCGAAAGGCGCGACTGCCCGAGTTTGCGGGAAAGCGCCACGTAGGGCGCGTTTTTGACCTGCAGCACCTCGGCGCGCACCACGCGCGCCAAGCTGGGCCAGTGCGTGAGCGCGATGCCCACCACCACGCCGAAGAAACCCTTGCCCACAGCGTAGGAAATCAGGGTCAGCAGCACGATATGGGGAATGCCCAGCATGAGGTCGATAAGCCACGTGACCGCGGCGTCGACCTTGCGCCCGCCGAGGGCCGCAGCGGTTCCGAGCGCCAAGGCGACCAGCGCGCTGGCGCCCGCCGCCAAAAGACCGATCAAGACGCTTTGCGCCAGGCCTGCGACCGTGCGTACCAGCATGTCGTGGCCAAGACGGTCGGTACCGAACGGATGCTCGAACGAGGGGGAAAGCGAACGCGCGCCCATATCGGTCTGCATCGCCTGCGGCATGAGCGCCACGCCCACCACCGCAACCGCGATCAGGATGGCCGCAGCCACGACAGATGTTACGAATACGCGGCGCCGAGAAGGCATGCGGCGGCTCGAAGGGCAATGGATGATCGGACGCTTCATAACGGCGGTCGAAGCCTGGGCTCCGCGTGCGGCCGTACCGTTCGTCGAGGTGCTAGACCGCATGGGACGCCCCCTTCCTGATGCGCGGGTCGATCACGCCGTACAAGACGTTCGCCAGCAGGTTTCCGCCGAACACGATGGCCGCCGACACAAGCGCGATGCCCACGAGCAGCGGGGCATCGCCGCCGAGGCCCGCCGTGACGGCCGCCTGACCGAGGCCCGGATACGAGAACACCTGCTCGACGAGGACCGACCCGCCGAAAATTTCCGAAATGGATGCGAACTGCAGCGTGATGGCCGACAGCGCGACATTGCGCAAGCCGTGCAGGCGAAACGCCTTCCACGCGGACTGCCCCTGGGCGCGGGCGAAGCGCATGTAGTCGCTCCCCATCACGTCGATCGTCTTCTCGCGCGTATGCAGCGCGATGTTCGCCACGCCGAGAAACGAAAGCACGATGGCGGGCAGGGCCATGTGGTACAGGATGTCGCCCAAACCCACGTCTTCGGCGGCCATGCCGATAGGCACCGAGAAGCCGATCGGGAACCATCCCAGCGCCACGCCGAATACGATCAGCGCGAGCAAGCCCAGCCAAAACGTCGGCGTCGACGCCAAAACGTAGCAATACACGCGCACGACGCGGTCGAACAGGCTGTCGCGGCGCAGGCCCGACGCCACGCCCAGCACGAAGCCGAGCACGCCCGAGAACGCCCACGCGCAGCCCATCAAAAGCAGCGAATTACCCGCGCGCCATGCGATCACGTCGGCCACGGGCGCGTTAAAGCGCAGGCTCTGGCCCATATCGCCCTGCAACGCGGCGCCCGCCCATTCGATATAGCGCTGCCACAGCGGCGCATCAGTGCCCCAATAGGCTGCGAGCTGGGCTTTCTTCTCGACGCTCATGGATACGAGCGACGCCTGGCCCATGTTCGCCTGCACGGGGTCGATCGGAGACACCGCCACCAGCACGAACGCCACGATACTCACGGCAACCATGAGCATCGCGAATTTCAGGATATTTCGTACGACGAATCTGACCATGGGTCGATAGTTCGGTCTTTCTCTTCGGGTCCGCGATCAGGCGGATCGAGGCGCGCGCGGGCGCGCGCGGCAAGCAAAACGCATCAAGGATACACGAGCGCGTCGCGCCCCTACGCCGCAGCGCGCGAACTCGGGCGAACGAACACGCCGCCGCGAGGGCCGGACGAAACCCGACCCCCGAGCGGCGGCGCGCAATGGGGCCCGAAAAGCCTTACGCCCACGCCCATTCGTCGACATTGTTCACGATAGACCAGCCATGGCCATGCGGATGCGGCTTCTGGTCGGCCACCTTGAGGCCTTCGCGCGTGAAGTACAGATGGTCGGCATTGGCGAGCCACACCCACGGCGCATCGGTGTCGGGGGTGACGCCCTCGGTACCGTCGAACTGCGCCTTCCGGTACAGCTCATAAGAAGTCTCGATCGTCGGCGTGGAAACGGCCTGTTCGAGGTATTCATTGGTGGTCTCGTTATCGCGGCAGGCGAAATCGGACGTGCCTTCGGAGTAATTCAGGTTGTAGATCTCGATGGGCGAGTTCGAACCCCAACCCCACAACTGGGCCTCGCTGTACGACATCGGCTCGAGATCGTCCCACGACTTGCCCTCGACGTTCACCTTGATGCCCAGCGGGGCCATCTGCTCGGCGAAGTCGGCCGCCATGGCCTGGCGCATCATGTCGTTAGTCATGTAATAAAGCTTGAATTCAGCACGCACGCCATCTTTGACTAGAACGCCATCGTCGCCTGCAACCCAGCCGCCGTCGGCGAGGATAGTCTTGGCCTTTTCGACGTCGGTCGCGATCTTCATGTCCTCGCACGCCCAGGGCATGCCGTCGGAGGGGCTGAACGCAGGCGTCGCGTAACCGCTCAAGGAGCGGTCGACCAGAAGCTCGCGGTCGACGGCGTAGTTCATGGCGCGGCGCAGGGCAAGGTCGCATGTCACATCGTTGCCGGCATCGTATTCGACATCGCCCACCTTGCGCTTCGCGCCCGCGGGGACCATCGGAAGCGAGATGCCGCGCGAATCGACCGTCTTCACCGAGAGCAGGTCGTAGCCGGCGGGCAACGCATCGGCCATCGTCGCGGAGGTGTAAGCCACGTCCACCTGGCCCGCCTGGGCGGCGGCAAGCGACGCGTCCTCATCCATGAACACGACGACGACGCGCTTCATCACGGGCGCCTCGCCATAGTAATCGGGATTCGCCTCGAAGATGACCTGCTGACCGCGGTCCCACTGCGCCAGCTTATAGCGACCGGAGCCGATGGGATTGCTGCCGTAGTCATCGCCATGCGCGTGAGCAGGGCAAATACCGACGGTAGCAAGCGTGTACATAAGGATGTTGAACGGATGGGCCATACGGATCTCGACCGTCTCGTCATCGAGCGCGGCGGCCTCGGACACCATGGACAGGTCGACCTCGGACGCCGGGGAGTCCTTGATGCCGTTGATGGTGAAGGCGACGTCTTCGGCGGTCAAAGGCACGCCATCGGTGAACTTGACATCGGTGCGGATTTTGAACGTCCACACCATGCCGTCCTCGCTGCATTCGTAGGACGTGGCCAAGTCATTATGCAGGCCCATGTCGGTATCGGTCTTGACCAACGTGGACTGGATCAGCGGCTCATGCACGTGTTCGCCGCAGCCCCATGCGACGAACGGGTCGAAGCCCGCCTCGGGCTCGGCGTTCGTCGGCATAGACACGATGACCTGCTCGGGCGCCTCCTGCGGCTCGGCGGCGGCATCGGGCTCGGATGCCGATTCGCCCGAAGAGCACGAGGTCAGAACTCCCGCGAAAATCGCGGTGGCGCCGCCCGCGGCGAGAAGCTGCGAAAAACGACGACGCGACATGAAGATGGATTCCCGCATGGTGGTCCCCTCCCTGGCCGGACGAGAAGCGAAGCGCCGTGTCGGGGCGCGTCGAAGGAATCGAGCCTTCCGCGCCGCGATGCGCCGCTCCGTCGCATCCTATAGTGTTACCTTTCAAAAACTCGTAACACCATAAAGCATTGATGTTACTTCTTCAATATTCGTAACATCAGTGGCGCAAAACGTCCCCGAATCGGCGGCCGACGCGCCTTCGAACAAAGGGTATGCAGCCAAAAGTCGAAAAGATGCATGAAAATTGCAGTTGGCGGTCTTTTCGGCGCCGCGGCGTCGTAGGCGCGAAAACAAAACACCAGGTGACGGGCTCTAGACAATTTCGCCCCACGCGATAAACCGTCGCGTGAGGCGAAAACGACCCTGAAAAAGACCGCCTACTGCAAAAAACGTGCAGAATCGCAGCGATCTCCAGCAAGACGCCGGATTCTAGCGCTGCTCAACGGGAATATAGCTCACGTCCTTGTAGCCGAACGCCTGCGGCCCCACCACGGCAAGGCCTTCGGGCGTGCGCCACTGCGGCGCGCACGGAATGCCGACGATCATGACGCGGCATCCGTACTTGAGCGCTTCGCCCGTGATCGGCGTCAACGTTTCGACGTCGAATGCGGCGATCAGATCGGGCGTGGTGCATACCGGCACGCCGTCGCGCTTGGCCATGAGGAACTCGTTTTGGAACTCCATCGTGAACACGCTGCCGCGATACGAATCGAACCCTTCGATCGTGGCGATGCCGCGCGCGAAGCCTCCCGTGGTGCGGCGCTCGACGTCTTGCACCTTGCCGCGGAACAGCTCGATCGCACCCAGACGCTCCATGATCTTGTCGTAAGCGTCGACCCTGTTCGTACGCGCGTAACGCAGCAGCACGCCCACCTCTTCGCACAACGTGTAGGTTCCGGCGACGCTATTGGCCTTCGCCTGGGCGCCCGTCATGCCGTAACATGCCAGCGAAATATTGCCGCCCATCATCACGGTCGCGCCGCGGCACAGGTCCTCGGCTCGCTTGTTATCGTCGGTCTCGATCAGCATCTTGTTGCCGCGTTCGTCGGCCACGCCGATGGGGCTTGCGCTCTGCCCGAACACCGACCAGGTGACCATCTGCAGCTCGGGAAACGCGCGGCCCATACCGTCTCCGTCGAGCAACGGAAGGCCGCGACGGGCCGCAGGAAGCATGGGATGCAGCGAATTCCAACCGCCAGCCTCGGAGGGAAGCAGCACATCGAAACGGTAGCCGCATGCATCCTCGAGCGCCTCCAGCGCGAACTCGGGCTCGGTACCGCGCGGCACCTTTTCCACCAACACCGTCGGCGCGCCCAATCCCATCGACACCGCCACGCGAGCGTCGTCGGAAACCTCGCCCAGTTCGAGCAGTTCGATGGCACCGAACTCCTCGACCGTCTGTCTCGCGACGACCATGCCGAGATACGGGTCGCCGCCGCCTCCCGACGCCATGACCGCAGCGCCGCGCGCGATATCCTCGACCGCCTGGACTCCCAATTTCCTCATACAGCACCCAACTATCTTTTCTCGTTGCTTTACTACGATATAGCACTAAAGCATCAACCGCTAAAAATGCAGGACGCTCACACGTCCTGCCTGTCGAAATCACACAAACCCGCCGCAGCGACGACAAGCCGTCGAAGCGTCGAAGCGCGAGCGCAAGACGCGTCGGCTGCGGGCTTCGCGATGCACGCTCTTGCGCGCAAGCGAAGCCCCCGCCGACAGGCGAACGAAAACGCCCCGCAGCTCCGCCTACAGCTTCAGGCTTCCGACCGCCTTCACGCGAACGCGCGTGGCGTTTCCGGGAAGATACGCCAGCGGCACGTCTTCGACGTCGATGATTTCGATCGTATCGGGGTCCGCGCCGGCTTTGACGGCCTCCTGCCTGGCAAGGTCTTTCGCCATGGCCAATGCCTCGGCTCGACCCATCTCATCGAGCGAGAAAATGCGCTCGATCTGTCCGGAAACCTGGGAAATCGCGCTGCCGATGGCATTCGCGACACCGAAGTTCTCGGGCTTGTGCACCTTGCTGACGCCCTTGAGCTCCCCAGGGATCAGAATGGAGCCGCCGCCGACCAGGATGACGTCGATATCTCCCGCGCTCGTCTTCATCTTGTCGACGCACTCCTCGACCATGCGCGCCATCTCCGCAGAAGCCGCGCTTACCAGCTCGGGGTCGAGGTCGGCGACCTTGGAAGGATCGCCGACTCCTTCGGCGGCGCCGGACGCTACGGCGATATCGGTCGCCGTCAGCACGTCGCCCCCGAAGCACAACGCGCGCGTGAGCACCTGATAGCCCACCGAATCAGGGCCGACGGTGACGCTGCCGTCCTCGCGCTTGCGCACGATGGAGCCGCCGCCCAAGCCGATCGAGATGATGTCGGGCATGCGGAAATTCGTGCGCACGCCGCCGATTTCGACCGCCAGCAGGCTCTCGCGCGGGAATCCATGCGTCAGCGCGCCCAGGTCTGCCGTCGTGCCGCCCACGTCGACCACGACGGCGTCTTTGAGGCCCGTCAAAAACGATGCGCCGCGAATGGAGTTCGTCGGACCGCATGCGATAGTAAGAATCGGATAGCGCATGGCATACGCCGCGCTCATCAGCGTGCCGTCGTTCTGACACAGGTACACCTCGGCGTGCTCGATGCCTTCGGCAGCCAGCGCGGACACGAAGCTTTCCGACGTGGTTTTCGCCACCGTGACCAGCGCCGCATTGAGAATGGTCGCATTCTCGCGCTCGAGCAGGCTCACGCTGCCGATCTCGCTGGAAATGGAGACGGGGAAATTCTCGCCCAGACGGGCGCGAACGATTTCTGCGGCGCGTTTCTCGTGCGATGCGTCCACCGGAGAGAACACGCTCGTGATGGCCACGCTATCGCAGGAGCCCTCGATTTCAGCGGCGATGCGCTCGAGCTCGGCTTCATCGAGCGGGGCGATCTCGCGGCCGTCGAACTCGTGGCCGCCGCCCACCAGGTACCAGCGATCGCTGATGGCCTCGCGCAGATCGGACGGCCAGTCCACCATGGGTTTGATCGCGGCGGTCGCGGGCGCGCCCAGGCGGATGACCGCCACGCGGTCGAGGCGCTTGCGCTCGACGATAGCGTTCGTGCAATGCGTAGTGCCGAGCATCGCGTATCCGATGCGCTCGCGCGCGCCGTCCACCTGGGCGAGCGCGGACGCCATTGCGGCGCGGATACCGCCCATCACGTCTTCGGTGGTCGGGCACTTCACGGCCGCCACCAGGTTCAATTCGTTGTCGAGCACGACGGCGTCGGTGTTGGTTCCTCCGACGTCGATGCCGATGCGCCAATCCTTCATATGTTCCTCCTGACGAGCGCTCCGACGGCCTTCCGAGCCTTCGGCTCCGATGCCGGCCCGACAACGGCCGCAAAGCCGCTGTCGCCGACGACGCGAAGCCCCGATCCCGTCCGACCCCACGAAAACGCCCTTGCATTCATTTCGATGCCTTCCGAAGCCCGCCCCGAAGCGGCAAAGCTCGTCGGAAACGCGTTCGGGTCCTATCGATTCTCCACGGGCACGTAATCGATGTCGTAGCCGAAATAACGCGGGCCCGCGATTTCGAGGCCGCGCGGCGTGCGCCAATGCTCATGCACGGGAATGCCCACCAGCACGCCGCGGGCGCCGTATTTCAACGCCTCGGTGGTGATAGGCAGAGCCGTTTCCGCATCGAGGACGGCGATAAGGTCGGGCGCGCTGCACAGCACCTCGCCGTCGGAACGGGCGATGAGATGCTCGTTCTGGAACTCGATCTCGCACGTGCGCCCGTGATAATCTTCGATGCCCTCGAAGTGAGCGTAGCCGCGCACGAAGCCTCCCACCGTGCGGCGCGACACGTCATCGAGCTTGCCGCGGAAGAGTTCCTTGCCCTCGAGCAGGTCTAAGATCACAGGAATGGGATCGCCGCCCGCTTCGTGGGCCTCGCGAATCGTACGGCCCACCACCTCGCAATACGTCGACGTTCCAGGGATGCTGGTCTTTTTGGCCTGGGCGCCCGTCATGGCATAGTCCGCCATGAACACGCTTCCGCCCGTGGTGATGGCGACATTGCGTGCCAGGCGCTCGGCCCATTCGTTGTCGACGGCCTCGATCACCACGGTGTCGCCCTTTTCATCGCACACCGCGGCGGGGCACGCAGGCACGTCGAACAGCGTCCATGTCACATGACGAAGCTCGGGAAACGCTCGGCCCATGCCGTCGGCGTCGACGATCGGAACGCCTTTTGCGGCGGCAACCTGGAACGGAAGAAGCGAATTCAGTCCGCCCGCCTCGAGCGGCATGATGGCGTCGAACTTCCTGCCGAGCCGCGCCTCGAGGGCGTCGACGGCGCCGATTCCTTCGAGGCCGTTGGGCACCTTCTCCACCAGCACCGTCGGCGCGCCCAGCATATGCGACGCGCAGACCCAGGCGTCATCATCGAGCTCGTCGAGCGTCACCATCTGAAACGGTCCGTACTCTTCGATGGCCTGCAAGGCCATAAGCTTGCCGATATACGGATCCCCACCGCCGCCTGAAGCAAGAACGGCAGCGCCGACGGCCATGTCCTCGACTTCCTGCTTGCCGATAATACGCACGGCAACCTCCTTTTTCTGCACCATGGCGCCGCCTCGCGTGGACGACGCCTTCGTTTCGAACAAGAATGCGAAGCCGGACGAACGGCCCCGCCTTTTCTCATGCCCACCATAACCGCGCCGCCCGACGACGCGAACGGCGAAACGGAGGGCGGCATGCGCACGCGGCGAAGCGGCGCGCTATGCCAGCTCGTCGACCGGCGGCAGCGAGCCGAAGCCCTGCAGGCCGGCCATATCGCCGTAACGCTCGACGAACGCGCGATATTCCGCTTCGTCGCAGAACGAGCAGGCACCGGCGCCGAATGCCTTGGCGGCCTCGATCATGAACGTGCCCGCCTCGTCCAAATCGCCCAGACGCGTGGCACCCGTGGCGCAACCCGCCACGGCGGTTTCGGTCGTGATGGCGACGCCCACGACGGGAGCGTCGGTGCACGTGCACGGCTGCAGAATGCTATTGAGGTGATACAGGCCGTTGCCGTACGGCGTGATGTCGGCCATCGAAAGAGCGAACACGTGCGGCAGGCGGCCCGTCGCGGTCTGAGCCAGATCGAGCAGGTCTTCGCTCACGCGCATGATGACGCCGCGCCTGACCGTGGGGCTGATGGCGAATCCGCGAGCGTTGATGATGCGATTGCCCTTGGTGGTATCGCACACCAGGATGGCGTCGAGCTCGTCGGTCACCTCTTCTTTATTGATGGCGGCCGTCGACGTGGGCGAGCCCATGAACGGCACGGGGTCGTGCGGAAAAGTAGGCGCATGCGGGCACACATGGGTGGAAACAAACACGTCGCCGGCGAGCACATCGCCCTTGCGATGCATGTCGATAAGCTTCGCTGCGCAAGCAAGCGCCGTAAGCGCCCCGTCGCCGTCGGAAACGAAGCCGATGCGCTCTGGCCTGGCGCCCAGACCGCCCAAGCGACCCAGCAGACCGATCGTCGGCGCCTGACCGCCCGCGGCCTTGCCCTGGGCGCCGGGAATTCGCACGCGGACCATATCGGTCGTGCCCTTCGGGCCGGCCAGCGCATACGTTTCGACATCGCAGGCGGGATCGATGCCGCGCAGATAGTTTGCCACCGCCTCGCCGCTCGCCTGCGGAGAATCGAGAACGTCGTACAGGTCCATCAGGTATCGCAGCAGCATGAGGCGGTCCTTTCGTTTTGCGATCGAACAATATCCGCCCCATTGTAACGCCCTGCCGGACGTTCTGCAGCGAAGCGGCGCGCTAAAGCGACGGGGCTTCTTCCAACTCTTCCCTCAGGTAGCGGCCCGTGATGCTCGCCTCGCAGGCCGCTACCTGTTCGGGCGTGCCGCACGCCACGATGCATCCGCCCGCATCGCCGCCGCCGGGCCCCATATCGATAACGTAATCCGCATTGGCGATCATATCCAAGTCGTGCTCGATCGCCACCACGGCTGCGCCTTTGCCCACCAGCCTCTGCAAAACGCCGATAAGAACCTCCACATCCAGGGGATGAAGCCCTATGGTGGGTTCGTCGAACACGAACAGCGCGTTTTCCTGGCTGCGCGTCATCTCGCCCGCAAGCTTCAAACGCTGCGCCTCGCCTCCCGAAAGCGCGGGCGTCGCCTCTCCGAGCGTCAGGTACCCCAGCCCCAAATCGCTCAAGACGTCGAGCTTCGCCTTCGCCGTGCGCAGGCCGTCCACGCAGGCACGAGCCTCGTCGACCGTCATCGCAAGCAATTCGGGAAGGGAGACGGCGCGAAGCCCCTCGCCCTCCGGGCGCCCAGCAAGGCATTCGGACGATACCGCCCGCTTGATTTCGAACGCCTCGCGCGCATAACGCGATCCGCCGCATGCGGGGCACGGCACGTCGACATCGGGCAGGAATTGCACGTCCAGCGAGACCTGGCCCGTTCCGTCGCACGAAGGGCAACGAAGCGAACCCGTGTTGTACGAGAAATCGCCCGCCTTCAAACCGCGCTCGCGCGCCGCGTCGGTCTTGGCGAAAGCCCGACGAAGGTCGTCGAGCACGCCGGAATACGTCGCCACCGTCGAGCGCACGTTCGCTCCGATAGGGCTCGCATCGATCAGATGCACGCGCTCGATGCCATCGGCCTCAAGCGATTCCACATGGCTTGGAAGCGCCTCTCCGCGCGCCGCCGCCTCGAGCGCCGGCACCAGGCTTTCAAGTACCATGGTGGTCTTGCCCGACCCCGAAACCCCCGTCACGGCCGTCAAACGGCCGCGCGGGATGCGCACGCCGAGCGGTTTCACCGTATGTATGGCGCCCGTCCGAATGCTCACGGCCCCATGCGCGAACATCTCGTCTTCCGTCGCTCGAGCACGCGCGCGGACGCGGCGCTCCCCCGAAAGGAACGCGCCCGTGCGCGAGCGGGGGCAAAGCGCCAGATCGGCAGGGTCTCCCTGAGCCAGCACCTCGCCGCCGTGCGCGCCCGATGCGGGACCCACCTCGATCAGATGATCGGTATGGCGAAGCACGCGCACGTCGTGGTCGACCAGCACGACGGAATTGCCGTCTTGCAAAAGGTCGTCCATCACGCCGAGCAATCCGTCCACGTTCGACGGATGGAGCCCGATCGAAGGCTCGTCGAGCACGTATAGAACCCCCGTCGTGCGTCCGCGCACCGCCCGGGCCAGCTGCACGCGCTGCCGCTCGCCCGTAGAAAGCGACGAGCCGGCCCGATCGAGGGAAAGATAGCCCAAACCGAGTTGCTGCAAGCGGCGGATAGGTTCGGCCATCTCGTCGACGACGGCATGCGCCATGGGGCGAAGCTCTTCGGAAAGAAGCCCGGGCACGCGAAGGACCCACGCCGCAAGTTCGTCGAGGGTCATGGCGCTCGCCTGGGCGAGGCTCATGCCGTCGATGCGCGGAGCGCGGGCGCGAACGGACAGGCGCGATCCGCCGCAATCGGGACATGCTCCTTCCCGCAGGAACTTCGCGACGCGCGCGAGACCCTTCTCATCCTTCGCCTTGGCAAGCGAATTCTCGACGGTATACGTCGCATTGAAATAGGTGAAATCGAACTCTGCCACTTGCCCCGTCTTGGGGGATTGATAGATGATATGGCGCTTTTCGGCGGGGCCGTGAAACACGATGTCGCGCTCGGCGGCGGAAAGCTCGCAGAACGGCACGTCGATGCGCACGCCCATCTCCTGTGCCACCTGAGGCATGAGCGACCACATGAGCTGGCGCCACGACGCCACCGCGCCCTCTTGGATGCTCAAACGCTCGTCCGGCACCAACGTGCTTTCGTCCACCTGCCGCACGATCCCCGTGCCCGAGCACGTGGGGCATGCGCCGCCGCCGTTGAACGCCAGCTCTTCGGCTCCAGGACCCATGAATTCGATGCCGCATTCGGGGCAGCGCAAAGGCCGCTCGAGCGCCACGTTCATCGACGGCGGCACATAGTGGCCGTTCGGACACGCATGGCTCGCCAAACGCGAGAACATCAGACGAAGCGCGTTGAGCAGCTCGGTCGACGTCCCGAACGTCGAATGCACTCCCGGAACGCCGGGACGCTGCCGCAGCGCGATCGCGGCAGGAACGTGCCGCACATCATCGACCTGCGGACGAGCCGCCTGCGCAATGCGACGGCGCGTGTAGGTCGAAAGGGCGTCGAGATACCGGCGCGACCCTTCGGCATACAGCACCCCGAGCGCCAACGAGCTTTTGCCCGACCCCGACACGCCGGCGATGCCTACCAGCTTGCCGAGCGGTATATCGACGTCGATATTCTTCAGGTTGTGCACGCGTGCGCCGCGCACTTCGATGCGGTCCGGGGCGCCGAAGCGCCTGCTGCCCTGGTTCACGTAAGCCGCCTTCCGTTCGCGCGAATATCCCACCGGCATCCTAGCACGCGAAACGCATGCGCGCCTTATCGGAAAACGACGCGGCATCGGCCTCGCGGCACGGCACGCAAGAAGCCGCTACAATACTCGAGACGAAAGGAAGGTGCCTCATGAAGGACATGAAAATCGCCCTCGTGCAGTTCGAGGGCGCGATCGGCGAAGTGGAGAAAAACGTCGCCGAAGCATGCGCCCTGATCGCCCAAGCCGCCGAAAACGGAGCCGACCTGGTCGTTCTGCCCGAACTGTTCAGCACGGGATACCACCTGGACACCATCGGCCCGCACATCCTCGAGCTGGCCGAACCCATCGACGGCCCCACCGTGCGCGCTATGCAGCAGGCCGCACGCGAGGCGGGATGCTACGTAATCGCGCCGATCGCCCTCATCCGCGAAGTGGGAGGCGTGCCGTTCAACAGCGCCGTGCTGATCGACCGAGAAGGAAACGTCGCCGGAAGCTACGACAAGGTGCATCTGTGGGCGCTCGAGCGCTTCTATTTCCGCACCGGCGCAAGCTATCCGGTGTTCGACACCGATTTCGGCCGCATCGGCATCATCATCTGCTACGATATGGGCTTCCCCGAGGCGGCTCGTTCGCTCGCGCTGCAAGGCGCCGATTTGATCGTGTGCCCGAGCGCCTGGTGCGTCGAGGATATGGACGTCTGGGAAATCAACGCGCCGGCGCGTGCGCTTGAAAACACCGTCTTCCTGGCGGCCTGCAACCGCTTCGGAAGCGAGGGCGGCGACCTGTATATGCCGGGCAAGTCCATGGTATGCAATCCTCGCGGCACGAAGATCGCCCAGCTCGAAGACGAGAAAGCGGACATCCTCTACGTCGACCTCCATGCGGCCGACATCGATACCTACCGCGTGAAAAGCCCCTACATGCGCGACCGCCGCGCCGACACCTACGAAGGCGTTTCCCGCTGGTAGAAGTTCGCGCCAGCAAACGGCTTGCGCGCAAAAGAAAAGGGCCTACGTGAACTGAACCCCGATAGTGCAAAGGACCCCGTTTTCTGAACGGCAAAAGAAGTGAATCAAGCGGCCCGGCTGAGCCTGTACTCGACCGGGCTGCTTCCGTCCAGGCGTCTTTTGATGCGCACGTTGTTATACCAGTCGATATACTTCTCCAAATCCCTCTCGAAGATATCGGGGTCGTCCCCCTCCCAATCGTAGTAAAGCTCGGTCTTGACCATCGAGAAGAAGTTCTCGGCCTTCGCGTTGTCGAGGCAGTTTCCTTTGCGGGACATGGACTGGGCTATTCCCATCCGCTCGAGCGCGAGTCTGTAGGCGGGCATCTGGTATTGCCAGCCCATGTCCGAATGCAGCAACGGGGCGTCTTCGCCATCGAGCCTGCCCTCGAGGCCCGCCAGCATCTCGAGGACCATCTTCATGTTCGGGGACCTGGATATCGAGTAGGCGACGACCTCGTCGTTGCAGAGGTCGACCACGGGCGAAAGGTAGAGCTTCGCGCCGCCCGCCTTGAATTCGGTGACGTCGGTCACCAGCTTGGTCATCGGGTCCTCCGCCTCGAAGTCGCGGGCCGGCAGGTTCGAGGAGGACCTGCCGGCCCGGCCCATGCAGGAGCGGCGCTTCCTGCGTCTGCGGGTCCGGCACAGCAGCCCCTCCTCGCGCATGGCCTCGAGCGCCGTCTTGTCGGCGATGCGAATGCCGGTAGCTTTGCGCAACGTGTCGGCAACGCGTCGGTATCCGTATCTGAACTGGGATTTCTCGCATATCTCCACTATGGTCGGCCGCTCGGTCGCCTGCCTGTCCGAGGGAGGATTCGCCTCGTGGTAGTAATAGGCGGAACGCGGCATCCCGACGAGCTCCAGGAGCGTGGAGAGCGGATATTCCCGCCTCAGCGACTTCGCTATCTCGTGCTTCTGCCTGCTGCCGAGAGGGCCGTCGCCGAGGCGGCCATTCGTTTTAAGATCTCCACCTCCATCTCGAGGCGGGCGCACCGCTGCTCGAGCGTCTCCTCGCTCGCGGGCTCCTTCCTCCTTCGTCCCGACGGATGGACGGCGAGGGCGTCGTCGCCTCCCTCTCGGTACCGCTTCACCCAGTCTCGTATCTGCGCGCTGTTGCGCACGCCATGCTCGAGAGCGAGGGCCCTGTAGTCGCCCTCGCCGCGGAGATAGGCTTCGACGACGCGAAGCTTGAACTCCTGGGGATAGCGGTTGTTCTTCCTCGGCCTGTCTATGGCCCCGACGCCGCCTTGGTCGATCCTCTCCCTCCAAAGCTTCACGGTTGACTTCGTAAGGCCAAACTCGTGCTGCAGCATGGTGATGGTCGCGCCATCGGCATATCTGCCTGCAAAGCGCTGTTTGAACTCGGCGGAGTAATCCTTGCTCAGCAAATCAACCCCCTAACGCAGAGGACCCCTATAGGAGAAGCAGAACATTGTCTGTCCAACTATAGGGGTTCACTGCACT
>NZ_CAUHPG010000022.1 GCF_959608125.1 uncultured Slackia sp.
TTGGCGCATACACGATTTCCAATCGTGCTCCTTCGGCCAGCTCGGACATCTCTCCATATTCGGTTGCCTGCATATCTCATGCAGCGGCAATAAAGTATAGCAAAAGCGAGAAAAATTACCAGACTTATTTGAAAATAAATAAGACCGCCAAGGGCGGTCTTATTCAGTCGTTGCAAACGGGCTTAGCGAGCGGTGGTGGTTCCGTCGGTCTCGGGGGCCTGAGCGGAATCCGCGGCGGACTCTTCCGTGTTCTCAGCCTGCTCCTCGGCAGTCTGCTCGCCATCGGCCTGATCCGTCTGGTCGGCCGATTCGGTAGCGGCATCGTCAGTCGACGAGCCGCCAGGGACGCCTGGGGCAGCCACGTCTTCAGAGGTGCTCGGAGTCACGCCTGTGGTGTCGACGTTGTAGGAAACATCGGCCGGCATGTCGTTGATGACGATTTCGGCGCTTTCCTTATAACCGGCATACCAGTCGGAGTACGCCTGGCTCCTGCTCGAGGACTCGATCGACTTCTTGATGCTATCGGTGAACTCGGCAGGAATCTGGTCCATGGAGGTCACTTCTTCAGGAGCGGTGAATACATCGGTGCACTTGATGATATGAATACCGTAATTCGTGGTGACAAGACCGCTCACCTGGTCTTTCTCAAGGCCGTCGAGGGCGGTCTGATACTCCTCGACAAAAGTGGTCAGCTTGTCCCAGCCCACGTTGCCGCCGTCTTCCTTGGAGCCCTCGTCGGTGGAGTACTGAGTCGCAGCTTCGGCGAAATCAAGCTCGCCGGCGTTGATCTTGTCGAGGACCTCCTGGGCAGTAGCCTGGTCCTCGGAGGCGAACAGGATATGGCTGGACTTCTTAGCGCCATCGTATGCGGATGCATACATCTGAGCGTACTGCAGCATCTCCTCCTCGGTGGGCTCTTCGACCGTAGCTACCTTGTCCATGAGGCCCGTTTCGATGAGGTTCAGCTTGATCATGTCGCGATAGCGGTCCTCGGTCACGCCGACGGCCTGAAGGGCGTTCTTCCATTCTTCATCAGAAGAATAGTAGCCGCGCATGGTAGAAATCTGCTCGTCCACCTGGGCATCGTCGACTACGACGCCGTTTTCTTCAGCAGCCTGGCGAATGAGCTCCTGGCTCACGTAGTAGTCGATGACTTCCTCGCGGACGGCGGTCGCATCGAGGCCGTTGTCGACCATCCACTGGGCCCAGTCGGAATCTTCCGTTAAACCGTTGGAAGAACGGAAGCTATCGACATAGGCGGTAATCGCCTTCTCGCCGAGTTCGGTTCCGTTCACCGTTGCGGCAACGCCGCCGGAAACGTCATTGATGTCGGCACCCGAAGAATCGTTCGATTCGCCCGAGCACGCCACGAGGCCGAGACCGCACGTAACCGTCAAAGCGGCGACGCACGCAGCCTTCAACAAGCCAGAAGTTTTCATCAGTCACACCTCTCGAAACAATAATGCCAAGGAGAACCCTCCTTCGGTATAGCGATGGGTATTGTGCCACACGCCCCGAAAGGCGAAGAAGCGTCCACAATACACCCATAACGACCGCGCTTTTTACTCGAAAAGGAGTATAGGACATACTCATTCGGCCAAGCCACCCGCTTTTTTTCACCCTTTTTGGCGAAGCACGGGACGGCCATCGGCCACAAATCGCTCGGCTTTTCCGACATGAAATGAAAATCGGGCCCGAAAGCAGAGCCTTGGACCCGATTCTTCCGCCGCATACAGCGGCTGTCTTTCGACGCTTTGCGCGCCTTATTTCTTGTTTGCCTTGCGGCGATCGACGGCGGAAAGCAGGCGCTTGCGCAGGCGGATGCTCTGCGGCGTCACCTCGACAAGCTCGTCGTCCTCGATGTACTCGAGCGCCTCTTCAAGAGTGAAGGTGATCGGAGGCGTGAGCTGGATCGCCTTATCGGCCGACGAGGAACGCTGGTTGCCCAGGGACTTCGCCTTCTCGACATTGACCACCATGTCGCCTTCCTTGGCGCTTTCGCCGACGATCATGCCCTCGTAGCATTCGTCGCCAGGGCCGACGAACAGACGACCGCGCTCCTGCAGCGTGTCAAGCGCGTACGCGACGGCCTTGCCGGTGCTCATGGCGATCATGCCGCCGTTCTTACGGCCGGTCATCTCGCCGGAGTAGGGGCCGTACTCGCGGAAGTGGTGGAACAGGATGGCCTCGCCGTGGCTCACGTTAAGCACGCGAGTCTTCAGTCCCATAGTACCGCGCGAGGGAATGCGGAAGGTGAGGTGCGTGGCGATTTCGTCGGTAACCATATCCTCCATGATGCCGCCCGCGGTGCCCAGAACCTCGATGACCTTGCCCGCATAGTCATTGGGAACGTCGACGGTAGCTTCCTCGATCGGCTCGAGCTTGTTGCCGTTCTCGTCGACCTTGTAGACGACCTGGGGACGACCGACCTGGAACTCGAAGCCCTCGCGGCGCATGGTCTCCATGAGGACGGACAGATGCAAGACGCCGCGGCCTGCGACGCGGACGCCGGAGTGATCCTCGGTCTCCTCGATGCGCATAGAGATGTTGCTCTCCTTCTCGCGCATAAGGCGTTCCTTCAACTGACGAGCGCCGACGATATCGCCCTCGCGACCGACGATCGGGCTCGTGGAAGCCTCGAACACGACGGCCATGGTGGGTTCCTCGACGGCAATGGGGGCGAGCTCGACCGGATTCTCGCGATCGGTGATGATGTCTCCGATATCGGCGTCCTCGATGCCGATAACGGCGATGATGTCGCCGGCCTGGGCCTCGGTAACCTCGTTCTTGCCGAGATTCTCGAAGGTATACACCTTGCGGACCTGGGCGTTGTATTCGGAGCCGTCGGCTTTCTTCACCAGCACGAGCTCTTTCTCGTGCATGACGCCGCTATGCAGGCGGCCGATGCCGATGCGACCCTCATAGCTGCTATGGTCGATCGTACAGACCTGCAGCGCCACAGGAGCATCGATTTCGACCTCGGGGGCGGGGATCTCTTTCAGGATGGTGTCGAGCAGCGGAATCATGTCCATGTTGTCGTCTTCGGGGTCGAAGCGGGCATAGCCGTTGACGGCCGAAGCGTACACCACAGGGAAGTCGAGCTGCTCGTCGCTGGCGCCGAGTTCGACCATGAGGTCGAACACCTTGTCGACGGCGGCATGCGGATCGGCATTGGGGCGGTCGATTTTGTTCACGACCACGACGATGCGCAGACCGAGCTCGAGAGCATGCGAGAGCACGAAGCGGGTCTGCGGCTTGGGACCCTCGTAGGCATCGACGATCAACAGGGCGCCGTCGGCCATGTTGAGCACGCGCTCGACCTCGCCGCCGAAATCGGCGTGGCCGGGGGTGTCGATGACGTTGATCTTCGTGTCTTTGTACTGGACCGAGATATTCTTCGACAGGATGGTGATGCCGCGCTCGCGCTCCTGATCGTTGCTGTCGAGCACACGCTCCTCGACCTGCTGGTTGCTGCGGAACACGTTCGCGGCGAACAGCAGGCGGTCGACCATCGTGGTCTTGCCATGGTCGACGTGCGCGATGATGGCTACGTTACGGATGTTTTCTTGCTTCATCAGTCTTCTTCCCAATCTTGTTCAAGTTGGCGTTTCTGCATGTCTATCTCTTTGAGGTGATCGTTGATAGTGGAGATGTTCTGACACGCCGCGATCACCGAAACGATTCCCCAGACGATAAGCGCGCCCGCGATGCCTGCGATCCAGATGACGCGCCTTCCGAGGATGGCCCCCACGGCGCCGACGGCCATCATAATGACGGCGTTGCGGCGTTCGTCGCACAAGGCGTCACGCTGGGCAACGAGCTGCGTCCTGGCGGCGGCCAGACCGGCAAGCTGGGCTTCCGCGTAGGAAACCGACCGAGACGACCGGGCAGAACCGGACGCCTCTTTCGACCCGCGGCCCGATCTGAGGAATTCGTAAGCATCCTGAAGGCGCTTGAATTGCTCGGTCGCGCGTTCCTGAAGCTTTTTATTACCCGCAAAACGGTCGGGGTGGAAGATCTGCACGCATTCTTTGTAGGCGGTTTTGATGTCTTGGGCCGTAGCGTCATCGTCGAGGCCGAGAATATTAAGCGCTTCGATGCGATTCACGCCGCTCCCTTCGTTTCTTTCGCCTTTCGCTTTTTTGCGACGGGCCATTATAACATCGTCCGAGGTAACGCGATGGTTCTGCGGGAAAAGCCCGGAGAGGCGACAAATAGGCGAGACGAACGGAATCGACGCCCGTGGGAAAAGGGGATAGAAAATAAAAAAAATGCAGGCTCAAGTGAACCTGCATGACATTCATGGTGGAGCTTAGGGGGATCGAACCCCTGACCTCAGGCTTGCAAAGCCCGCGCTCTCCCAGCTGAGCTAAAGCCCCGAAATGACACTCACAATAAACGCTCCACCGGCTCGTGGCTCACGGTGGAGCGTTTATTCATTACGGATGGTGGGCCTGACAAGACTCGAACTTGTGACCTCACGCTTATCAGGCGTGCGCTCTAACCACCTGAGCTACAGGCCCGCAACGAAAGTGCTTCGCTATAATAAAACAGACTTGTACAGTTTGGCAAGAACAATTTTAAATTTTTTTTCAACTTCACTCGAAGTCTCTCCTGACCTGGTGAAACTTCGAACACCGAATCGATCGCCTCGCTCGAAGCGCCGCTTTCCTCGTCGCAAAGCGGCACCCTGGCCCTCCGCAACATATAGAAGGCCGGCCCCGGAAGTCCCGGAGCCGGCCTTCGAAAGAATCCTCTTCGCAGCCCGACGCTACGACAACAGTCGCGAAACGGGGGCTAATCCCTTTCGGCGGCCGACAGCTCGTCATCGTCTTCGTCGGCGGCATTCGACGCCACGTCGATCAACGACGCCTGGTTGGGATCGCCCTCGGCAGGTTCGGCGGCCTTTTTCTGGCGCCTCTTCGTCGAATCGGTGGCGATAGCCACAGCGGTCACCTTATCATCGTCGGCAACGTTCATGACGCGCACGCCCTGAGTCGAGCGGCCGAGCTGACTCACATCCTCGACGGGCGTACGGATCACGACGCCTTCCTCGGAGATGATCATGAGCTCGCTCGAGGGCTTCACGACCTTCATGGCGGTCAGCAAGCCCTTCTTGGCAGTCATCGTGATGGTGAAGACGCCCTGGCCGCCGCGATGGTGCTCAGGATACTCGCCGACCGGCGTCCTCTTGCCATAGCCCTTCTCGGTGATGACGAACAGCTCCGTGTCGGGCTTGGCCACCTCCATGCCCAATACCTTCACGCCCGCAGGCACCGTCATGCCGCGCACGCCCATGGTGTCGCGACCCATGGCGCGGGCCTCGGACTCGTCCCACATGATGGCCTTGCCGGCGCTCGACACCATCATGACTTTCTCGCCCCGCTTCACGCGGCGCACGGCGATCAGGCTGTCGCCGTCCTTCAAGTTGATGGCGATCAGACCGTCGCGGCGCGTGCGGTCGTACAGGCTCATGGAGGTCTTCTTCACCATGCCCTGTTCGGTGCCGAACATGAGGAACTCGTCCTCGGGGAAGTCCTTCGTGGCAATGATGGCCGAAATGGTCTCGCCCTTGGAAAGCGGCAGCAGGTTCACGATGGCCGTACCGCGCGCGTGGCGGCTCGCCTCGGGAAGCTCGTAGACTTTCAGGCGATACACCTTGCCGGCCGTGGAGAAAAACAGCATATAGCTATGCGTCGACGCCACGAACAGATGCTCGACGAAGTCGTTGTCCTTGAGATTCACTCCCTGCATGCCCTTGCCGCCGCGCTTCTGCTGGCGGTACGTGGCGACGGGAAGGCGCTTGACGTAACCGGCCTTGGTGACCGTGACGACCATGTCCTCTTCGGCGATCAGGTCTTCGACGTCGAGCTCCTTCGCCTCGGCGGCCAGACGGGTGCGACGCGGGGTGTTGAACTTGTTCTTGACCTCCTGCAGCTCTTCCTTGATGACCTGGCGCACGAGCGTCTCGTCGGACAGAATCTGCTTGTAGTAAGCGATTTTCTCACGCAGCTCGTTCAACTCGTCCTCGAGCTTGTGGCGCTCCAGGCCGGTCAGGCGGCGTAGACGCATCTCGAGAATCGCAGCCGTCTGGGCCTCGGAAAGAGAGAAGCGCTCCATCAACTTCGCAGACGCCTCTTTGTCGGTCTGAGACCCGCGGATGATGGCGATGACCTCGTCGATATGGTCGAGCGCGACCAACAGGCCTTCCAGAATATGGGCGCGCTCCTCCGCCTTGCGCAAATCGAAGCGCGTACGGCGGACGATAATGTCTTCCTGGTGCTTGATGTAGTGGAACAGCATCTCCTTGAGCGAAAGCGTGTGGGGCACGCCGTCGACCAGAGCAAGCATGTTCACGCCCCAGCCGACTTGCAGCTGGGTGTGCTTATACAGCTTGTTGAGCACGACCTGGGGAATGGCGTTCTGCTTCAACTCGATGATGATGTCGACAGGGCTGTTGCGGTCGGCGCCGTCGTGCACGTTCGAGATCTCGGGGAGTTTCTTCTCGCGAATGAGCTCGCCCAGCTTGGTCATCAGGTTGGTACGGTTCACCTGATAGGGAATCTCGGTGATGACGATGGAGCTCTTGCCGTTCTTGCCCTCGACGATCTTGTGCTTGGCACGAATTGTCAGGCTGCCGCGGCCGGTCTCATATGCGTCGACGATGCCCTTGCGGCCCATGATGATGCCGCCGGTAGGAAAGTCGGGACCGGGGAGCACCTTCATGAGCTCCTCGGTGGTGACGTCGGGATTGTCGAGCATCATGCACGTGGCGTCGATCGTCTCGCCCAGATTATGAGGCGGGATGTTCGTCGCCATGCCGACAGCGATGCCGTTGCTGCCGTTGACGAGCAGGTTCGGGAAGCGCGCGGGAAGCACCTCGGGCTCCTGCAGGCTCTCGTCGTAGTTCGGGCGCCAGTCGACCGTTTCCTTCTCGAGATCGCGCAGAAGCTCCATTGCGGGCTTTGCCAGTCGAGCCTCGGTGTAACGCATGGCGGCGGCGGAGTCGCCGTCGATGCTGCCAAAGTTGCCGTGACCGTCGACCAGGGGGACGCGCATGGAGAAGTCCTGGGCCAGGCGGACCATGGTGTCGTACACGGCGAAGTCGCCATGCGGGTGATATTTGCCGATAACGTCGCCGACCGTACGCGCAGACTTGCTGTGCGGACGGGAAGGCGTGATGCCGCTGTCGTGCATTGCGTACAGGATGCGGCGGTGCACGGGCTTGAGGCCGTCGCGCACATCAGGAAGGGCGCGCGACATGATGACGCTCATCGAATACTCGAGAAACGACGTGCGCATCTCCTTGCCAAGCTCGGCGGATTTGATCCCGGAGGCGCCGGAATCGATATCGTCGAAGTTCTGTTCAGCCACGATTCTTCCTCCAAAGTAGAAGTCGTAGGTTCGTCAATCAAAACGCGAAACATGCGATGTTTCACGTGAAACAAGCGCTTGTCGAAGCGCCGCGGAAAAGGCGAGGCGGGCACCCGAAGCGCCGATGTCCGACCCGCCCGGCGAGTCTAGATGTCCAGGAAGCGCACGTCGCGAGCGTGTTTCTGGATGAATTCCTTACGCGGCTCGACCTGGTCGCCCATGAGCTCGGACACGGCCAACTCTGCAGCGGCGGCATCTTCGATGCTCACCTGCAGAAGCGTGCGGCTCTCGGGGTCCATGGTGGTTTCCCACAGCTGCTCGGGGTCCATCTCGCCCAGACCTTTGTAGCGCTGCATGTCGTACTTCTCGGCTTCGGCGCCGAGTTCCTCCATGAGCTGGTCTTTCGCTTCATCATTGAAGAGATACTTCAAGATTTTGCCCGTTTTCGAATTCTTCTTCTTCAGGCCGTACAGCGGCGGCTGCGCGATGTAGATGTAGCCGCGGTTGATCAGGTCCGGCATGTAGCGGTAGAAGAACGTCAGCAGCAGACAGCGGATGTGCGCACCGTCGACGTCGGCATCGGTCATGATGATGATGCGGTGGTAGCGCGCGGCGTCGCCGTTGTAGTCGTCGCCGATGTTCGTGCCGACCGCCGTGATCAGGCTCGAGATGGTGTCGCTCGACAGGGCGCGGTTGAGGCCGGCGCGTTCGACGTTGAGGATCTTGCCGCGCAGCGGCAAGATGGCCTGGTACTTACGATCGCGCGCCTGCTTCGCGGAGCCGCCTGCCGAGTCGCCCTCGACGATGAAGATTTCGGAGAGCGAAGGGTCTTTGCTGGAACAGTCGGCCAGCTTGCCCGGCATGCTGAAGCTGTCGAGCACGCCCTTGCGGCGCGTCATCTCGCGAGCCTTGCGTGCGGCCTCGCGAGCCTTGAGCGCTTGCGTCGCCTTGCCGATGATACGCTTGGCGGGGGCGGGGTTTTCTTCCAGGAACTCTGCGAGGCCCTTGGTCACCGCGCCCTGCACCAGACCGCGAATCTCGGTGTTGCCGAGCTTGGTCTTGGTCTGACCCTCGAACTGAGGGTCGTGCAGCTTCACGCTCACGACAGCGGCCAAGCCCTCGCGCGTATCGTCGCCCGAAAGGTTGTTGTCCTTTTCCTTCAAGATACCGTGCGAACGCGCGTAATCGTTGATGGTGCGCGTCAAAGCGTTCTTGAAGCCGTCGAGATGCGTACCGCCCTCGTGCGTGTTGATGTTGTTGGCGAAGGCAAGCACGCCGCTCGACGAGTAGCTGCTCGACCACTGCATGGCAACCTCGACCGTGCCGTCATCGCTTTCGGCTTCGAAGTAGATCGGCTTATTGAGCGTCTCTTTGCCCTCGTTGAGGTATTTCACGAAGTCGACAATGCCGCCGGCGTACTGGAACGTATCGCTTTTCGGCTTGCCGTCGGCGTCGAGCACGCGCTCGTCGGTCAGCTCGATATGAAGGCCCTTGTTCAAAAACGCCATTTCGCGGAAACGGGTGGCAAGGGTGTCGTAATCGTAGACCAGCGTCTCGGTGAACACCTCGGGGTCAGGCCAGAACGTCGTCTTGGTACCCGTGCCCTCTGCATCGCCGATACGGTGAAGCTTCTCGACCGTCTTACCACGCTCGAACGCGATGGCATACACGCCGCCGTCTCGCTTGACCTCGACCTCAAGGCGCGTCGAAAGCGCGTTGACGCAGGATACGCCGACGCCGTGCAAGCCGCCCGACACCTTATAGCCTTCGCCGCCGAATTTACCGCCGGCATGAAGGATCGTCAGAACGACCTCGACCGTGGGAATCTTCTCTTTCGGGTGCTTGTCGATAGGAATACCGCGGCCGTTGTCGACGACCGTGATGGAATTGTCTTCATGGATGGCCACGTCGATCTTCGTGCAGTAGCCGGCCAAAGCCTCGTCGACCGAGTTGTCGACGACCTCGTAGACCAGATGATGCAGACCGCGCGGACCGGTGGAACCGATGTACATACCGGGGCGCTTGCGGACCGCTTCGAGGCCCTCGAGCACCTGGATGTCCGAGCCATCGTAATGGCCGGGATTCTTCTGTGCCACGTGCCTACTCCTTTTCAAGTTCGTCTGATGGGTTGACACGCTGCCGGAAGCAAGCGGCGCCGAAGACCAGGATGCACCCAGGCGATCCTGGCAATCCGCGCGAACCGATCGCCCGACCTCGCGCGAAAGAGGAGGCCGAAGCGTCGCCAAATCGTTTGAAGCTGGGATGAAATGACTTTCCGACAACCTGTTCATAGTATCACAAAAGGGCGTTTGATACGCCCTTCGAACGTGCCGTTAGCGATGCTTCATACCGCCTACAAGAGGGGTTTATCGCGTTTTTCCTTTTCCATCCCCGATTTTAATTCCATATCGGAAATCATGGCCCTTAGCAGCGCCTCTCGCAGGCGTTCGTCCTCGATGGCAGAACATTGAGCCTCGAGCTCCGCGCGCCTCTCAGCGGACAAGGGAGCACGCTGGACGCGCTTTGCACAAAAGGGGGCGTCCTCCTGCGCGCGAAACGGATAGTTTTTCTTGTACTTGCCGCGCGAGACGAGAATACGGAAATCGGCGATGTCCTCGCCATAGCGCTCGAGCAGCTTGAGCCTGATCAACTCGCGTCGTGCATCGAGTTCGGCGGCGAACAGACTGTCGTCGACATAGACGATAAGGACCTTCGCGCCATGCTCGTTGACGATGTAGACCGCATTGGTGTGGTCCAGAAACATCGGCTCCATGACGTCGCGCCACATCTGCTTCACCTTATTCGCCCGCGCCGCCTTGGCAGCAAGCTCACTTGTCGCTGCGGTCGATCGCAGCGTTTTCTGCAAAGCCGACGAAAACGACGTCATCGAAGCCATGCGTTCTGCCCTCCAAGGTCGATCACGGATGCCGTGTCCAGCAAATCTCCGTCGAAGCACGACGAGTCGGTGGCGGTGATGAAGGTCTGGGTGTCATCGGCAAGAAGACCGACCAGCGCGCGACGACGGCGCACGTCGAGTTCGCTCATCACATCGTCGAGCAGAAGAACGGGCGACGTCCCGGTCATCTCTCTCATCAACGCAACTTCGGCCATCTTCCACGCAAGCACGAGGGAGCGCTGCTGGCCCTGCGACGCGAACGCCGACGCGTTGCGACCGTCGATAAAGAATTCAAGCCTGTCATGATGGGGGCCCACTACCGACCTTTTCCGCACGCGCTCTTCGGCGGCGCGGGAGCGCAACGCGGCATCGAGCGCGGCGCGCGCCTCTTCCTTCGTGTACGAAAACGCCATCGGGGCCGCCTGCGCGGCGGCTCGCACCTCGTCCGATTCCCACGACGGCACGTACGAAGCATCGATGCGTTCGGCGCCGCCCGCCATCGCGGCATAGGCATCGGCCATGTGGGAGAAAAGTTTCGAAACGAGCGCCGCACGATACAGGTACAGCTGCACAGCCGCAGGGGCGAGCATATCGTTGACGCTTTCGACGAGCAACGCCGGCGATTCGTCTTTCAACAGGGCATTCTTATGCTTCACTAGGCGCTCGAAATCGCGCTTGATCACCCTATGGTTGCGGGAAAGCTGACACCCCAGCAAGTCGAGCGCCGCACGGCGCTCTGCCTGGGCTCCTTTCGCTAGCACCAGGTCATCCGGCGAAAACACCACCGAAGGCAGCAACCCCTGCAAGTCGTGCACAGCTTTTTTCTTGCCGTTCAGGCAATACGACCTCGACCCCGGCCTGATTTCCGCCTGCACGGTCAAATCGCGCGAGGGCGAAACCAGGTGCGCAGACAGCCGAGCATGCGAAGCGTTCCAGCGTATCAGTTCCCTGCCGGTAGGGTTGCGAAACGACCCGAATGCGGTCATGAGCTGAATCCCCTCGACAGCGTTGGTCTTGCCCGTGGCGTTAGGCCCCAGCAAGACGGTCAAGCCGCCGAGGTTTTCGAGCGAAAACGACTCGTAGCTACGGAAATCCTGGAATTGTATGCCCTCGAGACGAAGCGTCACCAACGCCGCCTTACGCGATACGCACCGGCATGACGAGGTAGAGGAATTTTTCCTCGCCCACGGATTTGAAGATGCCGGGCTTAAGCGGCGACTGCGTCTCCAGATAGACTTGCTGCGTCGGGATGGAAGCCAGGCCGTCCAAAACGTACTGGTGGTTGAACGCGATTTGCGTGCTTTCGCCGATGACGTCGCAGCCAAGAACTACTTCGGCCGACCCGACGTCCTGAGAAACGGTATTGATAACCGCGTTGCCGGCAGCATCGTTGATATCGAATTTCACCGGAGAGGACAGGCTGCTGATCAAGCTGACGCGCTTGACCGCAGTGATGAGGTCCTGGGTGGAGAAGCAAGTTTGGGTCACGTAAGAGCTTGGAATGAGCTGCTTGTAGTTGGGGAAGTTGCCTTCGATACGCCGGTTGATGAACACCATGTTCTGATAGGTGAATACGATTTGGTTCTGGGATAGGCCGATTTCGATCGTCTCGTCGATCTTAGGCAGGGAAGCGACCTCCTGGAGGAAGGTTCCAGGAACAATGGCTTCGAAACCCTGCTGACAGCCGGCGAAATCGATTTCGGATACGGCAAGGCGATACGAGTCGGTCGCGACCATCTTAAGACCGGTGTCGCTCGTAGAAATGAGGACGCCGGTGAGTACAGCGTGGCTTTGGTCTTTGGAAGCGACTTTCGCGACGCGTTTGACCATAGTGCAGAAGTCGTCGAAAGGAACGGTGATGCGGTTCATGACGTCGACTGCTGGAAACTCCGGGAAGTCTTCGGCATCAAGCGTTTTCAAAACGAAGGATGACTGGTCACAGGAGACGGAAACGGTTCCCTCGAAGGTTTCGAAAGAAACCGCAGCCTCGGGGAGCTGCTTCACAATGTCGAGAAGCAGCTTCTCCGGAATAACGATAGCGCCTTCCTCTTCAACCAAGGCGGGGACGTCGTAGCGCACAGAGCGCTCGAGGTCGGTGGTTTGCATGATAAGACCTCCGCCTTGGGCTTTGACGTAGACGCCGGAAAGCACCGGCAAGGTGGAGCGCGACGAGGCTCCCTTGGAGACGATTGTGAGGGCATTGAGCAGTTCGCTCTTGTTGATGTTGAATTTCATGCCGGCATCCCTTCTTCCTAGAAAGGTAGAGTAATTAGAATAGTAGTAGTAATAAGGACGGTTGAAATGAAGAAAATTCGGTATTTCAGCTGGTCATCATTGAAAAATGACGGCTGAATACTTGTTTCCGGGATCCCACCGATCTCCACCGGATTTCGGAGCCGATTTTTCTTTCCACGTTCTTCCCCGGGTTTTACCCTAGTTTTCCCTAATGTTCTTAATGATCAATTCGATCTCTTCCTGGAGCTCTCGGCTCTTGGTGAGCTTCTCTTCGACCTGGCCGACGGAGTACATGACGGAGGAGTGGTCGCGGTCGAAACGTTTGCCGATGTCGTTGTAGGGAATATCGAGCATCTGGCGGCAGAGATACATAGCGACCTGGCGCGCGTAGGCGATGTTGCGCGAGCGCTTTTTGCCCACGAGGTCAGCGTGGCTGATCTTGTAGTAGCGTTCGACTTCCTTTTGGATGCTGGCTACGTCGAGTCGCTTGGAGCCGCCGGAAAGGAAGTGGTTCTCAAGCAACACGCGCACGTCGGGCAGCGAGATGTCCGGGTTGTTGAAGTACGTGATCTGAGAAATAACTTTGGTCACCGCGCTTTTCAGTTCACGGACGTTGGAGCTTGAGATTTCGGCTATATACATTTGTATATCTTCGGGCACGTAGAGGTCGTAGGCGTTTTCCGAAGAGCGGTACTCTTCGATGAAGCCCTTGATGATGCCCAGTTTTGTTTCGACTTCCGGCGGCTGGATGTCGCAGGTTCCGCCGGAATTGAAGCGGCTCGTGTAGCGTTCGTCGATGTCGATCGTCTTCGGTGCGCGGTCGGCGGCCAAAACGACTTGTTTGCCCATGTCGGTTAGCTTGTTGAACAGCTGGAACACGATATCGACGGTGGCGGATTTGCCCTGGAACTTCTGCACGTCGTCAATCAGCAGGACATCGGCGTCGAGGTAGCGGTTCTGGAAGTTCAGATAGCTGTCCTTGTTCTTGTCATGCGCGACGACGGCGGCCGTGTAGTCGGACAAGAACTCGGAGGAGTCGATGTAAACGACCCTCATCTGCGGATTCGTTGCGATGATGTAGTTCTGGATCGCGCGTAGCAGGTGGGTTTTGCCCAGGCCGCTGCGGCCGTAGATGAACAGCGGGTTGAGGTTCTTCTTGCCCGGCTCTTCGGCTACCGCGACGGCCATGGAGTACGCCAGGCGGTTGGAGTTGCCGACGACGAAGGTTTCGAACGTGAGCGCCGAAGCAAGCAGAGCGGTGTCGTTGACGGCATTGCGCGGATGGCGTGCATTGGCGCTGCGCGACGAGGGGAGGACTTGTTCGACGAATTCGGTCTCTTCGCCAGCGGTCATCGGAAATGCTGCACCATCAGTCGCTTCGACGGTTTCCTCGGCCGGCATGGACTGCGTCTGAACGGGCGGGATGGGCTGAGTCGTGCCCGTGTGATGCGTCTGAATCGGTGACGGCTGCGTTTCGGCGACGGTTTGCTGCGGTGCGGCGACACCCCCTGCGAAAGGATGCGCCGGCACGGGAGCGGGAGCCATGGGGGCAGGGGCGGGTGCGGGAGCTGCGGCGGGGGCCGCCATCTGAACGGGGGCGCCTGCCGCAGCATCGCCCATGGGGTCGACTTCGATTTCGACCAGGTAGTCGATGCCGAACAGGTCTTTGAGGGCCTGCTGGATGGTGGTCATGAATCGGCGTTCGACCTGGCTTTTGATGAAGGCGGTATCGGCGGTCACGATGAGGAAGCCGTCCGAGATGGCCTGCGGCTGCAGGCGGCTGAAGAAGGCGTCGACCTGTACGGGGTTGACGGAGTCGTAGCCCTTGACCTGGTTGCAGACGAGCTGCCATGTTTCATAAAGATTGCTGGAATCTACCATCGCTATCCGACCTTTTCTTTAAAAACCCTCGTCAGAGGATGAATATCGTGTTTCGTGACGCTTCTTTGCGCCGGGTTTCAGAACAGCTTTCCCGCAACCTGGCGTCCGAGTTCTGTCAGCGTCCGGATTTTTCCGACGCTTTCGACCAGTCCCGTCTCTTCGAGATTCGTCAGTGCTCGGTGGACGGTGCTGGGGCTGAGCTCGAGCTCGTTTTTGATGTCGGTGAGCCTGAGCGACCCGTCTTTCATCAAAAGATAGAGGATGTCTTTCTCTCTATCGGTGAGCGGCGGCACCAAAGCGCTTCGTTTGGGCTTGGACTGCGGCGGCTCTTGCTTGCGCGGCGGTTCGCGGTCGTCGTCAGGGTTGATGCTGATGGTGACGACGGCGCCCGTGGTGAGGTTGTCCTCGATGGTTATGCGGCCGTGCGAAAACGAAAGGTACTCTTTGACCAGGGGAAGCCCGCTTCCGACGCCGCGAATGTATTTCTTCATCGGTTCGACCGCCGAAGAGAATCCGGGCATCTGGGCCTTTTCCTTCTGGGCTATGCCGGGGCCTTGGTCCGAGAACCGTATCGTATTGCCCTTGTCATATATAGATACGATGATCTCGCGGAATTGGGCGTGGATGAAATTCTCGCTGACCTCCCTGACAACGGTGTAGGGGATGGTGCCTCCGGCCTGCTGGGCCTGGGCGTATGCGGTCGATGCGAGCTCCTCGATGAATTCCGCAGTCGAGTTCGGCTTGATTTCCGTGACGCGGGGGGCGCTGCGGAAATCGTCGTAGCATGCGATGCGCGCGGACGTGAGCGCACGCGAAAAATCGCCGCTCAAGGAGGCGGCGACGTCAGGGGCGTTTTCCGCTGTGTCTGAAGTGTGTTCCAACGCTCTCCCGATTCCGATGTTTTCGCCGACACGCGCTTCCATCGGAAAAATGACGCGTCGTTTTCCCGAGTGGATTTCTCATTCTATGGTTTGTGGAAAAGTTTTCCAAGGGTGTTTTGCACCTATGTGGAATTCTTCACTGGATCCAGCCAGAGTTTTCCATGTTTTCAACTTTTTATTCATGAAGTGTTGAAAGTATTGAAAACTGTAGAAAAGAGAAATCGCATTGAGGAAAAATGACTTGAAAAGTGAGGAAAAGAAAAAATGAAAGGGAGGAAAAATGACTGAATCCGATAAGGTTATCCACGGTTTACTTCAAAATACCCCGGATTTTCAACCTTGTTATCATCAAAATTGTTAGAAAAAGAATCACCAGTTCAAATATAGAAAAGTATGGTTTTATTCCGACTGTTTCAACAAAACTCACGAGTTTGATTTTGGACATTAACGAAATTAACAGATGGTTTTCAACAGAGTGAAGAAAAGACTTTTTTAATTTTCAATAATTTCAACAATACTCACAATAAGGTGAAGGGACGAAGAAAAGCGTAATGTGGAAAGAAGGGTAGTTTTCCATTTTTCCACGACGGCCTTTGCGAAAAAAATTCTTTTCACGAAATTCTGGAGATCAAGTGGATACCTTTTTGGAAAACCGTGGAAGGTTTTCCAGAGCGAAATTGTTGGAAGATGGAATTTCCACTTCTGTGATAGGCCTGTCGGAAAACGCTCGTGGAAAAAACATCCGGCGCCGCCCTTTTTCGGAGTGTTTTTTTCAACATGGGGGCGTATCGCGTCGCTCGCGGTCTTGGTGCCGCCGCTCTGCGGTTCGGTGGATTTTCTTGAGATGCGTCCGTCGGGCCGGCGCATCGCTTCGCATGCCGATCCGACACTTCATGTGTGTAAGAAGCTCTTTCGTATACATATATATAGTGGTAGTCGTTCGGAGACGGCTCGGTCGGATGGCCCGATTCGGCCGCCCTTTGCACGGTGTTTTCCGTCTTATCCCTGTTGAATAAGGAAAAAATGCTTTACTTTTAATTTGTGCGAGGTATACTCGTACGGCTATTCATCAAAGGATTATGGTTTCTGTCCGTTTGAAAGGGAGTCGATATGAAGCGCACTTATCAGCCGAATAAGCGCAAGCGCGCCAAGTGCCACGGTTTCCGTGCCCGCATGGCTACCAAGGGTGGTCGTGCTGTCTTGGCCGCACGTCGCGCCAAGGGCCGCAAGCGTCTTTGCGTGTAACGAAAGGTCATCGGTTTGAAATCGACCATTAAGTCGAGCGCCGATATATCCCTTCTTTTCTCGCAAGGAAAAAAATTCAGCACGCCGTTTCTTACGGTTATGGTGCTGAAGCATTGCAATCAACACGACCATGAGATCGATCATGGTCGTGTTGCTTTTATTGCGGGAAAAAAGTCAGGAAATGCCGTTTGGCGCAACGGCGCGAAACGACGCATGAGGGAAATCGCCCGCGCATGCGGTGCACCGTGGGACGGCTATGACGTTGTGTTTCTGGCCCGTGCTCCTATTCTCAAGGCGTCTTATAGTAAAGTGAGTACCGCGTGTTCTAAGGCCCTGTCGAAGGCAGGGCTTGTGAAGTCTGCTTCGCGATAATGCTCCGGGCGGATACGAGAAGGTGCATATGATGATCAAGGCGGCATGGTCGTTTATTCGAGCGCTGCCGAAAAACGCTGCGCTCGCATTGATAAGAGTGTATCGCATTGCCATATCCCCTCTTTTCCCCGCGTGTTGTCGCTATATTCCCACGTGTTCCGAATATGGACTCATCGCCATCCAGCGATTCGGGTTCATTCGTGGGGGATGGCTGACTGTCAAGAGGATATGCAGGTGTCATCCCTTCCATCCCGGAGGCTATGACCCTGTGCCCGACGAACTGTAGAAAGGTGTAAGTCAATGTGGGACGCGTTTAAAGATTGGATATTCAGCTGTATCCAATTCTTCTTTAATTTCGTTGGCGACTGGGGTCTCGCGATCATCGTCATCACGGTCATCTTCCGCGCGATCGTCGCCCCGATCATGCACAAGCAGATCAAATCGAACTTCCAGATGCAGAAGATCCAGCCTCTGATCAAGGAAGTCCAGACTAAGTTCTCCAACGACCCCGTTCGCATGAACGAGGAGATGCAGAAGCTTTACGCCGAGACCAAGTTCAATCCTCTGGCGGGCTGCCTGCCCATGCTTCTGCAGATGCCTATCTTCCTTGCCATGTTCCAGACCCTTCGTGAACTGGGCGGACGCCAGGGGGAGACCGCGTACACGTTCTACGGCATGGTTCCCGACCTGACCCAGACCCCCTCGGGCGTCTTCAGCGACGGCTTCATGGCGTTCTTCCCGTATCTGGTCCTGATGCTGGTGTTCGCCGGCGCGACCTTCCTGCCCATGGTGCTGCAGAACATCCACAACGACAGCGCGCAGCGTAACCAGATGTTGATCATGGGCGGCATCATGACCCTCATGATGCTCTGGATTTCCTGGGGTTCGCCCGCAGGCGTTCTGCTGTTCTGGGGCACGTCTTCTGTCATCGGCATCCTGCAGAGCCAGCTGACCATGCGCATCCTGAAGAAGGAAGAGGCCGCGAAAGAGGCCGAGCAGATCGAGGTTCAGCCGGTGAAGGTCAACGTCGAGCGCAAGGTGAAGAAGAAGCGCCCGACCAAGAAGCGTTAAAAGAGTTCGTTCGCCGGGCGCCGTTCCGGCGCTGTCAAAGAAAGGACCCGTCATGGCCGAGGAAGATATCATGGCCGAAGAGGGCATCGTCGAGGAGGATGCTCCTCGTGAGCTGAAGGGCGACACCGCCCATACCGAGATGATCGAGCTGACCGAAGAGGAGCTCGACCGCGTGGCCGACACCGCCATCGACGCGCTCCAGGGCATCCTGAAGCATTTCGACGTCGGCGAAGTGACCATCGACGAATACGAGGGCGACGAAGGCGAGCTGATCCTGGATATCACCGGCGACAACCTGGCTATCCTGATCGGTCGCCATGGCAAGACCCTCGATGCGCTGCAGTTCATCATTTCCGCCATCACCACGCGCACGCTCGGCTTCCGCTATCCCGTGGTGGTCGACGTCGAAGGCTACAAGAACCGCCAGCGTCAGAAGCTCGAGTCCATTGCCGAATCGGCCGCCCGCCGCGCCGTTTCCCAGGACCGCAATATCAAGTTGCGTCCGATGACTCCGTACGAGCGCCGCATCGTCCATCTCGCCCTGCGCGACCGCGACGATGTGGAGACCGCTTCCGAGGGCGAGGGCAGTGCCCGCCACGTGGTGGTCATTCCCCGCTAGCGGATACGATTCGACCAGATCGAGCGGCTTTCCGACCGCGGGAAGCCGCCGCAACGCCGCCCTTTCCGGGGCGGCGTTTTTTATGGGTGCCGTGCCGCGCGGGTCGCGATGCGCGGGCTCGGATACAATGGCAATGCCGTACCGAATATGCGAAAGAGGTGGATATGGGCCGCTTGGCGGACATCATGGCGCAATGCCATGGCATCGATATCGACGAGGGTCAGGAGCGCTTGCTCATGGACGACCTGCACGCGATCATGAAGGTGAACGAGACGATGAACCTCACCAGGATTCTTTCCGAAGAGGGCGGCATCGTGCTTCACTTGGAAGACAGCCTGACCGGCCTTCCGTTCGTCGCGGACGCGCCCGCTGGCCTGTATGCCGACCTCGGCACCGGCGGCGGCTTTCCCGGCATGCCGATGTGCATCATGACGGGCAGGCAGACCCTGCTCGTCGATTCGGTCCAGAAGAAGGTGCGTGCGCTCGAGGGCGTCGCCGCACAGCTCGGTCTGGGCGACAAGGTGGACGTGTATGCGGGCAGAATCGAGGATCTTGGACGCGAACGCGCCGGCGAATTCTCGGTTCTCACGGCGCGCGCGTTGAGCGCCCTGGGGTCGTTGATGGAGCTCGCCTCGCCGCTGTTGAAACGCGGCGGCCGTCTTGTGTGCTACAAAGCGCAGCCGTCGGAAGAGGAGTTGTCTTGTGCCCTGGGCATTCAGGATACGGTGGGGCTCACGCTTGTCGAGCGCCGCGATTTCTCGCTGAGCGACGGCTCCACGCGCTGCATCTTCGTGTTCGAGAAAACGGGCAAGCCGCGCGTCAAACTTCCGCGCAGGGTCGGCCTGGCCCAGAAGGACCCGCTGCGCCCGCGCTAAGGGAGGTTTGCCAAAAACTCCCGTGGCGGGAGGTTTTGGCGAGATACGCCGCTCGTCATCGACCATGCCGCGCGGTCGCGCGTTGTTTCACGTGAAACATGCTGCGGCTGTCTGGCTTTTTCATGCGTGATTTAAAGAAAAAGAGCGGGTTTCCAATACGACGATATGCCGTGCCGCCGAACGGTATAATAACGAAATCGAGTGATTCGGCCGTATCGTCATCATCGGCCGGATGTTTCACGTGAAACATCGTTTTCTACACATCGGCGAAGCTTTTTGCTCAAAAGCCGTATTCATGGGGCCATCGCCGCGTTCGAGGAGGAATCCGTGGGATTGTTTGATAGTTTCAAGCGTCAAGTGAGCCATCACGAAACGCCCGAGGTTTCGATTCCTCCCGCTTCTCACGATCAAGGAAAAGACGAAGAGCTTGAGGACGTGCGCGTCGTCGAGCGCGAAGTCGCTGCCGAGCCGGTCGAAGACGAGCAGGTCGAGGAGAGCGTTCATACGTTCGTCGCCACGCCGCTGCGTACGTATGCCGATAAAAAACCGGTGAAGCATGTGGTGGGTGCGACCAAGGTCATCGCCATTCTGAACCAGAAGGGCGGAGTCGGAAAATCGACGACGGCCATCAATCTTGGCGCCGCTTTGGGCGAACTGGGGAAACAGGTTCTGCTGGTCGACCTCGACCCCCAGGGCAACACTTCGAGCGGTTTGGGTATCGAAAAAGGCGAGCTCGATCGCTGTGTCTACGACGTTTTGATCGACGACGAGACCACGCTGCTCGATGTGATCGTTCCCGACGTGTGCGACGGTTTGGACGTCGCTCCCGCGACCATCAATCTCGCCGGCGCCGAGGTGGAACTTGTATCCGCCATGGCACGCGAGAACAGGCTCAAGGAAGCTATCGGTTCGGTTCGCGGCAAGTACGATTACGTGTTCATCGACTGTCCTCCGTCGCTCGGTCTCCTGACGGTGAATGCCCTTGTCGCCGCCGACAAGCTGCTCATTCCGATTCAGTGCGAGTTTTACGCGCTTGAAGGCGTGACCAAGCTGCTCGATTCCATGAAGCGCGTCAAAACGTATCTCAATCCTTCGCTCGATATCTTCGGCGTGTTGTTGACTATGTACGACGGTCGCACGACGTTGTCCAAGCAGGTGGCAAGCGAGGTGCGCGGCTTTTTCGAGAAGCTGGTGTTCGATGCGGTCATTCCACGTTCTGTAAAGGTGTCCGAGGCGCCGAGCTTCGGTCAGCCCATTACCGAATACGACCCCACGGGCAAGGGCGCGCAGGCATACCGTGCGTTGGCGAAGGAAGTGGTGCGTCGTGGCTAGGAGTGCAAAGGGCGGCTTGGGCCGTGGTTTGAGTTCTTTGATCGGCGGCTACGAGGCCGCTGCGGAAGAGAACGCCGAGGGCCTTGTCGCGAACGGCGGCGAAGGAGAGGCTGTCGCGGTCGATTCCGAGGGAAGCGCCCGCGTGTCGGACGAAGTGGCGCTCGAGCGCATCTTTCCGAATCCCGATCAGCCCCGTAGGCAGTTCGACCCCGAAGAGCTCCAGGAGCTTTCCGATTCGATCGCGCGCGATGGGCTGTTGCAGCCAATCCTGGTCAGGGAGTCGGGCGACGGCTATGAAATCATCGCAGGGGAGCGTCGCTGGCAGGCAAGCCGCCTTGCGGGCCTCGAGAAGGTTCCGGTGCGTATCAAGAATGCCGACGACGATAAAGTTCTCGAACTGGCGATGATCGAGAATCTGCAACGAAGCGACCTGAACCCCATGGAAGAGGCGTACGGCTACAAGCGCATGATGGAAAGCGGCAATAAAACGCAGGCCGATGTGGCCGCTGCCGTGTCGAAGGGACGCTCTACGATCGCCAATGCGCTGCGTCTGCTCGACTTGCCCGAAGACGCCCAGCAGCTTCTGCTCGAAGAGAAGATCGCCGCCGGACACGCCCGCGCGATCCTTTCCATCCCGTCGGATGAGGGCAGGCGAAAACTCACCGAGAAGCTGCGCGAAGAAAAGCTTTCCGTACGCGAAGCCGAGGCTCTTGCCAGGCTGATCGCGGGCAAAGAGGCCGCGTCGAAGAAGCCGCCGAAGCCGCCTGCGTCGCCGCTGTATAAGAAAGCCGCCAAGTCGCTCGGCGATGCGTTTCATACCAAGGTGCGCATCAGGAGCGCGAACGGCAAGAATAAAATCGAGATCGAGTTCAAAGACGAAGAGGATTTGCAGCGAATCTTCGATATGATGAGCAATCCCGAATAACGAAGGTTTCGAGGCCCCGGGCGCATGCGCTGTCGGGGCCTTGTTCGATACACGCCGAAGGAGAACCAATGGCACAAGGAATTGAAGCGTATTCGTACGAAGGCATCTGCGCCCTGATGAAGGAATGGGGCCAGCCCGGATTCCGCGCAAAGCAGCTCATGCAGTGGCTGTATCAGAAAGGCGTCGATTCCTATGACGATATGAGCAATCTGCCTGCGGCCCTGAAGGAGCGTCTTGAAAAAGAAGCGCCTCTGCATCGCGCCGAAGTTATCGACAAGCGCGTGTCGACCGACGGAACGAGGAAATACATCGTACGTTTCTCCGATGGCGCCGCAGCCGAGATGGTAGCCATCCCCTCGCAGGATCGCCTGACGGTATGCTTCTCCACTCAGGTGGGTTGCGCTATGGGCTGCATTTTCTGCGCGACCGGCAAAGAGGGCTTCACGCGCAATCTGCTGCCGGGCGAAATGGTCGATCAGGTGCTCATCGCCCAGAAGGATATGGGTATGCGCGTGACCAATCTGGTCGGCATGGGGCAGGGCGAGCCGTTCTTGAACTACGACAACGTCATGGCAGCCATGAGGCTCGTCAATTCGCCTGATGGCTTGAATATCGGCGCCCGCAAAATCACTCTTTCCACGTGCGGCATTCTGTCGGGCATCAGGAAGTTCGCGCACGAGCCCGAGCAGTTCACGATGGCTATCTCGCTGCATTCCGCGGTGCAGAAGACCCGCGACGTGCTTATGCCGTCCATGGTCCATCAGAGCCTGACCGACCTGAAGCAGGATATCCGCGCCTATCAGGAGGAGTCCGGTCGCCGCGTGACGTACGAATACGTGATGATCGACGGCCTGAATGACGACGACGAGCACCTCGGCGCCCTGATCGACTTCTGCCGTGGCACCATGTGCCACGTGAACCTCATCCCGATCAACGAAATCGAGGGTTCGGTGCTGCAGCCCAGCAGTGAAAAGACCGTGAATCGCTTCGTCGCCGAACTCGAGAAGCGCGGCATCGAGGCGACGCTTCGCAATTCGCGCGGCTCCGACATCGCCGGCGCCTGCGGCCAGCTCAAGAATATGCGTCGTTAAGGAAGGGGCTGGCGCCTTGTGCGCCTGCCCGCCTGAGCGAAGGCAAGAAAAAAGCCACCCGATCGGGTGGCTTTTTTTGCGGACCGAACGAAAGATTCGTTACAGAGCCTCGGCGGCCTTCTTGTAGCCGGCCTTATGGGCGCCTTCGAATTTCGCGGTCATCTCGAAGAAGTGGGCGATGTCTTCGAAGCCCTCTTCGCGTGCAATCTTGGCGAACTCGGGGTACATGCTTTCTTCCTCGTACTGCTCGCCGGCAGCGGCGCTTTCGAGGTTCTCCTTCACGCCGCCGAACATACCCAGATACACTGCCTCGGCGAGCGCGTGGGCGGTCTCTTCGGCCATGGGGCGGTCGAATGCAGCGGCGGCCGCATCTTCGCCGGCCTCTTCGGCGATGTGCTTCCACAGGGTGTACTTGCGGTTGGCCTGGGACTCGCCGGCGAACGCGGCAGCGAGGTTCTCGGCGGTCTTGGTGCCGGTCACGTCAGCGGGCTGATACTCGACGAATGCGGCCTGGCCGGCGTGGCACATGGGGCATTCTTCGGGAGCGGAACCGACGTGCAGATAACCGCAGACCTTGCAACGATAGATTTTCATGGTGGTACCCCTTTTCTTACGAGAAACCGAAATATTTATCGGTGAATCAATGATAATGCTTCGGTGTGTTCCCGCGAAGGAACTTCATAACATATATCCGTTGGGATATATTGATGCGGCAAAGAAGAGTCCTCTTGCGCCGTGCGGCGCAAGAACATCGTAGACGGTAAGGACGGACAATGGCTTACTCAGGAAACCCGAAAGACTACGCTGTCGCTGTTCTGTATGGCGGCACGAGCGGCGAACGGGAAGTGTCGCTGAATTCGGGGAAATGCTGCGGCCGCGCCCTCGAGGAAAAGGGCTTTTCGGTCACGTTGCTCGACCCCGCTTCGCGCGATGACCTGAAAAGGCTGATCGACGAAACCTTCGATGTGGCGTTTCTCGCGTTGCACGGCAAGGGCGGAGAAGATGGAACCCTGCAGGGATTCCTCGAGACGCTCGGCATTCCCTATACCGGTTCGGGCATTCTTGCCAACGCGATCGCGATCAACAAAGGCAAGTCCAAAGAGCTTTACGAAAGCGCCGGCCTGCGCGTCGCCGCTTCCGTGCTCGTCGGTCGCAACGACGTGCTCGACGATGCCGATAGGCAGGAAATCGTCGATACGTGCGGCATTCCTTGCGTCGTGAAGCCCTCGACCGAAGGCAGCTCGCTCGGTATGACCATCGTGCGCGATGCGGCGGATTTGCAGGCGGCGCTCGACACGGCGCTTGCGGTCGACGACGAGGCCATGGTCGAGCAGTTCATAGACGGCATCGAGCTTACGGTGGGCGTTATGGGCTCCGACGACCCGACTGCTTTCCCGGTGATTCAAATTTTGTCGAACGATGACGAATTCTATAACTATCATGCGAAATACGCCGCCGGCGGAAGCACCCATATCTGCCCGGCTCCTATTTCGGAGGAGGCCACCGAGCAGGCTCAAGGCATGGCTGTTGCGGCCCACGCCGTTTTGGGATGCAAGGGCATTTCGCGCACCGATATCATGCTCGATAAAGAGGGTCGCTGCTGGGTTTTGGAAACCAACACGCTTCCCGGCATGACCGATACGTCCCTGATTCCCGATGCCGCGCGTGCCGTGGGGATGAGCTTCGGCGACGTGTGCGAGAAGCTGATCGAAATGGCGTTGGAGTAGCGGAGCGTTTCCGCGCCGCATGCGTTTTGCGCCTAGAAAACGAGCAGGGCCGCCCTCGATCGGGGCGGCCCTCTCTTTCGAAGCGATGGCTTTCTTAGATGATTCCCATGGAATGAACGACCCAGACGACCAGCGCGATGACGGCGAAGATGAATGCCCAGCTGATTATGTAGCATCCCACGTTGCCGCTGCGGCCTTTGTCGAGCATTTTGTCGTGGACGCTGCGATGGTCTTTGAGAATGACGGTTTGACCGCTTCCCTTGGGGGTCTTCACCTTGTTGGACGGCGTCCATGATTCGGGATCGGCGATGACTTTAGCGACGCTTGCCGGATTCAGGGCCGGATCGGGGCGCGAGCCGTCGGCGGCCGCCTGTGCGAAGATCTTCACGAAACGGTCGAACCGGTCGGTGTGGCGGGGGGAGTAGGCGAAGATCGCCGCCTGGCCCCAGTAGACGCCGGGGTCGGGTTCTTCGCTGTAGGCGGTGAAGCTGAGCACGTAGCGTATGGTCCACCCTTTGGCGTGGTAGATGGCCAACTTGTACGAATCCGAGGGGCTTAGGTACGCGAAGGTCTGTCCGTAGGGGTTTTTCAGCCACGCCTGCTGGTGTTTTTTCTCGTCGAGTTGCCAGACCACCTCGCCGCAATCGCCGACCGCGTAATCCGATCCGGCGATGATCGCACCCGTCCGCTTATCGGGGGTTTGGAAACGGACGTAAGAGCCGAAATAGACATCGGATGCGTTTGTAGGCATGTGGTTCCTTTCGTGATAGGCTAGCGAAATATGACCGAAATGAAAGATTTCATTATGCAGAATATGAGTGTATACGACTTCGTTTCCCAAGGCACTCCGGAGGATGTCGTGCAGCGCTACGCACGTCTGAAGGAGGTTGCCGAGCGTTCCGATTTCGGCGAGCTCGATCGCAACGTCGTTGTGCTCGATACCGAAACCACGGGGTTTTCCCAGAATCACGATGAATTGACGCAAATCGCTGCCGCGCGTCTCGAGCGCGGCGAAATCACCGAATGGTTCGTCACGTTCGTCAATCCCGGCAAGCCCATTCCCGATGACGTCGCTCGCCTGACCGATATCCACGACGAAGACGTGGCCGATGCCCCTTCGCCCGAAGAGGCCCGCGCCCGTCTTGTGGAATTCGTCGGCGACGCCACGGTGGTCGCGCATAACGCCGCATTCGATAAGGGCTTCACGACGAAGAGCCCGGCGGGTTACCCCTTGCTGGAAAACCTCTGGGTCGATTCGCTCGATCTGGCCCGCATCGCGCTTCCGCGCTTGAATTCTCATAGGCTCATCGACTTGGTGAAGGCCTTCGACGCGCCGCTTTCAACCCATCGTGCCGATGCCGATGTGGAAGCGTTGTGCGCCGTATACCGCATTCTGCTGGCTGCTATTGCAGAAATGCCGCTTGACCTGGTTGAATACATTGCCGATTTGGCACCTGTCGAAGAATGGCCTACAGGCGCGGTGTTTTCCTGCATGGCGTCGAGCATGGCTGCGCTCGAAGAGGCCGAACATGGAACCGACATCCGCGCGAAGCGCTACCCGATGACCGTCAGAGGGCTTCGACACGCGCGTCTTTCGCGCACGATGAACGACGACGAATCCTCCGCCGCCGTCGAGCGTTGTACGGGTCCGGTCGAATTCCCCGATGCGCATGAGGTTGCCGAGGCGTTTTCGAAGGACGGCGTGGTCGGCGGCCTGTACGAGGAATTCGAGCCCCGCGTCGAGCAGTCCATTATGGCCGACAGCGTGCTGAAGGCGTTTTCCACGGGCACGAATCTCGTGGTCGAGGCCGGTACGGGCGTAGGCAAGTCGATGGCCTATTTGCTGCCGAGCGCATTGGCGGCTTTGCGTAGCCACGCGGCGGTGGGCGTGGCCACGAAGACCAACGCGTTGCTCGACCAGATCGTCTACAAAGAGCTTCCGCTGCTGCGCCGCGCCCTCGAGGAACGCGGCGTGGGCAGCCTTGAATACGTGGCGCTCAAGGGATTCTCGCATTATCCGTGCCTGCGCCTGGTCGACCGCCTGGTGCATGACGGCGCGCGTAGCGTGACCGTTATGGGCAAGCAGGTGAGCCAGGCTCCCTCGATCGCCGCGCTGCTTTCGTTCATCGAGCAAACCGAATACGACGACATGGATGCCCTGAAGCTCGATTTCAAGGCTCTGCCGCGCTATGCGTTCACGACGTCTTCGCGCGATTGTCTGCGCCGCAAGTGCCCGTACTACGGCACGCAGTGCTTCGTGCACGGCGTGCGCAAGAAGGCCGAGCGCGCCCATATCGTGGTGACGAACCACTCGCTGTTTTTCTGCGACTTGGCCGCTGACGGGGGTTTGCTGCCGGAAATCCGTTTCTGGGTGGTCGACGAGGCCCACGGAGCCGAGGCCGAGGCTCGTCGTGCGTTGGCGATCAAGCTTGATGCCGCCGAGATGGTGCGCCTTGCCAACAGGCTTGCCTCCGAGGACGCCAAGAGGAACCCGTTCGTGCGACTGGAGCGCCGCGCTCCGCTCGATTCGGGCAAGCAGCCTGAGGCGAGCACGCTGTTCTTCGGTCTCACCGAGAAGGCGCGTGCGCGCGGCAAGGAGTTCGCGGAGGCGTCGTTCGAATTCGCCCGCCGTATGAAGGACTTGGTGGCGTGCGACGTCGGCAAAGGAAATAAGAGTTACGAGACCATCGATCTGTGGATCAACGACGCCGTGCGCTCCGACGAGCGCTTCGCCGCGCTGCGCGGTTTCGCGAAAACCTTCCGCGACCAGTCAGAACGTCTTATCACGGCAGGCAACGAGCTCATTGCGTTCCTCGACGGCGTCGACGGCGTGGCCGATTGCCAGCGCGATATCGCCACGGTTGTCATCGACGCGAAGGAAATGCTGCAGTCGTGCGAGTTGATCATGGAAAAGGCCGATCCGCGCTTCGTCTATTCCGCGAAGCTTTCGCGCAAGCCCGAGCGTGTGGCCGAAGAGCTGCAGGCCCAGGTGGTCGATGTGGGGCAGATGCTCGACGAGACGCTGTACGAGAAGACGCGAAGCGTCGTGTATGCCAGCGCCACCGTGACCATCGGCGACGATTTCAAGAGTTTCATGGCGGCCATGGGCCTCAACGAGGGCGAGTCGTCGCATGCGGAGACGTGCCTTTTGGGCTCGAGCTACGATTTCGATAAGAACATGCAGGTCCTGGTGATCAATGATATTCCCGAGCCCAACCAGCCGGGATATCTCGAGGCGCTTCAGCATCTGCTGACCGAGCTGCATGTCGCTCAGCAGGGCAGCATGCTCACGCTTTTCACGAATCGCCGCGAGATGGAGGCGTGCTTCGATGTCGTCGATCCCCGGATGAAAGAAGAGGGACTGCGTCTGGTCTGCCAGAAGTGGGGCGTCTCGACGAAGGGTCTGCGCGACGATTTTCTGAAAGACGAGCACCTGTCGCTTTTCGCCTTGAAGAGCTTCTGGGAAGGCTTCGATGCGCCGGGTGCCACGCTCAAGGGCGTCGTCATCCCCAAGCTGCCGTTCGCCAAGCCGTCAGACCCGCTTTCGTGTGAACGCGCGCTGCGCGATTCCGCGGCGTGGTCGCACTACACCCTTCCGCAGGCGGTTATCGAGATAAAGCAGGCTGCGGGCCGTTTGATCCGCACGTCCACCGATACGGGCGTGCTGGTGATGGCCGACAGGCGCCTGCTGACCAAGGGCTACGGCAAAACCTTCTTGCGCTCCCTTCCGTCGAAGAACGTGAAGTCGTGCTCGACTGCCGAGGCCGTCGAAATCGTGCGCAGCGCATCGGAGAGACAGGGCTCGTAGCGCATGGCGGGCAAGAAGGGCGGCCGTCCTTTCAGGGGCATCGGCGCGAGCGTGCATATTAAAAAGAATACGGCGGGCACATCGAACGAGATATCGCTTTCGGTGCTCGACGGCTTGAAAAGCCGGGCCGATAACGAGCTGGGAGAGGCCGACCCCAAGGTCAAGCTGGGCGATTTGTCGCTGTTCACGGTTTCTTCGAAGAAAGATCGGCGCTTGCCTGCGAAAGACGAGAAGCTGTCGGCGCTTCCTGCGCCTGCGGCATCGTCCGCTTCCTCGGAAAAGAAGCCCGTCGCGAAGAAGAAGGCGCACCCGTCCGATCGCCCTGCATCGTCGCGCCCTGCGCGCGAGAGGAAGCCTTCCCGCGCGCAGCGCAATCGCGAAAGGGCGCTGCGCGATCCCGAAAAGGAAATCAAGCGTAGGAAGAAAAACCGCCGCGTCCGTCGCTTCGCCGCGATTGCCGTGGCGTCGCTTTGTTGCTGCGCATGTATCGGCGCCGCAGCGCTTTTCGCCGCGAACGCTTACGAGCAGAGCAGATCGAATCTCGCCTTGCTTTCCCAGGCTTTCGACGAAATAGAGAAGGCGGATTCGCTTGTGCTCAGCATGGACGACCTGGTGATGAAGGACGAGTCGATCGTGACCGTCGAGGAGCTCGACGAACTCGAGCAGGGCATGAGCGACGCGGGCGTGCATCTCAATGCCGCCTGCGCATTCTCTGACGAGGCGTTTCAGGCGATGGGGGAGTCGCCCGGCAAAGACGCCGCTCGCCAGGTGTCGGAATCGGCCGATGCCAGACGGGACATGATGAAATATGCCGAAGCGTTGCTTCATGCCGATGCCGATGCGCGTTCCGCCGTCGAATCGGCGGAAAAGTGCTGGGACCAGGTGCTCGAGGCCGACGGGTTGATGAAGGAGGCCGCCGACCTGGTGGCTGATACGACCGTGGAAAACGTGACCGCGTCCCAGGGCAAATCGGAGCAGGCCATCGCATTGCTCGACGAGGCCGCGGCAAGTTTGGCATCCGCGCAGGCGGAATGCCCTTCAGCCGACTTTTCGGCGCTTGCGGCGCTGATCGAGAAGAAAAGGGAGCAGAACGTATATGCGGTAGAAAGCGACAAGGCCATCTACATTCAGGACAAGGCCACGGCAGAATCGTTCAACGAGTCGTATAACCGGGCCGATGCCGAGGCCGTGGAGCTTGCCGCAGCCCTTCCCGAGCGCCCTGCTCAACCTATTTTGGATAGGCTCGATGCTCAGACGTCGGAAACGCGTTCTCGCTATCTCGACGCTAGGAAACGGGCTGCGGAATCGGATGCGTTTATTAGGGATTACCTAGGACGGCCGGGCGAATAGGATATACTTCAGACGAATATGCCCTTATCCATGTGGCTAGGAAGATTAAGAAGGCCCGTATGAGCAAACCTATCGATCATATCGCCTATCTCTCCCAAGAGATCGGTCCGCGCCCCGCGGGTACCGAAGAGGAGCAGCAGGCGGCTCTTTATATAACCGAGCGTTTCCAAAAGGAAACGCGTCTTCCGGTGAACATCGAAGACTTCACGTGCAGTTCGAATGCGGACATGCCCAAGCTTATTTGCTATATCGTGACGATCGTCGCGGTTTTGCTGGGCCTGTTCCTCCCCGTAGCCGCCATTCCGGCCGTCGTTGCGTCGGTGCTTTCGGCGGCCGTGTTCGTGGCCGAAAGCTTCGACAAGCCCGTTCTGTCTCAGCTTTTCATGAAGGGCGTGAGCCAGAACGTCGTTGCGAAGTACGAGCCTTCGCACGATCCCGATGGGGCGGGGACTCGTCGACGCAAGGTCATCCTGGTGGCGAATTACGACAGCGGAAAGGTGCGCCACGACCTGGCGGGATTCCTTCCTTCCATTAAACGCCCGATGCAGTATGCGGCGATCGTTTCCATGTGCTTGTTGCCTGTCGTGCTGCTTATCCGCCAGTTCGCCTTCGCCGGCGAAGGCATCGGTGCGACTGCATGTCTGGTCATCGCCGTGATTCTTCTTGTTGCCGTGGTCGTTCCCGCGGCGTTTATCGCTCTCGAGAAAGCGTCGGCATACAACGAAGGAGCCAACTCCAATGCGTCGGGCATCGCCGTTATGCTCGAGGTCGCGCGTCGCATCGGAAGCGGCGAGGCTTCGGGCGAGCCGTTCCCCGAAGGCGTCATGCATGACGAGGAGACGGCCCGTGCCGCCGGCGTCGTGCCTGATGGTGCTACTCTTTCGTACGAGCATGGCGCGGGAGACGGCGGCGAACAGGCCTACATGAACGACGAACTTCTTTCCGAGGGCCCCTCTGCCGAGGACCTCAGCCGCATGCGCAAGGAAACGCGCAGCGCCTTGACGAGCGCTCCGATCGAAACGCTCGCCGCCGCTGCCGCGAAAGCCGCCGAACTGCATGAAGCCGCCGAAGCCGCCGAAGCCGCGCGCCGAGAGCAGGAAGAGGCCGATCGCCTGGCCGCCGAAGCGGAAGCCGAAGAACGTGCCCGTCTCGAAGAAGAGATGCGCCTGGCCGCCGAGGCCGCGAAGGTGAAGCCGACGCCCACCGTTCCCGAGTGGTACCTCAAAGCTACCGAGAAGGCCCGCAAGAGCGAGCCGCTGCTGGGCAAGAGCGAGTCTTCCTATCGTTCCCGTTATGCCGATTTCCCCGATGAGCGCCGTGTCGTCGAAGAAGAGGTCATGCCCGAAGACGAGCCTATCGAGATTCAGGAAATCCCCGGTTCCGTCGAACAGGTTCCGTACGAAGACGATTTCACCGCCGAGTCCGAATCCGAGCAGCAGGCCTCCGTGGAAGATGGTTCTGCCGCCGCCGAGCCCGTCGAGCAGAATGCTGAAGACGAGGCTCTGGCTGCGGTCGATGAGGCCGAATCCGACCAGCACGTTTCCGATCAAAAGGATTCCGATGCTTCGGTGCGCGATCTTTCGGCCGATAAGCAGGGCGATTCTGCGTCTGTCGCTTCCGAGGCCGTCCAGTCTGCAGAAGAGCCTGAGGCAGGAGCCACCACCGCCATGCCTGCGGTATCCGATGCCGGCACGCTCGATCTCGAGGCGCTGCGTGCCGCTGCTGCCGAGGTGACATCCGAGCCTGTAGAGGTCGTCGCAGCGCCCGATGCGGTCGCTTCCGTCGAGGCGCCTGCCGAGGAAGCCGTCGCCTCCGAGGCGACCGACGCCGCTCCTGTCATCGTTGCCGAGCAAGCGCAGCCTATCGAGGTCGCTGTAGCTTCCGCCGATGCCACCGTGCCCGTTTCGCCTCAGATGATGTACTACAAAGAACCTGAAGACCGCTCTCAGGAGATGATGGATCGCGCCCGCAAGGAGCGTTCCGTGGTGACGTTGACGGCCGACGAGGTCAAGGACATGGAGGTTTCCATCGAGAAAGCCGTTCCGGTGGCATCGTCTGCCGAGGTGACGTCGATTCCTGTCGAGGGCGCCGTTAGGGAGGTCGCGGAGACTGCCCCCGAAACGCCCGTGGCCGCGGCATCGACAGCGGTTATGCCGGTCCAGCCCGCCGCAGCGCCTCAGCCCGCCCCCGCCGCTCCTGCGCAGATGCAGGCCGGTCGCATCATCGAGGCGCGCGTCCCCGTCGTCGACCTCCCCAGCATCACACTGCCCGCTATGCAGGCTCCCGATCCGAGGCCCGTTTCGTTCGAAGAGCTTCGCCAGCGCGCTCCTTTGGCGAGCGCCGCCGAGTCGAAGGGTGAAGAGGCGGCCAAGGACCTTCTGTCCATCAGCTTGCCCTCCATCGACGGTCCGTCCGGCGCCACGGGGTCTTTCGCGCGTGTCGACGCGCCCCAGACCCAGAATACGAGCGTCAGCCTGACAGGTTCGTTCGCTCCCGTCGGCGCTATCGGCGCCGAACCCGTGGGCGACGAGCTGATCGAGAACGTGGATCCCGAGGATGTCTACGTGGATGATGCCGACGACTCGGTGTTTGAGGAAGAGTTCACGGAGACGGGAGCTTTCGCAGGTCCCGGTTATGTGGAGATGCCCCAGTCTCGTGTCGGTCGTTTCTTCGGCAAGTTCCGTCGCAAGAAGAAAGACGAGGAACAGAGCGCTCACGAATGGCTCGATGTTGACGAGAACTTCGATGCCCGTTCCGCCGGCAAGGCTCGCGGCAGCTGGGAGAGCTTCCGTAACGAAGATGACGATTGGCAGGGCGGCGCGTTCGACGGTATCAAGGCGCGTTTGCCGCGCAAAGAGGACGAAGAGGGCGAGGACGGGCCCTACGAGGGCCGCGCTCGCTTGAGCGCTCCCGCGGTGTCTCATGACGCGTTTGCCGCGGCGCTTGCCGCAGCCAATGCCGCCGCCGAGGCGAAGGGTGAAAAGCCCGTCGCCGAAGACGACCCGTACGAGGAGGATATGCAGCAGATCTATTCCTTCGCAGCGGGCGATATCAATACCGAGGTGTGGTTCGTCGCGCTCGGCTCGGAACTTGCCGGCAACGGCGGCATCAAGGCGTTCCTGGCGGAGCATGCTCCCGACATGCGCGGCGCGGTGATCGTGAACCTCGAATCGCTCGGCGCGGGCACGCTTTCGTACTTGGAGAAAGAAGGCGAGCTGAGGCAGGCTTCGTGTTCTCCACGCATGAAGCGTTTCGTGCGCAAGGCGTCTCAGGCGTCGGGCGTCAGCATCTTGGCGAGTAGGATCGACTGGCGCGAGAGTGCCGCGAGCTACGCTCAGAAGCATCGCATGCAGGCGATGACGCTCGTCGGCATGGACGGCAACAAGCCGGCTCGTTACGGAGAGGCCGACGATATCATCGAGAACATCGACCCCGACGCTCTCGACCGCAGCGCCGATATGGTCATCGAGCTGCTGAAGAACATTTAACGACGCAAGGGGCCGCGCATCGTAGCGCGGCCCCTTTCCATGAACATCGGAAGAACAACGGGGCGAATTGCTGCTGCAAGCCGGCAAGTACGCTATCATTGAGAATATGAGGGCCGCATAACGACCCGTTTATCTGGGAGTTCTCCCATCTGAAGTTTGGAGGTAACAATGGCGATCGAGGCATACTGCGTGAAATGCAAGGCCAAGAAGGTCATGCAGGATCCCGTCGAGGGCACGACCAAGAACGGCAAGCCGATCACCAAAGGCAAATGCCCCGATTGCGGCACTACGATTTGCCGTATCGGAGCTGCAAAATAGCTTCTATGGCGCGGCTCCCCAAGAGAGGGGAGCCGCGTTGCATTTCTGCCCTATGGGGTTGAGGGTTCGTTCGATTTCGGGCGTTGACGCGAGTCGATGCCCGTTTTTATGGACAACCGACGAAATCGGCACCGAATGAAAAAAGCTCCGCCGAAGCGGAGCCTTTTTCATGAGTTCTAACAGGCTGGAACGAGCTCGTTCGATGCCGCTAGGCTGCGAGACGCATCATGAGCATCGCAGCTTCGGCGCGCGTAGCAGAAGCTTGCGAGGCCAGTAGAAGCGTGCCGTCGGATGCTTCGATGCCGTGCAGAATATCGGCGCCGACGGCCCACGACAGGTATTCGGCAGCCCAGCCGGATACCTCATCGGCATCGGGGTAGGCGGAAAGGTCCGCACGCGCGGAAACGTCCTCGCCTTGCATCTCGGACCAGCGCATCAGTACGGCCGCAGCTTGCTCGCGCGTCAGGGAGTCGTTCGGTCCGAAGAGGTCGGAGCCTTCGTAGCCTTCATAGATGCCTTCGGAGACGGCCCATGCAATAGCGCCGTAGAACCAATCATCCTGCGAGACGTCGGAGAAGGACGAGGCGAGCGTTGCTGCCGGCTTGCCTTCGAGGTTCCACAGAATCTGAACCATCTGCGCGCGCGTGAGATTCATTTCGGGCCCGAAAAGCCCGGCAAGGTCGCCGGATTCGAAGCCGTTCATAACCTCGTTGGATACTGCCCAGTCTATTGCGACGTGATACCACTTGGCGCGGTCGACGTCGGGGAAGATGTGGCTCGGGCACGATGCTCCGCCGTCGCAGGCGAACGTAACGGCTACCGTCGCATCGGAGGAGGGCATCTCGAAGGTGAAGGAATTCTCGTCTTTTGCGATGGTTTCGACGAGCGCGCCCTTGGCGTCCTTGACCAATATGGATTCGGTCAAGAATCCCTTTGCGGGAGTCGTGACGATCGTGACGGTTTCGCCGGCGGCGGCATTTTCGGGATCGGCCGCGACAGTGCCGTTTTCGACAGGGGCGATGGTGACGGCGTATTTATACTCGGGTGCGGGCGGGACGTATCCTCCCACGACGATGTTCTCAATGGAGTCGGGCTTGGTCTGAATCGCGATATCGAGACCGGCCGCATCGTTGTTATCGATCCGCTCCTTGATATGGGCGATGACTTGCTCGATCGCGGTGTCGTTCCCAAGTGCTGCTTTGATGCTTTCCACCGTGCTGTTGTCGATCCAGACTTTCGCCGCCGTTTCAGGCCCCTTGAACAGGGTTCCCTTGATTGTCATGGACGGAACGGTGCTCACGTTTTTGCCCATGGCGAATTCGATATGGGCGTATGCGCCGGCATCGGGAGTAAGCGTGCAATTCCTTATATCGATATTCGTTGCGCCGTTGATGATGACGGACGTGTAGCTGCCGCCATTGATGCTCGCTCCGTCCAAGGCTCCGCCGTCGACGCAGTAGAACTGCACGCCGTGTTTGGCATTGCCGTTGGTGTTGACAACGAGGTCCTTCAGCGTGACGCCGTCGCCTCCGGCCGTGACGAAAGCGCCGTTGGCAATTACGGATGTGCAGTTGATGGCATGTCCGTTGCCGTCGATCGTTACGCCGGCAGGTACCGTGACGGCTTCGGAGGAGTCGACGCTGCCGAGCAGTTCGATGGTGTCTTTCGCCTTTGCATCGGCGAGGGCGGCTTCGAGCGACAGGTAGCCCTTGTCGCCGATTTTAGCGACATAGCTCGCGACGGATTCCCCAGGCGTGACGGTTTGTCCTCCGACGAGGATCGGGCTGTCGGTGCCGTTTTCAATCTCGACGCCTGCGGGAGGGGTAGGGAGATTCTCGTTTTCATCGACGTTCGTGATAGTTACCGTGCTGCCAGGCTTGGCATTTTGTATGGCGTCCCTGGCGTCAGAAAAGAAGACGGGTCGGCCATTATTTTCGACGACTGCCTCGCTGATGACAGTCAGCTGATTTTTTCCGACGTCAACCGTGGCATCTTCGCTGTGGACGAGTTCGAGGCCGCCTTCTGCGGGGGTAATCGTTGTATTTGCCAGCGTTCCGCCGTTGACCGTGAGCGCTCCGCCTGCGGTGATGTTTGCAAGAATTTTTCCATTAGGGCCAGCAGGCGCGTTGTTGTTGCCCGAAATAACGGCATCGTTTGCAACTTCGTTGCCCACGTCCAGCACCGTGTCGATCAGCGTGATCTTTGCGTTGATGGTATCTTCGTCGTAGAACCAGATTGCGTTTCCGCCAATGATGTCTCCACCGTCGCGGTTGTTGTTTCCGCCCAGAATCGAGGAATTCTCAACAGTCAGCTGAACCGGCCCGTAGATTTCCATGCCCCTGCTTGCGGAATTGGTGATAAAGCCTTCGGCAGGAGAGCCGCCTTCGACCGTGCAGTTCTTAATGTCAACCGTGGTGGCCGGCGACGTGCAGTATACGCCGCCGCCAGGAGTAGAGGTACGCGACGTGCCGCCTGAAATCTCCACGCCGTCAAGTACGAGAGACCCTGCAACGTTGACGCCATGTCCGCCGCTTGTGCCGTGCCTGCCGGTGATTGTACCGCCGGTGACTACTGCAGAAGCGTTTGTGTTCAAGAAGAGGCCGTGCCCGCCGCCGCCACTATTGGCAGAGGAGTCGCCAATCAGGGTGCTATCGACAATCTTTGCCGGCGTATCGCCCGTTGTACGCAGCTCAAGCGCATTACCCGACGTGTCGGATCCCGATGCTCCACCAATAATCGTGCTTTTCGTGATTTCGACGGCCGCCTTGCTGTATGCGTATACCGCAGCAGCAGAACTCTTGTTGCCATAAGACAGGCCGACTATCTTGGATTCCTCGATGGTCAGTTTGCCCTCGCTCGAGAAGTTGATTGTGCGGAAATCGCCAATAGTTCCATTGCTTGCAATCGCGCCGGCGTTGACTTCCGCTTTGCCGCGAACGGTCAGGTTGGCTTTTCCTGAAACGTCGATGATGCCTGCGGGTGAAAAGAGGTCGACATCGCCGTATTCTCCGCCCGTAATCGTGCCTTCTCCATTGATGATGACCGATCCGTCGTCAATGTCGAGAAGAAGCACTTTGAGGTATTTTTCATCCGACGTGTCGCGACTTAGCGTATGCCCGTTGAGGTTGATAGTCACGTCTTGCTTGATTGAGACGGTCGAGGTCAGAATTACGTCGTCTTCCAGCGTGATGGTACCGTCTTTGGCTGAATTCACGAATTCCGGGCCCGTCATGGTCGTCGCCGCGAATGCCGTGGCAGGCATCAGCAGAAGAAATGTCGCTGCCGCGCATAGCGCCGCGCATATCCGCGTTCTCATGGTTTTCATTCGCACTACCTCCTTGCTTGCATTGTTCCGATACGAGGGATGCCCCTTATCGTTCAGCAGGGTTCCGAGGAATGGTCGCGCAGAACGGCGGGGCTTCGTGTGTCGCCCTTTGTTGCCTTGGTCTCTTATAACCACCTCCTTTGCGAGCATCGACGCCGCGGTCGGCGTTTTTTTCGATTGCATTCATGAGGACAGTTGGAAACGAAACGCGATAATTCGAAGAGAACGACCGCGCGTAAAGGACATTCATGCCTGCGTTGCCGTTCTTCTCGGGTTTTGGTGTTGTGGAATGAAGTGTTTTGCGGACCGCCTTTCTCTACTGTGCATTCATTGCACTTGGCTGCTGTCGGGAAAACCGTACAGGATTGTTTTTTTGCGGTACTTGAACAGGGGATTTTCGGTATATTTTCGGTCGGCGGCCGACCAGGCGCGACTCCGTGCGAACTCGATGCCTCCGGGCGAATATGATGATTGTCGACGATGCTTCGTCTGTATGCGCTATACTGTTCGATGCTCATATGCGGGTGTGGCCAAGTGGTAAGGCAAAAGCTTCCCAAGCTTTCATTCGCGGGTTCGAGTCCCGTCACCCGCTCCATTTCAACTAATGAAGCCGTCGGTTTCCGACGGCTTTCTTTATGCGTATACGATGACGGGGAGGGCCAGGTCGTGATTTTCGGCGGGAACGCGCACGACGCGCTGTTCTGCGAATGCGACGCCGATAACGATGCACGTCTCGGATACGAGGGGAAGATAGGCGTCGTAATTGCCCCCGCCATATCCAAGCCGCCTTCGCTGTTCGTCGAAGGCGACGAGCGGGACGATGATGGCTTCGAGCGCATCGGGTGCCGCCATGGGGAAAGAAGCGACGGCCGCATCGTCGTGAGCGATGCGTTTCAGCGGGTTTTGCACGAAGGGGATGGTCCCGTCGTGCCAGGCGCTTCGAGAGACCATTCGCATATCCATCGGCCGTGTGCTGCCTTTCGGATTCATGCAGGGAAGGGCGACCTGTATTTCGTTGCGAAAGCAGAGGTCGATCAGCTCGTCCAGATTCGCCTCGTCGCTGAAGGCTGAATAGAGGGCGACGGCGTCTCCTTTGCGCAAGGCAGGTGTCGACGCCGCTTTTCGGTCGGCGAGGATGCGGGCTTCGATGGTCGTATTTTCTTCGCGTTCACCTTCCTCGAGGCCCAGTATGCGGCCGACTTCCGTGCATAAAGCATGCGATTTCATCGAGCGTTCATGCGGAGAGAGGGAGCTTCGTAGGGTACGAATCTGGCTTCTGATGAGGGATTTCTTGCCAATAATGGGATTATTCACGTTGTCAGACATGAAAAATTCCCCTTTCTGTCCTCATCGGGCTCATGCTTCATTTGGAATATACCGAACATAAAATAAGAAAAAATGAAATTAGTGTTTGACAATGCGGAATGTACGGGTTATTATAAACGAGCTTTACGAGTTGCGCCGTTACCTCAGCTGGATAGAGGGACTGACTACGAATCAGTACGTCGGGGGTTCGAATCCCTCACGGCGCACCATTTGAATTCTAACCGCCTATCGAGGCGGTTTTTTTATGCCTCGGTTTCGCTGTGGGCATGCGAGTCCTTTTCGCCTAAAGGCGCGCGTTCTGCGGGCGTTTCCCGTTTGCGAAGAGGGGCGAATTGTCGGCATGGTTCTTGTTGCCGACAAATTTTCGAAATTGGCAAAGAAAGTCTTTGACACGCTTGGAGCATGCTGCTATTATGAACGAGCTGCTTTGAAATGCGCCGTTACCTCAGCTGGATAGAGGGACTGACTACGAATCAGTACGTCGGGGGTTCGAATCCCTCACGGCGCACCACTT
>NZ_CAUHPG010000023.1 GCF_959608125.1 uncultured Slackia sp.
GCTCGCGCGGGGCGCTTCGCGCCAGGGAGGGGGTCCTTCGGGACCCCCTCCTTTTGCATATATAGGTATAATGCGCCCGGTCGGTTCAACCGTCCGGGTGTTTTGCGTTCAGAGACTTTGTTTGAATGCGATATGGCTTCCGTTTTCGTGCTCGGAGGGGTGGTTCGTGGCATATAGAAGACGCCGTAGTCGCATCGTGAGGCGCGTGGAGCGTTTTTAAAGGATAGAGGAGGAGTTTTCGACATGGGAGAGCAGCGATCGATCGAACCAGGGCTCTACCGTCATTTCAAAGGCAATCATTACGAAGTGATCGGTACGGCCCGCCATTCCGAAACCGAAGAAGAGCTTGTGGTGTATCGGGCGCTCTACGGATCGTACGGCCTGTGGGTACGCCCTGCGGAGATGTTCCGCGAGAAAGTGGACCGGGTCAAATACCCCGACGTACAGCAGGAATACCGTTTCGAACGCATCGGAGCATGCGAATCAGCATCTGATGACGGATGCGGTTCCGATCGTCTTTTCGACGACTGCGAGCTTGCGGAGGCGAAGCGCCAAATCGGCTCGCTGCTCCATAAGCTTCGTAAGACCGTCGAGACGCTCGAGGCGAAGGACGAGCCTTCGCGCTATAAATCGCAGATAACGTTAGCTCGAAGGCGTATTGAGGCGTTCGAGGTCGCCGATGTGCTAATCGATCGCGCCTGCATGTAAAAAGGGACGGCTCGCAGCGATGCGAGCCGTCCCTTTCTTCGTTTACGGCGGTGGATACAAAAGGCGCGCCTAGTTCGCGAAAACGCCTTCGGTCCAAGCATCGATGTTTTCGACGCGTATGATGGAGGAAACCTCGCGAATGCCGTCGAGCGCCTCGAGTGCCGCCTCGGCTTTGCGGATGTCCTTTTCGAGCGCTTCATGCGTGACGTAGATGAGCGTGCAGGTCTCGCCGTCTTCGCTTTCGGTCTGACTGATGTGCGAAATGGAGATTCCGCAGTCGGCGAAGGCGTTGGTACATGCGGCAAGGGTGCCGAGCCTGTCTTCGACGGTCAGGCGTACGTAGTAACGCGTTTTGAGGTCTTCGATGGGACGGATGGGCATATTGCGGCCGAACGGCTCCTGCTCGGGCAGGGGCGCGCCGCCCTTGGCAATGGGGTCGGCAAGGGCCATGATGTCGCCTACGACTGCGCTCGCGGTAGGGAAGGAACCGGCGCCCGCGCCGTAGAACATGGTTTCGCCCACGGCATCTCCTACGACGAATACGGCATTCATGGCGCCGTCGACGCTGGCGAGCTGGTGGTTGTTCGGAATCATCGTGGGATGAACGCGCACGTCGATTCCTTCGTCGGTCTTGCGCGCGATCGCCAGAAGCTTGATTGTGTAGCCGAACTCGCGCGCCATCTCGATATCGGTGGCGGAGACATTGCGGATGCCCTGCATGAATACGTCGTCGGTGGTGACGCGCGTCTGAAAGCCGATCGACGAGAGGATGGCGATCTTGGAGGCGGCATCGAAGCCGTCGACATCGGCGGTGGGGTCGGCTTCGGCATAGCCTGCGGCCTGCGCGGCGGACAGGACCTCGTCGAAAGAGAGGCCTTCGTGCTGCATACGGGAGAGGATATAGTTCGTGGTGCCGTTCATGATGCCCGCGATGGTAAGGATATCGTTGCCGACCAGGTCGTGCTCGAGTGCGTGGACGACAGGGATGCCGCCTGCTGCTGCGGCTTCACAGCGGATCTGCACGCCTTTTTCGGCCGCAAGGGACGCGAGATGCTCGACATGGCGGCCCAGGAGGGCCTTGTTGGCGGATACGACATGCTTGCCGTTCTTGAAGGATTCCTCGAAAATCTCGGTTGCGGGATGCTCGCCGCCGATGAGCTCGATGACGATATGGATATCGGGGTCGTTCACGACGTCGCGCCAGTCGGGGGTGAAGACGCCCTCGGCCAGGCCGATGCGCTCGGCTTCCTCCTGGTCGCGGCTGCATGCGCGTTTGATGACCAGGTCGATTCCGTAGTGCTCGAGGTATTTGTCGTGGTGTTTCAGGATGAGACGGGCGACGCCGCCGCCGACGGTGCCGAGGCCGATGAGGCCGAGGTTCACGCTCTGCATACGCTTTACTCCTTCGACATGCATTGAAAACGCGGGTTCGACCCGCGCATATTATTGGGGGCATTGTAATGGAAATGAGCAGCGGCGAGGAGCCTGATGCTCGATAAGCGCGCAGTCGGCGAAGCGGTCGCGTCAGCGGTCGCCTCATTGCGGTGTTTCATTCGGCTGCTGCAGGAGAGAGGCTGGTCGAGCTGGAGGAGGCGGTTAGTGCAAGGCGCCCGAAAAGACAGCGAAATAAAATAGGCCGCATGCGTTTCACATGCGGCCTATTCGAATTCGATGGTGCGGGTGAAAGGACTTGAACCTTCATGGGGTTGCCCCCATACGGACCTGAACCGTACGCGTCTGCCAATTCCGCCACACCCGCGTGGCTTTGCAGCCTGCTTTCTTCTGTCGAAAGCGATTGGAAATATTACAGGACTTGACGGGTATGTGCAAGAGGATTTTCGAATTTTTTTCAAATTTCGGCAAGTATGTTGAAATGCCTGGTCAGTCCCGCAGCCGACTTCCTTGCCTCCTTTCCTGGCGGAAACGAGGCTCGTTTCCTATTGCCGCTTTCGCGCAGCGGTGTATGATGGCCGGCAACAGACGCGTTATGCGCGCCGCGTCGCCGACGACGACGACGCGGAACCAAGGCGAAACGGAATGGTTATTCCATCGAGAGGAGAACCCTATGGGTCAGGCGACCGAAATCAAGCTTTACAAGCGCGAGGGTGCGTACATCCCCCGTGTGGCGGCTGTGCACGACCTCTGCGGCTACGGCAAGTGCTCTCTGGGCGTTGCTATCCCCGTGCTTTCCGCTGCGGGCTGCGACGTATGCCCCGTTCCTACGGGATTGTTTTCGAGCCATACGGCATTTCCGGGTTGGTACATGCATGACACCACCGAGGTGCTCCCCGACTATCTGAATGCCTGGAAGGGAATCGGGGTCGAAATAGACGCGGTGTATTCCGGATTCCTCGGCGCGCCCGAGCAGGTCGATATCATTCGCGGCATTTACGAAACCTACCCCGAGGCTCTGCGCGTGGTCGATCCGGTGATGGCCGACCACGGCAAGGTGTATCCCACCTACACGCCCGAGTTGTGCGACGCCATGGCCGCATTGGCCGCCGATGCGGATATCCTGACGCCTAACTTGACCGAGGCGGCGATTATCTTGGGCGAGCCTATCGGCGACGACTGGGGCGGCGTCGATATATCGGACGCTGAAGCGGCTCGTATCGTCGATGCCTTGCTGGCGAAAGGCGCAAAAAACGTCGTGCTCAAGGGCATCCAGCGCGGCGACGGCGTGATTCGCAACTTCGTGGCGGGTCGCGATTTCGACATGTTCGAAGCAGCGAACGAATTCGTGCCCTATATGCTGCACGGCACGGGCGATCTGTACTGCAGCGCGCTGCTGGCCGCCGTCATGGCGGGCCGTACGATGGCCGAAGCGGTTCGTTTCGCGGGCGACCTGACGCATGATGCCATGCTCGTGTCTGCCCAGCAGCCCGACTTCCGCGATCGCGGCGTCAGCTTCGAGCCCCTGCTGGGTCGCGTGGCGGCGCTTTTGGCGTAAGCCCGAACCCGCGCGCATGAAAAAGGCCGTGCCCCTCATGGGGCACGGCCTTGCTGTTTCGAAGGGTCGGTTCCGCGGGCGAACCGCCTAATCTTCGTCGTCGAAGAACGTGAAATCGTCGTCTTCATCGTCGGCGGGGCCGCGGTCTTTGAAGGTGCGACGCGTTTTCCATTCCATGATCAGGCAGGCGATGACGGAGATGACGAGTCCGCCGCCGATCAGCAGTCCGATACCGGCGAAGGTCTCGAAGAAGAAATGGTACAGCGATCCGAAATCCATGGCTTCTCTTTCGTAGGGCGGCGCCGGCTTCGTGCGCCGCATGCGGGAGGGCGGCGTTGCGCCGCGTGTTCTGTCGGCATGATTTTAGACGAAAAGCACGGCGCCGCAAACAACCTGACATAAAGAGCGTCGTTTCGACGAGGGTTTTCACTTTGTTGTCGCGATGAATAGGGAAGAGGATCGTGCGTGCCGCCCGGGCGCCGGGGTATACTGGTTCGATATTCGCAATGAGTCGCGGCCTGCGGGGACGCAGGCGGCGGGGCGCGCTTTTCCGGCGGGCTTCCGTGTGCGCGGCATGCGGCGGCGCGGTCGTGCGCGCCGTAACCGATCGGCTTGATAAGGAGCAAAGACATGCTGGACATCCGCTACGTTCGCGAGAATCAAGAAGCCGTCGCCCAGGCGATGGCGAATCGCAACTTCCCGTGGGATGCTGCGAAATTCTCAGAGCTGGATGAAAGGCGTCGTGCGGCCATCGCCGAAGAGGAGGCTCTCCAGGCCCGCCGCAACAAGGCCTCCAAGGAAATCGGCGCGCTGATGGGCAAGGGCGAGAAAGAAGCCGCCGAGGCTGCGAAGGAAGAAGTGCGTGCGATCAACGAGAAGCTCGAGGCCGCCAGCGCCGAGCGCGAGGCCATTGACGCCGAAATGAACGACATCCTGGTCGGCAGCCCGAACATTCCTTGCGATGCGACGCCTGTCGGCAAGGACGAGACCGAGAACCCCGAGCGTCGCCGCTGGGGCACGCCGCGCGATTTCGCCGCCGAAGGCTTCGAGGCCAAGGCGCACTGGGATCTGGGTACCGACCTCGACATCCTCGACTTCGACCGCGGCAATAAGCTTTCCGGCAGCCGCTTCACCGTGCTGGGCGGCGCAGGCGCACGCCTCGAGCGCGCCCTGATCAACTACTTCATCGATACTCACGTGAGCCGCGGCTTCAAGGAATGGTGGCCGCCCGTGGTGGTGAAGCGCCAGACCATGTTCGGCACTGGCCAGCTGCCCAAGTTCGAAGACGACGCCTATCATGTGGGCGAAGACCAATTCCTCATTCCTACGGCCGAGGTCACGTTGACCAACTTGCACGCCGACGAGGTCCTCGATGCCGCCGACCTGCCGAAGCGATACACCGCATTCACGCCGTGCTTCCGCGAAGAGGCCGGTTCCGCAGGCCGCGATACGCGCGGCATCATTCGCCAGCACCAGTTCGATAAGGTCGAAATGGTCAAGTTCGCCACGCCCGAGACTTCCGATGAGGAGCTCGAGAGCATGACGGCCGAGGCGGAGTACCTGCTCCAGCAGCTCGAGCTTCCGTACCGCGTCATTAGCCTGTGCACGGGCGACCTGGGCTTTTCTGCCCGTCAGACCTATGACATCGAGGTCTGGCTGCCCAGCTACAACGATTACAAGGAAATTTCCAGCTGCTCGAACTGCGGAGATTTCCAGGCGCGTCGCGCGAACATCAAGTATCGCGACCCCGCCAATTTCAAAGGCTCCCGCTACGTCCACACGCTGAACGGCTCCGGCCTGCCGGCGGGTCGCACCATGGCGGCTATTCTCGAGAACTACCAGCAGGTCGACGGCACCATCAAGGTTCCCGCCGTCCTTGTTCCCTACATGGGGGGTCTGGAATACATCACGCCTGAGGCGTAGGGCTTTCGCCGATAGGGCGAAACCGAGGAAGTATTCATGCGATGGGCGCTTCGGGCGTCCATCGCTTTATCGGGGGCGTCCTGGTCGGCGCTTTGCGGCAAGGGAGGTGCGGCGTGAAAGAGGAAGATCGGAAAGGCGGGTCGCTTCCAGCGCCCCCTCCGCCACATGAGCAGGTGGCCGCGCGCGACGAATGCGATCGGGCCGACGCGGCCGCCCAGGGCGACGCGCCTTCGCTCGATCGCGGGGGAGCTTTGCCTCCATCGCGCATGGCGCGTAAGCGTTTTGCTTCGGATGGCGACGGCGCGACCGCCGGGCGGCGCCCTCGCCATCGCGGGGCGCTCGTCGCCGCGACGGCTTGCGCGACGGCCCTCGCCGTCGCGATCGGCGCGCTAGCCGTCGGTTTGAGCGAGGAATCGAAGCCTGCCGACGATCGCGCCATCGATTCGAGGCCTGCGGCCGCGTCGACGAACGCATCGTCTTCGGCCGAGGCGTCCGAAGCGGAGGAGGCCCTTTTCGCGCAGCTCGCCGCCGTCGCCGCCGACGAAGACGGTGCGTTGAGCGCTTACGTGGAGCGTTTCATGGCCGACTACGATGCAGGCATCGATCCCGACTCGTCGTATCGTTTTTCCGATTTGGGAATTTCCGCCGAAGAGCTGACTGCAAAGCTGAAGTCGGATCTCTCATTCGAAGTCGAGGCCGTCGACGTATACGGAGACAAGGCCTGGGTCGAAGTGGGGGTCTCTTCGAAGAGCTTCTCCGAGCAGGCGGACGTATTCGCCGCGAAACTTGCGGGCGCGGCCCTGAATTACGACGACGCCGAATCGTACAAGGCGTATGTGAAGGAGGCCTTGCTCGGCGCCTTCGATAGCGTGAAGGCGCGTTCTAAATCGTCCCTCATCGTCGTCGATCGCGGCGAAGACGGATGGAGTTTTTCGTCCGATGACGTGGCGTCGCTGCTCGGCGGCGCATGGTGCGGACGTTAGCGGTCTGGATATGCGGATTAACGGGCGGAGTGAATATGGCGTCATCGGATAAACGTCCTTCGGTGAAGGGCAGGAAGCGCGCCCAGGGGCGGTTTTCGGACCAGGAAGAAGCCGTCGTCGCCGCAGGGGATGCGGCGACGACGGGCGATCTTGCGTCGCCCCTCTCGCGAAACGAAGCGTTGCTCGCGTCGGCGCCCTCCTCTTCCGATGCCGGGTGCGAGAAGAAGGCCTCGTCGACGCGAATCGGGTCTAAGCTGTTGGGTCGCATGTCTTCGATGCGCAAGGGCAAGGATGAATCTTTCGTCGACGACATGAGCGACAAGGCCGCCGATGACGCGCCGCCTTCCGCGCCCGTGCGATCCGTCGATGTTCCGCGTCGCGAAGAGCCTGCCGATTTTTTCGACTTGGGCGATTTCGGAGACGATGCTCCTTCTGCGAAGAAGGGGCCGCGCAGGCATGCGGAGGCGAAGGCGTTTCGCCGAGGCGCGGACCGATCCCAGGTCGAAAATGTCTCTACGCAGCCCCCTGCGGGGCTGCCGCCTGCTTTGGTCACGGATGCGGCTCCGGGCTTTCCCGAAAGCCGCCGCAGCACTTCGCGTAAGGCGACCGAGCGGGAGAAGGCGATCGTGCGCGGCAGGAAGCGCAAGGTCGCATGGGCTGTCGCCGCTTCGATTTTCCTTATCGCCGCGGTCGTGAGCGGGCTGTTGTTCTGGAATGCCTATCTGCGCTACGACGACGCCGCCGATATGCGCGGCGAATGGCAGGTTGCAGACGGCTCGATGACCGTGGTCATCGATGGCTCATCCATCAAGATGCCGGATGCGCTCGAGTACGCCTACGAGCTGGATACCTGGGAAAAGACGATTTCGTTCTCGTTCGATGACTTGAGCGGCACGGGGGCGTATCGATTCTCATCCGACCGCAAGGGTCTGGTGATCGAAGAGGGCGAAGGCGGAAAAGACGGCGTGGTCGCACTGGTCAAGGTGTCCGACGACGAGGCCGCCGAGCCTCATCGCGGGCCTGCCGAGTCTGCGGTCGACGGCCAGGAACAGGCCGAAGGCGAATCGCCCGATGTCGCGTCGACGGAAGGCGGGGCCTCCGATGGAACAGCATAGCCGACCGCCGCGCGATTTGTCCGATAGGGCGATTTCCATCGAGCATATGACGATCCGCCCCGACCGCGTGATCGCCGAGATTCGCGTGGGCAGCGAGCGTTGCGCGTATACCACGCCGTCGCTCGTCGTCGAGGCCTTGGGGCGTTTTCCCCACCTGCTGCGCCATTCGTGCGTCAACGACAAAGGGCCTACGTTTTCGGCGGTCGCAGACGACACGTCGCTTCCGCATCTGCTCGAGCACATGGTGATAGAGGAACAGGTGCGTCTAGACGGTCGCGAAAGCGCATCGTATGTGGGCAAGACCTTGTGGACCGATCGCCGTCGCCTGCGTGCGCGCGTCGAGGTGAGCTATTCGGACGATTTGGTGGCATTGCAGGCATTCAAGGCTGCTCAGGAGTGGCTGAACGAGGCTTTGCGCGACGCATGACGATGGAGTGCGGCGCGGTCGTGCGCGAGTTCGACGGTATGCTGCCGATGCGGAAACGTAACGTCAACGAAAGCTCCGCAGACGACGGAATCTTTTATAATGGCCGACAAAGAAAGGCTGCGCTCGATGCCTGAATCAGGCGTCTTCGGCGCGAGATGGGAGGCTGCAATGGCTAATAAATTCGGTGCATTCATCGTGGGCGGTTTGGTCGGTGCGGGCGTCGCGCTGCTGTGCGCTCCGCGCAAGGGCGTCGAGACCAGGGCTCTCGTCGCCGACAAGGCGTCGGCCGCATTCGGTCAGGCGCAGACGCTCGGAGGCCAGGCGGCCGAGCGCAGCCAGGAATTCTACAGCGAAGCCGTTGCTTCCGGTCATCGTGCCTACGACCAGGCCGTCGCTGCCGGCCAAACGGTCTACACCGACGTCACGGCAATGGGGAAGCAGGCGTATGACGGCGCAGCCCAGCGCGTGCAGGAAACCGCCCAGCGCGTTCAGGGCACTGCCGAAACCGTGAAGCCGGCATTCTCCGAGAAGAACGACGAGCTGCGCGCGAAGATCGACGCGGCCAGGGAACGCATCGCCGCGCAGGTCGCCAAGAACGCCGAGGCTGCGCATGCGGTCGTGGCCGAAAAGGTTCCGGTGGCGGCTCAGAAGGTCAATGAAGTCGTCGATGCCGCTCAGCAGAAGGTGACGGCCGCGGCCGCCGCCATCGCGGGTTCCGACGCCAAGGCTCCCGTTGTCGAACGGGTCGCCGACGTCGCGGCCGAGCCCGTCGTCGAGAAGCCGGCCGTCGAGGCCGTCGAGGAGAAGGCCGCTCCCGTTCAGGCGGAAAGCAAGGCCGAATAAAAGCGCATCGGCGCGCACGGATAAAATCGAGGGCCGGCTCAGCCGGCCCTCCTTGTGACGAGGGGTTTTCATGGCGCGAAAGAAAATGGTCACCAGCAACGACATGCACAAGATGCGCGTGTTCGGCGGCAAGCGGCGCACGAAGCGTATCGGCAGGGTGAAGTCGTGCGTTTTTCACCCGGCGGAGAAGCGTTGCGTCGGGTTCATGGTGAAGCGCCCCGACCTGCTGTGGATGTTCCATCGCAAGGATCTGTTCGTCGCGTTGGACGGTTTCGACCTGTCCGACGGCCGCATCGTAGTGAAAGAGGACGGCGACATGACCGGTCCTGCGGCCTGCCGACGCATGGGCATCGACTGGGATTCCTGCGTTATCTGGGAAGGCATGCCTCTGATGACGGCCGACGGAACGGCGGTCGGCTATGTCGGAAACATCTCCTTCTCGCTCAAGACGGGCGAAATCGAAAGCGTCGAGGCATCTAACGGCGTCACAGCCAAATACTTGCTCGGCACGCTCGAGGTTCCCGCCGATCTGATCAAGGGCTTCAAGCGCGGCATGGGCGCGACGCTCGCGGTGAAGGAAGACACGCGCGAAGCGGGACAGGCCGTCGAATTCAAGGGCGCCATCTTGGTTTCCGACGAGGTATGGGAGCTTTCTCCCGAAGGCGGTTGGGCCGAGTCGGCGGGCGAGTTCACGGCCCGTGCCAAAGAGCGCGTTCATGAAGCGGCCGAGAAGGCCAAGCCGAAGGTGCAAGAAGTCACGCATGTCGCAGGCGAGGCCATCAACGAAGGCGCCTATGCCGTCGGCAAGCAGGTTGCCGCCAGCAAGGGTATGTTCTCGTCGTTTAAGGAAGAGTACGACAAGGCGAGACACGGCGATTCCGTAGCAGCGCTCGAGCAGGGAGACGATGCCGTCGAGGCGATCGACCGCGATGAAGCCGTCGAGAGCGCGGCTTCTGCGGCCGATGACGGCAAATCGGGCGTATCGGGCATGTTCGCGTCGTTCAAAGAAGAGTACGACAGGGCGCGCCATGCCGACGAGGGCGATTTTATGCGGGAATCTTCCGTCGACGAAGCCGATGACGGCGAGCGCGAAGCGGCGGCTACCGTCAAGAAGAAGGCCGAGCCTGCGAAGAAGTCGTCGGTTTCCGGCATGTTCGCGGCTTTCAAAGAGGAGTACGACAAGGCGCGCTATGACGATGAGTAGGCGTGTTCTGCAATTCGAATCGATCGGTGGGTTTCGTGGTGAATGACACTGGCGCAACGGGAAAAATTCGTTCTGGAATAGAACGGCTCGAAGAATACCGTGACGAGTTTTCGGAGCGTCGCGAGGAACGCAGGGATGAATTCGAGGAGCGTTTCGAGGTCCCCGTTTCGACGAAGCCTGCGTTTTCGCGCCTCACTAAGGCCGACCTATTCAAGCTGGCGGGCCTGGCGGCGTTTTTCGTTTTGATGGCGATTGCCTGCGTGGCTATCGCCCCTATGATTGCCGAGCTGACCGAGCCGGGCGGTTTGGAACGCGTGGTCGAAGACGTGCAGAATGCCGGCGTGGGCGGCGTTTTCATGCTGCTGGGCTTCCAGTTCCTCCAGATCGTGGTTGCCTTCATCCCAGGCGAAGTGGTCCAGCTGGCAGCGGGCATGATGTACGGCCCGTGGGGCGGCGCGTTGATCGTGCTCGTGGGCTGCATCGTGTCGAGCGCGTTCATTTTCGTGGTGGTGCACAAGCTGGGCGCTCCGTTCGTGCATGCGATGATTCCTGAAAAATGGATGGCCAAGCTGGAGAAATTCGAACAGAGCGAAAAGCTCGACGTCATGGTGTTCGTGCTGTTCCTGATTCCCGGCCTGCCCAAGGACGTGTTCACCTACCTGGTGCCGCTTACGCACATGCGCATGCGGGATTTCTTGTTCCTGGCCAACGTGGGCCGCATCCCCGGCATCCTTATTTCGACGTTCGGCGCGGCGGGCCTGATCCAGGGCGACTACACCCAGAGCATCATCCTGTTCGCGATCGCGGCCGCGATCGCCATCGTGGCTCTGGTGATGCACGAGAAGATCTTGCACGGCCTTGCGGGCATGAAGCGTGCGACGAAGAAGGAGGGTTCCGCCGAATAGGAGGCGAAGCGGTCGTTTCGCCGGGTTCGCAAAGGCCGCAGCGTGCGGTTTCATATGCTTTCGAAGGCACGTCGGGGTTTACGGCGTGCCTTTCTCGTGGGTTTCGCCTTCCGCGCTTCGCAACACCGTTCGTCCCGCGAGCGATGCGCGATAATGCGATTCGACCGAAGAAGAGGAGGAGGCGCGCATGCGTTTCGTTTCGTGGAATGTGAACGGCCTGCGTGCCGTGGTGAAGAAGGGTTTCGAGGAGTCGATCGCAGGCCTCGATGCCGATATCGTGGCGCTGCAGGAGACGAAGCTGCAGGAAGGCCAGATAGACCTCGACCTTCCCGGATATCATCAGTTCTGGAGCTACGCCGAGCGCAAGGGTTATTCTGGCACCGCGGTGTTTTGCCGCGAACAGCCGCTTCGTGCGCTGCATGGCCTGGGCGTGCCCAAGCTCGATGACGAGGGCCGTATCGTCGCGCTCGAGTTTCCGACGTTCTGGTTCGTCGACGTGTACACGCCGAACGCCCAGAACGAGCTGGCCCGTATCGACCACCGTATGGCATGGGACGACGCTTTCCGAAATTTCTGCAAGGGCCTCGAGGCGGGAACGGTTCCTGCCGGCGTGCCTATGCAGGAGCCGGCCATGGGCGAAGGCCATGTGTGCACCGCGGAGCTGTCGCGCACGTCAGGCCAAGAAAAGGCCGATCCCAAACCTGTTGTGATGTGCGGTGATTTCAACGTCGCCCACAACGAAATCGACCTGAAGAACCCCGGTCCCAATCGCGGGAATGCGGGCTTTTCCGACGAAGAGCGCGAGAAGTTCACGAACCTGCTGGAAGCAGGTTTCGTGGATACCTTCCGCATGCTCAACCCCGACCTCGCCGGTGCTTATTCCTGGTGGAGCTATCGCTTCAACGCGCGCAAGAACAATGCAGGGTGGCGTATCGACTATTTCCTGGTGAGCGAAGGCCTTCGCGACGCGGTGAGCGGCGCCTCCATCCACGCGGATGTCATGGGAAGCGACCATTGTCCCGTGTCGGTCGAGCTTGACGTATAATCTGCGGATTGACTGCAATACGTTTTAGAAAGGCCCGTCGTGCAGACGAACATCGTCAAGAGAGAATGGTGTCAAGCGCTTAAGGCGCCGCTCACTGCGGTGTGCATCGTCATAGCCGCCATCGTGCTGTTCGTCATATGGCTGGGTATCGTCGTCATCGTCGTGAAGGCCTTGATAGGGTAGCGGGACATGTGGCAGAAATTCACCCTGTATGATTTTCGCGTCATCGCCCACTACCTCGGCGTTCTCGTGCTGTTTCTGGCGGTCGCCCAGTGCGTCCCCTTCGTCGTCGCGTGCCTTGTCGGCGAATGGTCGGCGGCGTCGCGTTACCTGCTGGGGGTCGGCATCGCGCTTATCGTGGGGTCGCTTTTGCGCATGTGCCTGGTGCAGCCGGGCAAGTTGTCGCCGAAGCATGCCTTGGCGGTGACCGGATTCGCGTGGCTCGTGCTCACGCTGCTCGGATCCGTTCCCATGGCGCTTTCCGGCCATTTCGGATCGTATCTCGATGCGGTGTTCGAATGCATGAGCGCATGGACTACGACAGGGGCGTCGGTTGCGCAGGACATCAACCACATGGCGATTGCGGACAACATGTGGCGTTTCACCATGCAATGCATCGGAGGCCAAGGCGTCGTCGTTATCGCTCTTTCATTGGGCCTGTTCGGCCGCGCGGTCGATTCCTCGTTGTATTCGTCCGAAGGCCGAAGCGAGCACGTGATTCCCAACATCATGCAGACCGCCCGCTTCATCGTGCGTTTTTCGGCGGCTTTCATCATCATCGGCACTGTGGTGCTTTCGCTGCTGTGCTTTTTCATCGGCATGGAGCCCTTGCGCGCGTTTTTCAACGGTCTGTGGCTGTCGGTGGCGTCGTTCAACACGGGCGGCATGGCATCGATGAGCCCCGGCATCCTGTACTATCACAGCGGATTGATAGAGCTCGTGGTCATGGTCCTCATTCTGCTGGGTTCGATCAACTTCACGCTGCATAGCGAGGTATGGAAGGGCCGCATCGACCACTTTTTCAAAGACATCGAGATCCGTACGCTGGCTATCTGGCTTTCGATCGTGGTGGCGGCGTTCGTGGCGGCCCTGTGCACGGCGAATCTTTACGACGAGCTGCCCACGTTGTTGCGCCGCGGCGTGTTCACCGTGGTGGCGGCGTTTTCATCGACGGGATTCCAGACCATCAGCGTGAACCAGATGACCACGGTGGTTTCGAGCGGCGCGCTGCTCATCATCGTGTTCTGCATGGCCATCGGCGGATCGGCGGGTTCTACCACGGGCGGCATCAAGGTGATGCGCGTCGGTATTCTCGCTAAAGAATTGGTCGCGTACATCAAGGACCTCCTTGCGCCCGCGTCGGCTCGCCAGGTGGTCACTTATTACCATGTGGGACGCCGTCCGCTCAGTACCGATCTGGTTCGTGCGAACCTTGCGGTGTTCATGCTTTACGGCATCATGTTCCTGGTCACGACGATCGCCACGGTGGCATACGGCTACGACGCCGCCACGTCGCTGTTCGAGTCGGTCTCCATGGTGTCTAACATCGGTATGTCGAGCGGCATCATCCAACCCGGGATGCCCGACATGCTCAAACTGCTTTATATCTTCGACATGTGGGCGGGGCGTCTCGAGTACGTCACGCTGATCGCCCTGCTGGTGTCGATCGTCGCATCGTTCAAGCCGCGAAGGAGGAATCGCCGTGTCCGCTAGGATTCGTAGACGCGCTTGCGTTTGGGCGGCGGCCTTTGTGCTCGGTGTGACGCTTTGCGCGCCCGCGGCTTCGGCCGCGGAGGGCGACGGTTCGTCTCAGGGGTCGGTGGTCTCCGCTGGGGCCGAAGCTCCGGAAGGCAAGGCGCCGGATGCCGAACATGCGGGTCCGGCAGACCCCGAAGGGCAGCTGGATGCGGTCGAGCCCGAGGAGGCGCCGACGCCGCTTGATGCCGCAGGAAACGAGGTCAATGACGGTCAAGTTTCGGATACGTCGTTTCTTTACGATGCGGCCATCGCCGACCTCGCCGGTGCCGATTCGTATTACAACGGACAGACGGTCCAGGTGCGCGGCGAAGCGGTGGGAGAGGCCATTCGCATGGCGGATGGGTCGTCCGACCTGGTGTGGGTGACGCTTGCCGACGTCGCGTCCAACTCGTCGGTGTCGGTGGTCATGCGTCGGGAGGACGCCGCCGGAATCGACACGTACGGCGCGTATGGCAAAACGGGCTCGTGGCTGCGCGTCCAGGGCGTATTCAATCTGGCATGCAGCGAGCACGAGGGCGAAAGCGACATCCATGCGACGTCGGTCGTCGTGGAGGATCAGGGATTCGAACATCCCGATGAGTTCGACATCCATGCGTTCTTTCCGGCCTTCGTGGCCCTGACGGCGGGCGCGTTTCTTATGCTGATGTTTTGGTATGTACGTGAAAGGTCTCGTTAATGCGGGGAATCGTTGTGAAGCTCGACCGAGGCTATCCTCTGGTCGAAACGCAAGATGGCGCACGGTATCGGTGCGAGCACGCCACTGCGTTGGTGAAGGGCGCCGACGTGCGTGCGGCATGCGGCGACTCGGTGGAGATATCGGTTCCTGAGGGGCACGACAAAGGCATCATCGAAGAAGTGCTTCCGCGCCGTAACGCCTTCGTGCGCAAAGATCCTACCGAGCGTATGGAGCAACAGGTTCTGGCCGCTAATTTCGACAAGGTGTTCGTGGCCGAGCCTTGCGCGAATCTCAATGTACGCAGGCTTGAGCGCGAGCTGGTTTTGGCTCACGAAAGCGGCGCCGAAGTGCTTGTGCTTCTGACGAAGGCCGACCAGGCCGAAAGCGCCGAAGCCCTCGAGCAGGTGCGCGTCCTGGTCGAGCGCGTCGCGCAAGGCACGCGCGTCCTGATCGTCTCTTCGGAAGACCCGGCAAGCGTCGAGGCGGTGCGTGCCTGCATCGCTCCGGACGAAATCGCCATTCTGCTGGGCAAGAGCGGCGTGGGAAAGTCGAGCCTTGTGAACTTGCTGGTGGGCGACGAGGTCCAGGCGACGGGCGCCGTGCGGGAAGGCGACGGCAAAGGCCGTCATACTACCGTGTCGCGTGAAATCGTGCGCATTCCCGGAGCAGGGCGCGTGATCGATATGCCGGGCATCCGCGGCCTTGCCCTGTGGGATTCCGATGCGGGCATCGACGTCGCGTTTTCCGATATCGAAGAGCTTGCACGATGCTGCCGTTTCTCGGATTGCCGCCATGGCGCCGAACCGGGATGCGCGGTTCGCGGTGCCGTGGAGGAGGGGAGCCTGCCGCGCGAACGCTTCGAGAGCTATATTCGCCTGCGCGACGAGGTGCAGACGGCGAAGAAACGTGTCGAGGAGGCCAAGCGCATCAAATCGCGTACGGGCCATCCGCGCCGATGGAAAGGCTAGCACGAAAAGTTACCCTATGGTAATATTCGGTGCTTCTGCACGAAATAGAATCCACGCGACTAGAAGATGCGTCTTGTGCAAGGCGCATCTCGGTCGAAACGGCTGCGAAACCGAAAGAAGGTCTTGATGGAAATACTCATGCATGCGCTCGAGCATGCGTTCCTTGACACGCTTAAACTCGTTCCCTTCCTGTTCGTGACCTACCTCGCCATGGAGGCGCTCGAACATCATGCAGGCAAGGCGAGCGAGGCCGCCGTGCGCAAGGCAGGCAAGGCGGGTCCTGCGATTGGCGCGCTTCTAGGAGTCGTTCCCCAGTGCGGCTTTTCGGCCGCCGCTTCGACGCTTTACGCCGCGCGCGTGGTCACGCTGGGCACGCTGTTCGCGGTGTTTCTTTCCACGAGCGACGAGATGCTGCCGATCCTGATCGCGGAACAGGCCCCCATGGCCTTGGTCGTGAAGGTGCTGGCGATCAAGGCGGTCGTCGGCATGGCTGTCGGATTCGCGATAGATGCGACGCTTCATGTCATGCGCAGGGATCGCGAGCATCTGCGCATCCACGAGCTGTGCGAGCGCGATAAATGCCACTGCAACGGCGATTGCGTTGCTTGCGAGAAACAGCCCGAACTTGCTTACGATTACGAGCACGACGAAGAGCACGTACACGATCACGCGGGCGTCTCCATCGCGAAAAGCGCTTTGAAGCATACCGTCCAGGTCACGCTGTTCATCTTCCTGGTCACGCTTTTGCTCGAGGTCGTCATGGACACCGTGGGCGAGGACGTCATCGCGTCGTTCATGGCGGGCAATCCGTGGCTGTCTGTCGTGGCGGCATCGGTGGTCGGCCTGATTCCCAATTGCGCAGCGTCGGTCGCCATCACGGAGCTGTACTTGGACGGTACGTTGGGCGCGGGCGCCATGATGGGCGGCTTGCTTGTAAGCGCCGGCGTAGGTCTGCTGGTGCTTCTGCGCACGAATCGTCCGATGCGCGATAACATTGCGATCGTCGCGGGCCTGCTGGTCGTCGGCATCATCGTGGGCGGCGTCATGACGGTCTTCGGCGTGACGCTGTAAGTCCGGCCGTTTGACGCCATCCGCGTCGGCGCGGTACAATCGCATGCGTTAAGCCTCCTTCATCACCGGGTGAAGGAAGAAAGGCGTCTGAACTCTGCCGTAGGTACGGTGCTTCTCTCCGAGGCGCTATAAGGTCGGGTTCGGACGCCTTTCGTGTTTTCAGGGTCCGATCGCCGCATGGCGGCGCGGACGGACGAAGCAAGACCGAAAGGATGCACCCATGGCGACACTTGATGCAGGCATGACGCGCGAAGATGCCTTCGCGTTGCTCAGCGAGCACAACAAAGACCCGTTCCACATCGAGCATGGCGAAACGGTCGAGCAGACCATGCGCTATTTCGCGCGCGAGTTCGATCCTGAAAACGAAGAGTTCTGGGGCATCGTCGGCCTCCTGCACGATCTTGACTGGGAAGAACACGACGACGAGCCCGAGATGCATACGCTCTACGCCACGCCGCTCATCGAGGCTGCAGGCGGTACGCCCGAGCTGATCCGCGCCATCCAGAGCCATACCTCCGACTTCAACACCGAACTGCCGCGTCCCGAGCTGCAGATGGAAAAGGTCCTGTTCGCCACCGAAGAGCTGACGGGCTTGATCGGCGCCGCGATCGTCATGCGTCCTTCGAAAAGCGTGATGGATTTCGAGGTGAAGTCTCTGAAGAAGAAGTTCAAGGATAAGCGCTTCGCCGCAGGCGTCAGCCGCGATGTGATCCGCTCCGGCGCCGAAATGCTTGGTTGGGAGCTCGATGAGCTGTTCGACCGCACCATCAAGGCCATGCAGAGCTTCGCGCCCGACCGCGATACGTTCGTGGCGTCCGAGGCGTAGGCGTCGTTTTCTGCATATTTCTATTTCAGGCTCCGCATGCCTTTCGGGCGTGCGGAGCTTTTCGCATGCGCGTCTATTCTTTCGGCGCTTGCTGATTCGACCTGCTGGTGCTGGCGGGTTCGCGATGAGGGGCGTATTCGCCCGTGACTTGCGCGGCCTTGCCTGGCGAAGCGGAGGTTCCGGCATTGATGCTTTGCGCCATGCGCGCCTGCGCTTCGGCACGCAGTCTGATGCGATGCGCGGCTTTTTCGTGATGGGGGAGCTGCGGTTCGGGCGTCGAGACGATGCGTTTGTCTACCGCGTTGCGCACGACTTTTTTGACGGGACGCGCTGCTACGTGGGCGACCTTTTTCACGGGCACGATCACCTTGTCGCTGTAGTCTTGGGCGGGCTTGGTGCGCCAGCCGAAGAACTCCGAGGCGTATCTGATGGCCATGACCAAGACGACGCAGGTGATGGCGGCGTAGTCGCCGAGCACGTCGTTTTGTTTCATAAGAGCGAAGGCGGTAGAGCCGAATAGCGAAGCCGTTCCGTAGAGGGTTCCCGCCTGGAAGGCAACGGGCCGTTGCGCCATGAGGACGTCGCGGCTGATGCCGCCGCCGACGGCGGTGATGGTGCCCAGAATGATGGATGGAATGATGGCCAGGCCTGCCGAAAGGCCCTTGCCCACCGACACGACCGCCCACAGGCCGACCGACAGGTTGTCAAGGAAGTCCATGACCCAGTCGAAGGCGTCGGCGAGCTTATGGAAGTAGAAGACGAGGCCGCCTGCCACCGCGCATGCGAGCAGCAGAATAGGATGTTGGAACGCATAAATGCCGTAGTCTTGGAGCAGGATGTCGCGAATGATGCCTCCGCCGAGCCCCGTGACGCAGGCGAGCACCGTGGTGCCGAAGATATCGTATTCCGCACGCACGCCGGCGATGGCGCCCGCGAGCGCGCCGGTGATGGTTCCGGCGAATTCGATCCAGAAGGGTATGGCGAGAACGCTTTCGAGCATGGCTGACGACGCTCCGATTTCTTTCGGGGAGGGGGACGGTGCCGGTAAAGGACAGATGCCATAATATACGAGCACGCCGGCAGGCGGCGTGCTCGTAAGGCGGAGCGGTTAGATGGTCGGGGTGCCGGGGCGAATCGGTTCGTCGTCGATCGATTGCGCTGCGAGCTGGGCTGCGCCGTCTTGGTCGATGTCGACTTTGCTGGCGCCGGTGATCGCGTCGGCGCCTTCGACAGGCTCTCCGCTGAAGTCGACGCCGCCCGTGATGGCGTGCGCTTCGGCTCTGTTGAAGCTTTCGTCGAAAAAGGCTTCGATAGAACGCGCGGCACGGGTTTGCGCCGCGTCGAAGATATCCCAGAATCCGTCGGTGCGCTGTTCGCCTGTGAAGGGGTTCTCCCACCCTTGGTGCAGGCGGTTGTCGAAATCGCTCACGAGCGTGGCGTTGTCGCGATGCGCCATGGATTTGTAGAACGAGTAGTTGCGTTGCAGCATGCGCGTTTCTACCGTGTTGGCCACCGCGTGCATGACGGTGCGAGGCGAGTAGAAGAGCTTTTGCGTGGTGCGGAAATTCTTCACTGCCGCAGGGAACATGTCGACGGGCGGAAAGACGCGCAGCGCCTTCATGCAGAAAAACGCGTACATCTTGCCGATAACGGCAAGCACCTCGTCGCTGCCGCGGAGCACTTCCTGGTAGGGCTTGTAGTCCGCGATGGTGCGGCCGAGCTTGGTATAGAGCACCATCTCGTCGAATTCGCGTTCGATTTCGGCATGGACTTCGTTGCCGTCTTTGCGCGTGAGGCCTTCGATGCCTGCGTCGCAGAGGGCGAATTGCTGCTGATAGACCAGCGGATGCATGGAGCTGTCCAGCGTGTAATGGCACAGGAAGCCCGCCGCATAGGCGCGTCCCACCGGCACCTCGGCAGGCTCGAGCACCTCGAGGCTTTCCTTGACGGCGCAGAGCAGCTTGGCGGGGTCGGCGCGGTGCATGGCGCTTCCCAGGTTGAAAAACGGTCTCATGCGCAGGGTCAGGACCAGGTAGAACAAGGGGTCGGGCCCCTGGTTGCCGAGCAGGAACGCATCGCGTTCGTCTTGCGATCCGCCGATCAGGTCGGCATGTGCGGCGTAGACGTCCTTGCCGAAGAAGTCATGGGTCATGATGGCTGGCATGGCTGCCTCCTTAGGCGTATGCAGGGTGTGCCGCTTCCGTTATTTTGCGCCGATTTGACGGGGCGGGGTCCGGGAGCGGCGTTCGTCTCAGGCCTCATGATATACAATTGCGGCAACGTTTCCCTCGTTGCGCCGCAAAGTCTACGGACATTTTGCAGGCAGGCGTTTCCGCTGTTCGCATATGGTTCGCTTCATCCGCGTCTGCGGTCGCGCGCTCGTGCGGGGGGACGACGGGCTCTCTTTTCCCGTTGTCGCGCGCTGCGCGGCTGCGGCAAAGGGGAGCCGATCCATGCATAGGCGGTGCGGCATGGCGTATGGCGCAAATCCGACCGCATCCCGCGAGAAGGAAGAAGGCTCATGGCAATCGGCAAACTTACGAAGCAGGAGAAGAGCTGGATCATGTACGACGTAGGCAATTCGGCCTTCGTCTTGCTGTCGACCGCGCTCATCCCCGTGTATTTCAGCTCCATCGCGACCGGCAGCGTGGTAGTGTCGTGGGGCTATGCCGAAACCATCGCCTCGCTTGTCATCGCGCTGACGATGCCTGTTCTGGGCAGTTTGGCCGATTTGCGGCATATGAAGAAGAAATTCCTCGTGGGCACGGTGGGAACAGGCGCTCTGGCATGTTGCGCGCTGGGTTTCGCTACCGATGCGCTGCCGTTTTTGGTGATCTACGTCGTGGCGTCTATCATGCTGAACTCGTCGATGGTGTTCTACGACGCGCTGCTCGTGGACGCCACTACCGATGAACGCTACGACGAAGTGTCCAGCCAGGGCTATGCGTGGGGCTATATCGGCAGCTGTATTCCCTTCATCGCTTGCTTGGCCGTCGTGCTCGGCGGCGGTGCGATCGGCATCGACATCGCGCTCGGCATGAAAATAGCCTTCTTCATCACGGCGGCATGGTGGGTCGTTTTCACCATCCCCGTCTTCAGGAACGTGCATCAGACCCACTTCAAGGAGCGTTCCGCCCATGTGGTGCGCGACGCGTTCTCGGGGCTGTTGGGAACGGTCAAGCGCATGTGGCGCACAAAATCGCTGCGCTATTTCATGCTCGCCTATTTCTTCTATATCGATGGCGTGCATACCATCATCAAGCTGTCTACGAGCTATGGCACCGACTTGGGAATCGACGCCACGCAGCTGGTGCTTGCGCTTTTGGTCACGCAGTTCGTGGCGTTCCCGTCGGCTATCGTCTACGGTCGTCTCGGTGCCAAGGTGGGAACGAAGAAGATGCTGCTCGTGGGCGTTTTCGCCTATATGTGCATCACGCTGTTCGCGGCGTTTTTCCTGAAAAGCGCACTCGAATTCTGGTTCTTGGCGATCATGGTCGGCATGTTCCAGGGCGGTATCCAGGCTCTTTCGCGTTCCGAGTTCGGAAAGCTCGTTCCCAAGGAGCACGCCAACGAGTATTTCGGTTTCTTCGACATCTTCGGCAAGTACGCGGCCGTCATGGGAACGTTCCTGGTCAGCGTCATCACCCAGGCGACGGGTCAGTCGAACTGGGGCGTATTCTCGCTCGTCGTGCTGTTCGTCGTCGGCTTCGCGCTTTTGCGCAAGGTGCCCGAAAGGGCCTAGGGCCTATCCGTCGAAAACGGCGGATGCCGTTTCGGTTGCATTGCGCCGGCATATCCGTTACGAAACGGCAGCGATTGGAAAATCGCTGCCGTTTTCGTTATAGGATGGCAGCGAACTAAGACGAATGCGCCGCTGGAATGGAAGGAGCGCGCCATGGCAGACACTGATAAGAAGATCCTGTCGCCTGCCGACGAAATAGAGGAATTGAAGCGGCAAATGGAAGCGATGCATGCCCGCTTGACGGAGCTTGGCGCCGCTATGGAGCGGGGCGGGACGGATGAGGAATCCGATCGGGCCGATGCCGAAGAAAACGCCGCCGAAAGCATCGGATCGAGCGATGCTGCGGGAGCCGAAGGGGGTCCGTGCGAAGCCGACTCCATTCCTGCGGTCGAACCGGTCGCTGCGCCGGAGCCTGCGACGCCCGTTGTCGATTCGTCGCAGGAGTACGCTGCCTATGTGCCGCCTGCGGCCCCTGCGGCTTATGTCGTTTCTCAAACGGCGGACCGAGGTGCTCCGACGCCGCCGCCTGTCTACGATGCGTCGGCAGCGGCCGCCGCGTCGCAAGGCGTTGCCGGATCGGGGGTCGAATACGGGCAGACCACGGGTCAGCAGGCCTATCAGAGCGGAGGATATACGGGCGGTTATGGGGCGTCCCCCCAGACTCCGTATAACCCGTATGGCCAGAACTATTACCAGCAACCCGTGGTGCGTACGAAGGACCATGTGGCCGCTGGCCTGCTCGGCATTTTCCTGGGCATGTTCGGCATCCATAAATTCTACCTCGGATACAACACGTCCGGTTTCATCATGCTCGGCGTCGCTATTCTGGGCGGCTTGCTTTCGCTGGGATTGGCCACGGGCGTGGTGTGGCTGATCGGCTTGATAGAAGGCATCATTTACTTGGTCAAGGGCCAGGCCGAATTCGAGCAGACCTACGTATTCGGCAAGCGCGAGTGGTTCTAGCGCCCGGTCGGGCTGCGGCTCGCGCCGGCCGCTCGGTTCCGTTCAGGACGAAACGTCCCTGCATCCTTTCGAGGGTTCGGGGACGTTTTTTTATTTGCGCTGCATATTCCCAGTTCACATAAGGGGGTGAGGTGATGGGTGATTCCTACTTCACCCTGGTACGCGCGATGTTCACCCTGATGCGCATACGTTTGTCGCCGTATGTTCGTCTTGCACGCCGATGACGTGCAAGACAAGAGGACAACGAGGAGGGGATATGGAAGAGCAGACCACTCATGCGACGAGTCGCCGTAATTTCTTGAAGGCGGCAAGCCTCGGCATGATCGCGGCCGCCGCATCGGCGGGGGCTTTCAATGCGGCGAACCCGCGCGTCGCCATGGCTAGCGATGCATTGCCTGCCACCGAGAAGGGCGTTACCGACTTCAGCCAGACGGCCGGCATGTACGAGGATGTATTCCAGGTGCCGATGCGTTCCATTCCGGTTCGCGACGTGCAGACCGACCTTGACCGCCAGGGCAACGTGGCGTTCGAGATGCGCGATTTCGACGAATCCGAGATCACGCGCACCGAAGACACCGACGTACTCGTGGCCGGTGCCGGCATCACGGGCATCGTCGCCGCCGTTTCTGCGTCGGACGACGGAAAGACCGCGGTTCTGTGCCTTGAGAAGATGAGCGAAGGCCGCGGAATCTTCGAGGGCATGGGCGTTGTGGGCGGCAAGAAGATGGCTGAGGCGGGCAACAATGTCGACAAGGCCGAAGCCATGGACGCCATGCGCAATGCGGCGTATTATCGCGTTCCCGTCGACCCCATCAAACTGTGGGGCGATCGTTCGGGCGAAGCGGCCGACTGGCTGCAGGATAAGTTCGACGAAGGCGACGCCAAGATCGAAACGTATTACAAAGAAGGCAAGCCCAATTCGCACTTCTTCCCGAGCGTTCAGACCGAAATCGCATTCCGTTGCGACCAGTGGTCCGAGCAGACCACCAAAAACGCCGGCGGAGCGGGCATCTTCATCGTGAAAGACCTTGCCAACACGTTCTCGAAGCGTTCCAACGCCACGCTTCGCTACCGTAACGCCGTGGTCAAGCTCGAGCGCAACGACGAGGGCCGCGTCACGGGCGCCATCTGCAAAGACTCCGACGGCTACTATCGCGTGAATGCCAAGAAGGGCGTCATTTTGGCTACGGGCGGCTTCGATGCGAACCCTCAGATGCTCAAGGCCTGGTGCCGTCCTGAAGACATGGTGAACTATGGCTCTTGGTGCCCTGCCTATGGCACGACGGGCGACGGCCAGCTCATGGGCCTCGCCGTCGGCGGTCAGATGGACCCGCTGCCTGCATGCGTCATGAACTTCGATATGGGCAACGACGACGCGTTTTATTCCAGTAGCACGGGCATGCGCCCCTTCCTCGGCGGCATCCTCATCAATGAGAAGGGCGTGCGCTTCGCAAGCGAGAGCATGCCTTTCCAGGCGCGTTCCAATGCCATTTCCGCCCAGCGTAATTTCGGCGAGAAGACGTGGAAGGTGGCTTCCGATATGCAGTTCGCGGGCGTAAGCGATGCCGACAAGGAGAAGGCCTTCGCGAAATTCGAAGAGATCAAGGGCAAAGGCTGGGCGTTCGAGGCCGATTCCATCGAGGGCCTTGCCGAGCAGATGGGCTGCGACGGCGCGACGTTGCGCGAGAGCATCGAGCGCTTCAACGGCTTCGTGGACGCGAAGAAGGACGACGACTTCAATCGTCCGATGGAAGGCGTTTCGAAGGTCGAAGGCGAGAAGTATTACGCCATCGCCCACCAGTCGTCTATTTTGGCGACGTGCTCGGGCCTGGTCGTCGACTATTCCTGCCATGTTCTCGACTACGACAACGAGGTCATTCCCGGCCTGTACGCGGCAGGCGGCGCATCGGGCGGATTTTTCTCGGGAAATTACCCGCGTCACATCTTCGGTCCCTCCATCGGCCGTTGCGTGACGTTCGGATACGTGTCCGGCCAGAACGCCGCAGAGGAGGTATAGAAAATGAAGAATCCTAATCGTTTGAAGTCCCTTCTCGCCATCGTGGCGAGCGTGGCCGTGCTGTCGTTCGTCGTGGCGGGATGCTCTCCGAGCGGCGGCGCCGAATCGTCCGCTTCGTCATCCGACCTGGAGAAACAGTTCCCTCAGCATACCGCCAGCGTCGAGGCGGGCGAGGGCGAAGCGGGCTTTCATGCTCAGTTGGGCCAGGATTGCGCGAGCTGTCATACGGGCGATCTGAGTGCTGAAGTGGCGACTCTTGCCGGCGCCGAATCCGGCGAAGAGCCCGCGCTTTCTTCCGCGTACTACATGGATAGTCAGACCTGCTTGGATTGCCACGGTGGTACGTGGGAAGAGCTCGCCAAGCTGACGGACGATTTGGGCGATTACAACCCGCATGACTCCCTTCACGGCACGATCGAGAATTGCAACGAGTGCCATAAGGGCCATGCTGCCCAGGTCGATCTTTGCAGTGAATGTCACGACAACGGAGGCCAGACGATGAAGGGCCTGGTCAACGGACCTGTCAACTAACAACAATGCCGATATGCGACTCGTCCCCTCCCTTTGAGTCGCTGAGCGAGAGGCCGGACGGTTTATCCGTCCGGCCTTTTCGGGTCGTGGGACGAATGGAATGCCGTTGTCACGGGTCGGGCTTTTTGCCTGACGATATGCTTCGGCGTCGATGCCGCGGCTTCTTGCGTTGCGAGTCGGGGATGACATGCCGCCGAACGACGCTGTCGGCGCTTTCAGGAGCCGAAAGGCTGATTTCGCCTCGCTCCTATACGGGAGTGCGCTTTATATAATAGAGGCGAAACAGGAGGGGGACATAATGGCCGACATGCTTTCTCGCGTCGAGACGGGACGCGTTTTCGGGGATGCCGACGCCGATGCCGACGGCGCAGAGGCATCGCCTGCGCTGCATCCGCTTCGTTTTCTCGGCATGGGCCTGCTTATTGCCTGGCTATGCTGTACGCATGTGCCCGATATTTTCTGCGGAGAATCGGCTGTTGTTCGTCGCGTCATGGATGCGGGCATGCGTTATGGAGACATAGGCACGTTTCTTGTGCTTGCTCTTCTGGCGCCGCGAATCGGCGCGCTTGGGTCGCGTTTGAAGCTGTCGGGTGTTTTGGTGGCCTTGTCGTGCGTGGGCACGGTCGCTATCGGCATTGGATTGGCGCAAACTGACATGTTCGGAATCTTGACCCTGGTTTCCATCATAACGGCCATTGGCGGTGCTGTTCTGTTCTGCCTTTGGGCCGAAGTGTACGCCCAGATGCATCCGAGCCAAATGGTCGTTTACGGTGCGGGATCGTGCGTCGCCGCGTTCCTCGTCTACGCTCTCATATCAACCATGATTCACCTTTATGGAGTGATTTTCACGGCCTTGTTGCCGCTCGGTTCGTTTGCGTGTGTGGTTGCAAGCTTCAAGCTTGTTCCTCGGGAGCCGGCCCGTCGCACGGAGGCGCGCTATGCCATTCCGTGGAAGATCGTTGTTATCATGACCGTTGCGGGATTTGCGTCGGGTGTTGCCGGGGCGATGCTGCTTTCCGTCGAATCACAAGGGGCGGTCCACAGGATTTTAGCGACGATGGTGGTGGGCGGCATTATTCTTGCTTTGGCCTTGCTTCGTTCCCGTGCATTCGACCTGCGTCTTCTTGCGCATGTATGCGTGCCGTTGTCGGTTGCTGCCTTCCTGCTGCTTCCTGCCGCATGGTCGAGCGTCGGTGTCGCCGTTTCGTTTCTTATTAAGCTGGCGTATGTATGGTTTACGGTGTTCGCGCTTATGCTGCTTGCCAACCTCTGCTTTCGTTACGAAATTCCGACGCTACGCCCCTTTGCCGTCGCGCGGGCATGTAGCGAAGCGGCGATTTTCGCAGGAATAACGCTGCGGAGGTTTTTACAGGATATCGGGTTCACGCAAAGTCCGACCTTATTGGCCGTTTGCACGTTTGTCGGATTGCTGGGTATTTTCGTTTGCGTGCTTCTGTGGCGAAGCGAGAGGGCCGTCAATGCCGACTGGGGTGCGGCCGGCATAGAAATCGAAAGCGGCGAGCGCATCGTCAGCCCCCGCGAGCGCCTAATCGTGCGCTGCGAGCAGCTTGCCCAAGAATATGGACTCACGCCGCGCGAGACCGAAGTGCTCGCCCTGATCGCGCAGCGTAAAACCCGGGCCGAAATGGAGCAAGAGCTGTTCTTGTCGCAGAACACGGTGAAGACCCATGTGCGCCATGTGTACGCGAAGCTCGGCGTCCACTCGAAGGCCGATGTCTACGAACTGGTCGAGTGATGCGTTTCTTCAGCGGAGGCGTGCTTATAGAAAGGGCGGCCTTCAGTTCGTTGTCTGTGAACTGCGGGGCCGCCCTTTATCGTTTCGAAATTACAGCAGGCTTACGTTTTCGCCGTTCATGGCGCGGTTCATCGTACGGACCGAGCACATAGCGCCGCACATGGTGCAGGTGCTGGGGTCGGCGGGCTTGGTGGACGCCACGTAGGCCTCGGCCTTTTCGCGATCGATCGCCTCGTCGAACATGGCGGGCCAGTCGAGACGCTGACGCGCCGCAGCCATGCGGTCGTCCCAGTCGCGCGCGCCGGGAATGCCCTTGGCGATGTCGGCGGCATGTGCGGCGATGCGGCTGGCGATCACGCCTTCCTTCACGTCTTCGACGCTCGGTAGGCGCAGGTGTTCGGCGGGTGTGACGTAGCACAGGAAGTCGGCTCCGTTCGCGGCAGCGATCGCCCCGCCGATGGCGGAGGTTATGTGGTCGTAGCCGGGGGCGATGTCGGTCACCAGAGGCCCGAGCACATAGAAAGGCGCGTTGTGGCATAGGCGTTTTTCAATCTGCATGTTGGCGGCGATCTCGTTCATCGCCATGTGGCCGGGGCCTTCGATCATCACCTGCACGTCGCGCTCCCATGCGCGTGTCGTCAGCAGGCCCAGTTCGATAAGCTCGCCGACCTGGCCCGCGTCGGTGGCGTCGGCAAGGCAGCCCGGGCGCAGCGCGTCGCCGAGAGAGATGGTGACGTCGTATTCGCGCAGGATGTCGAGCAGCTCGTCGTAGTGCTCGAAGAACGGGTTCTCATTGCCGGTCATTTCCATCCAGGCATAGATCAGGCTGCCGCCGCGGCTGACGATGTTCATCTTGCGGCCGCTGCGCTTGAAACTGTCGATGGCCTTGCGGTTGAGGCCTGCATGGATGGTGACGAAGTCGACGCCCTCTTCGGCATGGGCGCGCACCACTTCCATGAAGTCTTCGGCGGTGATGTGTGCGAGGTCTTTTTCCAGATATCCTACGGCGTCGTACATGGGAACGGTGCCGATCATCGCGGGGGACTTCTCGACGAGCGCGCGGCGGAAGTCGTGCGTCTTGCCGTAGTTGGACAGGTCCATGATGGCTTCGGCGCCGAACTTGAGCGCCATGTCGACCTTCTTCATTTCGCAGTCGTAATCGCGCATGTCGCCTGAGATGCCCAGGTTGACGTTGATCTTGGTACGCAGGCCTTCGCCTACGCCGCTCGCATGCAGGTTGCGATGATTGCGGTTCGCGGGGATGGCCACGGTTCCTGCGGCCACGCGTGCGCGCAGGACCTCGACGTCGATGCCCTCGTCTTCCGCGACGGTTTTCATCTCGGGCGTGACGATGCCGGCCTTTGCGGCCTCCATTTGAGTCGAATAGGTCATGCCTTGCTCCTATCGTAGGGCGCCGATGCGCCGTGGGTGCGAATAATCGCCAAGTATAGCGGTGCGATTTGGCGCCGTTGCGAATCCGCGCTTTTTATCGGTCAAAAACCGAAAGAGCGTATGGCGGCATGTCGTCGGGCGATCGCTTTGTTGCTTGGAGCGACGGGTTCTGTATCGTCGCGGCCGGCTGCTCTTCCCGCAATGGCATGGAGCCGCCCGGCGGCGTGGTAAAAGAGCCGTTTGAACTGGGACGATGTTGCGCTGCGGCAGTGCTTGTCTTTGCGTTACACTGACAACCATGACGCAAGAGCGTATCTGTGCCACGTAGGGGAAATCCCAGAAAGGGACGGTGGTTTATCATGGCAGCTCCCGAGACTTTGCATGTCCGCAACATCGTGTTGGTCGGACAGGATGGTGCGGGCAAGACGTCATTGGCTGAGGCGATGCTCTACATTTCCGGCCAGACTCCGCGCATGGGCACCACGCATGATGGAAAATCGTTCATGGACTACGATGCCGAAGAAATCAAGCGCAAATTCACGATGAGCACTTCGATCGCTCCTATCCCTTATAAAGACTACAAAATCAATTTGCTCGACACGTCGGGCCACCCTGATTTCATCGGCGACACGCTTGCTACCATGCAGGCCGCCGAAATGGCCATGTTCGTCATCGACGCTGTGGCGGGCCCGCAGGTCATGACCGACAAGCTGTGGCGCGAAGCCGAAGGCATGCGTCTGTCGCGATCGGTCTTCATCAACCATATCGACCGTGAAAACGCCAATTTCGACGTGATCATGGCGGCGTTGCACGCGCGTTTCGGCAGCCGCTTGGGCGCCGTCACCATTCCTATCGGCGTCGACAAAGATTTCAAGGGCGTTATCGACGTGCTCCGCATGAAGGCTCGCTACTTCGAAGGCGATGCCGAGCGTATCGAGGAAATCCCTGCCGAGTACGCTGCGGCGGCGGAAGCGGCGCGCGAGAAGCTGTGCGACCTTGTGGCCGAGGCCGACGAAGACCTCATGATGAAATATCTCGATGGCGACGAGCAGCTCACCCAGGAAGAGCTCGAGTCCCTGCTCGACAAGGCCATCGCCCAGGAGCTGTTCATTCCCGTGTTCGTCGGTTCCACTATCATCAAGCAGGGCATCCAGGGCTTGATGGAAGATATCTGCACCTACTTCCCGCACCCGACGGCCCACGGTGCGTTCCGCCTGGCCGACGGCGGCGAGATTCGCGTGACCAAGGGCGATCAGCAGGCCGCAGGCTTCGTGTTCAAGACGCTGTCCGACCCCTATGTGGGCCGCCTGAGCTTCATCAAGGTGTTCTCCGGCACGTTCGCGCCGGGCGTCGAGCTGGTCAACGCCCGCACGCGCAAGAAGGAGCGCCTGGGCCATGTGTGCATCATGAAGGGCAAGGAGACCATCGATGTGAAGGGCGCCATGGCGGGCGATATCATCGTGGTTCCCAAGCTCGCCGACACGCGTACGGGCGACACGCTTTCGCATACGGGCGATATCGCCATCGACCCCTTGCCGCTGCCCGTTCCGCAATACCCCGTGGCTATTGAGGCTGCTAACAAGAAAGAAGAAGACAAGCTGGGCACGTTCCTCGCCCGCGTGGCCGAAAACGACCCCACGGTTAAGATCGAGCGTCGCGAGGAAACTCATCAGACGGTGATTACCGCCATGGGCGAGGCCCAGGTCGAAACCATCCTGCATCGCCTGCAGGACCAGGCGGGCGTCGAAGCCGTGCTGGTTCCCGTGCGCATTCCGTATCGCGAGACCATCCGCGCGACCGCCGAGGCCCAGGGTCGTCATAAGAAGCAGACGGGCGGCGCCGGCCAGTTCGGCGATTGTTGGCTGCGTCTCGAGCCCAATCCCGGCGCTGGATATGAATTCGTCGATGCCATCAAGGGCGGCGTCATTCCAGGCGGCTTGATTCCTGCGGTCGACAAGGGCGTGCAGGAAGCCATGACGGAGGGCTTCCTGGCCGGATACCCCATGGTCGACATCAAATGCACCGTCTACGACGGCTCGTATCATTCGGTCGACTCCAACGAGATGGCGTTCAAGACCGCTGCACGTATCGGCTTCCGTGCCGCATGCGAGCAGGCCAAGCCCGTGCTGCTCGAGCCTATGGCCGATATGAGCATCGCGGTGGGCGAGGAGTACGCAGGCGCCGTGATGGGCGACATCTCCACGCGTCGCGGCCGCATCATCGGCACCGATTCCAACGACGCGGGCGAGACCATCATTTTGGTGCGCGTGCCGTATGCCGAGGTGGTTACTTATACCAAGGACTTGCGCTCCATTTCGCGTGGCAGCGGCAGCTACTCCATCGAGCTCAATGGCTACGAGCAGGCTCCGCATGACGTGCAGGAACGCTTGGTCAAGGCCTATCAGGAGAAGCGCGCTGCAGGTAACTGAATTATCTCGCGGCTAACCGACCATGTGGCGAAACGAGGATGAAGGTCGATACGTCGCTTCGTTTCAATCATCGATGCTTTGCGTTTTTTTCGAAGGCGCCCGTCGTGGAGACGGGCGCCTTCGTCGTTGCCGGTTCCTCATGGTTACCGTCAGGTAACTAAGGCACAATATTGTGCCTACTTTTGCATCGTGCATTCGAACAGTAGCCTTGGTCTCGTAAGGCAATTTCGATAGGAGGACACGATGCAAACGTACGGTATCGAAACGGTCGATTTGGAAAAAGGACAGGTGGCTCTGTATGATTTCGGCGGTCTTAGGCTGCATGCTTATGCGACGAACGACCCTCTCGACGATGAAGTGTTCATCGTCGAGAACGACGGGAGGGGATTCGTGATCGAGCCTCCGTGTTTCGTCGATAATATTTCTGAACTCGAGGGCTACATCGCTTCGGTCGGCATCGAAGTCGAGGGTATTGTAGCGGCGTATCACATGGCGGGCGCGTCGTTTTCGAAGGGCGCTTCCGTGTACGGAACGGTTGAATCGAACGCCTACGGGCATTCGGGCGGCGGTCGCGCCCTCATTGACGGTTTCGTCCAGGCGTTCGGGGATGCGTTCGATGGGTCGGTTTTCACGCTGACCGACGTAATCGACGGAGACGCGCTTACGCTGGCGGGCGTCGAGATGAGAATCGTGCGCAATGGCGATGCTTTCGATATCGAAATCCCGGCGATGAATGCGGTTTATATTCATATGATGGGCCACGACTGCCATTCTATCGTGGCGGGCGACGGCCATGCCGACGCTTTGATCGGCCAGCTTGAAGAATTCGAACGCCGTGGATTCGATTTGATTTTGACGTCGCATTACACGCCCGAAGAACAGAAAGATATTCGTCAGAAGAAGGCGTATCTTCTGGATTTGAAGCGCTTGGCCGCCGAAAGCGATTCTGCGGATTCGTTCAAGCAGAGCGTCTTGCTTCGTTATCCTGACTATAGCGGTCTGAACTACCTCGATATGACCACGGGATTTTTCTTCCCGCAGAACTAGGACCTTACGCAAAAAGGGAGGGCGATGTGCGGTCGCCCTCCCTTTTTGTTTTATTTCGATTGTCGGTGCAAGTGCAGCCTAGCGCTTGCCGCCCTTTCCGGCATAGCCGCTGCGTCCGCCCCGGCCGGGGCGGAATTCGCTCTTGCCGCGTCCGCCGCCGTTGCCCTTGCGGCCTTTGTCGAACGAACCCTTGCCGCTCTTGCCGTACGAGCCGTTCTTCGAGCCGTAACCGCTTTTGTTGCTGCGCTGGTAGCCGTCGCGGTCGCCGCGGTTTTTGTCGTAGCCGCCCTTGCCGTTGTGCTTTTTGCCGGGCTTGCCGCCGCGACCGTCGGAGTACTGCTTGTCGCTGTACTTCTTGCCGCGACCGTTGCGGTCGTAGCCTTCGTCGTTGCGACGCTCGTCGGAGCGGTCGTAGCGCTTGCCGTCGCGGTCGTAAGAACGGCCGTTGCCCTTCTTGTCGCTGCGGCCTCCCTTTTTGTCGTGCTTGTCGAAGCCGCCGCGCTTCTTGTCGGCCTTCTTCGGGGCGTCGGGGATGTTCGGCATGTCGAACATGGCGTTGAAGGCCTCTTCGGCGGCTGCCTGGCGCTCGGCGAGCGTCGGTTTCTTCGGGCCCTTGGGATGCTCGCGCTTGACGGGCACGTACTCTTCGCCGCGAGCTTCGGCGGCCTTCCTGCGCTTATGGTCTTCGCTGCGCTCGATGTCGCGCTGGCGAGGCTTCTTGTTCTTGTTGCCCTTGCCTTTCTTGCCGTTGCGTTCGCGCTCCTTGCGCGCGGCTTTTTCGGCGGCCTCGGCCTCGGCTTTCGCGATCATGCGGGGGTCGGAGTCGGGCAGGGGCTCGAAAGCGTCCTTCGGAACCTTGAACTGCATGACTTCGATGTCGGTGCCGATGAACTTCTGCACGCTGCGCAGCAGGTTTTTGGTGTCGGGAGTGACGAACGACACGGCGAATCCGCCCGCGCCCGCACGGCCGGTGCGGCCGATGCGGTGCACGTAGTCTTCGGGCATGATGGGCAGGTCGTAGTTGACGACGTAGTCGACCTCGGGCACGTCGATGCCGCGGGCCAAGACGTCGGTCGCAACGATTACGTTTACGCGGCCGTTGCGGAAAGCGTCGAGCGCACGGCTGCGCTGCGCCTGGCTACGGTCGGCGTGGATCGCCTCGGTGGGAATGCCGATACGCTGCAGGCGACGGGTGCAGTTGTCCGCGCATCCCTTGGTCTTGGTGAAGACGATGACGCGCGAACCGCCTTTTTCTTTAATAAGGGCGTTCAGAAGCTCGGGTTTCTGACGGCGCGTGGTGTTGATGGCGTACTGGTCAACCTTGTCGGCGGTCTCGCCGCGCTGGGCGATTTCGACGATTTCGGGGTTGTTGAGTACCGAGAACATGGTCTGGTCCTGGTTGCGGTCGATCGTTGCCGAGAACAGCAGCGTCTGACGCGTGTCGGGCGTCGCCTTTACAAGCTGCTCGACCTGGGGCCAAAAGCCCATGTCGAGCAAACGGTCGGCCTCGTCGAGCACGAGAACCTTCGCTTCGCTCAGGTTCAGCGCGCCGCGCTCCATGAGGTCGATCAGGCGTCCGGGCGTGCCGATCGCCACGTCCAGGCCGCGTTCGAGCTTCTTGATCTGTCGGTCGTATGCGACGCCGCCCAGGAAGACGCCCACGAAGTGGTGGGTGTGCTTGCCGATGGGCATGCAGGTGTCGGCGATCTGGCTCGCCAGCTCGCGGGTCGGGGAGATGACCAGCATGAAGGGACCGCGTTCGCTTCCCTTGCGGTGGGGAAGGGTGTCCATGGAAGGCAGAGAGAACGCGGCGGTCTTGCCGGTGCCGGTCTTGGCGGCGGCGATTACGTCGCGGCCTTCGAGGGCCAGCGGAATGGCGCGTTCCTGAACAGGGGTGGGATCGGTGTATCCCAGGGCCTCGACGGCGGCGAGGGCGTTCTCGGACAGTCCGAGTTCGGCGAAGGTAGCTATGACAGTCTCCTTAAGTCGTGCTTCGAGCGACAAGCATGGCGGCGCGCGTATCGGGACGTGCGCGCAGCGGCGCTCCGTTTGCACGGATGCTTCGTGAGGAGATTTCTGCAGAACGGATTTCAAGCGCGGCAGAGGCGCTCGAGCGATTCCGAAGGGCGAATCTCGCAATGAGGCGACGTCTCGAACGGAGCCTCGGACGAAATTCGCGCGTGCGATTCGTTGCACGCAAAGGCCGTCAAGGCTCATGGCGCAGCTGATGGTAATCGAAAAAGCTGCGAATAATGACGAATTAACAATTATGACGGTTCACGATCGCCTTGCGTTGAGAATATGGATTTGGAACGAAAGCACACGTTTTGCACACGATTGCAGGCGAAAAAACGGGCCCCTCCATACGGAAGGGCCCGCTGAACGCGTATGCACGGACGCTTTAGAAGCGCAGGCTCAGGCAGGAAAGGCCGCCGTCGACCTTGCGATACTCGGAGGTGTCGACGACGAGGGTCTTGTAGCCCAGGTCCTGAACGGCCTTGAGGACGGTGGGATAACCCTCGGCCACGATAACGGTGCCGTTGACCCAGATGCAGTTAGCGCCGTAGGCCTCTTCCTCGGGGACGACGATCTTGTTGTACTGGGCGAAGTCTTCCTTTTCGATGAACTCGCCGGAGACAAGCATGTTGTTGTCTTCGATGTAGTTCACGCCGGTCTTGAGGTGCAGGACCTCCTCCAGCGGAACCTCGGAGCCCTCGAGGCCCCAGCCTTCGAGGATTTCGAAGAACTGACGGATGCCCTCTTCATTGGTACGGGCGGAACGGCCGACATAGAAGTGGTCGCCGACCATCATGACGTCGCCGCCGTCGAGGGTGCCGGGGGCGACGATGTGCTTCACATGCTCGTCGTCGAAGAAGCGGCGGACGACGGGCTCGATTTCGTTTTTCTCGCCGTTGCGGGAGTCGGCGCCCGGGTTGGTGATGATGGCGCCGCAGCGGGTGATGACTGCAGGGTCTTCGACGAAGCAGCTGTCGGGGTACTCTTCAAGCGCGGGGAGCACGGTCACATCGACGCCGCACAGCTCGAGCGCATGCTCGTAATCGTAGTGCTCTTCGATAGCACGCTCATAGATAGGCTGGCCGAGCTCGGGCGCGCTGGTGATGCCGTTGCTCAGCGACTTGCCGGGGCGGCGGATGATGACGTGGCTGAATTTGGTCATGATGAGATTCCTCTCTTCTTGCTTGGACCCCTGTGATGGGGTTCCCCTTAGCGACCCATTGTAATACGACGAGCGAGCTAAAGGGGACGGTAGACGGCGTGCTTTTCCATATGTCATGAAAGCGTAGGAGAAAAGATATGCGACAGATGTCTAAATTGCATGAAACGGTGAAAAGATGCAAAACGGATAGCAATTGGGAAGAGGGATGTCCACGCCCGGAGGCGTGGTATTGATAACGTAAAGCCTCGGGTTCCGCCGGCCATTCGGAACTGTTTTATTTCGAAAAAATTTTGAGAGCTTGAACAAAAATGACATATGTAAAAATCCCAGGTCAAACATGTATGATGCAGTTTAATGAATAAAAATGCGCTTATTAATCTATTACAAGCTATCAATTTTGGTGATATGATTCCACTCGTGAACACGGCAGTGGTCGAAAGAGTTGGCGCCGACGAATTCGACCCGACTGTCGCACTTAATCCCCCGTTGCATATTGGTAAGAATATGCAACGGATAGTGGGAGATGGGGCATCTCCCAGAAAGGATGAAGAGCAATGGCTAAAATCGTTAACTCCTGGAATGACTGGGATCCGCTGAAGCGCGTCATCGTCGGCCGCTGCGACAACTCCGTCATTCCTCCCGAGGAGCCCGCGACCTCCGAGAAGGTCCCCGTTGACTCCGAGATGCGCGGCATGTGGGGCCTCCGTCCCCTCGCCACCGTCGAGCGCGGCAACGAGTGCCTCGAGAACCTCGTGAAGGCCGTCGAGGACCGCGGCGTCGTCGTCGACCGTCCCACCCCGCTGCAGTGGAACCAGGCCATCGGCACCCCGGACTTCCGCAACGACTCCATGATGACCTGCATGCCTCCGCGTGACATCCTGCTCACCATCGGCAACGAGATCATGGCTTCCGCGAACTCCTTCCGCTGCCGCTACTTCGAGTATCTCGCCTACTGGCCGCTCATGAAGCAGTACTTCGACGAGGATCCCGAGTTCCTCTGGACCCAGGCGCCCCGTCCCCGTCTGACCGATGCTTCCTACAAGCACAACTACTACGACGAGAAGATTACCCTCGAGGAGCGCCTCGTCCGCACCGCCAACAAGGACTTCGTCACCACCGAAGTCGAGCCCATGTGGGACGCCGCCGACGTCATGCGTATGGGTAAGGACCTGTTCATCCAGCATGGTCTGACCACCAACCGCACCGCCATGGAATGGTTCCAGCGCTACTATCCCGAGCTGCGCGTCCATGCCATGAACTTCCCCGGCGACCCCTACCCGATCCACATCGACGCCACCTTCGTGCCGCTGCGTCCGGGCCTGATCATCAACAACCCG
>NZ_CAUHPG010000024.1 GCF_959608125.1 uncultured Slackia sp.
ATTTCTCCAGCCTTTACGCGACGGACGCGCACGAAGCTTCGTAACGAGCGGTCTGCGGCGAGCCACCCGAACGATGGAACAAGCCTGCTTCGGCGAAGGCCATCGCCCGATCGCGCGTGTCCTTATGAAAAAGCCGTCCGCCCCCGAAGGGACGGACGGCTGTCGTCCATCGCGATAACCTACACGGCCTTGGCCGCCTCGGCGTCTTCGCGTTCGAGCACCTTCTTCATGGCCGCGATCGCGCATTCGATCTGGCCGTCGTCGGGCTCGCGCGTGGTCAGGCGCTGCATCTGCATGCCCGGCCACAGAATGACCTTGACCAACGGGTTCTCGGGGTGGCTGCCCGCCCATTTCACCGTGATTTCGTAGCTGATGCCCGCGATCAAAGGCATCAGCAGAATACGTACCGCAATGACCAGCGCCAATTTGATCGGGCCGTCGGGCACGCCCCACGCCTCGATCAGCGCGTTGAGCGGCGTAACCGTGTACACCAGAATGGCGATGATCATGACCATGATCAGAAACGCGGTGCCGCAGCGTACATGCAGGCGCGGGAAGCTACGCGCGTTCTCGGGCGTCAAATCGAGCCCGTGCTCGAAACAGTGGATGGTCTTGTGCTCCGCTCCGTGATAGCCGAACATGCGCTTGATGTCCCCCATGCGCCCGATCAGCCAGATATAGAACACGAAGATAGCCACGCGCACGATGCCGTCCACGATATTCCAAGCCAGCGTGTTGCTGTCGTACTCGCCGACCAGCAAGTTCGCGATGACCGCCGGCGCGATGATGAACAACGCCACGCCCAGCACCAGGCCGAGCACCATGGAAAGCGCCATCTCCTTCTTGCCGAACTCGAAGGAATCGTCGGCCCTTTCATCGGAATCGTCGCCCGAGAAGTCGACCGTCGAAAGCGCGGCCGCCTCTTCTGCGGAAACGGCCTGCTCGGCCGCATCCGTCGAAGGCTCCCCCGTTTCCTCCTTCGCCGGTTCGCTATCGGAAAACGCATGCAAGGCGGCCACTTCGAGTGCCTTGTAGCCCAGCACGAGGCTTTCGACGAAGGCGCGGCAACCGCGCACGATCGGCCAGTACAGCCATTTATTCTTCGAACGGCCGCTAGCAAGATCGTGCTCTTCGACGTAGATCGTGCCCGCAGGCTCGCGCACGGCGGCGGCCCAGTTGTACTTGCCGCGCATCATGACGCCTTCGATCAATGCCTGGCCGCCCACATGCGTTTTCAGCGCGCCGTCTTCGGAAAACGCGCGCTTCAGATCGCTTTGCTTTTCACTCACTAGGAACGCACCACTTTCGGATACGGTTTACCGCAGGTCATCTTGCCTTCGCTGCACTTGCCGCGCACGCACGACGGGCCGGCGTCCAAGAACACGTACGGCGCCGTGGGACGGACGAGCTCGAGCATCTTCTGCGCGAGTTCGCGAATCTCCCACTGAGCACGATTGCAGCAACGCAGCTCGAAGAAATGCAGCAGCTCGCGCACGTTCATCGTGACCACGATCTTGGTCTCGGCAGCGTTCGGAAGCAGATAGCGCGCGTCTTCGGCGGGAATGCCCGCCTCGAGCAGCTTGGTGTACGCCGTAACCGCCGCCTCGATGGCTTCGTCGAACAGAGCGTTCGCCTCTTCGTTTTCGGCCACGGTATCGGGCTTGACCGTCGCAAGGCCGTCCTTGAACTTCACGTAACGCTGAGACTGCTGATTGAAGCTGGCAAGGCGATGGCGAACCAACTGGTGCGTGAGCGCGCGCGACACGCCGTCGATCGCGAATGTATAGCTCACATGCTCGAGCGTCGAGAAATGACCGCTCTTCATGATGGTGGAAAGCACGCTTTGCACGCGCTCGGGCGGCATGGTCTCCATCAGCTCGAACGCGCCGACGGGCGCATAGCACAGGCGCGCGGCGGTTGCGATTGCGCGCTCCGGGTCGGGAGTATGGTAAAGAAGCTCGACTTGCATCGGGCCCTCCTTTCTTTTCGAAACGCATCACATAATAAAAGAGCGCCGCATAGGCGCTCTCCAAGACGATACGTATTCTCTGGAAAGAACACGGAGCGAAGCGGCTGATGCCGGCCTTCTAGCGCAGGTCCTCGATGCCCACCGACGCCAAGTATTCCTTCCATTTTTCGAACGACGCGCGGCTGATGCCATGCTCGAGCTGGCAGGCCTCGTAGTTCGCCAGCTCGGGATCGATGCCGACTTTCTCGGTGAGAAAGCGGAACAGCAGATTATGGCGCAGCCACATAGCCGAACCATACGCGTATCCCTCTTCCGTCATCGTGATATCGCCGTAATAGGGCTGCTCGACGTAGCCTTTCTCCTTGAGATTGGCCACGGCCTTGGAAACCGAAGCCTTCGACACTCCGAGCTTGGTAGCCACGTCGACCGCACGCACCGATCCGTTCGAATCGCCCGCAAGGTCGGCGATGGCCTCGAGATAGTCTTCCAAAGAATGGCTGAGCTCTCCGTCCGTGCGCGTTTCGAGCATCGTTTCGGTTTGCATATCAGTCATGTACATTCTCCTCGGGCGATTCCTGGTCGGGATGCGTTTTCGTCTTCGGCCTTATCGCAAGCGCAGCCCGTATACGAGCACGTCGAGCACCGCGGGAGGCCGCTTTCAGGGCCTTTTCTCGCAATGCGCACGACGATGAGCAGCGCGCAGGCGGCGACCAGCGCCAGAAAAACGAAACCCCACATCCAGACCCTCCTTTTTCCATCACCCACCATACCACAACGCCCGCCTGCGCTTTCGCGCAAGCGGGCGTTGCGAAAGACGGCGTACCTTAACGCCTCGGCGCCTCGGAATCCTTTGCCGCCCGGTCGACCTCGAGTGCTATCCGATCGGCCGTCGCGCATGCCGAGCATGACGAGCATCCTCCGGAACAATGCTCCTTGCAGCCGCACATGCCCTTCTTGCGAAAGGAACGGACGGCCAGGTAGACGCATGCGACCACGATGGCGAGCACGACGGCTGTAGCCAGGTTCATGGCGTCGCCTCCTTTCTTCGCGCGCCGCGGGCCGCTTCGCCCGGGCGCGATTCGTCGTTACAGTATGCCCTACGCCGCTTGGGGCTGCGCTGCCGGCGCGACCTTCTTCTCGGAGAAATCAGGCATGGGGCGCAGCAGCTGGAACAAGATTGCAGCGAGCACCACGACGGCCGCAGCGGTTCCCAGCGTGAATCCGCCGCCCGCGAAAAACGTTCCGAACTGATAGATCATAAGCGCCACCGCGTAAGCGAACACGGTCATGTAGCCGATGGCGAACCACGTCCATTTCGCCGACTGCATCTGGCGTCGAATGGCTCCGATTGCGGCGAAGCATGGCGCGCACAGCAAGTTGAATGCGCAGAAGGCCATGATGGCAGGCGCGCTTCCCGCGAACATGGCGGAGAAGGCCTGCCACATCGACGCGTCCGTTTCGCCGGCATCGCCGAGGCTCGTGATGATGCCGACGGTCGACACCACGTTCTCCTTGGCAACCAGGCCCGTGATCGAGGTCGCCACCGACTGCCAATCGCCGAATCCCAGAGGCGCGAACAACGGCGCCAGAGCGCTTGCGAGCATGGCCATCAGGCTGTCGGCGATGCCGCCTTCGGCCTCCATGTCGATCAAGCCGAACGAACCGTCCTGGAATCCGAGGTTCAGAAGCGCCCAGATCACGATGGATGCCAGGAAGATCACCGTGCCCGCCTTCACAAGGAAGCTCTTCACACGCTCCCACGTGGCCATGAACACCGTGCGTGCGGCCGGCAGATGATACTGGGGCAGCTCCATGATGAACGGCGTCGCTTCGCCTGCGAACATGCGGGTCTTGCGCAGCATGATGCCCGAAACCACGATGGCCGCGACGCCCATGAAATAGAACAGGGGCGCAACCCACCACACGCCGTCGGTGACCTGACCAGCCAGCGCGCCGAACACGAGAGCGATGATAGGCAGCTTGGCTCCACAGGGAATCATAGTGGTGGTCATAATGGTCATGCGGCGGTCGCGCTCGTTCTCGATAGCCTTGGTCGCCATGACGGCGGGGACGCCGCAACCGGACGCGATCAGCATGGGGATGAAGCTCTTGCCGGAAAGGCCGAACTTGCGGAACACGCGGTCCATGATGAAGGCAACACGGGCCATATAGCCGCAGCCTTCGAGGAAGGCGAGCATAAGGAAGAGCACGATCATCTGGGGCACGAAGCCGAGCACGGCGCCGACGCCAGCGACGATGCCGTCCAGGATGAGCGACTGGAGCCACGGCGCGCAGCCGATCGACGTCAGCCATGCATCCAGATACACCGGAATGCCGGGAAGATAGAAGCCGAAGGCGGCGGGATCGGGCTCTTCGACGGCCAAAGCAGCCTGATAGTCGGAAAAGGACAGCGTCTCCTCGTGAACGCCGCCGTCGGATTCCGCGGCGAACGAAACCGTCGCGCCGCGCGCGATCGCTTCTTCGTCGAAGGCGGCCACCGTGTCTTGCGCCTCTGCATAAGCGGCGCCTTCGGCATCGGCAACCTCGTCGGACTGCGCAACGGCCAGCGCATCGAGCACTTCCTGAGAACGCGCAGAAGGCACGCCCTGCGCATCGGCGCCGTACAGACCGGTCACATAGGCCTCGATACGCGCTTGGGCATCTTCGTATTCCGCCGCGGCCTCTTCGTATTGCTGCGTTCCGGTGTAGAGCCACCCGTCGCCGAACACGCCGTCGTTGGCCCAATCGGTGGCGATCGTGCCGACGGTCGAGACGGAGATGTAATACACCAGCGTCATCACAAGCACGAAGATAGGCAGGCCGAGCCAGCGATTGGTCACGATGCGATCGATCTTCTGCGTCGCGGTCATGCCCTTGCGGGATTTCTTGACCGCACGATCGGTCAGATGCGCGATCGCATCGTAGCGTTCGGCGGTCACGATGCTTTCGGCGTCGTCGTCGAAACGTTTCTCGATGTCCGCACGCACAGCTGCGGCTTTATTCAGGGCGGCGGATCCGGGGTTCAGGGCATCGATGGCGCGCTGCTCGCCCTCCAGAAGCTTGACGGCATACCAACGACGAAGATGGGCGGGGGCCGCGCTCTCGATCGACAGCTCGATACGGTCGAGAGCCTCTTCGATCGCCGCATCGAAACGCATGCGAGGCGCAGCAGGCTTGCCTTCGCGCGCGGCAGCCAGCGCGACGTCCATCAGCTCGGTCACGCCGGAGCCTTTCAGGGCGCTGATCTCGACCACGGGGCAGCCAAGCTGTTCGGATATGCTCGCCGCATCGATTTCGTCGCCGTTCTTTTCGACTAGATCCGTCATGTTGAGCGCCACGACCACAGGAATGCCCAACTCGAGAAGCTGGCTGGTCAAATACAAATTGCGTTCGAGATTCGTCGAATCCACCACGTCGATCACTGCGTCGGGACGCTCGCCGATCAGGTATTCGCGGCTGACCACCTCTTCAGGCGAATACGGAGAAAGCGAGTAGATGCCGGGCAGGTCCGTGACGATCACGTCCTTATCGCGCCCATACGTACCCTGCTTTTTCTCCACCGTGACGCCCGGCCAGTTTCCGACGTACTGCGAAGAGCCCGTCAGGGTGTTGAACAGCGTCGTCTTGCCGCTGTTCGGATTGCCGGCAAGCGCAATTCCAATCGCCATGCTCGTCCTTTCTCGAAAGTTTTCCTTGGCTAACATAGTGACGAAAAAAGAGCCGCCCACGCGGCCCGACCGCCCCTTGCGGCGCTTTTCTACGAAGCGTTCTCGACCAAAACGCTTTCGGCCTCGCTCTTACGAAGCGAAAGCTCGTAGCCGCGCACGGTGACTTCGATGGGATCGCCCAGAGGCGCGACTTTCCTCACGAAAACATCGATTCCCTTGGTGATGCCCATATCCATGATGTGACGCTTAAGAGCGCCCTCTCCGGTCAGCTTGACCACGCGAGCGCTCGAGCCGATTGCCACGTCGCGCAGCGTCATCGCCTGCTCTTGTTGCATGAAACGTTCCCTTCTCTTATTCGAAAGACGCCGTCTCGCAGCGCCGTATTCCCCGATCGGCGACGCACTTCGCACGGTCTGCGGAAAAGCGCGATAGCGCAAGCCGCGTGTGCGCACAGCCGGCATCGTCGAAACATCGTCCGAGCATCAGACGCCCACCGAAACCTTCATGGCCGCTTGGCGGTCGAGCGCCACCTGAGACCCCTTGACCTCGACAATGAGGTTTCCTGCCGCCTCGCATACCACCTTCACGCGGGCACCTTCGACGAAACCGAGATTCTCGAGATGATGGCAGGATTCTTTCGAACCGCGCACCGACAAAACAGTCGCTTCGACGCCCGCGCCTGCGAACGCGAGCGGCATCGCCGGACAGGACGGCTGCATATCCGCGCGACAAATACAGTCGGCCTCGTCGGCAGCATTGCAAACAGGCGCCGACGGCGTCGTACGCCCTCTCAGGCGCGCCGTCTCGAACGTCTTACCCGCACCGAACAATCCCTTTGAGCGCAGCGAAGCAGCGATTGACATATCATGCCGTCCTTGAAGTAAGCCTTAGATAACTAATGAAGAACATTACCACGTTTTCGGCAGAAAAGGAACCCATAGGAAACTTTTTAGAAAGGCAGAGCGGAAACGCCGCACTAATGCGCGCGCAAGACGACGCTCGATCCGTGAGGAATGCGTATCTCGAACACGGCCGGCCCGTCCGAAGCCGCAAACGTCGGCTCAGGCGTCGAAGCCGAGGCATTCCCTCGAGCGACCACGGTAACCATGGGAACAGGCATGAAGGCCGCCCGTCCGCCTTCGCCGCACGAGCACGAAACACACGGCGATGTCGTATCCCCTGAAACAGCCGCGAACGTCGGCCTAAGGCGGCCTTCGCCCGCGTCGTCGACATCGCAATCGTCCTCGAACGCCTCCCCGAAACGAGAGACGCCTCGAAGCGGATCGGCCGCATCGTCATTTTCCGCCAGGGCCGGACGGGAGAAGTCGTGCAGGCATCCGTAGCATACGGCCATATCGTCGAAGCAGCGTGATCCGCACACAGGACATGTTTTCATCGGATATTCCTTTCTCTGGATAGAATCGATTCGCGCGAATACCGCGGCAGCGCCCCGAAGCGGCGGAGCGCGCCGCCGTCATCGCGGCGGCTCGGCGAAAACGAAATCGCCCGGCTCGAACCAGGAACCCTCGCACGAGCGCCGTTCGAGCGTCATGCGCGCACGCGCACAACGGAGCCGGCGGGCAGGCGCAACATTTCTCGATGCCGCGACGACCACGCCGCGCGCGTCGACGAACGCGACGTCGATGGGGCACTTCATCCCGAACGTGTGGATATCGCGGCACGGGACGAGCACCGCACAGCCTCCGCGCGACCGCGAGGCCTGCCCTTTCAGTCCTCGCAACCGCTCTCCAAGCCTCGTCAGCAAGACGAATCGCGTCATATCACCACCCCCTTCCTATACGGACTCACCGTGAATTCGACTTCGTGCCTCAACGCGAACGCTTCGACCCCGAACACGCTCACGCCCTCGAGAAACGGTGGCGAGAAATTCGCGGCCGCCACGTAACGGACATGTCCCGAACCCGTTTTCTCACACGTCACCTCGACCGATTCGTGCTCCATGCCCAAGCGCTCCTCGATACGGGCGCGAACCTCCGAGGCCGCCTGCGGCTCCCATCCGTCATCGGCCTGCATGCGGATCGCATCGCGCGCCGCGATGTCGAACGCGGCGCAATCGCCTGCGAAAATGAGACCGTTGACCAGGATGAACGCGACCGCCGCGATGACGGGCATCGCCACGGCGAACTCCACCGCCATCTGCCCGCGCGCATCGGAGCCGCAACGCCTCACGACCCGCCTTTGACCGCCGCGATCGCCGTCGCGACAGGACCGTCGCCCAAAGGCGCGACGTGCTTGGTGTTGACCACGAAAGGCTTGGCGGCCTCGGTATTCGCGGGCTCGATGCCCGCCGCTTCCAACACGCCCATCAACGCCTCCGCCGCCCATGAGCCCAAACCCGTCAAGCCGATGAGCGGCAACGAATCTAGAAGCTCTTCCACCCCCGAACACAGCCCCTCCGTTCCCGTCGAATACGCTTTCACCATCGACGCCCACAACGACAACACCGCAAGACCTGCGTCGGAAAGCGGCGGCCCTATCCGGTCGGCCACGCCGTCGAGCAAAGAAGAGAGCACGTCTTCTTCGGCGTCTTCGCCCAACACGCTGGCAGAAATCGCCGCGAACGCCCCTTCGTCGGAAGCCTCGGGCACAAAAGGCGTCGCAGAGCCTTCGTCGACGCCGAACGATACGGCGGCCAAGGCCCCGTATCGACCCGGAGGATAGGCTTCGATTCTGCAATCGCCCAATTCGCCGAGCGCTTCGCCTATTCGGTCGAATACCCCGTCCACCGCGTCTTTCGCCGTCGATTCGGCCGGAATGGCCCGCTCCAGTGCCGCAACGTAATCGCGCGCCGCTTCGGCCACCTTTCGATAGTGGTATTCGAAACCGTTCTCGATCGACGACGACGCGGCAGCCACTTTCCCGAGAGAAACGGCATCGAACCCGCATGTCGGGCAGATCCCGTACGCTCCGGCATCTTGCTGGGCGAGGGATCCGCGCGCCTCGATGCCCGCCGCGGCCCCAGGGCACCCGTCCCACGCATGCAGACATCCGCTCGCAACGGGGTAGACGACATCGGTGTAGAGCTCGGTCTCCTTCATTTCCGCGGTGTTTTTCGGTAAGAGCGGAAAACTGATATCGGGAACCGACGCCCCGTCGTCGACCGCCCTTCCCTCCTTTACCTCTTCAGCCGCGAACTCGTAGAACTTCTTGCGAAGCGCGCTGCGCGCCTGTTCTTCGATGCCCTCGCCCGAAGGCGCCTCCGTAGCGGCCCGATGCGTGTAATACGCTTGCGCGCGGTCGAGCGCCGCCTTGAACGACCACGAGTTCACGCTGTGATACAACGGGTTTTTCGACGACGGCAGCCCGGCGACCGTATCGGCCCGCTCGTACATGCAGTAGCCGGGAGCGTTGCCGCAATCGTGCGCGAAGCCCCTTGCAAGCGCCTCTTGGGCTTCGTCCCGCGCTTGCTCGGCCTCCTGCGCCGCATCGGCGATATCGTCGCTCGCGTCCAAAGCTTCGTCGGCCGCCGCACCGGCGGACGAAGCGCCCACCTCCAGAGGCTCCCCCTCGCGCGGCACCAGTTCGATGGCGCCGATCGCCTTTCCTCCAAGCGCGGCGGCGTTTTCTTGCATGACGGCCTGAGCCTGCACCTGGGCCGCCGCAGGCAACGCGTCCTGCGCGGAAGAAAGCAGCTCCTTCGCCGTGCGCGCCATCTCGTCGCGCTTGTCGAGGAGCTTCTTCCCCGTTTCCATCAGCGCCTTTCCCGCCGCCTGTCCCGACGGCACGCAGCAGCACGCCGTTCCTACGCCGACAAGGGCAAGCCCGGTCAGCGACATGCTCAAAAGCGCCGAATCGGCCACGCGGACCGCTATGACGAATTCGGCCACCTCGTTTTGGGCCGCGATCGCTGCGGCATCGGCCGTCGCCTGCACGCCCGTCGCGCGCGACTGATTGCGAACCGTCCAAACGCAGGCGAACGCGAGAGCGCAGGCCGTCAGGAGCGCGACGGCCGCGCCGAACGTCGTGAATCCGTCGCGACCCATGAACCGATCGGTCGCGCAACGGCGCTTCTTTTCAGCCGCATCGACGCTCATGACACGCCCCTTTCCGCGATCACACCTTTTCATCCCACCGTTCTATCCATGCCTCGGGATCGCAGCCATGCTCCGAACCCGTCAACCATTCGTCCCTCACCGCGGCGACGCATGACGCCTCCTGCCGATACAGACCCCGTCCGTCAAGCATCCCCGCAAACCCCATAGCGGCGCCGACCAAAGGAAGCGGCTTCAACGAATGCTCAATCGAAACCGTCGTCGTATCGTCGGCCTGCGACCCCGAAAACTCGACCAGCCACTCCCCCGCATGAAACGCATCGACGCCTGGAACGGCTTCGAGACGCCGTTCGATATACGCCCTCACCTCGGCCTCGCTTTGCGATGAACGCGTTTCGAGCAAACGGCACCCCTCCGAAGCGGCCGATTCCATGATCGCCCGGTCATACAGCACGATTCCCGGCTGTATGAGCAGGAGAAACCCCAGAAGCAGAACGGGAGCCAGAAAGGCGGCCTCGACGCTCGCCTGGCCCGACCTGGCCGTCCTCCGTACGATGGGCTGTCGAGTCGCACGCCATGCAAGGCCGCACGTCGCGCCCTCGTTAGAACAGAACAAGGTCCGCCACCCCCTTCAAAAGCCGATGCGTCAGAGAATCCTGCACGCCAGAGGCGAAACCGCCCTCCGCAAGAAACCGCCAAAGGACGCCAAGACCGAGGGCGATGGCGATAAATGCCGCAGTGACAAGCGCGTATTCGACCGTTCCTTGACCGCGGCCGGAAAGACGGCGCATGTCGGTCCTACAATCCGTTGATTCCGTCCGCGATCGCATTCCACAACTCCTCGATCTTGGGGCGGAACAACGTGATCGCCACGATCGCGATCACCACGAGAACGCCGACCAGGATGGCGTACTCGGTCGTGCCCTGCCCGCTTCGGCAGGCCGCCTTCGCATGCATGCGCGCCATCGACGAACGAGCCGCGCGACCGACACGCTCGCCCGCGTTCTGCAGACGGCATATCAGCCCCAGAGGTGCAGCCTCCTTCGCCTGCGCAGCGCATCTGGACGAACCGAGCATCTCCCCGTCATGCTTCCAAACCATGGCAAACCCCTTTCTCTTCCAATACAGAACCGTCCTACAGGAATTCGAGCAGAATCGGCCCCATGACCACGATCAACATCGCCGGCAAAATAAGCCCCGCCGTAGGAAGGAGCATTTTCACCGGCGCTTTCGCCACCAGCTCCTCCATCTTCGCCCGATAGCACCCGCGCGCCTCGCTCGCCATCACCTCGAGCATGCGCGACATAGGGTTTCCGTAGCGCAGACAACGCATCGTGTTGTTCACGAACGTCGTCAACGACGGCACGTCCAAATCGTCCGCAAGGCGCCGCAGGGCCTCGTCGCGCGTCGTCATCCCGCTTTCCCACGACCGGCACGCACGCCGACATGCAAGAGCCAGCTCATCGTCGAAACGCGAGCAATACAGCGAGAACGCGCTTTCGAACGACAGCCCCGCCCGCATGCCCAGAGCGACCGCATCGACCATCTCGGGAACATGCCGCTCGATGGAAAGCTTCTCCACCGCCTGCTTTCTGCGTGCGAGCAGAGGCGCTTCCCGCCCGGCATCGTCAGCTCCATCCCCGTTCGAAGAAAACGCTTCGAGCACCTTCGCCTTGGCACGGAGCCCCTTGCGGCGCTCGTCCGAAAACTCCCGCAGCCACAACCACATGCACGACCCCGCAACAGCGGCGAACAAGCCGATGACCAGCACCATCGCGAATTCCCTCCTTCGTATCTACAAGGCGACCGACAGCATCTTGCGTATCAGCAGCACCCCTGCCGCCTGCATGCACGCCGCCATGGCAAGCAGGGCCATACCGCGCGCATCGGCGAAAAACGGATCCAGGAACCCCGGGCTCACCGCCGACAAGACCGCAAGCAAGAACAGCGGCAACACGCCGACCATCTGGGCGGAAAGGCGCGCCTGCGCCGTCTGCACCCGCAGCGAGCGCCGCAAGTCGAGCCCGCGCACGATCGAATCCTCCGCCGCGTGGAGCACGGGCGTCGCGTTTCCGCCGCAGGAATACTGCACGTCGAGCACCATGGCGACGAAGCCGAGCTCTTCGATGCCTGCGTTACGATGAAAGCGCGCTAGCGCCTCATGCATCGGAAACCCCAATTCGATATCACGCGTCACCTGCACGAACGATTCCTTCAAAGGCTGATCGACCTCGTGCGCGACTTCCGCGAACGCCTGGGGAAGCGAAAGTCCTGCATGCAGGCACGCCTCCATGCAGCGCAAAGCATCGGGTACCTGGTCGCGAATCCTCTCGCGTTCCTTCGCCCCGCCCTGCGATACGGCAAGCGCCGCAGCGGCCGCAAAGCAGACCGGCATCAGAATCGCAGACGCGAGCGATTTGAATACGACGGCCGATACGGCCGCCGCCGCGATGCATGCGGCGACGCAAAGCGACATCACGCTTTCGGCCGTCGCATCCCACCCGCGCCTTCTGAGCAGCCCCGCAGCTTCGGAGGCCACTTTGCCGAGGCGGCGACCCTTCGTCGCGAAGCACGCGAGTTCTGAACAAGACGGAACGCCGTTGCGCACATAGTGGCGCAACAGCAACGCCGCCGCGTCACGCCGGTTTATTCCCGTCTCTTCCTTCGAAGTCGAGGCGCCCGCGACGGCCGCGGAATACGCCCGCGAAAGCCCTTGGCAGACGGACGCTCCCACGCCGGCCGCGCAGCAGAATCCACCGACGCACGATGCGCTTAAAAGCACGCCGCCTTCCATCGCGCCACCTCCCATTCGTCGACAAATCCCTGTTCGCATGCGTCGTCGAGCCACGAAGGACACGACTCCCACACTCCACGTTCGCTGGCCGACCTGCGGCGATACACATCGCGTATCCGGCACGCCGACGCCTTTCCGCGCTCCACCGATGCGATGGCGCTGACGAAACGTCCGCCGTCGCGCCCGCGAGAAACCTGGACCACCACATCGAGCGCGGATGCGATATTGCTCTCGATAACCTCGACGGGAAGGTCCATGCCGTATCGCACCATGGTCACCAGACGCATCACCATGTCGGCAGGCGAATTAGCATGCAGCGTGGTAAGAGACCCGTCGTGACCGGTATTCATGGCCGACAGCATGTCGAGCGCTTCAGCGCCGCGGCACTCGCCAACGATGATTCTGTCGGGGCGCATGCGCAGCGCATTGCGCACCAAATCGCGTATCGTCACCTCGCCGACCCCTTCGGCATTGCAGGCGCGAGACTCCATACGCACGACATGCGGATGCTCCGTGAACCTCAGCTCGGCCGAATCTTCGATCGTCACGATGCGCTCGTGCCGGTCGATCTCGCACGACAGCGCATTCAACATGGTGGTCTTACCGCTGCCCGTGCCGCCGCACACCGCCATGTTCTTGCGCGAAACGACCGCCCAGCGTAAAAGCCTCGCAACCGCTCCGTCGAACGAGCCGCGGCGCTGCATCTCCTCGAGCCGCATCGCATGCTCGGTGAACTTGCGTATCGTGACCGCCGGGCCGTCGAGCGAAATAGGCGGAATAACCACGTTCACGCGATGGCCGCTCGGCAAACGCGCGTCGACCATAGGGCTGCTTTCGTCGACGCGACGGCCCAGCGGAGCCAAAATCCTGTCGATAAGCGAGCGGAGCTGAGCTGCATTCGCGAACAAAGCGCCATAAGGCTCGATAACGCCGCGACGTTCGACGAACACGGCATCGATTCCGTTCACCATGATCTCGGTCACGCTTTCGTCTTCGACCAGAGGCTGAAGCGGCCCAAGACCGAAGACGATATCGAGCAGATCTCGAGCCAGGCGTTCTTTCGACTCGCGCGGACGGCTCGCCCATTTCGGCGTCGCGAACACCGTGCGCATCGCGCTTTTCAGTTCGCTGCGCGCCCGTTTCGGATTGTCGATCGCCAAAGACGCGAGCGTGTCGCCCGCGATGATGGAACCGACTTCGTCTTTCAGCTCGTCGAGCATCCAGACATTCGCGTCGAGAACCGCCCGTCCCCCTTCGAGCTGAGCGGCATCGACCCTTTCCATCAGCGTCATCGGCGGCCTCCTCGTCCGAACAGCGATCTGCGACGCTTCGATGCATCGGCTTTGCCACGCACCGCCTCCGCACGGCGCCCCGGCAATATCTCGGCCAAAAGCCCTCGGGCGTCGGCGACGAATGCGTTTTTCGAACCGACGAGCTCTTCGGGATATCCGGCGCCGAGCAGCTCGTCGACTTCCTTTCCGCCATCGGCCAGCTCGACCGCCCGCGCGCCGCGCAGAGCGCACGATACGTCGACCGCCGACAGCAGGCTTGCCTTATCGTGTCTGTTCACCGCGAAGGCGAAGCCCGTCGTCGCAACGCCGAGACGAGCGCACAGCTCGACGGCATGCACGGTCGCGCGCAAAGACGACGGCCTGCTATCCATCAAAAACACCACCGCATCCGCTGACTCGAGAATGCCCGCATGCCCATCGGACCAGAGCGAACCCGTATTCACGACGACCAGATCGAACGAACGTCTCAATGCCGCTGTGAGCACGACGGCTGCATCGGTCACCAGTTCCGACACTTCTATCCTACGCGGCGCCGCCACCAGAAACGGCGCGTCGCCCACAGACGAAGCCGCGCTTGCCAGGCGCGTCGGATTGTCTATCGCCTCTTCCACCCTTATCGGATTCGGCACGCCCAAAAGATAATCAAGATCGCCGAACTGAAAATCGGCATCGAACGCTGCCGTCCTCAACCCCGCCCGAACGCCGAGCAACGCAAAGACCGCCGCCAGAGTGCTCTTTCCGCATCCTCCCGTCCCCGATACCACGGCGACCACCGTTCCCGGCCCCTCGACCGTCGGAGCACCCGGCACCGAAAACGTCGGCCTGACCACGACGTCAAGCCCCTCGCAGTCTTGCTTGCCACCCTGCCGGCAAGACGATTGCGCTATCGGAGTCCCGCCCGAAAGCGCGTCGCCCGCGCATGACCGCATCGATGCGCCGCCCGCATCGCTACGGCGGGCCCCCTGAAGGCCGGAGCAAGTTGTCTGAACCACAGGAGACGCAACCGTTTCGACTGATCGGTCGAACTCGAAACCTTCGGCGTCGCACTCGACCGATAGACGAGAGACAAGAGCGTCGTCATCGTCTATAACACGCGTTCGAACCCCCGAATCGTCCACAGCGAGTCGAGGCTCGTCATCGATCGACCGGGCAGCCTCCCTCGTCGAAAGCGGCCCGCAATCGACCGGTTGCGATACATCATGAACGAGCGCTTTAGATCGCTCTTGGTCGACGCGACGACGAAGAGCATCCGATGCGACGACGGACCCGTAACGCCTTTCGAGCATCGCACACGACCACAACTCATCGATTTCCGCATTAGCGGCCCGACTTGCAAGCGATCCATTCTGCTCGTCAGCCACCAAATACACCCGTTTCCCCGGATCGTCGCGCTTAATTGCTGCCGCTACATTAATCGCATCCATATCGTCACACGAGACCACCCAGACCTCATCGATGTCGGGCGAAAGCCTCGCCCGCGCACGGCATTGCTCGGCTTGCGATTCGACGAGCACGCACGACGGACGCCGGCGAACGTCGCCCTTGCGTTCTGTCGAGGACGTCATCGATTTCGCGTCGGAATCGATGCAAAGCAGTACGCGTTTATCCATCGCTTTCCCCCTCCGTCGCCGTCTCTTCCTTCTTTTCAGCCGAATCCGCAACATCCTTCGTCGGCGCGAATTCATCCGCGTCGCCCTCCCTAGGGCTCTTCACCTTGACAGATAGCCCATCGTCCGTGTTACGTGTGCCGTTCGAAGACGATACGCTCTTCGCAGCGCCGTTCGTCGACGCGCTTTCCGAAGGAAGCGCAAAATACAGCTCGCTTTTCTGCGATGCCGTGATGACCTCCTCGACCATCGCCGGATCCAACGCAAGCGTCACCCATGTCACGTCTGATTTACGATTCGCATCCTTTTCCTCCGACGTCGTGCTTGTGGAAAGAACCAGCACCCGCGATGCCAACAGATCGGTCGCCGATCCCGAAACGGAATACACGTCGACCTTCGAGCCTGGGCGAAGCGAACCTCCCACGGCGGTAACCGCCTTGGAAGGAACGCTGATGGCGCATTTGCCATCGGGAACCTGCAGTGCGACCTCTTCGCGCTCGTCGAAACGATGCCTTAGAACCACCTCGCCTGCATAAATAGGGCTTGTTACCGGAAGCGCCGCAACGTCGGCATGGTCTGATATCGCATCGTCCGGCACCAGTTCGCTCAACCACAAACGTTTTTCAGCATTCGTCGTATCGAGCATGTCGCCGACGGCGATGTCATCGGTAGCGACAAGTATCTCGACTTGCTCCCCTCCATAGCGGGCCAACGCCTCCGAGCGCTCCTGATCGACGTCGGCACGAAGGTCGGCGGCGTATGCAAGGATGCCCGCAACGCAAAGGACGCCGCATAACGCCCCGATCGCTAAGTGAACACGACGCCGCATCGTCGAGCCTCCCTCCTTCATGCCGGGCGTCCATACGCCTCGGAACTTGCTTCGAATCGAATACCGATAGGCCCCAAACGATGGGCCGTTTGGGAACAATCCCATGATGAAGTAAGGATGCGGCTGATTTTGAGAAGGCGGCCCTGCAATATCCGGCCGAATTCAAACAGCTTTTCAGGCGCAAACCTTACCGCGATGCACCATGCATCCGATCGCGCAGATACAGCCTCGATCGGATCGGCCCGCAGAAAACAAGAAAGCCCCTCGCGATTATGCGAAGGGCTCAGAAACGCCTGATAAATGAAAAAACCGAAGCAAATTGCTTCGGTTTTCAAACTCATATGGTGGGCGATGAGGGATTTGAACCCCCGACCTTGTGCTTGTAAGGCACCTGCGCTCCCGCTGCGCCAATCGCCCATGGGTTCTGTATTATCCCATATTCGGAACCCTTTGTCACCTCGGAATCTCTCAGAACCTTTTCTCCATCCAGATATGGGGCTGTCCCTCATCTTCGTAATCGACCTCGCCGAAGCGAATATACCCCATGGCACCGTACCACGATTCGAGACGAGCCTGCGCATGCAGGCGGATAATACGTGCGCCCTGCTTCCTAGCCGCGTCTTCGCATGCTTCGACAAGCATGCCTCCTACGCCGCGGCCTCGAAACTCAGGCAAGGTCGCAACGCGACCGATGTAATAACACGACGGGTCACCATCATCGACAAAGCAACGTGCGCAGCCGACAGAAACACCGGCATCGAACACAACGACATGGATTGCTCGGTCGTCGATATCGTCGAATTCGTTCTCGTAGCCCTGCTCTTCGACGAATACCTTCGTGCGAATTGCGAATGCATCTTCTTTAGCGTCGTATTTCACTGCGATGTCGGACATGCCATCTCCGCTCTCTCGTAAGCCAATGTGCTCATCAGATTACCGCAAGATGCAAGCATTACGATGGGTTTTCCAGGACGGTTCCCGATGCGAACGACCTATATCGAACACGAGCCGCGAAGCGCGAACGCTTCATATCCTTATTTTCTCAATTGGACATCGTGAGCCCGACCTTTCGAAAGCCGCAAACGCAAAAAGACCCCGAACGTATCCGGGGTCTTTTTTTCCAGTGCGAGTGAACAGCCTACAAAATCATCATAGCGGCGGTGACGACCACGAGGCAGATTACAGCAAGAATCACCAGAAGCTTCCAAACCCACTTCAGCCAGGTGCCGTACTGGACATGCGCCACAGCAAGACCACCCATGATGGCGCCGCAGGTCGGGGTGAACAGGTTCACAAGACCGTTAGCAGAGCTGAAGATCATGACCATGGTCTCGACGGAGAAGCCGAGATTGGCAGCCAGCGGGCCCATGATCGGCATGGACACGGTAGCCATGCCAGAGCTCGACGGAATCAAGAAGGACAGAACCACGTAGAGCAACCAGGATGCCGGCGCGAAGATGAAAGCGGAAACACCCTGCAAAGCATTCGAGGCATTCAGCAGAATCCAGTCGGACATGCCGGTCTCGGCCATAAGGATAGAGATACCGCGAGCGAGAGCGATGATCATAACGACGCTCATCATATCGGCACAACCGTCAATGAACGCTTTCACAGTCTCGGATTCGGACAAGCCGCCAACAAAGGCAATGATCAAAGCAAGGACAAAGAACCAGCTTGCAGCTTCAACGAAATACCATTGGCCAAGAGGAAGACCGGTGATGACCTCGGACCATCCGAGGAACAGCGTCACGCCGAAATCTTCCCAAGGAATGAAGCTGATGACCATGATGATGAACGCGAGCGCGAACACGATCAAAGCACCCTTCTGACGACCAGTCAGAACAACTTCGCCCTCGATTTCATCTTTGCCGAAGCTCTCCTTCTCATCCTGCTGCTCCTGCAGAGAGAGAATGGTGGAGCCGCGATCCTTCTTGACCTTAGCAGCGTACTTCATAACGTAAACAATGGAAACTGCAAGGGTGGCGATCCAAAGAATGGCGCCCAGCATGATGATGGTGCCCTGGTTCACTTCAATGCCGGCATCGACCAAAGACGACACCGCAGCACCGACAGCGAAGGGATTGACGGTAGAACCGAGAACACCGCAGCCAGCGCCAAGAAGAACGACTGCGGAACCGACCATCGCGTCGAAACCTGCCGCATACATAGTTGCTGCAAGCAGAACATAAAACGGAACGGTCTCTTCGCACATGCCGTACGTAGTGCCGCCAATAGAGAACAGAATCATCAGGATAGGAATGAGGACAAGCTCATTGCCATGAAGCTTCTTCACCAGAACGGCAATACCGTTGTCGAGAGCGCCGGTCTTGGTCATTACGCCCAAGAAACCGCCCAGAATCATAACGAAGAAGCAGACCTCAAGCGCGCCGCCCGGGAACGTATCCGGATTGGCAGCGCTTTCGACAATGTCGGTAGGAGCGCCCGTAAAGCCATAGATAGGCGCCGTCAAAATATTGGAGAGAGACGCACCCGTCACGGTGCCGCCCGTCGCTGCAGCTGCAATCCAAGAAATAACAGCCAGCACGACAAGCAGGATAAGAAGGATACTGAATGAACTAATCGGATCCTTCTTCTTTTTAACGTTGTCAGCCATGATATTCCCCTTTCAAACGGGTATCCATGCGTTATGTCTCTTTCCTTCATAACGCATGGAATCCTGCTGGGAGCACCCCTACCCCCAGCAGGACTTTGTACCCTAATTAAGCGGTGATAACCGTACCGGTCTCACCAGCGAGCGCCTCTTTCGCGCGCTCGAGAGACGTGATGAGGGCCTTGCCTTCCGGATTGGCCTTCACGAAGGAGAGGCAAGCCTCGACCTTGGGCAGCATGGAACCCTTGGCGAACTGACCCTCCTCCATGTACTTCTCAGCCTCAGCGATCGTCATGGAAGCAAGTTCCTGCTGATCAGGCTTGTTGAAGTTGATGCAGACGCGATCGACGGCGGTCAGGATGACCAGCATATCGGCCTTGGCCTCGCCTGCGAGCAGAGCGGCGGAACGGTCCTTGTCGATAACGGCAGGAACGCCCTTGTAGCCGCCGTCCTCCTCGACGACGGGGATACCGCCGCCGCCAGTGGAGATGACGCACATACCGGCATCGACCAGGTTATTGATCAGCGGCAGCTCGACAATGCGAACCGGAGCGGGAGAAGCAACAACCCAGCGCCAGCCACGGCCAGCGTCCTCGACGTACTTGTTGCCAGTCTCTTCCATAAGCTTGGCGGCCTCTTCCTCGGTGAAGAAAGCGCCGACGGGCTTGGTGGGATCCTGGAACGCAGGGTCGGCAGCGTCGACGACCGTCTGAGTGACGATGGAAGCGCAAGCCTTGTCCATGCCGCGACGAGCGAACTCGCGCTGCATAGCCTGCTGCAGGTGATAGCCGATGTAACCCTGGCTCATAGCGCCGCACTCGGGGAAGGGAATGGACGGGGTGCCGCCCACCTTCGTAGCAGAGTTGTCGGTAGCGACCTTGATCATACCGACCTGGGGGCCATTGCCGTGGGTGACGATGACGTCGAAGCCCTCTTCGATGAGGTCAACGATAGGAGCAGCCGTGTTGTGAACCAGCTCGAGCTGCTCTTCGGGGGTATTGCCCAGGGCGTTACCGCCCAGGGCAATCACGAGACGCTTGTTAGCCATTTCAAATACCCCCGTCTTCTTACTTCAAGGTAGCGTACATGACAGCCTTGATGGTGTGCATGCGGTTCTCGGCCTCGTCGAAGACCTTGGACTGCTTGGACTCGAAGACCTCGTCCTCGACCTCCATCTCGGTGATGCCGAACTGCTCGGCCTTCTCGGCACCGATGGTGGTGTTGGTGTCGTGGAAAGCAGGCAGGCAGTGCAGGAAGATAGCCTCGGGCTTAGCCATGGCCATGACTTCCTTGGTGACGCGATAGGCCTTCAGGCGCTCGATGCGCTCAGCCCAGACCTCGTCGGGCTCGCCCATGGAAACCCAAACGTCGGTGTAGATGACATCGGCGCCGGTGCAGGCTTCCTTGACATCCTCGGTGAGGGTGATGGTGCAGCCATTCTCGGCAGCGATCGGCTTGCAAGCCTCGAGCACGTCGTCGGCCGGCATGTCGTCCTTAGGACCACAAGCGACGAAGTTCATGCCCAGCTTGGCGCAAACGACCATGAGGGAGCGAGCAACGTTGTTCTTGCAGTCGCCCATGAACACCAGGGTGCGACCCTTGATGTCGTAGTTGAAGTTCTCCTGAACGGTCAGGATGTCGGCGAGCATCTGGGTGGGATGCCACTCGGTGGTCAGGCCATTCCAGACAGGAACGCCGGCGTTAGCGCCGAGGTCCTCGACGTCGGTCTGAGCGAAGCCACGGAACTCGATGCCGTCATAGAAGCGGCCGAGAACGCGAGCGGTGTCCTCGATGGACTCCTTCTTGCCCATCTGGGAGCTGCCCGGATCGAGGTAGGTAACGCCCATGCCGAGGTCCATAGCGCCAACTTCGAAAGCGCAACGGGTACGGGTGGAAGTCTTCTGGAAGAGCAGAACGATGTTCTTGCCCTCGAGGTAACGGTGGGGCACACCTGCGCGCTTCATGTCCTTGAAGTTCTTGGACAGCTTGAGCAGGTACTCGATCTCCTCGGTGGAGAAGTCGAGAAGCCTCAGGAAGTTGCGACCGCTGAGATTGACACCCATGTTGTTATCCTTTCTTCCTAGAGACCAAACCCATATTGGTCTCTAAATGGCAATGAAGAACAGAAGAGTGCGGCCCCGCTTGAAAACGGGCGGGGCCGCGAAAATGCTTAGAGATCCTCGCGCTGGAAGGGCATGCTCATACAACGCGGGCCGCCACGACCACGGGACAGCTCGGCAGAGGGCATGACCAGAAGGTTGAGGCCTTCCTTGTAGAGAACGTCATTGGTGACGTTGTTGCGCTGGTACACCACGATGGTGCCCGGCTCGACGCACAGCGTGTTGGAACCGTCATTCCACTGCTCGCGAGCAGCAGCGATCGGGTCGCCGCCACCGCAGGGGATGAGCTTGATGCCGTCAACGCCGGTGGCGTACTCGAGAATCTTCTCGAGGGAATCAGTGTGCTCTTTGATGTCGACCTCGCCCTGAGTTGCGCCCTTGGTCAGCTCGAAAACGCGCAGGGTGCCCATGATGGCGGGGTGAATCGTGAACTTGTCGACGTCGATCTGAGTGAAGACCGTGTCGAGGTGCATGAATGCACGGCAGTTCGGGATATCGAACGCGAAGATCTTCTCGATCTCGCAGCCCTCGGTCTTCCAGAAGATATTCTGGGCGAGGATATCGATGGCAGCAGCCTGGGTACGCTGGGAGATGCCGACAGCCAGAGCCTTGTTGCTGAGGTTCAGGATGTCGCCGCCCTCGATGTGGGAAGCCGCATCGCGGCGGAACCACAGCGGGGTCTCGGCGTAGTCCGGGTGATACTTGAAGATGTACTTGCCGTACAGGGTCTCGCGGTTACGCGTGACGGCATACATACGGTTCAGGCTGACACCGTTGCCGACGCAGGCGAACGGGTCACGGGTGAAGTACAGGTTGGGCATCGGGTCGATGATCAGATCGCTCTCTTTGTCGCTATGAGCGCTGACCATGTCGTCGAGGGTGACGGAAGAAGCATGGGGCAGGTCGATTTCGCTCTTGGCGACGCCAGCCATGGTCTTCTTCACGAACTCGAAATCGTCCTCGATGGAGTTGAGATACTCACGGACGATACCGGGCATAGCCTGGCCCTTGATGCCAGCCTCCTCGATGTACTGATCAAGGAACTCTTCGCGAGCACCCGGATGAGCCTTGAAAGCCTCGGCGACGAGCTGCTCGAGGTAAAGAACCTCGGTGCCCTGCTCGCGCAGAATCTCAGCGAAACGGTCGTGCTCGGCCTGAGCAACCTCCAGGAACGGCACGTCGTCGAACAGCAGACGCTCGAGCTCGTCAGGAGGAAGGTTCAGCAGTTCGTCGCCAGGACGATGCAGGCAAACCTTCTTAAGCTTACCGATTTCGCTCGTTACATGAATACCCTTCATGTGAGCCTCCTTTTTCCTCTCTCTTGTCGGTCTTCCCAAATCCGACAAGACCATCATCGCCGCACGCAAAGGAAATTGCAAGCTGTTTTTTTATTGCACTGACCTGGCAAAACTCAATTTATTGCATCTTCTTTTCAATTTATCCAAAACGAAGACCGTTTTTAGGTCGATACCGGATAAATTCACGCTAATTTGAATCATATTTTTTCTACTACCAGGTTTCTAGCGATGCTTTCGGCACGAATATAAGCTTCAAGACGATTGATTATTGAAAATGAAACCTTCTTTATGAATATATGCATCAATTTCTTCGATGAAAACGGGTATTAATCGATTTTATTTAGAAATTTGCATTATTAAAAATGATAATCTCAATTATTGAGATTAATTTTGCATATTTATTATTTTCAATACATAAAATAAATGTAAGCCAGCGCTAATTTATGGCATTATTTCTATACGATAGATAGGAAAAAACGCGGACGGATTCCTGAGCGTCCCCAACGGCTTCTTGCGTCATATCTATGCGCATAAAAATAAGTCTACTCGACGTCAACATCATGTTGTTTTCTCGTAATATTCATTATATTGCATATATTTACAATAATAAGTCATCGTCTAACTGAAAAGCGCGGAATAGACGGCGATCGGCGGTCCGAAGACCCTGTACGACGTTGCTAATCGACGCTTTCAAAGGCGCACTCGACAGCATTCGATAAAGCGAACTCCTCGGCGGTCAAGATGATTCCCGACAGGCTCCCGGAGGCTACGGCACAAAAAAACGGCCAGCCATGGAAGGCCGGCCGCAAGACATGGTATGTAAAATAGAAAAGCCCCGATAAAGACAAAGGGTTCTGTTCCCCTCCTATTAACAGAACCCTTATCCTTACCGAAGCTTGTCGCCTCTGTAATGCACAACCAATTGTAACGCTTCGCATACGGAAAAGAAACTACCGATTCTCCAAACATGCGCGCAAAGACGCTGCTCAATCCCCACATACACCCGAGCATGGGATGAAGCCGCTCCGAAAACGCCCCTGAAACGCGAGCCGAGTGCGATTCGGGGCGAAAAAAACTAGAGCGGACGCCGCGACTCGATAGCACGGCCCAGCGTGATTTCATCGGCGAATTCAAGATCGCCTCCCACGGGAAGACCGCTTGCAAGTCGCGTCACCTCGATGCCCAGAGGCTTGATCAGGCGGGCCAGATACGCTGCGCTCGTCTCTCCCTCCACGTTGGGATTGGTGGCAAGGACGACCTCGCGCACATCGGCGTCGGCGAGGCGCTTCAGCAACTCTGCGATATGCAAGTCATCGGGCCCGATGCCATCCATGGGAGACAAGGCGCCTCCGAGCACATGGTACACGCCCGAAAATGCTGCCGTGCGCTCGATCGCTGCGATATCGCGCGGCTCGCTCACCACGCATATCACCGATTCGTCGCGCCTTTGAGAAGCACACACCTCGCAAAGCTCTCCTTCTGCGTAGTTGAAGCATCGCGAGCAGAAATGCACGGTGTTTTTCACCTCGACGATAGCATCGGCCAGACGAAGCACCGTCTCACGATCGGAGTTAAGCATCCAATACGCGATGCGCTGGGCGCTTTTGGGGCCGACACCCGGCATTCGCTCGAGTTCGTCCAAAAGCTTCTGGATGGCAGGAGCCGATTCCACGAGACGCCCGCTACATCAAGCCAGGGATGTTCATACCGCCGGTAGCGGCGCTGATACGCTGCGAGCCCTGGGCGGAAACGGCACGCAGGGCCTCGTTGACCGCAGCGGTCACGATATCCTGCAGCATCTCGACGTCGTCGGGATCGACAGCGGACGGATCGATCACGATGGACTGGATCGTCATATCGCCCTGAGCAACGACCTTGACCATGCCGCCGCCGGCAGTAGCCTCGGCGGTCATGGTCTTGATTTCCTCCTGCGCCTTAGCAAGCTCGGCCTGCATTTTCTGCGCCTGGCGCATCATTGCTTTCATATCCATGACGATTCTCCTTTTTCTCTTGGGGCTTCTCCACGTGCGCGGAGAAGCAGCGCAACCGTATGCGCATATATATAGGTAGAAAGACTAACACAATGACGCGCACAGACGCATCGGCTGCACGAAAGCGCCGGGCGCAGCCGCCGCCTGCGAGCACGAAGAAAGGCGTCGACGAATCGCCGTCGACGCCTTTGCTGCAAAAACTAACGCTCTTCTTTAACGTCCTCGAACGAAATGCCGAACGATCCGAAGATATCGGCCGCGTCCATGGCGCCGGCCGCAGAGACATTCTCGAGCTCTGACGCAGGTGCAGGCTGTGCAGCGCCCCCGATACCCGCAGGCATCGCACGCGAAGCGAACGGATTCGGGCGCGCGGACGGCGCCGCGGGTTCGGACGCCGAAGGCGCATCGGACGGCGCAGGTGAAACCTCGGCAACACGGTCGGGCACGGAAGCATCCTGTGGACGCGGAATCGGAGTCGGCTCCGGCGCGGAATCGACCTTCACGGCCGCTTCCTGACTACGTGCGTTCGGCCCCTTCTTCGTCGGCGCTTTCTTCGCATCGGCGATGCCGGGCCATCCCGTGGGCACGATCATGTTCTTGGCGCGTTTCTTAGGGGCCGACATGGAATCGAACCCAAGCTCTTTGCCTACGATATACGGATCGACCGGGTCGGGACCCTGAACCGAAAGATCGTAGGAAACTTCGGTCTCGGAGTCTTCAGAGGCGGCGGCGACTTCGGCAGGTTCAGGAGCAGGCGTCGGTTGAACGTTCGAAGAAATAGGGGCGACGGCCTGCGGCGCATATTCGACGGCAGCTACGGCGCGCGAAGCGGCCTCGGCCTTGCGCGAAGGACGAGAAGGCGCCTCCGCAGACCGCCCGATAGGCACAGGAGCAAGCGAGTCTTCATAGCCGTCCCATGGGGCATATGGCTCGACGTCAGCGTCGGAATACGGAACCATGTCGGCATCATCGTAGGGAACGACGTCATCGGCCGTATATACGGGCGCCTGCACAGCGGCAGGCGGCTCAGGCTTTGAAACCGTAGGCTGCGAAGCGCCGACAGACGCGGGAACGGAATCTGCAGCGCGCATGGCGGCCGCACGGGCCATTGCGGCGCGTGCGGGAGACGACGCGCCTTCTCCTTGCGTGATGGCGAACGGAACGGGCGCGCCGAACGCGCCTTCGAGCGATGCTGCGATCGCGGCCGAGATATCCGGCTTCTGCGCGGCCGAGTATGCAAAGCTGTTCTCGCGGGAGAACTCGATGAACAAGCCCTCTCCCCCGTCTTGCGCGACGATGCGCGCCGAAAGCATCAACGCGCCATACGCCGCACGGCGGCGCTTCAAATCCGCAATCGCCGCCTGCCACCCGCGCTGCAACGCGGACGGATCGCTGATCTTCGCCCGGATATCGTCCGACAAAGAACCAGCGGCCTGCTGCGACGAAGAAGGCGCGGGCGCAGGGGCCGCAGCAGGCACGCTTCCTGCGGGCGCAGGGGCTTTCGCCGCACGGCGCTGCTCGAGCTGGGCACGAAATGCGGCAGACCTATCGACGGCTTCGGAAGCGCGGGCGGGAGCGGGCGCCTCCGATGCCGCGAGAGCAGGGGCCTCCGCGGACAGCGGTCGATATCCGCTCGCCACGGGCGGAACGGATGCAGGAGCTACGACACGAGACTCCTCGACACGCGACGAGCCCTGTGCGTTTCCTGACGTCAGGACGGCCGCAGAGCTCGATGCGGCAAACGACCCCGAAGCCAGCGCGGCCTCGAGCGTCGCCACGCGCGCGGCAAGCGCGTCGAGCGTCAAGTCGCTTTCGGGGCGAACCATACGCGTCAACGCGATTTCGAAAGAAAGGCGAGGATTGACCGAGGAGCGCAATTCGGCGCTCAGGTCGCCCAGAACACGCAGAATGTACGCGAGGCGATCGGGACCGAATGCGGCCGCCTCTTTCGCCATCGCGGGGCGTGCCGCCTGAGGCGCGTCGAGCGCGACGGCGCCGTCGGTCAGGGCAAGAATATACAAATCGCGCACGTATCCCGCAAGATCGCGCGCAAAACGAGCAAGGTCGGCACCCGTTTCGACATACTCGGACACCCACGTGAAGCATGCAGCGGCATCGCGCGCGGCTATCGCGTTCACCACCGTGGACATGTCATCGGTATCGATGGACCCCAGCACGCTTTGCGCCACCTCGACGGTCACCGTGCCGCCGCCGAACGCGATCAGCTGCTCGAGCGCGGTAAGGGCGTCGCGCATGCCGCCCTGGGCGCGATGGGCGATCAAGTCGAGTGCGTCGCCTTCGAATTCCACGCCTTCCGCCACGCAAACGGCTCCCAGGCGCGAAACGATCTCGTCGTTCGAAAGGCGGTGGAAATCGAAGCGCTGACAGCGAGAATGGATGGTTTCGGGAACGCGCTGGGGGTCAGTAGTGCACAGCACGAACACCACGTGACTCGGCGGCTCTTCGAGCGTCTTGAGCAGCGCGTTGAACGCCGCGGTAGACAGCATATGGACTTCGTCGATGATATATATCTTGTAACGCCCGCGCGTAGGCGCGTATTGAACGCGCCCGATGATTTCCTCGCGCACGTTCTCGACGCCGGTGCGACTTGCCGCGTCGAGTTCGCTGACGTCGGGATGCACGCCGTCGGCGATGGCGAGGCACTGCTCGCACGTTCCGTCGGGAGACGGCGTCGGCCCGCCTTCGCACAAAAGCGCCTTCGCCAAAAGGCGCGCCGTGGTGGTTTTGCCCGTACCGCGCGGTCCGCAGAACAAATAGGCGTGGCTCACCTTGTCGGATTCGATGGCGTTTTTCAGCGTGCGCTCGATATGGGTCTGTCCCACGACGTCCTCGAACGTCTGAGGGCGGTATTTCCTATACAGTGCTTCTGACATGGCGCCTCGTCTCCGCTTCCCCGCAGCCGTCGCATCCGGCTGCATTTCCAGTTTCGGCCATTATAGAAGAAGGCGGATTCCGCCGCGCATATCCCACAGAACGGGTGGAAGCACAGCCGCGCCGGCGGCTTCGAACCCAGGGGCCACGCAGAGCATGAGAAAGCCCCGCACGTGGCGGGGCTGAAGAATCTGGAGCGGACAACGGGACTCGAACCCGCGACCCCAACCTTGGCAAGGTTGTGCTCTACCAACTGAGCCATGTCCGCATATGCAAGGCGAAGCGGTATTGTACCGGATCGAAGGCTACTGATCCTGGGATTTTTTCTTTTTTCGCGCATTCATACCGGCCTTCACCGCGCCGATGATGGCAGGCGCGACCGACACGGCGACGATGCCGAGCACGATGAGCTCGAAATGTTCCTGGACGAAGGGAATGCCGCCGAAGAAATAGCCCACCAGGACGAACGAGGTGACCCAGGCGAAACCGCCGATCGCATTGAACAGCGTGAATTTGCCGAAATTCATATGGCCCGTACCCGCGATGAACGGCGCGAACGTACGGAAGAACGGCATGAAGCGCGTGATGACGATCGTAAGACCGCCGTATTTCGCGAAGAAATGGTCGAGCTTGGCCATGCGTTCAGGCGTAAGGGCCTTGACCTTGCCCGAATCGATGATGCGCGAGCCGAAGAAACGAGCGATCCAGTAGTTCGAGGTATTGCCCAGAATAGCGGCCGCATAGAACACGAACAGCGTGGCCCAGACATTCAACCCGCCGCCGTCGGCCGAGAAGACGCCCGCCGCGAACAGCAGAGAGTCGCCAGGCAGGAACGGGAAGAAGACAAGGCCCGTTTCGACGAACACGATCAAAAACAGAGGGCTGTACACCCAAAAAGGACCGAGCGCCACGATCCAGCCCGCGATGGCGGCACGCGGATCGGACAACAGATCGAGGAAGAACTGAATGATTTCCATAGAAGCCTTTCGGATGGGCGGCTTGCAGGCCGCATAACAATGAGGACAACCGCGAAAAAAGGCCGTACACAAGACGGCCTGAGACATCCCGGTTCGCGCAGCGCCATTTCGGCGTCGTGCGCAAGGCGAGAGGTCTCAGGCCGTCGCGGCGTCGACATTGCACCGGCGTATGCCGGCTCAGTTGCCGCGGATAGGCATGGGCGCTCGTCAGCGGGCCCTTATGGCTGCTTCCTCCCGGACCTGACCAGGTTCGAACCATGGCGCCGCCCAGGCCCATCCGCGGCACTGGTTGCGACATCGGAAGTATACCCGAAATAGGCGCATCGGAAGAGAGCGTCACGAAACCGTCATTTGTGGAACATCCCCTTCGAGATGCGATGCTTCCCGCACAACGGAGAGCGCGCGAAAACGCGAAAAGGCGACGGCCCGAAAGCCGTCGCCCATAAAGAGTTTCACATGCCGACGTATGCGCCTAACCGATGCCGCCGTAGAAGATGCCCAGCACGATGACCACGGCGGTAATGCCGACGAACAGGTATTTCGTCATAGGCTCGAACCATGCGCCGAGCTTTTTCTCGCGGCCGATCTGCGCCTGCTCTTTGGCGAAATGCTTCGGGCAGACCCAGAAGAACATGATCGCGGCCAGCAGCGCGCCCAACGGAATGGCGTAGATGGAAACGGCATCCATCCAGGCGCTCACCGCATCGCCGCTCTCGATGAACACGCCCACGCCGAACGCGATCGCGGCCACGATGGCCACGGCGCCCCAACGCGGAAGATGCAGCTGCTCCTGCAGGGCCTCGATCGGCGTCTCGAACAGGTTCACCAGGCTGGTGATCGCCGCGCAGGCGACGGCCAGGAAGAACACGAAGCAGAAGATGCCGCCCGCGGGCATTTCCTGGAACACCTGCGGAAGCGCGATGAACATCAACGGAGGACCGGACTGCGTGTCCAGGCCGAACGCGAACACGGCGGGAACCACGATCATGGCGGAAAGCACCGCGGCGAGCGTCGAGAAAATCACGACGTTTTTCGCGGACGAGACCACATCGACGTCCTTCTTCAAGTAGCTGCCGTACACGAGCGTGCCGCTGCCTGCCAACGACAGGCCGAAGAACGCCTGCCCCAGCGCGAACACCCACGTCTGCGGGTTCGCAAGCGCGCTCCAATCGGGGACGAACAGGTATTTGTAGCCTTCGAAGGCGCCGGGCAACATGGCCACGCGCACCAGCATGATCACGAACAGCACGAAGAATAGCGGCATCATAATCTTGTTCAAGCGCTCGATGCCGCGCGAGATGCCCAACAGCATGACGGCGAACGTGATGACGAGCGCCGCCGCATGATAGCCGACACTGCCGAAATCGCTGGCAAGGCCGCCGAAATACGCGCCCATGTCAGGCACCTGCAGCAGCGTGCCCGTGCCCGATGCGAGCAAGTACTTCAAGAACCAGCCGAGCACGACCGAATAACCGATCGCGATGCCGAGGGAACCGAGCGTAGGGATGGCCCCGATGACCTTGCCCAGCGGTCCCGAATGCTTGACCCCGCGCATTTCGAGCGCTTTGGAAAACGCCCCCATGGGGCCGGTGCCCATAGCGCGGCCGAAGGCCATCTCGCCGATGACGCCGGTCAGGCCGAGCAGCACGACGAAAATCAGATACGGAATGAGAAACGCCGCGCCGCCCATTTCGGCAACGCGGTACGGAAAAAGCCAGATGGCGCTCATGCCGACGGCCGAGCCGATGCAGGCGATGATGAACGCCGTGCGCGACGTGAACGAATCGCGCGAAGAGGATGATGTTGCCATGCGTTGAATTCCTTCCATAGAGCCCCGATATTCGGGGAAGATCCGCCCTTGCGGGCTCGAAAAAGGGCCCCGGTCGCCCGGAGCCCTTCGTTCATTCGATGAGAAAACGTGACGAAAGCTCGCGATCGACCGACCGGTTACAAGCTACGCCACCACCATGCCCGAGAAGAAGCGATCGAAGAGAACACGTTGAATGCCTGGTTCATTATTACGACTCCTTTCGGACGGTCATGCGTCGGATCCTCCGACGCTGCTCTGTGGAAACCGGAACGACGATGATTGCGTCGCATTTCCGTATGGCGGCACTTTATCACAACATAGTGGCCGACAACGCGGCAAATACCCATATTCTCGGACGCTCGGTCGAACGGAACGGACGGCCGACGACGCATGACGGCGCATTCCCCCTCCGTGTGACGAAAGTAACGGAACGATGGCGTATTAGCACTCTTGCTTGTAGAGTGCTAAAAAGGATTCTATAGTGCATCTCGTAAACAGAAACGACGAGCGGATGCAAGCATATCCCGCAACGAGCAGACCCTTACGAGAAGGCATCCGCCCCACAGACAGGAGATGACCATGATGCTGGTTCCCGCACGCAAAAACGATTTCTTCGCCGACTTCCTGAGCGACCCCTTCGACGTTTTCGGAGGCCGCCCGCAGCCCAAGCAGGCCATGCCTGCCATGATGAAGACCGACATCAAGGAGACCGAGAAGGCCTACGAGTTCGATATCGACCTGCCCGGCTTCAAGAAGGAAAACGTCCACGCAGAGCTGCAGGACGGCTACCTCACCATCCAGGCAAGCACCGAATCCGAAAGCGAAGAGGAGTCCGAAAACGGCACCTACCTGCGCAAGGAGCGCTTCACCGGCAGCTGCCGCCGCAGCTTCTACGTCGGCGAGGACATCTCCGAGGACGACATCCGCGCCAAGTTCGAAGACGGCATCCTGCGCATCGTCGTGCCGAAGAAGGAGCTTCCCGCCCCCGAAGACGCCAAGAAGCTCATCTCGATCGAGGGCTAGCTTCCGAACCGTCCATCCTCTCCACCTTCTATGCAGTACACGAAAAAAGAGCCGATCGGCTCTTTTTTCGTTATGCGCTCTTTCGTTTTCGGCATCACGAAAAACGCCTATCGCTCGCGCGCGAGGATGCGGTCGACGAGGTAGCCCTCGCGCACGCCATTGCTGCAGACATGCAGACCCATCGCGTCGAAATCGTCGAAAAGCTCCGTCAGGATAGCCAGGCCGCAGGCGATGGTGTGCACGCGCTCGGGAGCGATATGCAACACCGCATCCAAAAACGCGCGACGGCGCTCGAACATGTCCTCGACCAAGCGATGTACGTCCTCGTGCGTCATGTCCTTGTCGGATACGCCGCCTTGCAGATGAGCGTTCACCTCGGCCAAAGCACGAATGCTTCCGCCGACGCCGAACAGACGACGCACGCGGTGCTCGGCCATACCGTGCGCATCGGCTTCGAGCAGGGCATGCACTTCGCCCTGGATGGCCGCGAACTCGGCTTCGGTCGGCATGATGTCGGAGACATGACGGCGATACGACGAGAGCGAGCCAAGCGGAAGGCTCGCGCGCATGACGTCTTTGGAGTCGGCGACCAGCGTGACCTCGGACGAGCCGCCGCCGATATCGACCAGCACTCCGTTGACCAGTTCGTCTTTCGATGACGCGCCGACAAAGCCCAGATGGGCCTCGTCTTCTTCGGATAGAAGCGCAATCGAGCAGTCGGCCATGTCCTCGATCGCCGCAATCGCTTGGGCGCTGTTGTCGATATTGCGCAGCACGGCGGTGGCGAATACGTCGACGCGCACGGGTTTCAGATACGCCGCACGCTTCAGGCATTTCTTCACGCATTCGGCCGCGACCTCGATGCCCTCTTGCGACAGCACGCCGTCGAGCACATACGCCGCCAGACCGGCCATGCTTTTGCGATTCACGATCGTCTTGAATTTCTTTCCGTCGGCGGAAACGTCGTACACGCACAGGCGGACCGTGTTCGAGCCAACGTCGATGACGCCGTAATTCATAACGCGACCTCGCTATCTCAGAAGAAAAGCCCGCAAGGCGAGCTTTTCGTTTCAATACGATTGTCTCAGTATAGTCGGCCACGAGGCCGATGCCGGCGACGTATGTAAAGCCCGCGTCAAATCATGCGGTGCGAAACGACCGGGAACACGAAATGCGACCTATCGCTGCAGCCCGCGCAGCAACTCGATTTCCTTCGCGTAGCCCGGCAATTCATTCGGAGTCTCCAAGATGAACGGCAGGTCGCGCAAGGCGGGATGGTTCACGATGCGTTCGAAGGCCTCGATACCGATATAGCCTTCGCCGATGATTTCATGACGGTCTTTATGCGCCCCGCACGGATTCTTGCTGTCGTTGATATGCACGGCGCGAAGACGGTCGATGCCGAGCACGCGATCGAATTCCTCCAGCACGCCGTCGAGATCGTTCACGATATCGTAGCCCGCATCGTGCACATGACACGTGTCTAGGCACACGCCCATATGGTCGGACAGCTCGACGCGGTCGATGATCGCCGCCAACTCCTCGAAGCTGCATCCGACCTCGGTTCCCTTGCCCGCCATGGTTTCGAGCAGCACCGTCGTTGTCTGTTCGGGCTCGAGCACCTCGTTGAGCACCCCTGCGATCATGGCGATACCCGCTTCGGCACCCTGTTTGACATGGCTGCCCGGGTGAAAGTTGTAGTAACTATGCGGCGTGAACTCCATGCGACGCAAGTCGTCGGCCATGGCTTCGCGCGCGAACTGCCTGGCATGGGGTTTATCGGAGCAGCAATTCAACGTATACGGCGCGTGCGCGACAAGCGTTCCGAACGATTCGGCCTCCATCCACGCCTTCAGTTCGGCGGCATCCTCGGGATCGATCGCTTTGGCCGAGCCGCCGCGTGGGTTGCGCGTGAAGAACGCGAAGGTGTTCGCCCCGATCGACGAGGCGGCCTTGCCCATGGCGAGAAAACCCTTCGAGGAAGAAAGATGGCATCCGATGGTAAGCATGACCTATCCGCCCCTTCCGCAGTGTAATGGCACCCATAACGTAACATTGAGCGCCTGGCATTATAGCGCAGCGGACGCGACGCTCTTGCACGAACGGCGCAGCTCCATAGGACACGAAACGCCTCGGTCGAAAACCACAACGACCCATGGGCGAATCGTGTACGAGACCCCTTCAACCTGACGATTCGTTGACGAACGCCTCACGCAGACGCAACGATTCGCACGCGCCGCTTGAAGCGCGTAGCGTTGCAGCGCATAGTGGACGCATCGACGAAAGGACGGATCATGAAAACGACGAACTCTCCTGTATCCGAGGCGTACGTCATCGAGCGCGACGGATCGAAAACCGCCGTGCCCATCGGATTCGCCGATGAAAAGCCCCGCACACGCCGCGCCTACTCATACTCCTCCCCATACGGACCGAGCTCTTCGGCCCGAAACGTCTACGCGAACGGCGGCACGGCCGCCATGCCACGTCGAGGATTGCACCTAGGACGACGCGCGCTCGGCATACTGTTCATATTGATCGGACTGCCGATGCTGATTTTGCCGGGTCCGGGCCTCGCCTTGATCGGCCTGGGCCTTCTGATGGCCGTCATGCCGTAACGGCCGACCCTTCCCCAGCCCCATCCTGCGACGCTTTTTTCGTAGCGCGCCGCATATACGAAAGAACCCGCCGATTGAACTAGGCCCCAAAAGTGCAAAGGACCCCGTTTTCTGAACGGCAAAAGAAGTGAATCAAGCG
>NZ_CAUHPG010000025.1 GCF_959608125.1 uncultured Slackia sp.
ACCCCTATAGGAGAAGCAGAACATTGTCTGTCCAACTATAGGGGTTCACTGCACTTTTGGGGTCTAGTTCATACGGGCCCTTTTCTCTTCTCTATCGTTCGCAGATGGGCCTACGCCAGCTCGGATTCCACCACATCGGCGATTGCGCGAGCATGGCCGTCGGCCACATCCTGCGTTTCGGCTTCCACCATCACGCGAACCAACGGCTCGGTGCCGCTCGTGCGCACCAGAACGCGGCCCGCATCGCCCATGGCCTCCTCGGCTGCGCGGACGGCATCCCAGATGGCATCGTTGCCCTCGAGCGCATGCTTGTCCCGCACGCGCACGTTGATAAGCGTCTGCGGGAAGCGCGTCATCACCTTGACGGCCTCTTCCACCGGCTTGCCGCTGCGACGCACCGCCGCAAGGAACTGGCAGGCCGTCATAAGGCCGTCGCCCGTGGAGTTGTGCTCAAGCAAAATCATATGGCCCGATTGCTCGCCGCCCAAAGCGTAGCCGCCCTCGCGCATGGCCTCGAGCACGTAGCGGTCGCCGACCTTGGTCTGCAGTACCTCGATGCCCGCATCGCGCATCGCATGAACGAAGCCTAGGTTGGTCATCACCGTAGAAACGGCCACGTTGCCAGGCAGGCAGCCGCGCTCTTTCAGGTCGATCGCCAGCACGGCCTCCATAACGTCGCCGTCGATTTCGGAACCGTCGGCCGCAAGCATCATCACGCGGTCGGCATCGCCGTCATGCGCGATGCCTATATCGGCGCCGCTTTCGACCAGAAGCTCGGCAAGCGGGCCCAGATGGGTGGAACCGCATTCCACATTGATGTCGTTACCGTCGAAATCGTCGTTGATCACGGTGACTTCCGCGCCCAGGCGACGCAGCGCTTCGGCGCTGGTCAGAGACGAGGCGCCATGGCCCGTATCAAGAGCGACGTGCAGACCCGAGAAATCGACGCCCTGCGCCTGAATGGATTTCACCACATGGTCGATATACATCTCGCACGCGTCCTCGATTTCCACCGCGACGCCCACCATGGAGCCTGCGGGCATGGACGCCTCTTCGCCTGCCTCGACCGCACGAGCCACGACGCCTTCGAGGCCGCCCTCTGCGATGAACTTCTCGATGTCGTCCTCCACCGCGTCGGGCAGCTTGAAGCCCTGGCCGTCGAAGAATTTGATGCCGTTGTACTCGGGCGGATTATGCGATGCGGAAATAACGATGCCGCCGTCGGCATGCAGCTCGCGCGTAAGCAGCGCAACCGCGGGGGTGGGGATGACGCCCGCAAGAAGGGCATCGCCGCCTGCGCTCGTGATGCCTGCCACCACAGCCGCCTCCAGCATATCGCCGCTCTTACGCGTGTCCTTACCCAAAACCACGGTTGCGCCCATGAACGCCACCGCCGCCTGACCCAGACGATATGCCATCTCGCACGTCAAATCGACGTTCGCGACGCCGCGTACGCCGTCGGTTCCGAAAAGTCGAGCCATAAACGCCCCTTTCAATGGATGAACTTATGTATTTTACCACTCGCCGGGCACAGCCCTTCGCGGTCACATGTTCGACATCCTTCTGTGAAAAATGACAGGGCAAACGGCACGCACGCGCCTAGGCGGCCGTCTCACGCTTCGGATCGGGACCATCGAAGCGTGCAAGCAGAAACACCGTGGCCATGATGAGCGCGAACCCGACGAAATCCACGAACGCGAACGGCGTATGAAGCCACAAGGCGGCGAATGCCGTGGCCGACACGGTCTCGACGCTGGCGATCAGGCTCGCTTTCGCCGCCCCGATATCGTTTATCGCGGTCAGGTACGCAGTGAATCCGAGCAGTGTTCCAATGCCCGTCAAGCCGCCGAACATGGCGAGCAAACCCCCGGCATCGAGCTGCGGCGCGCGATTCCATGCTCCTGTGACCAGGTATAAAACGATTCCGCCCAGCAAAAGGCCGCTTCCAACTACGACAAGGCTGCCGTAGCGCCTCATAAGCGTTCCGGGCAAAAGCGAGTACAGCGCCACCGAAACCGCAGCGGCAAGGCCCCAGAATATGCCTTCGGGCGAAAGCGCCATCGTGGAGGGATCGCCATGCGTCGCCAAAAGAAAGGTGCCGACCACCACGCAAAGCACCGCGACGAACTCGCGCGCACTCGGAAGGCGGCGCGTCGCAAAGCACGACGCCACCACGATAAGCACCGGCCCGATATACTGCAGGACCGTTGCCGTTCCCGCATTGGAATATTGAATGGCCAGCAGATACGTCGCGCGGCAAAGCGTCAAGCCCGCCAACGCGAACAAAACCAGGCGAACCGCCGACCTCGGACAGCTCCAAAGCGCACGCAGCGCATCCCTTCGCGCGACCAGCAGGTATGCGACGAGAGCCGCACCGGCGACGGTCATGGCGACGGCCGACGCCCAAAGCGGATCGACCCCGTGGCCGAACAGATACTGGGAACAAGCCCCCGAAAATCCCCAGCCCGTACCGCCCACCAAGGCCAGCACGACGCCTCGCTTCCGCCTATCGACCATGAAAACCTCGCTTCAAACGCTTCTGAGCAACAAAAAGACAAGCCGCGCCCATTGTATCGCGTGCGTGCGCCGACGCCCGCACGCAGCGGTTTCGCCTTGAAGCCGCGAAATCAAGCGGATCCGAAGACGCCCTGCCAGGCAGGCATGCGCTATGCTATCGCCATCGACGAAACGAACGACGCACAATACGCGTAGCGTCCGCTATACCGAACAGGAGCAACCATGGAACTCAAGCAGATCGCCAGCTTTCAGGTAGACCACACCAAGCTCGTCCCCGGCATGTACACCTCGCGCGTCGACGGCGACGTCACCACCTACGACATCCGCATGGTCAAGCCGAACTGCGGAACCTACCTGCCTTACGCCGCCATCCACACCTTCGAGCACCTTTTCGCCACCTATGCCCGCAGCACCGAACTGTCCGACCAGGTGATCTACGTCGGCCCCATGGGTTGCCGCACCGGCTTCTACTTCCTCGTGCGCGACATGGAGCCCGCCGTCGCCATCAAGCTGGTCAACGACATGCTGGCCTTCGTGGCCGATTTCGAAGGCGCCATCCCGGGTGCCACCGAGATCGAATGCGGCAACTACCGCGAGCAGGATCTGGACGGTGCGAAGGAAATCGCGCGCACGATGATTCCCGTCCTCAAAGATTGGACCCCTGAGAAACTCGCTTATTAAAAAATTCTATACTTCCTTTAGTAAGCTAATTACTTTTAGATACTTTCAATATATATGAATTTGATTTGTAATTAATACTAAGTATCTTTAAGAAATAATTGGATTTACAAACAGCAATATCTTTATAGTATTAGATAAATATCCTGTTACTTAAAGTAACTAGTAAGCTTTAAGTAACAGGGTTTCTTATAAGATTGTTACTTATCAAATAACTATTTCATTCTTCAAGAACGTATTACTTCTTGAACCTGATCGAGAAGTTCACCGGCAGCAGATACTCGCCGTCGCTTTTCTCGATAAGGCTCCAGCCATACTTCTTGGCGCTGACGTATTCGAACACCGTATTGCGGAACAGGTATTCCCTGAATTCTTCACGATCGTTGGCGTGGTAGCACAACACGTCGCCGTCGGGCTTCACCACGATGTAGCCGCCGTTGACTTGCTCGATGCCGTCCCACGGCTTGGTCGCCGACATGCCCGAGAACGCCGCGTATAGAAAGTCCTTCATAGCTTTCTCGTATATCGCCGAGGCGACGGCGGGCGGATAGCGCATCGGATTCTGCTCGGCAACCGATGCCGTGATAGCCGCGACGTCGGACGTCGTCGCACCGCCGATGAAGCGCTCGCGCACGCATGCCGCGACGATTTCCAACATGCCTTCGCGAATAAACAGCAAATTGCGCTCGAACGATCCCGCATTGCGGGCGCGAGCGAAGCTGACGCGCAGCCCGCGCTCATCGAAAAACGGCTGGCAGCAGGCGAACCATCCCCTGTTGCCGCGGATGTCGTGCAACGCGTTGAATTCCCTCATCAGGGCGTCGTCGCAATGCGCGACCCAGTATAGAAGCGGCGCAGCAGGGCTTGCGTTGAACAGCGTGGCAGGACTGCCGAACTGCGATTTGACCGAGAATCCCATCCTGTTGACCAAGGAATTGCGTCCGTCGCGTGTTTCGATGACGATATCGGCCTTGCCGCCGAACGTCTTATCGCGCCCCTGGACCCCTGGCGCCTTAGGATTGCGCACACCGATCGAGTCGACGAAATCGCACACCTCGATAGGGGCATGCATGGTTTTCGAGCCGACCGAAGACGACGTAAGCCGATCGAACAAGATTCGGGCCGCGTCCTCGCAATCGGCCATGGAGACCACCTGTTCGGAGCCGCTCGACTCGACTCGATCGTCCGTATCGGCCTCGGCTGCAGCATCGCCCCCATAGGAAAACAGCGATGCCTGGTGCCCCGTTCCGGCAAGAGCGCAGGTTCGCCACGCTGCAGGCGCGGCCGCGGCGCGCGAAACAACGCCGCGGCGCACCGTGACCGTTTCCGCCACGGGATCGACCTCGTAAACGGCGGAATCACCCGCCGCCTCGCACCGCAAGACCTTCGAAACCTCGAGAAACGAGTCCGCCTTGCAGTTCAGGTCGCTATCGGCCGCATGAAGCCTTCCCGTTCCGAGCAGACGTAAGAACACGTAGAGCTCGGCCCATTCTCCCCTGTTGTATTCCTGGTCGTGAATTCGCTTGCGCATACGCGGCTCCCTTCCCTGCGCGGCGAACGCTAACCCTGCGCTTCAAGCACTGCCCGGACTTCGCGCGCGATAGCCTCGATCACGGGCACGGTGACGCTGTTGCCGAGCTGCTTGTACAAATGGGTATCGGAAAGCGGCAGCTTGTATGTATCGGGAAAACCCTGCAGACGCGCCCATTCGCGCGGGGTGAGTTTGCGGATATCGGCGTCATTGATGCAACCTTTGATCGCCGTCGTAGGCACCATGCTGTGCTCGCGATGGTCTGCGATCAGATTGCGCTCGCGACCCATGCCGCCGCACACGATGGCGCCCGATTTGCCGTTAAGGGGACGCACCATGTAGCCGAATCCGTTGCCACGCGAGCGGTGACGCTGCTTGTGGCGTTCGAGCGTCGCGAGATACGTATCCGACAGGTAATAACGCGACGGAATGGGCGCATCCTCCAGAATATCCGCCAGCACGACGCCCGTATCGGTCGGGCCGGGAAAGCGAAACGCGCTTGAATCGATGTCGTTGCGAAACGCCACGATATAAATGCGTTCGCGATTCTGCGCCACGCCGTAATCCTTGCTGTTCAGCACGGCGTCGTACACGGTGTAGCCGATCTGCTCCAATGCGCCCTTGATAACCTTGAGCGTGCGACCTTTATCATGCATGACCAGGCCTTTCACATTTTCGCAGAAGATGACGCGCGGCTTGTGGCGCTCGCAGATGCGCAGCACGTCGAAGAACAGCGTGCCGCGGCTGCGGCCTTTGAAGTTATCATCGAAGCCCATCTTCGAACCCGCTATAGAAAACGCCTGGCACGGAAAACCCGCCAGACAGATATCGAACGCCGGGATGTCATCAGCCGAAATCTGCGTGATATCGCCGTACACGTACGGCTCGGAGCACATGGGCTCCTTCGACGAACACGGCGCCGTGGGCGTATCGAAATTGGCCGCATAGGTCTTCACCGCATGTTCGTCGAACTCGCTTGCGAACACCGTTTCCACGCCGTCGCCGAACGCCGCCTCGAAGCCCATGCGAATGCCGCCGATGCCGGCGAAAAGATCGATCGTTTTCAAGGCATTAGAACTCAAAGCGCTCCTTCCGGTGGGCGGTCGGCATGATGGAAAACGCCGACGCGCAGGTCGGCGAGAAGACACGAACTATGTATTGTAATGCGTCGCAACGCACGATGAAGCGAGAAGCGAGCCGCTTCGAAAAACAATCCGATACGATTCACGACGCAAGAAAAAGAAAGCCCGCCTCCGAAGAAGCGGGCTTTCGAACCGACGTGAATAACGCGGTAAGCTTAGCGCTTGCTGAACTGCGGGCGCTTACGGGCCTTCTTGAGGCCGTACTTCTTGCGCTCGACCATACGAGCGTCACGAGTCAGGAAGCCAGCCTTCTTGAGCTCGGGACGATACTCGCCAGCCTGGAGCAGCGCACGGCTGATGCCATGACGCAGAGCGCCGGCCTGACCGGAAATGCCGCCGCCATTGCAGCGAGCGATGACGTCGAAGTGACCCTGGGTGTCGGTGACCTTGAACGGAGCCATGGCGTAATTCACCAGAGCCTCGCGACCGAAGAACTCCTTCGCGTCGCGGCCGTTAACGGTGACCTTGCCGGTGCCGGGGACCAGGCGGACGCGAGCAACGGCGTTCTTACGACGGCCAGTGCCGTAATACAGAGCTTCAGCTGCCATTGTTAGTTCTCCTCCATCTTGATCTCACGGGGATTCTGAGCAGCATGCGGATGCTCAGAGCCGACGTACACCTTCAGCTTCTTGCCCTGGGCGCGACCAAGCGTGTTCTTGGGCAGCATGCCCTTGACGGCGTGCTCGATGACGCGCTCGGGATGCTTCTGCATAGCCTCGGCGAAGGTTTCCATCTTCAGGCCGCCGGGATAACCGGAGTGACGGTAGTATTCCTTGCTGGTGGCCTTGGTGCCCGTCATGCGGATCTTGTCAGCATTCAGAATGATGACGAAATCGCCGGTGTCGACATGGGGGGTGTACTGCGGCTTGTGCTTACCCTTCAGAATGTGGGCGGCTTTGGCAGCAACGCGACCCAGCACCTGGTCAGTGGCGTCAATGACGAACCACTCGCGCGCAACCTCCTGCGGCTTTGCGTAATACGTCTTCACTGTATCCTCCAATAGATTTCTTTTTGTTCTAGTTCAAAAGTGCTGGCAACAAGACTGCTCGGGTTCCTACGCCAAGCCGACGCTTCCGGATCTGGACTTCCATTCACGCCGTGTCCCGTTTTTGCGCAGCAAGTACGGGGCTTTTGAAAGCGAACTTTTACAGTATAAGAATCGTTTTCGCCGCCGTCAATGATCCTTCATGAAAAATCGACCGCGTTTTTCGGCTATGACGTGCGGTTTCTTTTAGTAACTAGGGCGCATACGCAGCTGCTTCGGATACGACTGCGACGAAGACGCAGACACAGCGTGCGCATCTTTCGACATAAATAGAAGAGGAGACCGAGGTTCCCCGGTCTCCGAGCGACGTTCGTTTTTTTCTATTTTTCCGCCGACTACATCACGAACGTCAGCGGCACGGCCGCCATCACCACCAGATAGCGCAACATGAAGCCGCCGATGAGCACGCCCGCATCGGATGCGAAACTGATCCGATGCGCTTTGCGGCTTTCCTCGAACTCCTTCGAGGTGAAGAACAGCAGCCATGTCTCAAGAGCCGTAGGAAGGATCAGGCCCACGAAGACCAAGCCCAACCAGAACCACACGGCCCACTCGCCCGCCACCAGACTCGCGACCGATTCGAAGCCGGCAGGGGAATCGAACGCCGTGATGAAGCACAGCGAAGCGACGAGCAGCATTTCGACGACCGGCAAGCAGAAATGGAATTTCTTCAATACGCCCGCCTTGTTGAACTCGTCGGCATGACGCACCACGGCCACCAGCAAAACCGATGCCGCGCCTGCGGAAAGGGCCGACACGGTGAACAGCGCGGGCAGAAGCGCATTGTTCCACAGGGGGTAGGTGTTGCACACGCCCAGCAACGCGCCGGTATAGGCCGCCACGCACAGCGCCACCACGGCGCCCGCCATCTCAAGCCAGCCCGGCACCTTCTTCTTCATGAAGTCGAGCACCGCCGTGACCAGAGCCGCCGCCATGAAGACGCTCAAGAAGACCACGCCCCCCGTCATGACCGAGCCGAAGTTGCTCAGCAATAGCGCGAAACGCAGGGGGTTATGCAGGCCGGCCTCGGCGTCCACCATCAAAAGCACCAGCCCGATCGCCACCACGATAGGCGCGATGACGTGGCCGGCGCGGCGCATGCCGTGCGCCTCGGGATGACGCCAGCGCAGAAACGCCGACGTGATATAGGCGCCCGCACCCAGGCCCGCAAGGAACAGATACCACGCGATCGGCGCGCCCCATACAGGTTCGATAGACATCCTTCATCACCTCACGTAGTAGATCTTGGATTTGGTCAGATCGCCCGCGATGGGCTGAGCGTTCGTCTCGACGATGCGCTTGGAGATATCGGACTCGGGATCGTCCAGGTCGCCGAACATGCGCACGCCTGCGGGACAGGCCGTCAAGCACGTGGACATGCCCTCTTCGAGCGGCGCATACAACGTGCAGAAACGGCACTTGCCCACCACGCCCGTTCGATGGTCCACCACGCGAGCCTGATACGGGCAGGCTGCCATGCAGTATTTGCAGCCGATGCACTTCTCGGGATCGATGCGCACGATGCCGTCGGGGTCGGTATAGGTCGCCGCCGTCGGGCACACCGACTGACACGGCGCGTCTTCGCAGTGCATGCACTGGGTAGGAACGGTCTCCACGCGCACGCACGGCTGGGCGCCGCGCTCGAATTCGTGGAAATCGATCAGCGAGACATCGGCGGGAAGATGGTTCTGATTCTGGCACGCGATGCGGCAGGCATAGCAGCCGATGCACCTCGTGGTGTCGATAAGCATTCCGTAACGAGCCATTAGGCACCCACCTTCTTCACGTTCACGAGAACTTCCTGCAGCATGCCGGCGCCCGATTCGGGCTCGGCCTGACGCGTGACGAGCGCTTTATGCGACGCTCCGAATCCGAACGCCGCGCGGATCTCCTCCGATTCGCAGCCGTAATGCGGCGGCAGATACACGGCGTCGGGATGAATGCGGCCGGTGACGCGGACCTTCGCCCGCACCGAGCCGTTATCGTTGGAAAGCTCCACCGTATCGCCATCGACGATGCCCAGTTCGGCGGCACGCGACGTCGCCATCCAGACGCGCTCGGCCTCGAAATCCTTCGCGAGCTGAGCCAGCTTGTCGCTTGCCATGGTATAGGTCTTGCTCTGGAACACCTGGTCGCCCGTGATCAGGCGCAGCGATCCGTCGGAAGGGACCGCGGCGGGTTCGATCCACGCAGGGACGGCCGCCATGCCGCCTGCCGCGTAGGCATCGCAGGCGAACTCGATCTTGCCCGACTTCGTGGCGAACGCGGGCACGCTGCCGAATTCCAACTCGCAACCGGGAATGGGAGCCAGGCCGTCGGACTTCAGCGCCTCGTAGGAAACGCCGTAGGCCGCGCAATACGTCTCGTTAAGCTGGTCGAGCGTGAACGAGAAGCATTCGCCCAGACCGCACGCCTCGGCCAGCTCGACGACGACCTGATACGTCGGCTTGGTCTCGGGGTGCACCTGCTCGATCACGGGGTTGCGCAGCGTAGCCACGGTCACAGGGGCGGTAGCGGCGCCTACGATGCCGCGACGCTCGAGATAGGTCGTCTCGGGCAGCACGTAGTCGGCCGTCTTGGCGGTTTCGGTCATGAAGCTGTCGACGACCACCGTAAAGCCGATCTTCGCCACATCTTCGGCGGTCATGACGGCCTGCGGGTAATCGGCAAGCGGATTGCTGCCGAAGAACAGCGCCACGTCGAGCGCGCCCTCGGCGGCCGCGGTCATAGCAGCCTGGCAATCGTTAGCATACATATAGGCAAGAGGATGCGCGCCTGCGCCGATCGCGTAGTTCCGCGGATAGCCCACGGGCTTGAACACCGCCGGGTCGAACGCGCCGTCGTCGACCCACGGGCCCAGCGGGAACACCCAGCCGCCCTCTTGGTTGAAGTTGCCCAGCATCGCGTTGAGCAGCAGGATGCAGCGCACGGTTTCGGCGCTGTTGCGATAGCCGCTTCCCACGGTGCCCGCCCACTGCATGTCGACATAGCAGCGAGGCGCCGCAGCGGCCAGGCCTTCGGCGATCTCGGCGATCTTGGCCTCGGGGATGCCGGTCTTCTCGCTCGCCCAGGCTGCGTCGTAGACCCGCACGCTTTCGGCGAAGGCCTCGAAGCCCGAACCGTTGGCCTCGACGAACGCCTTGTCATACAGGTCGTTGTTCAGCAGATGACCCATCACGCCCAGAAGGAACGCCAGCTCGAAGCCGGGGCGCACGCACACCCATTCGTCGGCCAGCGTGCCGATGCTCGGCAGGCGCGGGTCCACGACGACCACCTTGCCGCCGTTTTCGCGCACGTGAATCACTTCTTCGGTCTCCGCCGGGCGCACGCCCTCGTAATAGCTCTTGTCCAGAAGGACGATGTATTTCGAGCCCTCGGCATGCGGCGCGGGGAACACGCCCAGGATGTTCGTGATGCCGGTGAGGATGTCCATGTCGGTCAGCACGGTATCGGTGTAATAGTTCGCCGAGCCGAGCGCATTCATAAAGCGCTGCGTGTAATACTGGTCGGTCGCACGGGCGTCCTGGAACAGCGCCACGCGCGCCGGGTCGGCCTCTTTGATGCGCGCCGCGATGTCGGCGATGGCCTCTTCCCACGACACGGCGGAGAAATTGCCCTGCCCGTCGCTTTTGAGCGGCGCGGTCAGACGGTCCTCGGAATAGGCGGCAGCCGTATAGCCCAGGCCGCGCACGCACAGATGGCCATGCGCGAACGGATGGTCTTCAAGACCCATGAAGCGCCACAGCGCGCCGTCCTGCGTCCACGCGCCCATGCCGCACTTGTTGCCGCATCCGTCACAGGTCGTCGCCGCGTATTCCACGACATGGTCTTCACCCCACGCGAAAGCCTCGTCGCGCAGACCGCCGACGCCTACGCCGCCGAATGCAGCCGCCGCGCCCGCCGCGGCTCCGGCCGCGAGAAACGAACGCCTCGTAAGAGCAGTGTTCGGCATAAATCGATCCCCCTCTTGCGTTGTCGGTTATCCATCGTGCACCGATGCGGCATCTTCGGCAAAATCCGTCCGCCGCAAGGCGCAAGCGCATTATGGCGAAAGGAAATCGACCGACGCATGCCCCCTTTGAGGGAAAAATTCAGCTCTACCCCCTTAGGGGGTATGCTTTTGTACTGGGCTTTTGGAAAAATGACTTGGCGAAGCGCCCCAAGGCGCGAACACTGCGGCAATCGCTATACTGAACCGCCGTCGAAACCCCCGAAGCCTTCGAAAGGATGGTCGACCCATGCAAGCCCCGCTTTCGCACGCACGATCGCTGAAACCATACGTCGCGCTCGCCCCGATCGTCGCCGGGCTCGCCCTTTCCCATACCGCCATGATGGTGGCGAGCTTCAACGGCCTGACGAACGGGTTCGAGGCGCTGCGCAGCGGCCTTGCGACCTGCATCGCGGCCGTCCCCATGCTCGTCGCCATGGCGATCCTTTACAGGGCGCGCGGACCGCTCCCGGAAAAATCCGTCGACACGGCGTTTTTCATCTCCATCATCGTGCAAAGCGTCTCCATCATGGCGCTTGGATCCGATGCGATAGACGGCTCGCAACGCCCGCGATCTCGACCTGTCTTTCGGCCGTCGCCTCCCTCTCCTGCTGGATATCCATCCTTAGCTGGCTGCGGCATATGCAAGCGGCATCGTCGATCGCGGCCGTCGTCGCCATCTTCGGCGCCCTCAGCATAGCCCAGCCCGTCGTCTACGCCTTCGTTTTCATACCGCCCGCCAACGCCTGCCTCATTGCGGGAATGCTCGCCGTTCTCCAGGCTCCGCTCGCGCTTTTCATCCATAAGCGCGATCCGCTCGCACGCCTTTCCGAAGCCCCGAACACGGGATATTTCGGATTCGAAAGCGCCAAAACCGATACGCCGCGGCTCTTTTTGACCATGACGCTCAGCATTTCCGCGCTCTCATTGGCCATGGGCGTCGTCGAAGGATCGCCTTTCCGATTCATCGAAGGCGGGCCGCCGCTGCCGGGCGCTGGCTACGTGGTCGTCACCACCGCCGTTACCGTAGGAATCATCGTCGGCGCCGCATTGCGGCCGCGAACCATGATGACCACCGGCATCTGGATTCTCATGCAAGGCCTCGGCATCACGGCGCTTCTATTCTATGTGGCATTCCCCGAACGCCTCTCGATCGGAGCCGTGCTTTCGACCACCCTGAGCGCCGTCATGACAGGCCTGGTGTGGTATCTCATCGTGGCATTTTCGCATTACGGAACCAAAGACCCGTTCTTCTACGGCCTGGCGGGCTGGCTCGCCTACCTCGTACCGCGCGCATTCGTCCAAATCGTCGTCGGCCATTTCTCCGATCCGCTTTTCGCAGACCCCCTCTTGCTGACCGCGCTGACCGGCGCTTTGATTCTGGCATCGACGCAATTCGTGTTCATCAGGCTGCTCAAGACCGCCTATAGCGACAACGACGCCGCGCAGGAAAGCACTCGACGGCTTGAAAAGCTGCTTGGGCTGAAAGACACCCGGGGAAGCGGAGCGTCCATGCGAAAAGAGCTCGTCTTGCACGACATCGGCAAGCTGCAGAAGAAATTCGGCCTGTCCGACCGCGAAGCCGAAGTAGCTGCGCTTTACGCCCTGGGAAAAACGCAGCAGGCGATCGCCGAAGAGCTCTGCATCACGCCCGCCACGGTACGCGTGCACGTCAAGCACGTCTATGCGAAAACCGACCTGCACTCGCGCCAAGAGATCATCGACCTCATGAGCCGCCTATGATTCCGGCCACCGACGCCTTTTCGGCCGATCGTCGACGATGCGGACCCCGGGCAAACGCCTCCGAGCACGCCCATCGGCACAATCGATTCGCAAGCCGTCGTACGGAAAACGCGCTTCGACGGCGGAAACCGAGCCATGCTCGCCGCAACGAAAGACTTTTTCGAGTTCTCATCCCGAAACGCAAAAGCGGCCCCTTCCCGCAAAAACGGGAAGGGGCCGCTACCGTTACGCATGACAAAAGGAGGGGAAGCGTCGCATGCGACGCCGAATCGGGCGGGCGGCAGGCTTTAAGCTTGGGGAGGGATCGAAAACCCGCCGCCGCTTGCCCCGCTTCGGAAGGATAGCCGCGAAGGCTAGATCACTTCGAACGTCAGGCTGGCCTCGAGAGGCGAAACCACGCCGTCGGCCGTACGGGCACGAACGGTGAGCTGATACTCGCCGGCCTCTTCGAAAGAGGTCTCGAACTGCCAGTTAACCCATTTATCGGCGGTCGCGCCTTCGGTGAGGCACTCGGTCCAGGTCTCGCCGCCGTCGAAGGAGAACTCGATAGCCTCGATGGCGCTGCCCAGGTCGTCCGCCACGCCCTCGAAGGTGATGGCGTCGCCTGCGAAGAAGACGCAGCCGTCGGCGCTGTTCATGATCTCGATCTTGTTGCGGTACGCCGGATCGACGGACTGGACGTCGGGAACCTGGTCCTCGGCGGTCAGCTTGATGTCGACGACGTTGCGCGTGAAGTAACGCGCGACGGTCTCGGGCATCCACAGCTGGGCGGAAGGACCGGCTTCGCTCTTGAGCTTCTCGCCGTTGACCTCATAGACCAGCAGCGCGTCGCGATCGAGGCAGTACTGCAGAGGCAGGGCCTGGCCGAAGCCGTCGGCGCCGTATGCCGTCACGGTGTTCACGCCGTCTTCGAGGTCGGCCATGTCGACCACGGCCGCCAGAGGAACGCCGACCACGGCGGCCTGACCGAACGGAGCGCCCGTAGCGCAGGAGCACACCATGGTCTGCTCCTCGGACTCGTCCTCCATGTCCTCGAGATTCACGGAGAAGCTCTCCTTGATGTTGCCGCCCACGTTGATGTAGTAGGTCGCAACGCCCTCGGCGGGCTCGCCCACCACGAGCTCGTTAGCAGGCTTGGAGCACATCGAGGTGATCGTCGTGCCGAACACGTTGAACAGCTCGTCGTTAGGGGTCACGCCGTCCTGGTTGAAATAGAACGAACCCTCTTTGTCGGCGACCTTGACGTATTCGCTCTCTTCGAGCTGCAGCGTATGGGAGTCGATGGTGTAGCCGTTGTTCTCATGCGTCGCACCTTCGGGTGCATCCTGGCCGCCCAGGATCGTCGGGCCGCCGGCAGCCACGGCGACGCCGGTCATTCCCAGCAGAAGGGCGCCACCAGCCGCTCCTGCAGCCATTGCTTTCTTCTTATTCATAAGAAAACGCTCCTTCGTGTTTATTCTTCGTTCTCAAGACCGGTCGAGAACATCAAGGGCAGGTCGGAATCAGGACCGCCGGCCTTGATGACCTTGTCCTCGGCAGGCAGCTGGTCCATGGCGTTGACCATGACCTCATGCTCGCGGAAGCTGACCTCGCCCTGGTCGGTGGTAGCGCGGACGCTCAGGCAGTAGGCGCCGTGCTCAGGCGGAGTCCACTCGAAGGTCCACCAGATCCAACGCTTGGTGTCGGTATCGCCCAGATCGTAGGTCGTCCAGGTCTCGCCGTGGTCCATGGAGAACTCGATGGTCTTGACCTTGTGGTCGAATGCGTCGACATAACCCTGGAAGGTGTAGGGCTTGCCGGTCTCGATGATCACGCCTTCAGGCGTACCGCAGATCGTAGCGTTCGGACGGTTCACGTGGGCATCTTCCTGGTTCACCTGGCCGCAGACGCGCTCGTCCATGACGTCGGAAGAAACGATGTAGCCGGAAGGCTGCTTGGAAAAGACCTGAGCGTCATAGCTTTCGACCCAGTTGATGCACGGGAAGCCGCGACGTGCGTCGAGGTACTCGCCGCCCATCTTGTAGACCAGGTACTCGTTCTCGAGCATGGAGACGTCGATGCCGTTCTTGGAAGAACCGTCGGCGCGGACGCAACGGATGGAGTTGGTGCCGTCGGTCATGCCGCCGGCGCGCTCGATCAGCCAGCTCACGGGGATACCCGTGATCTCGGTCTGGCCGATGCCGCCGCCGCCGGTCGGGTTGAGTTCGCAGACCATCTTGGAGGCCTTGGTCACGACAGCGCCCTCGGCCTCGGCCTCGGCGATGAGGTCGACGAGCTTAGCGGTGTAGGGGTTGGGCACGTTGCCTTCGATGGTGATCTCCCACTCGTCCATCATGCTCTGAGGAAGGTCGAGGTCGAGCGCTGCATCGGAGCATGCATAACGCATGTGGTCGTAATAGCCGTGGACGAAGTCGTAGCTATACAGGTCGTCCATGCTCTGGACCTTATCCTGCGTGAAGTCGAAATTGCCCTCGACGTTCTCGACGGTGGTGATGCTGTCCTTCAGGGCGTCGTACTTCACGTTCTCCCAGAGCTGCAGGCCGTTGCCGTCGCCCGTGGCGGTATGGCAGGACTCGCAGGTGCCGTCGAAGCCCTCTTTGAACTTCTCGGAATTACGGCTGTTGAAATGGATGCCATGCATCAGGCGGCCGAACTCGTCGCCGTTGTCGCGATGGCAGGTGATGCACTGTTCGACGTCGCTGTAAGTCTCAAGGTCGTTGTTGGGAAGCACCGCATGGCGGTATTCCATGTTCATGACCGTCTCGTTGAGGTCGGCGTGGCAGGAGTTGCAGCCCTTCTTGTCGGCATCCAGATAGTACGTGTTGTACGAAATGGTCCAGCTTTGCTGCATCCAGTGCGGGCACTCGTACTCGCTCGGAGTGCGCTGAACCAGCTTGCCGTTGGGAAGCTGACGGACCTCGGGAGCATACTCCTCGGCGATCTGATCCCACTTCTCGTAGTTCTCGATGATGTACTCCTTGCCAGGATACTGCACATCGCCGTCGGGCTCGCCGCCGCGGACGATCTCTGCCGCGGTGGAAGCCGAGTCGACTGCGAAGGCAGGCACCATGAGAGCCGACGCCGCAAGCACGGTCGCGATGCCTGTTACCATAGCGACGCGCTTCGTCACCTTCTTCATCATTCCCCCTTCTTCATTGCGACGGCCGCCGTTTCCTTCCTGAAAACGATCGCCGCCGCCCCCTATCGGACCCATCGGGCCCATCTGACAGGCACGAAATTAACCCTTCGAAAGGCGGATGCGTATCAACACATCCGCGCTAAATGCCTGATAAAGCGTATAACCCATTTTGGTTGATGGGTGAAATGACCAGTACTGGACCGATAGCGATCCATTCTTCATGGACAGAATCGGGCTTTTCACGGACAATGAAGGGACAGGTGACAAGACGTCCGCTCCACGCGGTCGAAGGAAGCTGTACGACCGCTTGAATACATTAATTACTAAGGAGAGGGAATGCTCGCATCGTTCAAGGATGCAGGCCTGTGCGCACTATTCGCCGCTATCGGCCTTACCGTCAATCTAACCTGGTGCACGCTCGCAGGGCACACCCCGGGGTTCACCGACGCCCTTTCGGGATTCGGCGTGCCCGTTAACCCGCGCGCGTTCTTTCTCATGGGCATCCTTGCCATGAGCGTCGTATTCGCCGCGCTGCCGCGCAAAATGAGAGAGATGGAATCGTCGCTATGGCCTGTAGTGACGCTGCTCGCATCGGTCGGAACGGCGTGCTTCGCCATTGCATCGAGCCAGAACGCCTTTCCGCCGGTCGCTCTCGCCGTCGGGGGCCTGCTCTTGTTCGGCGTCGGATACTTCTGGCTCACGGCACGTTTCGTGCTGTTGCTTGCGCGCACCCAGACTTTCATGCCCACCATCGCATGCCTCACCCTGTCGCTTATCGCCGAACCGGCACTGGTCTCCGCCGCCGAGCGCCTTCTGAGCGTCGAGGCGCAAGTGTCGACCGTCGTGTTGATGCCCATTCTTTCCACGGTATTTTTCCAATGCGCCCGCAGTGCAGCGCTCAAGCAGCGCAGCAGCGAAAAGACGGGGCGAACGGTATTCGGCGTGCCTTCGCGCCCGCGCGGCGAACAGAAAAAGGGCATGCGCGACGACATCCGTGACGCAATCATCCTGATCGCCGCCGCATCGCTCCTGCTGGCAACCGTACGCAGCCTGAGTTTCGTCGGCCTATGGGGCGAAGGGCATATCGACGAATTCGACCATCCGTCCATGACATCGAGCCCGGTGCTTTTCATCGCGTACAGCATCGGCTTGGCCGCATTCTCCTATCTCGCTCTAGGCCGCACCGGAAACTGGCCGCTGCGCCTACGTTTCCAGCCGTCGTTTCTGACGGTCATCATCACGCTGTCCGTTTCGATGATTCTCGCGGGCGACCAGAACGCCGACCCGGCCGTGCTCGATACGCTCATGAGGCTCAACGACTCGTTCTCGCACCTGATGTTCTGGGCAGTGGTGGCCATCCTTCTCGATGTGTCTTCCATACCCTCCTACCGCGTCATCGGCACCGCCACGGCGCTTTACGCCGCAGGGTCGATTATCTGGGTGATATTCCTAGGAAACGCCGACGCCGTCGAAAACCTCATCGTGATCGCGGCCATCTACGTGCTGTCCATCGCCTCCATGTATTACAGCTGGAATAAACGCGAATCCGCGCCGAGCGACGCGGCCGCCGTAGTGACCGACGCGCTGGAACGTCGCTGCGCCGAAGTGTCTAAGAAGTACAAGCTCTCGCCGCGCGAAAGCGAAATCTTGGTCCTGCTGGCCCAGGGCCGCACACGAACCTACATCCAAGAAGAGCTGGTTCTGGCCGAAAACACCGTGAAGTCGCACGTCGCGCACATCTATACGAAACTCGGCATCCGCGACCGCCAGGACATGATCGACATCGTGCTCGACATAGCCGACACGAAAGACGACAGGCACGCGAAAGAATAGGCTCGCATCATGCGGCATGCTTTCGAGCACGAAACGCGCCTTCGCCCTACGGCGAGGCGCGTTTTTCGTAGGAGCGCCCTATTCTGCGGCGGCAAGCATGCCTTCTATGCGAGAACGCGGCACGTAGCCTGCCGCCGAATCGATCCGCCTTCCATTCCGGAACAGAAGCGTCGTCGGCGCTGCGACCACATCGAAGGCCCATGCCACATCGGGGAATCGCACGGTATCCATGGCCGCAAAGCGCACATACGGGTAGGCGTCGGCCATCTGCTCGAGCAGCGCGCCGAGCGCATGACACGGCCCGCATCCGGGACTGAAGAATTCGACTATCACGGGGCAGGTCGCATCGGTCACCAACTCGTCGAAATTGTCTTTATCGAGTTCTATCAAGCGCATCGCACACCTCCGCAGCTGCGGCACATACGCCGCGAGAAATCGTTTTCTCGCATTGTCGGAAACAGGCGACGACCGTCAAGCGAAACTGAGCGCCCCTTCGGCATCCGGATAGGCAAAAGCGACAAACCGCATATGGAATCGGGCGACTGGATAGCCCCGTCTCCTGTCCGAGGGCACAAAAAAGGGAACCTTGCGGTTCCCTTTTTCAGTCGTATGTTCTCGCGAACGCCTTCTACATGCGCTGCGGAGAGGAGATGCCCAGGATGCCGAGCGTCGTGGAAAGCACGATGCGGGTGGCATCGCACAAGGCAAGACGCGCCTGCTTGAGTTTCTCGTCCTCGACCTTGAGCACCGGGCAGTTCGTATAGAACTGGTGGAACAGGCTGGCGAGGTCCTGAGCGTAGTGCGTCAGGCGGAACGGAGCGCGGTCGCGGGCAGCGAGGGCGATCAGATCGCCGAACTCGCTCATCTTGCGCATCAGGGCGAACTCGGACGGATCGGTGAGGACGCTCAGGTCCACGTCTGCCGGAATGCACTCGGCAGCCACGGCATCCATGTCCAGGTTGTCTTCGCCCGAGTGGCCGGAGGCGTCACGCAGCAGCTTGCAGATGCGGGCATGCGCGTACTGGTCGTAGTACACCGGGTTGGAGGAGTCCTGCTTCTTGGCGACGTCGATGTCGAAGTCGATCGGCTGCTCGCTGGAGCGGCTCAGCATGTAGTAGCGCGTGGCGTCGATGCCGACCTCGTCGATGAGCTCCTCGAAGGTGATCATCTCGCCGGTACGCTTGGACATGCGGACGGGCTTGCCGTCGCGGAACAGGTTGACCAGCTGGCCGAGCATGATCTCGAGCGCGCCGGGATAGCCCATGGCGGACAGAACGGCGGCGACGCGGGCGATGTAGCCGTGGTGATCGGCGCCCCAGATGTTGATCAGGTGGTCGAAACCGCGCAGCTTCTTCCAGTAGTGGTAGGCCACGTCGGAAGCGAAGTAGGTGTAATCGCCATCGGCCTTGCGCACGACGCGGTCCTTCTCGTCGCCGTACTTGGAAGAGCGGAACCACACGGCGCCGTCCTGATCGTAGATATCGCCCTGGTCGCGCAGGTTATCGAGGCAGAAGTCGAACGGGCTCTTGCCATCGAACTCGTCGGAGGGAATGTACATCTCGCGCTCGGACTGCCAACGCTCGAAGTGATTGCCGAAGCGGGTCGTGATGTCGCGGAACATCTTCATGATGTAAGCGTAGCCGTACTCGCGGAACTCGACCATGCGCTCGTTTTCGTCGGCGTCGACCCACTTGTCGCCGTCGCGGTCGATGATTTCCTTGGCGATGTCGTTGACGTACAGGCCGTTGTAGCCGCCCTCGGGCACTTCGGCGTCTTCATGGCCGAGCTGCTGCAGATAACGGGCGGCGATGGACAGGCCGAACTTGTCCATCTGGACGCCGTGGTCGTTGATATAGAACTCCTCGAACACATCGTAGCCGGCGTGGCGCATCAGATTGGCCGTCGCAGAGCCCAGAGCGGCCCAACGGCCGTGGCCCACGTGCATGGGGCCGGTGGGGTTGGCGGAAATGTACTCGATATTGACCTTGCGCATGCCCTCGGGCACGGTGCCGCGGCCGTAATCGCCCTTCTCGGAGCGCACCTTGGTCACGACGTCCTGCAGCGCGTCGTTGTTCAGGTAGAAGTTGATGAAGCCGGGGCCTGCGATCTCGACCTTGTTCACCAGCGTGTTCTCAGGAATGGCGTCGACGATGACCTGGGCGATTTCGCGAGGATTCTTCTTAGCGAGCTTCGCGCAGCGCATAGCGGCCGTGCACGCCCAATCGCCGTGGCCTTCGTCTCGGGGTCGCTCGAGCGTGATTTCGGGAGCGTTTTCCATCTGAAGTTTGCCGGAAGCGATGGCCGCGTCCAGCGCAGCTCCGATAAGCTGCGTCAGTTCCTCGCGAGGTTGCATAGGTTCCTTCCCTTTCGTTCGAGCTGAGACCGCATGCCGCACCGGACGGCATGGGCTGAAAATACCTATAAGCTTTCTGATTGTACCATGCGCGATATCAGGTGTTTCCCGCGCAGGAGAAAAGGGGAGAACCCCGTTTTTGGACGCTCGCACAAAAACGCGAAAGCCGATGAAGCTTGAAAACGATTCATTTCTTTGCATATATTGATACAAAATAACTATTTAAGAGGATATCGCAAATCTATTCGAGTAAAAACCTCGCGAGTATGCACAAAGTTAGCATCACACGAACTTCACATTTAACGAACTGCATAAGAAATGTCCGTTTATGCACGGCGAAAACACGGCGCGACGCAAGGACGGTCGCATGCTTCGCCTCTTCGCGTTATCATGTTCGAGAATAATACACCCGCTCCCCTGCTCGGCCCGCTCGTCGCCGAACAGGGGTCGCGACGACACGGCGCACCGAGCGCAGGAGGGTCCATGATCGACTTCGAGAAAGAATGGGAGCTCGTCCAGCAGACGCGCCCGAAGCCCAACGACGCGCAGGGATGGAATAAACGCTCCGCACGCTACGACAACAAGGACATGAAAAACGCCTATGCGGAAGACTTCCTGAAGCTTGCGGAAATCTATCCGAACGAATCGGTCTTCGACATGGGATGCGGAACGGGCACGCTGGCCGTCATGCTGGCCGAACGCGGCTGCGACGTGCATGCCGCCGACTTCAGCGACGGCATGCTGGCCAAGCTGGCCGAAAACGCCGCCGTCCGCGGCGTCGAGGGCATCGATGCGTTCAAGATGAGTTGGGAAGACGATTGGTCCGCCTTCGGCATCGAAGACGACATGGTGGACGTGGCCATCGCATCGCGCTCCATGTCGGTCGCGCACCTGGACGAAGCGCTCGACAAGCTGACGCGCATCGCGCGCCGCAAATGCTGCGTCACCATGACCACGGGCACGGCGCCCTACGTCGACAGCCGCATCCTCGCCGCGATCGGCGTTCCCGCCGCTTCGACGAAAGACTATCTCTACGCCTTCGGCATCCTGGCCCAGAAAGGCCTCGAGCCCAAGGTCGACTACATCTACTCGACGCGCAAGGACACCTTCGACTCGCATGCCGAGGCGCTGGCCGATTTCACGCGCATGATCGACCGCTGCGGAACGCCCCTGACCGACGCCGAACGCGATGCGGCCGTCGAGAAGCTTTCCGTCTGGCTCGAGCAGCACATCGTCGAAAACCCCGATGCCGGCAAGCCCGACCGCAAGGGCGCGCCCGAAGGCCTCCTATGCCTCGACGTGCTGCGTATCGCATCGTGGGCCTTTATCTCCTGGGATCCCCGCCCGCAAAACGCCTATTAAGCGACGCCCGCCTCCTGCGGCACGCCGCTTCGCTCCAAACCGCACGGCGCTGCTGCGCCGCACCCTGCGCCCGCGCATGCGGGCCCGAAAGAAAGGACCGGCCATGTCGGATATCCCCTCCATGATTTCGCTCGAAGAGGCCCGCGCGCTCGTGGTCTCGCATGCGAGCATCCTGCCCGCCGAAACCGTGCCGCTGCTCGACGCGATCGGACGCGTCGCGGCCGCCGATGTGAAAAGCGATATGGACGTGAGCCCCTTCGCCCACGCCGCCATGGACGGCTTCGCCGTACATGCGAGCGACCTGGCCGAAGCGTCGGAAGATACGCCCGTCGAACTCGACGTCATCGCCGACGTCCCCGCAGGAAGCACCTATGAAGGAGCTATCGAGCCCGGCCGCTGCGTACGCATCATGACGGGCGCCGCCCTTCCCGCCGACGTCGACTCGGTCGTGAAATACGAAATCGTCGAAACCGTCTCGGGCGACGGGAAAACAGGAAGCCGCGTCCGCTTCAGCGAGTCCTGCAAGCTCGGCAGCAACGTGCGCGAAGCGGGCGAAGAGGCGCGCGAGGGCGAAACGGTCGTGCATGAAGGCGAGGTCATCCACCCCGCGGGCATCGGCTTTCTCGCCGGATGCGGGGCGCTCGAAGTGGCCGTGCGGCGTCGCCCGCGCGTGGCGATCATCCCCATCGGCAGCGAGCTGGTCGAACCGCCCGCAAAGCCGGGGCCCGGCCACATCCGCAACTCCAACGGCTACGCCATGGCGGCCTGCGCGCGTGATGCGGGCGCGCTCTGCGATATCCTGCCCATCGTGATAGACGACGAGGACCTGCTGGCCCAAGCCGTCGAACGCGCGGCGGCCGAATACGATTTCGTCGTGACCACAGGAGGCGCTTCCAACGGCGATTTCGACTTCATCAAGCCCGTCGTCGAGCGCCTCGGGACGCTGTATATGACCACCGTGAACATGCGCCCCGGCAAAGCCCAGACGTTCGGCCTGGTGAACGGCACGCCCGTGTTCGGCCTGCCCGGCAATCCTGCGGCCGCATACATGGGCTTCTCGCTGATCATCCGCCCGGCGCTTCGCGCCATGCAGGGCTACACGGCCCTCGAGCACCCGTGCGTCAAGGCGCGCATCACCTCGTCGAAGAAAAAGAAGGATCCGCGCCGCATCTTCTCGCGCGCCACGATCGCACGCGGCGCCGACGGCGTGCTCGAGGTGACTCCCGCCAAAAACCAGAGCTCCGGCCTGTTCGGCGTCATCCAGAAAAGCAACTGCGTCGCCATCATGCCCGAAGGCCTCGACCCCGTGCGCGAGGGCGACATGGTAGAGTGCATTCTGCTCGATGCGCCCGAGGACATCGTCCTGTAACGCGCTCGAGGCCGTCCCGACGGACGGATGCGGGAAGAAATCACGGAAAGAGGAATCCATGACTGAAGAATATCGGGAGCCCTGCCCCACCTTCGCCATCATCACCTGCTCCGACACGCGCACGCTCGAGACCGATTCCGCGGGCGCGGCGCTCGAGGCGCTCATCGCCGAACGCGGCTGGACCTGCCTCGAACGCGTCGTGGTGGAAGACGACCGCCCCTTCATTTCGGGCGCCCTGCTCCACGCGATCCAGAACCTCGAAGCCGACTTCGTGCTGACCTGCGGCGGCAGCGGCCTTTCTCCGCGCGACGTAACCCCGGAGGCCACGCGCGACGTGTGCACGCGCGACGTCCCCGGCATCGCCGAGGCCATGCGCGCCCACAGCATGCGCATCACGCCCCGCGCCATGCTGTCCCGCGCCGTGTGCATGCAGCGCGACAACAGCATCGTTATCAACCTGCCTGGCAGCGAGAAGGCTGCGCGAGAGAACTGGGAAGCCATCGTCGACGTGCTGCCGCACGCCGCCCTCATGATGCAGGGCGCGGGCCACTAAAAACCGCCACAGCAAAAGAGGTCGCGATCGCGACCTCTTTCACTTTGCCCAGCAAGCAGGAATGCGGGCGGACCGCTCGCATTCCTCAAGCTTGAAATTCGAAAACCGCACATGCGGAACGAAGCGCGCAGCCCTCGCAGAAGGGCGGCGACAGGGACGGTTCTCCCGCGCCCCTACGAGCGCTCCCATAAGCCCGTCTTGCCGCCGTCTTTCTTGAGAAGCCTCACGTCCATGATTTCCATGCCGCGATCGACAGCCTTGCACATGTCGTAGACGGTCAGGCACGCCACGCTCGCAGCCGTAAGCGCCTCCATCTCGATACCGGTCTTGCCGGTAACGCCGCATGTCGTAATGACGTGGATGCCCGTCAGACCGTCCGCGCGATCGCCCTCGCGCACCGGCTCGCACGACACCTTCGCTTTCGTGATGTTGAGCGGATGGCACATGGGGATGAGCTCGCTGGTCTTTTTCGCCGCCATCACGCCCGCCACGCGCGCACAGGCGAGCACGTCGCCTTTCGCGGCCGCGCCCGACGTGATCAGCTCGAGGGTCTCGGGCTTCATCGCGATGAAGCCTTCCGCAACGGCGACGCGTTCGGTGTCGGCCTTCTGCGACACATCAACCATGCGCACGTCGCCTTGCTCGTCAATATGGGTCAACGTCTCGGTCATTGCTCTCTCCTATCCGCCGATCTGGCTCATGCCGCGTCGGGTTCCCACCTTATCGTGATGCTCGTCGGGCTTAGCGCCCAAGGCTTCGTATAAAACGGTGCGCACTGCGTCATCGGATCCACCCGAACGAAGCGCCGCCCGCACGTCGAATTCGTCATCGGAGAACAGGCAGGGTCTGATTTTTCCGTCGGCCGTCAAACGCAGCCTGTTGCACTCGCTGCAGAAGTGGCGCGAAAGCGGCGAGATGAACCCGACCGTTCCCTGCGCGTTCTCGAACTCGAAATAGCGCGCGGGGCCCCATCCCGAAGGCCTGTGCTTCGATGCGGGACGCAGGCGTCCGAGTCCCGCGGCTTCGGCCTGTTCGTCGATCATCGCGCGCAGCTCGTCGCTCGGGATGACGTCCTCCTTGCCCCATCCGCACCCGCATGAACCGGCGCTTTCGCCCACCGGCATGTATTCGATGAAACGCACATGCAGCGGTCGATCGATCGACATGCGCGCGAACGACAGGACGTCCTGGTTCAGCGAGCGCACGATCACGGCGTTCAGCTTCACGGGCGAAAAACCTGCCTCGAGCGCCGCGTCGATGCCGGCCATGGCGTCTTCGAACGAGCCGCAACGCGTGATGGCGCGATACTGCTCGGGATCGAGCGTGTCGAGCGAGATATTCACGCGCGAAAGACCGGCCTCCGCAAGCTCTGAGGCCATGCGCGGCAAAAGGATGCCGTTCGTCGTCAATGCGACGCTTTCGATGCCGGGAATGCCCTTCAGCGCACGAATCAGGTCCGTCGCGCCGCGACGCACGAGCGGCTCGCCGCCCGTCAATCTGACGCGCGTGATACCCATATCGGCCGCGATCCGCACCAGACGCTCGATCTCTTCAAGCGTCAGGATGTCGTCGTGAGAAAGCGCATGGACCCCTTCTTCGGGCATGCAATAGATGCAACGGAGGTTGCATCGGTCAGTCAAAGAAATGCGCAGATAATCTATCGTGCGACCGTGAGAATCCCTCATGGAGGCCCCTCCCCCTTTTATGCTCATACGCGAATAGTATAGAGCATGCAGACGGCCTTGGACGAAAAACGGCACCCAGACGCCCCCATATGCGCACGCCGCCTGAAAAGGCCGGGTGCTTGCGGCGCCGCAGACCTCTCTTCGCTAGCGCGTGACCAGGTACATGCTTCGCGGCGGTATTTCGATCAGGAATTCATCGCCTACCTCGGGCAAAGGCTCGTGCGATGCCGCCAGCTTGTCCACCTTCCATTGGACATGGTTCTTGAGGAACTTCATCGTGCTGTCCTCTTCCGCGGCGTCTTTCGCCACGTCAGCGCCCTCCGCATCGAGAAACGACAGCATCACGGTGCGCTCGAAGCGCGAATCGCTCACGCGGTCGGCCCGCACACGGAACACATTGGGGCCTGGCTCGCTCGCGCGGCGCAACATGAAGGCGCGCACTCCGAACCACTTCACATCGCGCGGCACCGTTTCGGCCGTATGAAGCGAAATGCCCCATTCCGGCAAACGCACCTCGCCGTCATCGACATAGACGGCGGACGTCGTGTTCTTGCATCCCGACAGTTTGACCGCGGCAAGGCTCGTGGGGTGATGCACCACCTGGTCTTTAGGCCCTATTTCGTCGATATGGCCCGCATCGACCACAGCGATGCGGTCGCAGAAGCGGTAGGCCTCGTCGATATCGTGGCTCACGTACAGAATCGTGCCTTCGAACTCTTCGAACAGGCCGATGAGATTCTGCTCGAGCGAGCTTTTCAGATGCGCGTCGAGCGCGGAAAACGGCTCGTCCAGCATAAGGATCCCCGGATTCGCCGCCAGCATGCGAGCCAGCGCGACGCGCTGCTGCTGGCCGCCCGAAAGCTGGGCGGGATAGCGCCCCTCCATGCCCACCAGGCCGAACCTGCGCAGCTGGGCCGCCACGATGCGGTCGCGCCGGTCGGGCTGCATGCCGCGGTCCATGCCCGCCATCACGTTCTGGCGCACGGTCATGTTGGGAAACAGCATGTAGTTCTGGAACAGCAGGGCGGTCTTGCGCTGCTGCGGCGTCAAATCGACCTTCGCGCGGCGGCCGGGCGCCTTGTCGAAAAACGTCGTTCCGTTCACCACGATGCGGCCGGCGTCGGGCTTTTCGATACCCGCGATGCAACGCAGCGTCAGCGACTTGCCGCAACCCGACGCGCCCAGGAAACCGAGCGTCTCGTTGCCCGCCGCGAACGCCGCCTCGAGGCGGAATCCGCCCATCGACTTCTCGATATCGACTTTCAGACTCACGAGCCTGCTCCCTTTCTCGGTAATGCGACGACAGGCGCCGCGCAAGCGCCCGTCCTGAGTGCGGTTTCGCGGCCGCTACGCGTCCTGCGCGCGGCGCCTGTAACGCGTCGTGCGACGGCTCCACAGATTGATGAACAGGATGACCATGAAGCTGAACACGATGATGACGCCCGTCCAGAACAAGGCCACATCGGTGTTGCCGTTCATCCATTCGAAGTAGATGGCGATCGGAACGGTGCGCGTGACGCCCACGTAGTTGCCCGCCAAAAACAGCGTGGCGCCGAACTCGCCGAGCGCACGGGCGAAGGCGAGCACCGTGCCCGCCGCGATCGACGACCACGCAAGCGGCAGCATCAGCCTGAAGAAGATCCTGCTCTCGCTCCATCCAAGCGTGCGGGCGGCATCGAGCATGGTGCGGTCGATGCTTTCGAACGCGCCGCGAGCGCTTCGATACATCAGCGGGAACGACACCACCACGGCCGCGAGCACCGTCGCAGGCCAGCTGAAGATCAGCGGGAATCCGATGTCGATGAACCACTGGCCCACCGGGGTGTTCTTGCCCAGCAGCAACAGCAGCACGAAGCCGCACACCGTGGGCGGCAAGACCATCGGAATGGTGAAGATGGAATCGGCGATATCCTGCGCGCGCGAAGGGATACGCAGGCTCCACCACGCGGCCAGAAGGCCCAGAATGAACACGATGACGATGGCGGTGCCCGTGGTCTTGAGCGTCACCCACAAAGGGCTCCAGTCAAGATCGTCTAGGAACTGCCCGAACGCCGCGATGCCCGAAGGCGCGGCGGCGAATGTCCCTTCGGCCCATGACGCCACATTGCAAAAATCGGCGAAACGAAGCTCGACGCGGATATCGGATGCCCCATCCACTACGCCAGACCCGTCGATGCCGACAACGCTCGTATAAAACGAGCCCGAAGCATATTCCTGGTTGAACGAGAATCGCAAGCCCGCATCATTCAAGTCAAGCGACTCTTCGGTCGTCACGAAAAGCCGCATTCCCGATCCAATACTCGACGAGCCGTTCGCAGCCTCGGCATCAAGCGCCTGAAGATAGGCGACGACCCACGAAAGCTCCGTCTTCACAGCGGGGTCGTCGATGGCGATCGCACCGCCATGCGTCTCGCCAAAAGAACGAGCCACGCCGTCCCATCCCCGCGTTCCCGTTCGATCGGCCAGTTCGGCGGCGTCGATGTAAAGCACCGCATAGTCGTCGGCGGCCACCAGGCATATGTCATTTCGTTCGGACCCCTGCAAATAGGCATAGCCCCGATACACGCCGTCGATGGGGCGATTGCTTCCCTTTTGAGCGCGCGCGAACTGCGCGATGTCGAGCGGAGCGGCGGGCGCTACGGCATCCTCGCCTTCCTCGTCGATTTCGATGGAAGCCGCATCGATCGGCGCGCAAGCAAGTCCCGCACCCGTTTCGGCGGTCACGTCTGTGAAAAACGACGGCGCCTGCCCGGACGCAGGCCCCTCTTCAGCCGCATACGCCGAAATGGGCACCGCCAAAGCGATGCCCAGAATTACCGCGCCTATGCATGTCGCGATTCGGCTATGCAAGTTCGAAGCCCCACTTCTGCCAGACCACGAGAGCCTCGGGGTCGTTGGCGGCCCAATCGAGGAACGCCTGGGCGGCCTCGAGGTTGGCGTCGTCCACGGTCACGGCCGCGGGATAGACGATCGGCTTGTGCGTGTCGGAGGGAACGGTGGAAAGCACCTTCACGCCGCCGAAGCGATACACGTCGGAGCTGAACACGAACGCGATGTCGACGTCGCCGGACTCGGCATGCTTGCACACGTTGCCCACGGACGTGTCCAGGACCACCTTGTCGGCCACGGCGCCGGTGAATTCGCCGCCCTTGCCGGAAGCGTCGGAATACGCGCCCACGGTGGCCAGCGACTGACACGCGTAGTTGCCCGCAGGAACGGATTCGTCGCCGACGCAGATCGTGTAATCGCCGGAGACGGCCTCCTCGAGCGTCAGTCCTTCGGGAATGTCGGTATTGTCGGCACTCGTCACCATAACGAGGTCGTTGACGAACATATCGAAGCGCGTGGCGTCGTCGACCAATCCCGCCTCGGCGGCATCGTCCATCTTGCCCTTGGAAGCGGAGATGAAGATATCGGCAGAGGAGCCCGCCTTGAGCATCTCGACCAATTCGCCCGAGGCCTTGTACTGCGTATCGGCGAAGGTCACCTCGGGGTTCTGTTCCGTATACAGCGCCTGCACCTCGTCGAGGGCCTTCGAAAGCGAATTGGCCGCGAAAATCTGCAGCTCGATGCCCTGCTGCTCCGCGGCAGGCTGCTCGGGCGCTTCCTGCGCAGGTTCTTCGGCGGCCTTCGTGCATCCGCCGAGCACCGTCATGGCGAGCGCAGCGCACGCCAACGCGCAAACCGCGACGCCCGTCGCCTTCTTCCATGGTTTCATCGGAATCATCCTCCTCGCAAGCGACATGAAGCCGCACCCCTTTTTTCGGCGTCCGATAGACGAAACGCCTTCGTATGGTGCTTTATTCTCACATTAGAATAAATATATTGTCAAGCGATGGAATCCTTCTTATCGTATGCAGGAGAGGCGTCATTGCCCTACAATCGGAACGCCGAAGCGGCTCGATCCGTTTCGGCGTCACGGCGTCAACAAGCGACCCCAGGAGAATCCATGCATTTCGCCGATATCTCACCCCGCATCAAGCTAAGCCTCGAGGGAACCTCGGAGCAGCACGACGCGATCTTCGGGCGCGGCGTGGCCCAACTATGCCGCGGCGTAGACCGAACCGGGTCGCTCAACAAAGCAGCCAAAGAAATCGGCATGGCCTATAGCAAGGCGTGGCGCATCATCAAACATACGGAAGAGGCGTTCTCGATGCAGCTTCTCGACCGCAACGGCGCTCATGGATCGACCCTTACCGATGAAGGCAAGGCTCTGCTCGACGCCTACGAGCGACTCGAGCAGGATATCGAGCGCTTCGCTCAGGAGCGCATCGAAGCCATCGCATCCGACCTCGACCGCTAGCACCATACCGAACCGCTCCAGAAACGATTCGCCCGCGTCGCAGACAGGCAGGGAACCTACCGCCCGAGGAAGGTTCCCTGTTTTCTTTTCTTCTCGCCTTTGAACGTCACGGGTTCGAACTCGAGGATACGTTCCGCCTCGACATCGCAGCCCACCTTGACCGCCTTTCGAATGCACACGTCTTCGCACAGTCGACACTGCACGCAATCCGCCAGCCTGAATTCGATACTGTCGAGTTCAGGCTTTTTCGCACCGTCCACGAACACCTTGCGCAAGGCGCCCGTCGGACAGAACGTCGCGCACATGCCGCATGTCATGCATATCGATTCGTCGATGCTCACATCGCCCCAATGCTTCGTTGAAACAACCGTGCCTGGCACAGGTTCTCCCAGTTCGTAAAGATCCTCCAGCAACGCTTCATGACCATGCGCCTGCACGCGCGGCATGGTGCCGGACGCATCGACTTTCAACATATCTCGCAGGCTCTGGACATCGCGCTTGATGCCGAGCTCGCTCTCGACCGTAACGGCCACCGCCTCTGCCGCGACATCTTTCACCGACGTCTTCGCCGCCGTGAAAAAACCTCTGCGCGACACGCCGCCTGTGCCCTGCGCCGCGTTGTCGGCGCGTGCCGCGACGGGTACCTCCTGGCTTCGACGTATCCGCGCAGCGCTTCCCCAGGCAGCAAGCAATGCGTTCGCTTCGGCGGCTTGCCCGTCGAAGCCCTCGGCCGCATGACGGTATTTGCAAGTCGCGCATACGCCGTCGACAACCGTCACCGACAGCGCGCCGCACGAGCAAGCACCCACAAGCGGCTCAACACCCACTCGCGCAACGCACGGCACCGTGGCGACGGCATCCACGTCGGCTTTTTTCTTCGCGGCCACGCGCGCGCACACGATTACGGCATGACCGTCGAGGGCACGCGTGGAACGGGCGACCGCCGCAGCCAAGGCCGCATCGTCCGGGTCGCGAAATCTGATGGCACTCGTCGGACATGCCGTAACGCAAGCTCCGCAGCTCATGCATTGCTGCGCATCTATCTTGAGCGCATTCCCCTGCAACGAAATAGCGCCTGAAGGACATGCGTCCACGCAACGGGAACACGACGCATTTCTATTGCGTACCCGCGCGCAATGCGGCGGATCGACATGGAGGGCCTTGCTCTCAAGGCGCTCCATGATTTCAACCATATCCATCACCGACGGCATAGAATCACCTATCCCCGTCCTCTTCGATAGAGCGCTCGATGCGAGCGAGCTCGTCCGGCGTGTTCACGTTGATGAAGCATCCGCCCTCGGGAACAGCCCTATGCAATTCATCGCGATGGAGAATGCCCAGATTCACGTCATCGAAGAAATCTCGGGCGCGTGCCATGCCGCGTTCGATAGCGGCATGAACCGCGGGAAGACACGCGTCCTTGCGGTATACCGCGTGAAACGGCTCGTAGCCGAACTTATTCGCAGGCACAATGGCGTCATAGCGGCCCTCATGCAGGATATGAGCCTCTTCGGCGATCAACGGCGCCGACGCGAATACCATATCGCATGCCACGATGGCGACCAGCGGGTTGTTCGCGGCTTCGAACGCCGTGGCCATCCCCCGCAAAGCGCCGCGTTCCGCATAGCGGTCGGTGACCAAACGAAGAGGGCGCTTCAGGTCGAGGTCTTCAAGAAAACCGAGGCGCTCGGGTTCATTGGTGGTGACGATCAGCTCGTCTGCCGCAGGAGCCACCCGCGTCACGATGCGTTCGATCAGGGGTTTGCCCAAAAATGGAACCGTGGCCTTGCTCTGCCCCATGCGGCGCGACTCCCCTCCCGCCTGGATTGCGACCGTCACCGCAGGCCGCGCGAAGCGATCGACCAGATAATCGGCGATGCCTTCGACATCCTCGAGGCCGAATGCCCTCATCCCGCGCTCAAGCGCAGAAGCGGCCACTTCGTCCATATCGGTCACCACGGCACACGGCACGGCGCCGCGCACGCTGCCGACAGCGCAGAATTCCTCGGCCGCAGCAAGATCTCGTTCGTTCGCCCTGCGGATGACCTCGATGACGGGAAGGCCGCTTTGACGGTAGCCTTCGACGATCACAAGATCGTGATCGGGCATCGATGCGACCACTTCGTCGCAGCTCGGCTCTTTCTGGAGCTCGGTTACTCGCGCCATACGAACGGGAGACACGATCACCGTGTCGCACGAACCGGCCTCGCGATGACGAAACGAGTCCTTTCCCGGATAATCGATATCGAAATCGCAATGGCCATGATGCTTGACCGTTCCAATATCGAGCCCGCGCGAAACGAGCTCGGCAATGATTTTGACAAGCAACGTCGTCTTGCCCGAATTATGGCGGCCGACGAACGAGACCGCCGGACTTGGCCTATGGAGCGCACCCATCTGTTCCCCTCCCCTTTGTATGAAAACCGACTTCGCGATACGCCATCGCCCGAAACGATAGAGCGACGCAAAGAGCACGAAACAGGCCTGTTTCTTACTGTTCTGCGTATATCTCGCGCTCGACGACCAGATCATTCTTGATATGGCCCACGAGCTTCTGCAACGCATCGACCGCATTCGGGCGAATATCGGCGCCGATCAGCACGTACATGAGAGAGTCGCCGACGGAGAGCCTGCCTTCGTTGAGCCAGACGCGCACGTAATAGACGCCGGGCCAGGTTTTCGCGTCTTCCACGGCTTTGGCAAGACCTTCGGCGTCATAAGAGAACTCGACGGCCTCCACGGCTCCGAGCTTGGCAGCCTCGGCCGCTTCTTCAGACGTTGCGGCGCGAACCTGCTGCTTCGGCGTGATGCGGACCACGCCGTTGTGGGTCAGATACATTCCGACATTACCCGCCCGCTCGTCGAGCTTCGCTTCCTCGAGCCAGCGATCGATGGAGGGGAGCTGCTTAGCCATGTGTTCCCTTTCGTTAGAGCGCCTGCGCCATGCGGCCACAGCGGCGCATCGTCATTTCAGCAATCGACCGGACGAACAGATGCTCGCCAGGATATTGCGCACGTTTTCCAGAGTACCCGAATTCGTCATCCCGCGCAAAACGAAGGGGCCTTCCAACCGAAGCGCATCGCAATCGAAAGACCGCATGCCCAAAACGACGACAACAAAAGAAAAGGCCCTGAATCGGGCCTTTCGTTGCACGTATATTCCTGCATCATTCGTGGGAAGCAAGCACGTCGAGAGCATGACGGTATCCCCCGCTGCCATAGTTGAGCGCTTTCGACACGCGCGCGATCGTGGTCGCAGACGCACCGGTTGCCTCGGCGATGGCCGTGTAGGGATTTCCCGCATCCAGTAGACGGGCAACGGAGAGACGCTGGGAGGTCTCCTTGATCTCACGAATGGTGAACAGGTCTTCGAACAATGCGTAGAGCTCGTCTTTGTCGTTCATGGCCGACAAGACCTCAAGCAGGTTCTCCACCTCAGGCGTACGCAGATTGCTCATATCCCACCCACTTTCATTACGTTGCTCCGCTATTTTACTCCACTTTGATGGAGTGGTTTCAGAAAAACAGCCCGATGCAGCCGATAAACGGTCGATTGCACGGATATTTCAAATTCAAAGGGAGAAACCACGCCCTCCAACCGAATCGCCCCTGTTCATACCAGCGGACGAAATCGCCCTGCGCATACGGGAAGAAAGGGTCGCCCCGACATGCGCGCGTTAAAACGAGCCATCGAAAGAACGAGGCGATGCGCTCATCGTCTTTAGGAAGACGACGGCGGCTATGAACAAGAGCGGCCTCTTAACAGACACCCTTCGGTCAAGAGACAACGTTGAACGAAAGCAACGCTTCGAAGCCTTCGGATTCAGGCGGCGAACCGAAAGCGTGCAGCATCAATGCTTCGCCCGATCATGCACTCTATGTGCAACAAAAAGGGAGGGGGTCCCGAAGGACCCCCTCCCTGGCGCGAAGCGCCCCGCGCGAGCGCGA
>NZ_CAUHPG010000026.1 GCF_959608125.1 uncultured Slackia sp.
CCTTGAGGCTGTTGAGCTGCTCGTTGGCCATGTTGAAGATCATGGACACGTCCTCGACCGCGATGGCGGTCTCGCGCTCGGGCTCGTCGGGAAGGGCGGAGAAGCCGGAAAGCGGGGTGGTGTTGACAACTTCGGGCATGGCTTCTCCTAAACGTAGAGGATGAACTTCTTCTCGCTCTTCTTGAAGATGAGCAGGCCGACGGCGAAGGTGACCACGGCCATGCCGAGGCAGATCAGATTCTCCTGGAGGCCGGGAACGGTGCCGTCGAGCAGAAGCTGGCGGAAGTACGAGACGTAGTGATACATGGGGTTAAGCTCCATGATGGGCATCATCCAGTCGGGAAGCACCACGACGGGGTAGAAAAGCGGGGTGGCATAGGTCCAGGCGGTGATCACGACGCTCCAGAGGTGGCACACGTCGCGGAAGAATACGGCAAGGGCCGAAAGCGCCAGGCCGAGGCCCGCCGAGAACAGCACGACGAACAGCAGCAGCACGGGCAGCATGAGCAGGCTCAGGCTCGGCGCCACCTTGAAATAGATCATGACGATCGCCACCGCGATCAGCGAGATGCAGAAGTTGACAAGCTGGAAGAGCACCTTTTCGATCGGGAATATCAGCTTCTCGATGCGTACCTTTTTGATGAGCGACGATGAGTCGAGGATCGACCACATGGCGCCTGTCGTGGACTCCGACATCAGGGCGAACAGGGTGTTGCCCAGAATGATGTAGAGGGGGTAGTTGGGAATGTCGAAGCGGAAGAACGTGCTGAACACGGCGCTCAGGACGATCATCATGAGCAAGGGGTTCAGCACCGACCAGACGACGCCGAGGGCGCTGCGGCGGTATTTGAGCTTGAAGTCTTTAGAGACGAGCGATGAGATGGTGAACCAGTTGCGCTTCAAGGTTGCCTTGTTTATCGCGTTGGACATGGCGTACCTGTGACTTTCTTATAGTTCGTCGGAATACAAACGAACCGAAATTATACCCCACGCGCCGCCGGCGCTGCATTCTTCATCGAAAGAGCTTCGAGAGAACGCAGCCGTCGGCCGGGCGCCCGCGTTCTTTGTCCTTTGACCGGAATCGTCATGTATGCAAAATTCTTGTCATATTTACGTATGTTCAAAATATTGATACCATTGATAAAAATGGAACATAGGCTGGCGGCCTTCGTGAACGCCAGGATGCACGACACATAAGGGAGGATGCGCGTGCTGACAGAAAACGAATTCAAGGTTCTTCGAGCCATCGTCCTTTCGCCTTGCGGCAATCAGCGTTCCCTTGCCGAGGCGGCGGGGGTTTCTTTGGGCAGCGCCAACAGGGCGCTGAAATCGCTTTCCGAACGAGGAATGGTGGAAGGCTACGAGTCTACGGAATCGGGTCGCGCGTGTCTCGACCGATACAGGGTCGATAATGCCGTGATTATGGCTGCGGGCCTCTCTTCGCGCTTCGCGCCCATTTCCTACGAGAAGCCCAAGGGCCTGCTCGTGGTGCGCGGAGAGGTCTTGATCGAGCGCCAGATCCGTCAGCTGCAGGAGGCGGGAATCACCGACATCACCGTGGTGGTAGGCTATAAAAAGGCCCATTTCTTTTATCTGGAGCGCGAGTTCGGCGTCAAAATAGCGGTCAATGACGAGTATGCTTCCCGAAACAACAACTCTTCGCTCATGGTCGTGCGCGAGCAGTTGGGCAATACCTATATCTGTTCGTCCGACGATTACTTCACGGTCAATCCTTTCGAAAAATATGTGTACAAGGCGTTCTACGCGGCTACGTTCGTGGAGGGCGAGACGAAGGAATGGTGCATCAAGCAGGGCGTCGGCGGACGCATCGAATCCGTTACGGTGGGTGGCAGGGATTCGCTCGTCATGCTGGGCCATGTCTATTTCGATCGCGCCTTCTCGCGCACGTTCGTCGATATCCTCGAACGCGAATACGACCTCCCCGCAACGGCCGACAAGCTGTGGGAGGAGATTTACGCCGACCATATCAAAGAGTTCGACATGGTGGCCCGTCCGTACGGTGACGACATCGTCCATGAATTCGATTCGCTCGATGAGCTGCGCGATTTCGACCCGTACTTCCTGCGCAATGTGGATTCCGAGGTCTTCGACAACATCGTCGCCGTGCTGGGCTGCGATGTCGACAGCATCCATGACGTCTATCCCCTGAAGCAGGGATTGACCAACCTGTCGTGCCATTTCGCGGTGGGCGATGACGAATACGTCTATCGTCATCCTGGCGCGGGAACGGAACTCATCATCGACCGCGAGGCGGAGTTGGTGGCGCAGTCGTTGGCCAAAGACCTCGGCCTCGACGATACGTACATCTTCGAAGATCCGTCGCAGGGCTGGAAAATATCGCGGTTCATTCCCGGATCGCGTCAGCTCGACCCATCTAACTCCGACCAGGTAAGGCGTGCGATGGAGATGGCTCGCGCCCTGCACGAGTCGCCGATGCAAACGCGCCGCGCCTTCGATTTCTACGATGAATCGAAAAAATATGCCGCACTTTACGAGGAAGCCAAGGGCCGTATCGACATAGAAGGCTTCCAGGAGATGGCCGCGAAGGCCGATCGTCTGAAAAAGCACCTTGAATCCGACGGCGCCAGGCGTTGTTTGACGCATAACGATTTCTTCTCATTGAACTTCTTGATCGACGAGAGCGACAAGATGTATCTGATCGACTGGGAGTATTCGGGCATGTCCGATTACGCGAGCGACTTCGGAACGTTCGTGGTGTGCAGCGAGCTGGACTACGAACGGGCTGAAGAGGCCCTGTCGTTCTATTTCGGCCGCACGCCTTCTTTCGAAGAACTTCGTCACAACTTCGGATACGTCGCCATGGCGGGCTGGTGCTGGTACGTCTGGTCGCTGTTCAAAGAGGCCCAGGGCGAGCATGTGGGCGAGTGGCTCTACATTTATTACCGATACGCCGTGAATTATCTCGACAAGGTCATCTCTTGGTACGAGAACGGCGCTGAGCAGGACGCATAGCGTCCGGGCGCGCATTCGAAAGACGATTCGATAGGAAGAAAGCGGGTTGATCGTGGAACAGCGTGTTGCCGAACTGCGTGAACAGCGCAGGAGAAAGTACTTCGTGAGGGGCCTGGCATTCGCCGTGGCCTCGGGCATCTGCTACGGTTTGTATACGGGGTTTCTCACGCTGGCTCAGACTCAAGGCGTTTGGGGGTCGTGGTTCGCGGGCCTCGAATGGGGAGAGGGGCAGGCTGCGCTGGGCGCCTTCGTCGTCGCCTTCGCCCTGGCGGCGCTGGCCGCGGGCCTCAACGACCTTATCAGCGGCGTGTGGTCGGTGGCGGTATGCGCCAAGAACCGCCAGGTCGGCGACTTGTGGAAGACGGTTAAGACGAAGCCGGGCCGCATCATGATGCTGTGCGCGGCGATCGGCGGTCCCTTCGCCACCATCGCCTACGTCATCGCGCTCAATTCGGCCGCCGCTGCGGGCAATCCGGGCGTCATCGTGCCGATCGCCGCGCTCAACTGCGCTATCGGAGCGGTTTTGGGCCGCATCTTCTTCAAGCAGAGCCTCGGCGCCCATAAGGTCGCAGGTATCGCCATATGCCTGTTCGCCGCCGCGCTGATCGGCGGAACAAGCTTCGCCGCTATGGGCCCCGGCGCATTCATGGGTTGCCTGTTCGCCTTTCTCGCGGCGTTCGGATGGGGTTTCGAGGGCTGCGTGGCGGGTTTCGGCACCATCTTGATCGACTACCGCATCGGCATCGCTATCCGCCAGGTCACAGCGGGCCTGCTGGAGCTGTTCGTGGTGTTTCCGCTGCTCATGGCCATCGGCGGCGGTCTTGATACGCTGCTCGCCGTTCTCGGCGCGGCTGTGACGAGCCCTGCGATGCTCTTCTTCCTCGTATCGGGCTTTTTCGCCATGCCTGCGTTTTCCTTCTGGTACAAGGGCAACTCGATGTGCGGCACGGCGCTCGGCATGGCATGCAACGGCATGTACGCCTTCTGGGGTCCGTTCTTCATCTGGGTTCTCATGGGATTGTGCAATATCGGCGGCATGGCGGCCGACTATCCGCCGCTGTCGGCCGTGCAGTGGATCGGCGCTCTGATCATGGTGGCGGGCATCTTCTGCATCGCGGTCGATCCTGCCGACCTGCTCCGTTCGAACAAGAAGAAAGGCTAGGCGCATGGGCAACGATTTGATTCCCCTGCATTACGCGATCATCGAGCACTTCGTCGCCGGCGGCGAGGATTGCGCCGCAGGCGTGGTGGCCGCTTTGGAGCCCGATTACGGCGGCTATAAGATGCTGACGAGCCGCGATGTCGAAGAGGCTCTGGCCACCGCGAAAGAAAACGGAATCCTCGACGAAGCGCGCTGCGATCTTGATGAGCGGGGCGAGCTGGTCATTTACTACCGCATCAACGACTTCGGCAAAGACATGGCCAGGCGTTACCTGGGCTAAGGAGGGCTGCGCCGCGCGGCCTGGAGGCCCCGCCATGGGATACAATGGCGCAGACGGTGTCGGCTCGCGTTTCCGGGAGGTCCCATGGCGCGTTTCAGGTCTGTTCTTCTTCCATCGATCGTCGCGTTGTCTGCGTGTCTGTTCGCCGCGAGCATTGCGTTCGCGAGCGCTTCTGCGGCCGAAAGCGTGCAGGGCGCGGATTCGATCGAATTCGTCTATACCGATACGGCGACGCTCGCCGCAGGCGACGCCCAGGTCGTCGCGGTCGTCCTCGCGGACGATGCGGCGCGTATCGCGGCGGCGCGCGCATCGTTCGTAAGAATCGAGGACGGCGCGTCGTTTTCCTATGGCGCCTCGGCATGCGATGGCGCCGGGGCGGTTTTCGATTTCTTCGTCGACGAGCCCGGGACCTACGTGCTCGAACGCGTGGCGTATACGCTTGCGGGCGAAAGCGTCGAATCGGTCGTCGACGTCGCATCCGACGGCGGCCGTCCGTGCTCGTTCTCGGTCGAAGGCGCCCGGATGCTGGGGCGGGACGCTTCGCATGAGGCCGTCTCCGTCTACACCCTTTCCGATGAAGGCGTACTCGAGAGCGCATCTTCTCTCGATGCCTCGCCGCTGCCCGTTTTGCGCGTTTTCGAGTCCGATGCGCCCGAAGGATCCGTCGTGCGTCTTTTGAATCGCGCGTCGGCGGAACAGGGGTCGATCGTGATCGCGCTCGATCCAGGGCACGGAGGAAGCGATCCCGGCGCCGTTGCGAACGGCCTCGAGGAATCCGAACTTAACTGGAAAATAGCGCAATACTGCAAGGCTGAGCTCGAGACGTATGCGGGCGTCGAGGTTATTATGACCCGCGGTCGAAACGAGACGCTCAATTCGCTGACCGAACGCGTCGATCGGGCTGTCGCTGCAGGCGCGAGCGTATTCGTGAGCATCCATATCAATTCCGCCGCGGCTTCCGCCCATGGTGCCGAAGTGTGGTACCCAAACGCCAGCAGTTGGAAATACGAGCAGACGCACGAAAAGGGCGCCGAGCTCGCGCGCGCGATTCTCGACGAACTGTCTACGCTCGGCCTGGCCGACCGCGGTCCGAAGGTTCGCGATTGGGCGGAATCGTCGTATGAGAACGGATCGACGGCCGATTATTACGGTGTCATCCGCCATGCGCGCAGGGCCGGCATTCCCGGTGTGATCGTCGAGCACGCCTTCATCACGAACGAAGATGACGCCGCGATGCTCGCCGACGATCGCATGCTCGAACGCATGGGTCGCGCCGACGCGCGCGGAATCGCCGAATCGTACGGACTGCGTACGAACGTCTCGTGGACGTCGGAGGGCGGGTCGCTTCGCTACCTCATCGACGGTTTGCCCGCGGCCGACGGATGGCTGTATGCGAACGGCTCGTGGTATTGGCTGGAAGGCGGCGGCTATGCGGTGTCGGGCTGGCGCTTCATCGGCGGCTCCTGGTATTACTTCGACCCTTCGACCTGCGCCATGCATCGTGCCTCGTGGCTCGAGCAGGGCGGCGCGATTTATCATTTGGCCTATTCGGGCGCGATGGATACGGGCTGGTTCACCGTCGACGGCGCGCGTTATGCCGCCGACGGCTCGGGCGTCCTGCTTTCGGGCTGGCAGTGCGAGGACGGGACCTGGCATTACTACGAGCCGTACGCGGCGACCGGTTGGCGCTTCCTCGACGGTTCGTGGTATTGGTTCGACAAACTCGGCGTCATGGCCACGGGTTGCGTCGCGATCGGCTCGGACCGCTATTGCTTCGCAGCCTCGGGAGCCATGCTCACGGGCTGGGTCCTCGATGACGCCGGAGCGTGGCATTACGCCGACGCTTCGGGTCGTACCGTCCTTTCGAATTGGGCGCAGATCGATGGCGCATGGTACTGGTTCGATGGGCAGGGCAGGGCCGTTACGGGCTGGCGGAACTTGGGCGGGACGTGGTACCACTTCGATCCCGTCACCTGCGCCATGGATACGGGCTGGTATTGTCTCGACGGCGTTTGGTATTACTCCGATTCTTCGGGAGCCATGCGCACCGGCTGGCTGCATCTCGGCGATGCATGGTTCTGGCTGGACGAATCGGGAGCCATGGCGATCGACTGGCGCAGCATCGCGGGTTCGTGGTATTGGTTCGACGGCAGCGGCGCCATGGCGTCGGGCATTTTCCGCGACTTCGCCGGCACGTTGTGGTTTGCGGACGATTCGGGCCGTCTTGTGCAAGGGTCGTCGGGCTGGCGCATGCAGGGAAATGACTGGGTCTACCTCAATGGCGACGGCTCGTTGCAGACGGGTTGGTTGTTTGCGGGCGGCTCGTGGTATTACCTGGCGGACGGCGGCGTCATGCAGACGGGATGGCTCGAGGTCGGCGGCGACCGATACTATCTTGCGTCCTCGGGCGCCATGGTTACGGGCTGGGTGCTTGTCGATGGCGTTCCGTGCTTCTTCGATTCGTCGGGGCGCTACGATGCCGACGCCATCGGGCGTCTCGAGCCGGTGATGGGCGCGCCGTCCGCTTCTAAGTCGGCGGCGGTCGACGCCATGGTGCGCGCGTACGGACGGTCGGGGGCCGCCTATCCTGCGGATGAGCTTTCCCGCGGCGGGGCGGCGACGCTGCATGATTTCTGCGAAACCATCTATAACCAAGCCGTCGCGGAAGGCGTTCGTCCCGAGGTTTTGTTCTGCCAGGCTATGAAGGAGACCGGCTGGTTGCGTTTCGGCGGCGACGTGGCGATCGGGCAATTCAATTTCGGCGGCCTCGGCGCGACGGGCGGCGGCGTTGCGGGGGAGAGCTTCGCGAACGTCGCGCAAGGGCTGCTTGCCCAGGCACAGCATCTGAAGGCATACGGTTCCGATGCGGCTTTGAGCCGCCCGTGCGTCGACGGGCGCTTCTCCTACGTTAAGAGGAATACGGCTCCGTATGTCGAATGGCTCGGCATACCCGATAACCCCTATGGCGGAGGCTGGGCCGCCGCTCGGGGCTACGGATACGATCTAGCTGCTATGATGGATGAGTATTTCGCCTGATTTTCGAATGTCTTAGGGGTGGGACGCAGGCGACGTCGAATCGAGGCACCGAAGGGCGTTTTCGCATGACACGCGCTTCGGGTCGCATCGCATGAGGAGGGATCATGGAGAAGGCGAAGATGAAAGGCCGTCCTGCGATTCTCGCGATCGCGCTGGCGGCGACGTGCTTCGGCGCGGGCGGCGCATACGCCGATGACGCGGCGCCGCTTGCGCCGGCGCCCGACCGGGCCGTCGAGCACGCGGCTTCCGTCGAGGGATCCCCTGAGGTCGAGAGCGTGGCGAAGGGGGATGCCGCCGAAACCCCCGCGCCCGTCGTCTTGCAGAAGGGATGGAACCTGGTCGACGGCCGCTGGTATTGGGCGGGCGAGCAGGGAGGCGCTCCGGCGACCGGATGGCTGTTTCTCGACGGGTATTGGTTTTGGCTCGAGCCCCAGGCGGGCGGAGCCATGGCGACGGGCGCTTTCGAGGCCTACGGCCATCGCTACGCCGCCGACGCCTCGGGCGTCATCATCATGGACGGCTGGGGACTGTATGACGGAATGTGGTACTACGCCGACGCCTCGGGCGTATTGCGCACCGGATGGGTGTATGCAGGCGGCGACTGGTATTGGTTCGACCGGGCGACGGGCGCGATGGCCCATGACGCGTGGCTCGACGAGGGCGGCGTGCGCTTCCGTCTGGGCGCCGACGGCGTCATGGCCACGGGCTGGGTGTTCGCGGACGGCGGCTGGTACCTGACCGACGCCACCGGGGCCCTGCAGTACGGTTGGGCCTTCATCGATGGCACGTGGTACTGGCTCGACCCCGAACAGGGCGGCCTTCTCGCCACGGGCCTGTTCGAGGTGAACGGCTTTCGCTTCTGCGCGCCTGCGGGCGGCGCCGTGGCGATCGACGGATGGTGCTTCTTCGAGGGCCGCTGGTATTATGCCGACGGTTCCGGCGCGCTTGAACGCGGCTGGCTGAACGCCGGCGGCAACACGTATTGGCTCGATTCGGAAACGGGCGCCATGGCCACGGGTTTCGTGGAGCAGGACGGCAAGCTGTACTGGTTCGACGGTTCGGGCGCTTTGGCCAAGGGGTCGGTCGTGGTGGACGGCGTGCTGCGCTTCGCCGACGACACGGGCGCCGTGCGCTTCGACGCGGCGGGCTGGCAGAGCGTCGACGGCAGGACGTATTACGCGGGAGAAGACGGCGTTTTGGTCACGGGCTGGTTCGAAGACGGCGGCAAGACGTATTGCTTCGATGCCCGCGGCGTCATGGATACGGAATGGATGCTGCGCGACGGCGTGTGGTACTGGCTCGGTTCCGACGGCGCCGTGAAGACGGGCTGGCAGAACATCGGCGGCTACTCGTTCTATTTCGACGAGGAAACGGCGGCCATGGCCACGGGTTGGCATGAAGCGAACGGTTCCTGGTACAAGTTCGACGGCGCGGGTTTCATGCAGACGGGCTGGATCGACGAGGCGGGTTCGTGGTATTACTGCCGCGACGACGGCACCATGGCCACGGGGTGGCAATATATCGGCGGCTCATGGTATTGGATGGATCCTGCCAGCGGCGTCATGGCTACGGGCTGGCTGCAGCTGGATGACGGATGGTATTGGCTGCGCAGCTGGGGCGCCATGGCCACAGGCTGGGTTTACACGGACGGCTCCGCCTACAAATTCGACATGAGCGGCCGCTGGGTCGAAAATACCGGGTCGGTGCTCGGCGTGTCTCGCACGAGGCTCGTGGAGTGGCTGTGGTCGCATGAGAACGATTGGTATTACTGGGGAACGGCGTATTCGGGCGGTTTGAGCCCCGACACATGCATGTATCCCAACGGCGCCCCGCGTTGGGACGGCTTCGTGGGAATGAATTGCACCGGCTTCGTCGCGCACGCCTATGCGACGGCCGGCGGTGCGGGCGACCTCGACGCCATCGGCTGGACTCAGAGTTACTCGCCTTGGCCGACGGGCCCCGGCCGCGGCGGCTACGTCAATGCGTGGCGGTGGTACGGCTATGCCGTCGAACACGGTGCCGAGATGTATACCTTCGACAGCGTGGCGAGCATGCTCGCCAGCGGCAAGGCCGATAAGGGCGATATCATCTTCTTCAAGACCAACGGCGCGATCGACTGCCATATCGGATTCTTCTGGGGCGACACTCCGTACGAGAACAGGATGTGGCATCAGATCTATCCGCAGAATTGCATTTCGGCGTGCTTCAACAACGCCAATAAATCCGAGCTGTATCAGCAGACCGTCCTGATCAAGGGCTGCTGGTGATCAAGAGATGCGAAGGGCCTCGTGATGGGACGAGGCCCTTCGTTTGTTTCGGAGGCGATGTCCGCCAATCTGCGATGCCGCGGCGCGTCAGCGGGAATGCGCGGCTCGGTCGAGGTAGAAATCCTGCAGCCAAGCGGCCGTCGTTTCGATATCGAATCCCGCTTCCCTGACGCCTTCGACGAACGCGTCGCGGCAGACGGGTCGCTCGTCGAGTTTCGCAAGCGCTGTATCGGCCCATATCTCGGCGCCCTGGTCGAGGTCGAGGAAGGAGGCCGCGTCGCTTACGCGGGCGATGGCCGGAACGCCCGTCGACACGACGCAGGGAAGGCCCGACGCCTGGGCTTCGACGACGGCCATGCCGAGTCCTTCTTTGAACGACGTGAACACGAACACGTCGAAGGCGCATAGCACGCGGGCCACGTCGTCGCGCACGCCGAGGAACACGACGTCGTCTTCGATTCCGAGCTCGCGCGCATAGGCGCGCACGGCCCCGTCGTCGGGCTTGCCCGCCAAGACGAGCTTCGCGGCCGGTTCGCGACGCAGGATGCAGGCGAAGGTTTCGAGTAGGAAACGGTGGTTCTTCACGGGGTCGAATCGGCCGACGTGGCCGAATACGGGAACCGATTCGTCGATGCCCATATCATGGCGCAATGCGCGGCGCGCTTCTTCGTCGAAGCGATAGGCGGCCAGGTCGATGCCGTTGTTGAGCACATGGAAACGCGCCTCGTCTTCCACGACGTCTTTTCCGAAGCGGTCGATGCCCGCCTGGCGGGAGCATGCCATGAAGTAATCGGCATTGCGCCGCACCGGGCGCGATTCGATGCGAAAGACCGCCTCGGCGAGCGAGAGCGGATAGTTCTGTGCGTGGGAATGCGCGACCGCGTATATGCCCCTTTTGCGCGCCTCTTTGAGATAGATGGCGGCGGGCAGGCCGATATGGCCGTGCACGATCGGAAACTCGTCGTGATCATCGAAGAACTCGACGCACGCCTTGCGGTATGCATGGCGGTTCGCGATCGTATAGCGTGGAATACGATAGATGCGTCCTCCGCGTGCGATGATCTCGTCGTCGTAATCGCCTTCGTCGTTGACGAGGAAGTCGAATTGGATACGGTCGACGTCGCAGGCTCGGTAGAGGTTCATGAGCATGCTTTCGGCGCCTGCACGATTCATCGCGCCGATGACATGCAGGATGCGAACGGGGTTATTGCTCACGGGGTGCCTCCTGCTTCTTTTCGCGGGCGGATTGTTTGCGGGTGGCGGACACAAGGGCGAAGGTCAGATACGCGACGCCGGCGACGCATGCGCCGATACCCGCGAAGCTGACGCCGTTCATGTCCCAGATATTCACGCACGCCACGCTCAGGGGAATAACGGCGATAAGCGCCACCACGTTGCCGATGAAGTTGGCCTTGAAATCGCGCAGCGCGATAAGCAGGTCGCCGAAAAACCATAGGAATGCCGTCGCCGACGTGGCGATGAGCACGGGGTAGAGCAGATAGACGTGCTCGGCGATGCTTTGGCCGAATAGCAGCACGAGTACAGGCTCTCCGATGAACAGCAACACGACCCAACACACGACGGTCACGGCGATGATGGACAGCACGGTACGAAGCAACAGCTTGACGAAATCGCTCATCTTCCCGTCGAAGAAGTGTTTGGGGAAGATGTCGAGCAGCGGTCCGTACAGATACGTCGCGCCCATTTGCACGATCAGCGCGGGCGCTGCGACCGACGAATAGATGCCGAGTGCCGCATCGCCGCCGACCATGGAAAGATACTGCTTGGGAATCGTGAAGATCGCACTTGCCGCGACGGCCGCGATGACGGCGGGAAGCGAGGTCTTCAGGAAGAAAAGGGCCTTTTTGCGGGTGAGGTGCAAGGCGATGGGTTCGAATTGCCGGGTCTTGCGCATGTCGAAGAGCAGAAAGACCAGGGCGACGGCCATAGTCATGGCGACGATGGCGAGGTTGAGGTCCTGCGTCGGGTAGAAGACGACGGCGAAGGCCGCGATCGACGCGACGCCTTGCAGCATGAACGACTTGCCGATGTAGTCCATGCGGCGGTGCTGCTGGTCGGTGCCGTGCAGGACGTCGATAAGCAGGCCGACGCCTTTATAGATGAAGAACAAGGCCACCGTTATGATGGCGTGGGGCGGGCAAGTGATCAAGGCGTAGGCGATGCAGGCCGCGAACGACAGGCCGAGCGTGAGGCATCGGAACGCCAGGTACTCGGCCAGCGTGTTCTCGCGGTGAATGTCCGAGATCTGGTAGGTTCCCATTTTGTAATTGGCGAATGTGCCGAAGATGCCGACGACCGACATTGCTAGCGAAAGCAGGCCCGCCGCATCGAATCCGGACGAGAGGCGTACGACGAGGACCGTGATGAGCCACTGGCATCCCAGATAGAACATCGAACCGATGGAGTTCCACAGGACATTCGCTTTGAGGGAGAGCTCCCGAGGTTTGTCTTTTTGCATTTCGGCCATCGCTTACTTCCCGTCGATCGCGTATGCTTCGGGGAAATGCACGTGGCGTTCGCTTTCGGGCGGCAATGCCTTCCAGTCTCCGTAGTTGAGCGCGAGATATTCTTCCGCGCGGTTCGGGATAGGCAGCATACGGCCTTCGAAAGGCGCCCTTCGAGGAGGGAAGAGCAGGGAAGCCTCGATGATGTTCGCGTCTCCGAGCAAATCGCAGACGTATCCCTCCTCGCGCGATGTCGAGGCATCGACTCCGGTGATCGCGGGCATGTCGATCGCGTCTTTTTCGAGAAGCCGATTGAGATGCGATACGTCGAAAAGCGCTCTCGCGATCGGGCAGGCTATCTTTTTCACCAGTTTGATAGCAGGTGTCGACCCGACGGATGAATCGGCCACGGCGAAGCTTCGTTTCAGGCCGATGCGCTCGTGCTTGCGCATGAGCGCATCGAGCTCCTTTTTCGAAGACAGGTCGACTTGTTCGAGAGGGAAGATGTCGACCCACAGTCCGATGGGGTGGTTTTTGCCGACGAACGTTTCGTACGATTCGGTGGCGGGGTCGACCAGCTTGAAGAATTGATAGATCGAACTTTCGTCGCGATGCGTCAAAAGCCTGTAGGGGCTTTCGATTCCGTCTTGGAACAGGTCATAGAGTTTCTCGTAGTCGTCGCGCGGCATGAAGACGTCGATATCGTCGTCCCAGGGTATGAAGCTTTCGTGGCGCAGCGCGCCGAGGCAGGTGCCGTAGGCGAGCAGATAGGTCAGGTCGTGCTCGGCGCAGATGCGGTCGAGCTCGAGGAGGATATTCAATTCGATCGATTTGATTTCGTCCGAGGATAGGCGTTTTTTCACGAAGCCTCCTGAAAAGGGCATGAAGCCATGCACGGTGTTTTTTGTCATGAACCACTTATGATAGAGAGAATGTCGTCGAAATGGCGGATGGGAACAAAAACAACAGCAAGGCGTGACTTTCGTTCGCGTTCGTTATCGGGCGGCTTCTTCATGAAAAGGGTTCGGCGAGCCGTATGCGCCGCTCTTACCTCTATAATGCTTCGAAGACAGAGGGCCGCGTCGGCGAGAGCGGCGATATCGACATGAACGCAGCGCGCTTTTTCGGCGCCGCCGCGCGTTGAGAAATGTTTGGAGTGACCGTTATGAATGACGCCGAAGCGTTGAAGAAGTTGCAAGAAACCGAGTTGGATATCCTGCTCGTTATCGCCGCGTTCTGCGAGGAGCGCGGTATCGAATGGTTCATGGATTCCGGAACGGCGCTCGGCGCCATGCGTCACGGCGGGTTCATCCCGTGGGACGACGATATCGACATCGGCATGATGCGCGGCGATTACGAGCGCTTCATCGAGCTGGCGCAAGACGGCCTGCCCGCGGGCTATTCGCTGCAGACCTTCGATAACAACGAAACCTTCGCGGGCCTGTTCGCGAAGGTATACAAGGAAGGCACGGCGTTTCATACGAAAGAGACGATCGAGGCGGGATGCGACCAGGGCATCTTCGTCGATGTCTTTCCGTACGACGTGCTGGCGGCCGATGCGGGCCAGCGCGCCCGCCAGCTGAAGACGGCGCGAACGTGGCAATCGGCCTCTTACCTCTATCATGCCAAGACGATCACGGTTCCGCACAAAGGATTCATGGGCGCCGTCGAGCGATTCGGATGCCGTATCGCGCACTATCTGGTGCGCGTATTCACGAATAGGCAGGCGATCGAGCGTCGCTTCGACGCGTCACGGGTTTTCGAGGGACCGGCGTCCGACGAAGTCATGCTGCTTTCGTGGCCTACGATGAAGCCGTGTCGCGTGCAAGACATGGTTCCTCCCTCGACAGCGTCGTTTTGCGGCCACGACCTTCCGATCGCGGCGAAGCCCGAGTTGTATCTTGAGAACATGTATGGCGACTGGCGCACGATTCCCGATCCCGAAAACCGCCGTACCCATCTGCCCGAGTTCCTCGATTTCGGCGACGGATCCGTGTGGCATGCGGGCGGTGCTGCTTGATGGCCGACGTGAAGCGCTTCGCGATATTCTCGGCGCAGTTCCTTCCCAATATCGGAGGAGTGGAGAAATATACCGACAATCTGGCCCGCGAGCTTGCGCGACAGGGGCACGAGGTCGTGGTCGTGACGACCGATGCGGCGGCGCCCGCAGGCGCCACGACGGTCGCGCCGGGCGTCGAGGTCGTGCGCCTTCCGTGCTTCCCGCTGATCGCGGGCCGCATGCCCGTTCCCCGCAAGAACGGCGAATTCAACCGTCTTTGGAACGACGTATGCGCCCGCTCGTATGACGGCGTGCTTGTCAACACTCGTTTCTATCTGCATTCGCTGCTCGGGCTGAAGCTCGCGAAGCGGCAGGGCCTGCGTGCGGTGGTGTGCGAGCACGGGTCGGCGTACCTGACATTCGGCAGCGCGCTGCTCGACAAGGCCGTCATAGCTTACGAACATGCGATTACGGCGCGCGTCAAGCGCTACCGCCCCGATTTCTATGCGGTTTCGAGCAAAGGCCTCGACTGGCTTAAGACGTTCGGCATCGAAGGCCGCGGCGTGCTGAGCAACGCGATCGACGCGGACGCGTTCCGTGCGTCTTCGTCGGGACGGTCGTTTCGCGCGTCGTTCGATATAGCCGACGAGAGGCTGCTCGTGTCGTTCGTCGGCCGTTTCATCCCTGAAAAGGGCGTGGATGCCTTGATCGAAGCGATGGGCATAATAGAAGCGAAAGGCGTACCCGCGACGCTCGTCATGGCGGGTACGGGCCCGCTCGAGGAGCGCATCCGTACGGCAGGGCTTTCTAACGTCGTCGTGGCCGGGAAGCTGTCGGCGTCCGATGTGGCGGCGCTGATGGACGAATCCGACCTTTTCTGCCTTCCGACCAGGTCGGAAGGTTTCTCGACGTCGTTGCTCGAAGCGGCCGCGTGCGCGACGCCCGCGCTGATCACCGATGTCGGCGGCGTGGCCGAGATGATTCCCGACGAGGCGTATGGAACGGTGCTCGCCGATGCGCGTCCCGCTACGATCGCCACGGCGATCGAGAAGGCTGCCGATGAAAAAGGGCGCCTCGCAAAGCAAGGCGCCCTCAGTTTCGAGCGCGTGCGCGCCCTGTATTCGTGGGAATGCACCGCCCGCGCCGTTGCCGACGCGTGCCAGGATGCTAATCGATAGCCTCCTGGTCGCGGCGCGCCCGCTCGTTGCGGTCGAGCGCCACTTCCTGGACGAGGGAATCGAGCTTCGCGCGCATGAGCGAGACCTTCGCGGTCAGCGAGAAGATGCGGATGAGCAGGATGGCGATCACGCACAAGAACACGAAGTTGGAAGGCGATTCGAAGCCGAGGATGCCGGCCAGGCCGTATGAGACCTGAGGAAAAGCAGCCAGCACGACGAGCAGGGCGATGAAGAAAAGCCAGAAGATGGAATCCGACGCTTCGAATTTCGATTTTCTGATCTTGCGCACCACGAAGTACAGGACCGCGACAGCGCTGACGACCAGGAATACGCGCAAAGTGATATTCACGGCTAGCTCCTAAACCACTGGACGAACAGGATGGAAATGCAGGTGCGCATCATGTATTCGATCGACCTGGTGAAGGTGAGGTAGCTTTCGCCCGCCTGGCGTTCGCGCATGCTCACCTGGACTTCGCGCACGACCGCGCCTTTTCGGGCGAGGTAGGCGATGGAGTCGGGCTCGGGTCCGAAGTCGGATTTCGCGCTGAAGCGCTCGATCATCTTGCGGTTGTACAGGCGCATGCCCGACGTGGGGTCGGAAATGGAGGCGCCGGTGGTCAACTTGATCATAGCCGAAATCAAGCGCGAGCCGATCATGCGCATCGACGCGGACTTCTTTTCCGTCACGAAGCGCGAGCCGATTACGATGTCGGCGCCGGTGCGCTCCATCTCGTCGGCGAGCTTTTCGATGTAGGCGGGGACGTGCTGTCCGTCGGCGTCGAACTGCACGGCGGCGTCGTAGCCGTTGCGCAGCGCGTATTTCATGCCTGCCTGGAAGCCGCCCGTCAGCCCGATATTGACGGGAAGGTCGATCATATTGAAGCCATGTTCGACGCACAGGCTTTTGGTCGCGTCTTTCGATCCGTCGTTGACGACGACGTAATCGTATTGGGGGGCGGCCTGCCTGAGCTCGGCGACCGTCTGGACGATGCAGTCCTGCTCGTTGTATGCGGGGATGATTACAAGAAGTTTCATTGGTCCATCTTCTCGGTTGAGTACGTAACTGTCTATGGTATCACGTGTTATGAATATAGCGAAGCACCCATGCGGGGACAAGCGCGATAGGCATGGTGTATATTTGAACGGTTAGTGTTCATTCATCCGCCCTGCATCCTTGACCGCCGCCGATGCGAAAGGGAGGGCCGCAAGGCGGTCCGCGGTATCGACCAGAGGTAGGTTTTTCGAATATGTGGACTGGTTTTTTCGTCGCGATGCTGGCGGCTGCCGTGTTTTTGTACGTGCCTGGCTTCTGCGCGCTCAAGGCGTTGCGAATGGAATCGGTCGTCGCGTTCTGTTGCGCCCCGCTTGCGAGCATTCCGCTGTATACGGTGCTCTCCACCGTCTATCCTTCGTTGGGCGTATTCGCTTCGTGGAGCAGCTTGTTCGTGCCTGCGACGGCGGCGGGCCTTGTGGCCTGCGCCGTTTCTTTTTTCGCGACGCGGCACCGCGCGCCGCGCTTTGCGCGTACCGATTCGTGCGGGTCGTTTCTCTCCGGTCGGCTTTCTGCCGACTGGTCGATTCTGGCGGCGTATATCGTTGTCGGCTTCGTTTCGACGGGCATGCTCTTCGTCGGCAACCTCGCCTCGCCTGAATCGTTTCTGCAGTCATGGGACAACGTGCATCACCTCAGCTCCGTTCAGGCTTTCTTCGAATCGGGCAATTACTCGTCGTTCACGACGAGTTCGTATGCCGCGCCTGTCGACCGGGCTATCGACCCGTTCGCTTTCGATTCCGCGTTCTATCCTTCGGCTTGGCATTGCATCGCCGCCATGGCGATGGGCGCTTCCAGTGCTTCTTGCGCGGCGGCCATCAATGCGGTCAATGCCGTGCTTGCGGCGGTGGTGCTTCCTGCCGGCATGTTCGTGCTGCTGAGGACCTTGTTCTCGGGAAGGCGCGCAGTCGTTTACGCCGGCGCGTTCGTAACTACGGTCTTTGCGGCGTTTCCCTGGGGGTTTCTGACTTTCGGCCCGTTGTATCCCAATCTTCTTTCCTATGTGCTCATTCCTGCGGCAGCGGCGATGTTCGTCAAGGTTTTCGCTCCCAAGGAGGCCGCATGGCAGCGTGCCGTATTCGTTTGCGTGTTCTTCCTGGGCCTGGTGTCGTTGGCGATTTCTCAGCCTAACGCTGTATTCAGCCTCGGCGTGTTCCTCGCGCCGTATTGCGTCGTGTTGGCGATGCGCATCGGAGATTGCGCCAAGATTTCCGACCGCGCCCGCCCCGTCGCCAAAGTCGCCTTGGCGGTGGGCGCCGCGCTCGCGATCGCGGGTGTTTGGTGCGTTATGTACAAGATGCCGTTTTTGGCTGCCGTGGTCGGCTTCGATTGGCCCGCCAAGACCGGCCCCGTCCAGGCCATCGCCAATATCGGCTTGCTTTCGTTCATCGAGACGCCTGCTCAGCCCCTATTGGCCCTTCTTGTTGCCGTCGGCATCGTCGCGGCGCTTGTCGACCGCTCTCGCCGTTGGGTCGTATTTTCATACGCGTTCGCCTGCGTTATCTATTTCTTCGATATGGCCACCGACGGATTCCTGAAGCACCTGCTGTCGGGCTTTTGGTATACGGACCAGTGGCGCACGGCGGCGATGGCGGCTTTGTTCGCCGTTCCGCTAGCTGCATGGGGCGCGGCGACGGTCGCCCGCGGCGCGAAAGCGATCGTCGTGCGTCTGACGGCACCGGGCGATAACGCGTTGCGTTACGGGCGCTGCGTCCTGGCGGCGACGCCATTGGTTCTGGCGGCGCTCATCGCGTTTCCTTCATTCGATTTCGCAGGGTCGCATCGCATCGAGACCGCATACACTACGGTGGGAGAGCGCGTCGAGACGCAGAACGCCGACGTTCCCCTGAACTTCTTGGGCGACGACGAGCGCCGATTCGTCGAACAGGTACGCGAGATCGTTCCCGAAGACCAGGTGCTCATCAACGAGCCCGACGATGGCAGCGTGTTTTTATACGGTCTCGACGGTGTAAGGATCTATTATCGCTATTTCACGGGTTACGGCCTCGAATCGGGGGAGAGCACGGACAGCTTCCTGATTCGCGGTCATCTCGACGAAATCGCGTTCAATGAGGAAGTGCGCGAAGCTGTCGATAATATCGGGGCCGAATACGTGCTCGTGCTCGACCAGGGCGATGTCGAGCCGTGCGGGCCCGCAGGCGAGAGCAGGCGTTTCCTTCCGTATCACGGCGTGCATAAAGAAGCGTGGCAGGGCATCGTCGAAATCGACGACGAGACTCCCGGTTTCGAAACGGTGCTCAGCGAGGGCGATATGCGTCTCTATCGCATCGTCGCCTAGTCCCTGCGCCTCCGAGCATGCTACCCTGTATCCGTTTTTCGATTCACCGAGAGGATGTGCCCATGTCCGAACCCGTGGTTTCCTTGCTGGTTCCAATCTATAATGTCGAGCGCTATTTGAGGGAATGTCTCGATTCCGCATGCTCCCAGACGCTCGAAGATATCGAAATCATCTGCCTGAACGACGGGTCCACCGATTCGTCGCCCGATATCATTCGCGAATACATGGCGCGCGATTCGCGCGTGCGCATGGTCGACAAGCCTAATTCGGGCTACGGAGCGTCTATGAACCGCGGGCTCGCCGAGGCGCGCGGCCGCTATATCGGCATCCTGGAATCCGACGACTTCTTCGAGCCCGACGCGCTCGAGTTGCTCGTGAACGCTGCCGAAGCGCATGACGCACAGGTCGCGAAGGCGAACTTCTGGTTTTACTGGTCCGTCCCCAAGGAGAAGAACGAGCTGTTCGAGGTGGTGCCGAAGAAGGCTGCGGGCCGTCCTGTGAATCCGTCGAAGGAGCCGGAAATCTTTTTCGCCAAGCCTTCTATCTGGTCGGCCGTCTATCGTCGCGATTTCCTGTCCGAGCACGGCATCGATTTTCTCGAGACGCCGGGCGCGTCGTTTCAGGACTCCGCCTTCAATTTCAAAGTGTGGGCCTGCGCCGACCGCGTCGTGTTCCTGAACGAGCCGGTGCTGCATTACCGCCAGGACAACGAATCCTCTTCGGTCAATTCGCCGTCCAAGGTGTACTGCATCTGCGACGAGCATGCCGAAATGGACCGCTTCCTCGAGGCCCATCCCGAAAAGCAAGGCCTGTGGGGCGTGAAGGAGAAGGTGAAGCTCGACAACTACCTGTGGAACTACGAGCGCCTGGCAAGCCCTTTGAACGACGAGTTCCTGCAGCGCATGCATGAGGAATTCAAAGCCGACATGGCTGCCGGCCGCGTCGATTTCGGCGTGTTCGAGCCGTGGAAGAAGAAGGATTTCCAGATCATCTGCGATTCTCCCGAGCTGTTCAAGGCGGGCCGCGCGGCGAGCGCGAGCAAGGGCGCGCTTTCCAAGGCGCGCTGCTATGTGCAGGAAGGCGGCATTTCGCTGCTGGTCAAGGGTCTTGCGCGCAAGACGAAAGGGCGATAGGTCGGGCCGTGGCGAAGTTCTCTATCATCATTCCCGTCTATAACGTCGAGAAGTATCTGTCGTATTGCCTTGATTCGGTGCGCGCCCAGACGTATGCGGACCTCGAGGTCATCTGCGTCGACGACGGTTCGACCGACCGTTCGTCGCGCATCGTCGAGCTGCATGCGGCCGCCGATCCGCGCATCCGCATGGTGAGCAAGAGCAACGGCGGCGTCTCGTCAGCGAAAAACGCCGGCATCCGCGAGGCGACGGGCGATTACGTGCTGTGCGTCGATGCCGACGACGCACTGGTTCCCGAGGCATGCGAGCGTCTCGTGCGGGCGTTTCAGGAAAGCGATGCCGACGTGGTGACGTTCGGCGCCAACTGCGTTCCGTCTTGCGACGGTTATCCCTGGCTGGTCGATTGCCTGAGTCCGCGCGACGCGGTCTACGACGGCTTCGATTGGAAAATCCTGCTGGAAGAGAAGTCTCGCCCGTTCGCATGGCGCACGGCCACCACGAGGACGTTTCTCGTCGATAACGGCATCGAATACAATGAAAGCCTCCCGCTCGGCGAAGACCAGGCGTTCCATTTCGAAATCTATCCGATCGCCCGCAAGACGGCCTTCGTCTCCGACAAGCTCTACGACTATCGCGTCGTGCGCGAAGGCTCGGCGATGCGCGTTCTGTTCGACGACCTTGCGGGACGCATGGACAAGCATCTCGACATCGTCGAGGCCGTGTTCTCGTCATGGGAGAAGCGAGGGCTGATCGAGCTCGGTCCCGCCCAGCTCGCCGACTGGTCGCTCGACTTCCTGTTCCTGGACATGCGCGCCTTGGCGCCCGCCGATGCGCAGCATGCGTTCGAGCGATTGAAGTCGATCTACGAGCGCTATATCGAAGGCTCGGGCGATCCTGCGGCGGGGCTTTCCGCTCCCGTCGCGCAGGTGTATCGCCGTGTCCTCGACGGTTCTGCGCAAGCGTTGCCGCGCATGGACCTGTGGCGCTATGTCGCTGCGCGCATGGGCCGCAAGGCGTATGTGAAAGGCCTGTTCATGAGGCCTGTCGTCAAGGTCAAAGACGCGTTTCGCCGCAAGTCGGGCCCGTCGAAGAAGCAGCTTGCGGGATGGCTCGAAGGCGAGAAAGAGCGCGCCGCATGCGACAAGCGCCTCGCCGATTCTCTCGAAGAGCTCCTGCTCTCGAATCTGGAATAAACGGCGTCCGCACGTTTTTCTCGCGTCCGACGCTTGCGGCGTCGGCACGCCGTCCCATCTTTCGCCCGCCTTCCTCGCTTTCGCAGGAAGGCGGGCGTTCAACTGCCCATACGGCTTTCCACAAGGAGGACAACGCATGGCGCAAGCGCGCATTTTCGGATACGACCTGGTACGGGCCGTCGCCATCTTCTTCGTCGTGGCGGTTCATTGCCGCGTGGTGCTCGATACGGGCACCGATATCGGGTACCTGTGGTTTCTCGCCTGCGGCACGTTGTTCTTCTCGGGCAACGCGTTGTTCTTCATGATGTCGGGCAAATTCAATCTGCGCATGCGCGAGGGGGACGCCGCGATCAAGAAGTTCTACCGCAGCAAGGTGCGCAACATCCTCGTGCCCGTTCTGGTGTATTTCCTCATTCGCACGATTTACGACCTGTGGGGCGATTGGCCGGGCCTGGGCGCGGCCGCGTCGTATTTCGTCAGGGGGTCGTTGAGCGATTTCGCGAGCATCGAGTATTGGTTCGTGTTCACGCTGTTCGGCTTTCTGCTGGTGGCGCCGTTTCTGGCGCGCGCCTTCGACGGCATGTCCGATTTCGAAGTCAAGTTGTTCATCGGCATCGGCATCGGGTTCAACACGATTCTGACCGTGCTCGACAACGCGGGCATCGGCTTTTCGTGGGGATACCTGTTCAGCGGCTTCGGATTCGCGTTCTGCCTGGGCGTGCTCGTCGAGCGTTTCGCGGCCGACCCCAAGGTGCGAAAGACGCTGAAGCGGACGGGCCTGGTCTGCTTCGTGCTGAACGTGGCGGTGCAGTATGCAGGCTTCGCCCAGTACGCCTACGAGACGTCGCCCCTCTATACCGTGATGGCGGTGGGGCTCTACCTCGCCTTGCTGGACCTGGGCGAGAAGATGCCGAAGTTCTCGTTCGTTTCGTTCGTGGCGAAGCATTCGTTCGGAATCTATCTCTGCCATATGATGGTGCTTCTGGCCATTCAGAAGTTCTTCATGTTCGACCAGGGCTTTTCGACGATGGGCGTGCACGTGCTCCTGACCGCGGCCGCCTTCGCGCTCTCGCTCGGCGCGGCTTGGCTTATCGATTCGACGGCCGTCAAGGGGGCCAAAGCGGTCTTCGACGCGATCGCGAACCGTATCGCGGCGCGCAAAGAAGCCTGACATTTCGTAACCGACGATCGACGCGCCGCGCGGCCGGACCCGCGCGGGCCGGGATGAAAGAAGACGAATCATGCTTGAAGCGCTTGCGCACGTTTTTTCCTATATCGTGCAGCCTTGCTACGATTTGACGGGCAACTGGTGGATCGCGATCCTGCTGTTCACCGTCATCATCAAGATCGCGCTTATGCCGCTGTCGCTGTGGTGCCAGTGGAACAGCATCGTGATGGTGAAGCTCATGCCCGAGCTCAACCGTATCAAGGTGAAGTATTTCGGCGATGCGGAAGCCATCGGCGAGAAGCAAACCGAGCTCAACAAGAAGCACCATTACCATCCGCTGCTTTCGCTCGTGCCGCTTGCCGTGCAGATTCTCGTGCTGTTCGGCTTGGTCGAAGTGATCCACGGCATCACCGACAACGGCGCGCCCGGCACCGAGCTCCTCGGCATGGTACCCGCCGAGGACGGCGGTCTTTCGTGGGCGATGCCTGTCCTCGCGGCGTTGTCGGCCGTGGTCATGGGCTTCGCGCAGAACAGGATTAATCCCTTGCAGCGCGAACAGTCCGCGATGGAGAAGAACACAACCAACGGGCTTTCCATCGCGCTTTCGTTCGTGCTGGGCATCTATGTGGCGGCCGGCATGGCCTTCTACTGGATCTGCTCGAATCTGATGTCCATCGCCATCCAGGCGCTGTGCAATCTGTTCATCCGTCCCGCGAAATACATCGACTACGCCGAGCTCGCGCACAGTCGCGTCGAACTCGAAGCGCTCAATGCTTTCGCGGCCCGCAAGACGCCGTGGTATCGCCGCGACCCGCTTGCCAAGCGAGAGAAGCGCGATTATCGCCGCTTCATGAACGTTGTCGACAAGCATATCGTGTTCTATTCTGAGCGCAGCGGCTTCTACAAGTATTTCCAGGGCGCCATCGAATGGCTGCTCGAGCATTCGGATATGACGGTCCATTACGTGACGAGCGATCCGAACGACCAGGTGTTCGCCTTGCATGAGAAGAATCCGCGCCTCATGCCGTACTACATCGGAGACCGTCGCTTGATCACGCTGATGATGAAGCTCGATTGCGACGTCGCCGTGGCAACGCTCGACGATTTGGAGAACTTCTATCTCAAGCGCTCCTACGTGCGCAAAGACATCGAATACGTTTATTTGTTCCACCACATGACGTCGGTGCATCTGGTGTCGTCGCGCGAGGCGCTCGACCACTACGATGCCGTTCTGTGCGTCGGCCCCCATCAGAAGCGCGAGCTCGAGCGCATGGCCGAGCTGCGCGATATCAGGCCGCGCGCGCTCGTCGAATGCGGCTACGACCTGCTCGATCGCCAGATCGCAGGCTATGCGGGCCGCAAGAAGTCCGCGCATGCGCGGCCCGTGGTGCTGCTCGCTCCTTCGTGGCAGGAGGATTGCATCCTCGATACCTGTGCCGACGATGTGGTCGAGCCGCTGCTCGGCCGCGGCTACTGCGTTATCGTGCGCCCGCATCCCGAGTACACGAAGCGCTATCGCGCCCGTTGGGAATCGCTGCAGGAACGTTATGCAGCCTATTCCGACGACGAGCTCCATTTCGAACAGGATTTCAGCTCGTCCGATTCCATCTACGATGCTGACGTGCTGATCACCGACTGGTCGTCCATATCGTGCGAATTCGCATTCGCGACGCTCAAGCCCTGTGTGTTCGTGGATACGCCCATGAAGACTTGCAATCCGCAATGGCAGGAGCTCGGCATCGAGCCGACCGATATCTCGCTGCGCAACGGCATCGGCCGTTCGGTTTCGATGGACGCTTTGGCCGGGCTGGGGGATACGGTCGACGAGATGGTCGCGCATCCGGAGGCGTGGCGCGACGCCATCGCCGACGTGCGTTCCACGATGATCTACAACGTGGGCCGCGGCGGCGAAGTCGCGGGGTCGTACCTTCTCGACCGCGTGCTCGAGAAGCAGGCTCTTCGGGAGAAAGGGGGCCGCAATGGCCGCTAACGCGAAAAAACGCCGCGTCTCGGCGGCGCTTACGGCGGGAGACGTCCTCGTCGCGCTTACCATCGCCCTCATGATCGCCGCGGGCTTCGCCCGCCCTGCGTACGCCTACGTGGACCCTTCCGTCATGACCTATACGATCCAGGCGCTCGCGGGCGTCGCGGTCGCGTTGTCGGCGGTGATCGGCGTCGCGTGGCGCCGTCTGCGCAGATTCCTGTTCAAGGCGCTCAAGATCGACGAGAACGCGGGCAAGGAAGCCGATGCGCCCGTGCGTCGCATCGAGGGCGGCGAAGCCGAATGCGCGCGGCTCCGCCTTGAAGCCGATGAGCGCGCCCGGCGATTCAGCGAGCGCCTCGACGCCGACAAGCCAGTGGAATTCTGCCGTTCGACGAGATTCGTGTTCGCCTTGGCGGCCTCTGCCATGCTGTTTTTCACGGTGGTCGTCGCAGGTCCCCTCGAAATCGTGGCGGCGAGCCCCGAAAGCCTCATGTTCTCGGTCGACGACGTGGCAGGCCTGCTTATCGCGGCGGGCGTCGCGGCGACGCTTGTTTGCGCGGCGGCGATGTCGTGTTTGAAGGGGCGGGCGTTCGGGTTCGTCTTCGCCGCGACCGCCGTCCTGGGAATCGCGGCGTATGCGCAGGCGACGTTCATGAACGCATCGCTTCCTCCTGCGGACGGCTCGCAGATCGACTGGAGCGCCTATCTCTTCATGACGGTTTCCACGGGCGCGGTTTGGATCGCCTTGTTTGTCGGCGCAGCCCTTCTTTCATGGAAGAAGCCGCTCGCTTTCACGGGTTCGGCCGCGGCGTTGTGCCTGACGGGAATCATCGCCCAGTCGATTAGCTTGGGTCTGGTCCTGTTGACGCCGGGCGACGACGGCTACACGCCGCTCGATGACAAGCCGACCGTCACCATGGAGGGCATCTCCGAGGTGTCTTCGCGCGATAACGTGATCGTGTTCGTGCTCGATACCTTCGATACCGAATACCTGCGCCGGGCGGTCGAGGCTGACCCGACGTGCCTGGACGCGTTCACGGGCTTCACGTGGTTCGAGAATTCGACGGGGTCCATGATCCCGACGCGTTACGCCATGTCGACGCTTCTGACGGGGCGGAGTCTCGGCCCCGACGACGCGAGCTATTCGACGCGCCTGATCGCCGACTGGTATACGCAACGCAACCTGCTCGACGACATCGCAGATCAAGGCTATACGGTGGACCTGTATGCTACCGACATTTACGACGCGATCGGCGCGCTCGAGGAAAAAGTCGGCAACATCAAGCCGCTTTCGTGCGAGATCGACCGCCCGGCCGCGCTTGCCATGCTGGTCAAGTGCGCGCTGTACCGCGACCTTCCTTGGGCGCTCAAGCCGCTGTGCTGGTTTTATACCGACGAGGTGAACAACGAGGTGCTGGTCGAGCATCCCGACGACCCGTCTCGTTCGGTGTGGAAGATGGACGACGCGGGCTATTACGACCTGCTCTCGCGCCAGGGCCTCGCTCCGGTGGAGAAAGGGGAAGCCGGCAGCTTCCGCGTCATCCACATGGCGGGAACGCATGCGCCCTATACGATCGGGCGCGACGGCATGCGCGTCGAAGGCGAGGGCGACATGATCGAACAGGGCCTCGGCGCGCTCCATATCGTCGAGGCCTATCTCGGCGAGCTCAAGCGTCTGGGCCTCTACGACTCGGCCACGATCGTGGTGACGGCGGACCATGGCGATTGGTACCTGGCGGACGAGATATCGGGGCCGACCAATCCCATGCTGCTCGCCAAGCCCGCGACCGATGAAGGCGCCTCGCAGGAGCCGTTGAAGGTGTCCCAGGTCCCGACGGGCCATCTCGATTTCGCGGCTACGATCATGGGGGCGGTCGGCGGCGATGCGGCGGCGTACGGCGGCATGAACATGTTCGACGTGCCCGACGAGCCGCGCGAGCGGTACTTCTGCTCGACGTCGGTGGTCGGGCCCGATAACGAGTACACGCGCATCAAGGAATGGCGGATCGACGGCGAAGCCACGGATTGGGACGCATGGAGCGCGACGGGCGTGGAGTGGCCTATCGATTAATCTGCGGTTCGATGTGAAACGGGCGAGGCACGCGAGGCGGCCGCTGCAATGCGGTCGCCTTTTTCTTTCTTACGTTTATCCTGTGAATCGTCCTGCACGGCGGTATTATGTTCAGAACTGTCAATTTTATGTAAAAAATGAACGAGGCATCATGCTGACGCGCTATCAATTCGATATTCTCTATCGCCTTCTCAAACACGGAGCCTCTACGCAGCGCGAGCTTGCCAAAGGGGCCGATATGTCGCTCGGTCTGGTCAACAGGACCTGTCGCGAATTGCGTGACGAAGGCCTTCTCGGTGACGACGGCGTCACGGAGAAGGGGCTTAGCGTCCTTGCTCCGTATCGCGTTGAAAACGCGGTGATCCTGGCGGCGGGCGCGGCGACGCGCTTGGCCCCTTTGTCGTTCGAGAAACCCAAGGCCATGTTCGAAGTGCGCGGCGAGGTGCTGATCGAGAGGCTGATTTCCCAATTGCGCGAGGCCGGCATCGGGCGCATCGCCGTCGTCGTGGGCTATATGAAAGAGTCGTTCTTCTATTTAAGCGAGAAATACGGCGTTGAAATCGTCGTGAATTCCGATTATGCGAGCCGCGGCAATCATGCATCGCTTTACGCGGCGAAGGACCTGTTGCGCGCAGGCGCCTACGTATGTTCTTCCGACCAGTACTATACGCGGAACCCATTCGAGTCGTACGAATACGCCTCGACGTTGCAGCTTGACCGCAAGGCTGCCCGCACCAACGATATGGCGGTCGGTTGGAATGCGAAGGGCGTTGCGGTTTCCGTCGAGCGCGATCGCGGCAACGACTGGTGCATGCGGGGACCCGCCTACATAGATGCAGACTGCGCCTCCGTGCTCCTCGATGCTATCGAAGACGGCTACGACACCCCTGAAATGGAGCCGTTGCATTGGGACGATGTCTATGCAGCGCATTGCGACGAGCTTCTTTTCTATGTCAGGCTGCTCGAGTCGGGCATGATGCACGAATTCAACTTCATGAGCGACCTGTGTACGTTCGACAGGGATTTCCTTGCGAACGTGGATTCGTCGATTCTTGACAACATCTGCGCGACGCTCGCGTGCGAGCGTGAAGATATCGTACGCGTGCGTCCGGTGAAGGCGGGCCTGACCAATCTGTCGGTGCTGTTCTCGTGCAAGGGCGCCCAGTATGTCTACCGTCATCCGGGGCTCGGCACCGACGAAATAGTCAACAGGCAGGCCGAGGCGCATTCGCTGGCCGTAGCCAAGCGCCTCGGGCTCGACGACACCTTCGTCTACGAAGATCCCGATCAGGGGTGGAAGATATCCCGCTATATTCCCGGCTGTATCGAGTTCGACTATCGCGATCCCGATCATGTGGAGCGCGCTCTTGCCCTGGTGCGCCGTCTGCACGAAAGCGGGGAGGAGTCTCCCTGGCAGTTCGACTTCTACGACGAGGCATGCAAGATCGAGTCGTTGTTGCGCGAGGCGGGCTATCCGCTGCCAAGCGATTTTTCCGCGCTGTCGGAAACGGTCGGCGAGCTGGCGCGCTACGTACGTGCCGAATCGGGGGCGCCGGTTTTGTGCCACAACGATTTCTACGGTCCTAATTTACTGGTCAAAGACGATGCCATGTACTTGATCGACTGGGAATACTCGGCCATGGGCGACTATGCGTGCGATATCGGAAACTTCATCGCGCAGGGGTCCGGCTATTCGGTTGAAGAGGCCGCCCGGGTTGTCGACGTCTATTTCGGCCGCGAGGCTACGCGAGACGAGCTTCTGCATTGCATGGGTTGCACGGCAATCGTGGGTTACTACTGGTATGTCTGGGCGATCTACAAGGAATCGCAAGGCAACGCGATGAGCGAATGGCTGTACGCCTGGTATTGCGCCGCGAAAGATTTCACGGCGTTCGCGCTGCCCGCCTATAAGGAGAGAGAGGTTTTGATGCATCCGCTTTCGGAAAAGGAGTTCGACGAACTCGCGGCCAAGGAGCGCGTCGGCGCCGCGACGAGCGAGGACCTGAAGCGCCTCGAGCCGTACCGCGCCCGCCGTGCCGTCTTTTTCGCCGCCGGCTTCGGCAGCCGCATGCTGCCGATTACGGTGAACACGCCTAAGCCGCTCGTGCGCGTCCACGGCAAGCGCATCATCGATCGCCTGATCGATGCGGTGCTGGCCGCCGGTATCGAAGAGATTTACGTAGTGCGTGGATACCTGGCTGAGGAATTCGACCAGCTGTTGCGTTCCTACCCGATGATCCGTTTCATCGACAATCCGCGTTACGCCGAGACGAACAATATTTCGTCGGCGGTGCTGGCTAAGGACCTGTTCGAGAACGCGTACGTGTTCGAAAGCGATTTGTATCTGGTCGACCCTTCGTTGGTGACGAAGTACCAGTACCGTTCGAACTATCTGGGCCTGCCGGTGCAATCCACCGACGATTGGTATTTCGATGCGGATGAGAACGGCCGCATCGTGGCGCTGGCCAAAGGCAAGGATTCCCCGTGTTGGCAGATGGCGGGCATTTCGTATTGGACGGCCGTCGACGGCGCGAAACTGCGTGAAGACATTCCCGCGGCTTTCGATGAAAACGACGAGAACAAGCAGGTGTTCTGGGACGAGGTCGCGCTGCGCCTGCGCGCCGACGATTACGATGTGCATGTACGTCCTTTCGAGGCCGATGCGATCGTCGAAATCGACTCGTTCGCCGAGCTGCAAGAGGTCGATCCCGCGTATCGCATCGCGTAGGCTGTCGCCTCGGAAGGGGTTTTCGAACAGGAGAGAAACGGGGCTTCGGTTTGTCGGCGGCAGCCGGCGGCCAGGGCCTCGTTCGGCGTTCGGCTGCGCCAGGCCCCTTATGCTCCCATGTTTATTTCGAAGGGTCGTTCTGCAAAGGAGGCCCTTCGGGTAAGCTGGTGTATGCGCATCCGCCTTAAGTTCCGTTGGGCCTCAGGCTTTCGACGGGTCCGTGCGCTCCTGTTGTTTTTTCTCGTCGCATTCCGACGTTGCACTAGAAAGAATCGAGAAGAGTCTCCATGTGGTCGACGTTTTTCATCGCCATGGCCTTTGCGGTCATGTTCCTCTATGCGCCCGGCTTCCTTGCGCTGAGGGCCCTGCGTGTGCGATCGGCGATCGCCCTGTGCTGCGCTCCCGTGTTCAGCATCGTCGGCTATGCGGCTATTACGGCCATCCTGCCGTTTTTGGGCGTTTTCGCCACGTGGCAGACGGTGTTTCTGCCGTGTTTGGCTGCGGGTATCGTCGTTGCTGCAATCGTGCGTTTCGTGCCGTGGTTTTCGTCGTGGAATCCGACGCGCCTGGGCGTGGCGCACATGGGCCGTTCTTTTCGCAAGGCCATGAGCGAGGAATGGTTTTCGATTCTTCTGTATGCGTTCATGGGGCTTGCCGTGGTCGGCTTCATCTTCATTAAGAACCTCGATGGACCTGATTCTTTCCTTCAGGCATGGGATAACTCCCACCATTTGAGCTCTATCAGAGCGTTTGTCGAGTCGGGCAACTTCTCCATGTTGACTACCACGTCGTACGCCACCGAGCTCGACCGTTCGTTCACGCCATGGCAGGGCGAGTCGGCTTTTTACCCATCCGCATGGCACTGCCTGGGCGCTCTGGTGGTGAGCATATCGGGCGCATCGGTTCCTATGGCGGCGAACGCCGTCAATGCGACCGTCGTGGGCATCGTACTGCCGCTGTCGATGTTCGTGCTGATGGAGCGTTTGTTCGAGGGAAGGCGCGGAATCGTGCGTTGCGGCGCGTTCGTTTCGCTGGCGTTCGCGACGTTTCCGTGGGGCTTTCTGACCTTCGGGCCGCTGTATCCCAATCTGCTTTCGTATGCGATTCTGCCCGTGGTCGCAGTGCTGTTCATGGGCATTTTCGACCATTGCGTCGAGGTGCGCGTGCGCATCGTGCGGTCGCTTTTGTTCGTCGTCGGTATCGTTTCGCTCGCATGCTCGCAGCCCAACGCCGTCTTTTCCGCCGCGGTGCTTCTCGCGCCGTTCTGCGTCGTGCAGGCCGCCCACGCCGCACGCTTCCTTCCGTGGCATGCATCGTATCCTCGCACCTGTGCGATCGGCATGGGTGCCGCTGCCGCCGCAGCCATCGCGGCCATCTGGTGGGCGCTATTCAACGCGCCGTTTCTGCAAGACGTCATCTGGTTTGACTGGCCCGCGAAGGAAGACGAGGCGCAGGCGATCGCCAACATCGCGTTGCTCTCGTTCAGCTATGCGCCGGCGCAGCTGCTGCTATCGGCGCTCGTGCTGTGCGGTACGGCGTGCTGCCTGATCGACCGACGCTATCGCTGGTTCGCCTGCTCGTTTTTGATCGCGTGCGTTATCTGCTATGTCGATCTGTCCCATGACGGCTTCCTCAAGCATCTTCTTGCGGGCTTTTGGTACACCGACCAGTTGCGCACGGGGTCGACCGCCGCCTTGCTGGCCATTCCCATGGCGGCGCTTGGTTTGCGGCATGCGGTGCGCTTCGTCTCGCAGTGGCTTGACCGGGCTGTGACGTCGGTGGGCGGAACCCCCACGCCGTATGTGTCGGCCGTACTGGTGCTTGCTTTGAGCGTTTCGGTGGTCTTTTTCCCGAGCTACGTCATTCCCGGCCATCATAAGGTGGAAACGGCGTTCGGCGACATCAGGAACCGCGTCGAAGATCAGAACTCGGTATCGAAGATGAACTACCTTGATGCGTCGGAGAAGGAATTCGTCCGCCAGGTCGAACAAATCGTCCCCGATGACCAGCCGCTCATCAACAGCCCTGACGACGGCAGCATCTTCTTGTACGGATACGAAGGCCTGCGCACGTACTATCGCTATCTGACGGGCTATTCGCCCGAGTCCAACGAATCCGAGGATAGCGCCGCGATCAGGCAGGGCCTGTACCGCATCGCCGAGGACGAACGCGTGCAGGAGGCCGTCAAGGCCATCGGAGCCGAATACGTCCTCGTTTTGGACCAGGGCAAAGACCAGGATCTCGGGTCCGACATGGAGCGCCGCCGATTCGTGCTCAAAGACGACATCGACAATGAGCTGTGGAGCGGCATACGCGCCATCGACGATTCGACGCCTGGTTTCGAGACGGT
>NZ_CAUHPG010000027.1 GCF_959608125.1 uncultured Slackia sp.
GCCCCGCCCCGCGCAAGGGATTTCTCTCCGCTCCACGATTCCTCCACAAAGGGGCTTCGGAGGGGCGGACGGGGCCTCTCCTATATATAGATAGGGAGCGGCCCGGCACAAAAGAAAACCCCGCCGCGAACGATCGAGACGGGGTAGAAGCATCTGGCGGAGGAAGTAGGATTTGAACCCACGAGGGCTTTCACCCTGCTTGTTTTCAAGACAAGTGCCTTCAACCACTCGGCCATTCCTCCAAAACGCATTGAAGGATACCACATCCAGCCGCCCTTTGAGGCGCTTAGAAAGGAACGCCTCCCCCCTGCACGATAACCCCGGAGAGAGACCCGCTCCCCCATACGCGCGAAGAGGGCCCCTATCGTACAGAGGGCCCTCTTCGCATGGGTCTCAAACCCGTATGAACATGCGCCAGCAACGGAGGGGGGTGCGGCGCCGAATATATCTCTTACTTTCCAGCTGCGGCGTTTTCTCCGGCAATCTTGCCATAAACCATGCACATGCCGGCGCTCAAGCCCTTCAGCGAAATGGGGTACTGCACATTGAATCGACCGCCCTGCGTTGCTCCACATACGTACAGGCCTTTGATGACGTTGCGCTCGCTATCGTACACTCGGCATTCTTTGTCGGACTCGAATCCACCGAGGTTACAGAGATTCAGCGCACAGCCGCACTCTGCCGCATAAAAGGGTCCATTCTCCAACGGGAAAAGACGTTTGGCGCTTTTGAAAAAGTCGGCGTCTTCGCCGTTTTTGGCCAATTCGTTATAGCGCTCGATCGATGCCTTCGCGGCATCTACATCCATTCCTTCGATTTGAGCCAGCAACTCATCGATGGTGTCGCCCTTCAGGCAACGCCCCTCTTCGACGGCCGTCTCGATATCGGAATCGGTGCGCACATTAATCCTGAGGCCTGCGGCAGCATATTCAGGCAGGGGCTCATCGCGATAAAAGCATGCGACGCCATGCGCTGCGGGGAAATAGGCGAGCTGCTCGGGCCAGGCGGAATCGAAGAACTGATACGCTTTACGCTGAGGTTGCAGCTCGACTTGATTTTCAAGCTGCTGCCCTGGAAGATCCTCGTTCATGAAGCGCTCGCCGCGCAAATTCAGCCACAGATATCCGTTATTGCCGATCACGCCACGACCGTCGGCGCCAGCGCCGCCGCCCATGTGGTGAATCATGGGAGCATGCCACTGCTCGACGGCCGCGCCGGCCCATGCGCCCATCTTGTGGCCTTCGCCCACGTTGGTGTAGTTGCCTTCGTCGTCGGTATCGATACTCAAAATCTGAATACCGTTCTCAATGCACTCGGGAGCGTAGAACTTCATCATGTCTTCGTTGCCGAGATAGTCGCCCGTTGCAAGCACAACGCTCTTAGCGTTGATTCTAATATACTTTTCCGAGCCGGTCTCTTGTGCGTATATGCCGGCTATTACCCCGCTCTCATCCTGAATCAGCTCGACCCCCTTGGTCTTATAACGAACCTCGGCACCTGCATCTACGGCCGCCTGAAGGTTGTCGGCCATCACGGTAGCAAGGCTGCTGAAGCCCACAGAAGTAGGATAGCAAGGCAGGTCTTCCTGCGTGTAATCGTAGGTTTCGGGCATCGGATACATGTAGGGATACAGGTAGTTCTTCTGGCCTTCTTCCGGAATCTCAGCATAGCTCTCTTCCGCGATATACACGTCGCTCGGCTCAATGAACCAGTCGAGAGCCGCACCCGACTCGTCATAATATCGGCTGATGATGCCGTAATTCGCATGGTGGCTGCACTCTTCCATGTGCATGTTGACGACCATCTTCTTGTCGAGGAAGCCATCGCCGCGGCCCCACTGCGCCTGCGTCTGGCCACCGAAGATGGCCATGTCGCTTGCCGCGCTATTCAGTTTAGACGACGTTTCCAGACATACGACCTTGGCGCCTGCCTCTGCGGCGGCACGTGCGGCAGGAACACCCGCGCAACCAAGGCCAACGACGACGACATCCGCATCGATGTTTTCGGCCACGTCAGCATCGGCGATCTCGGGTTTTTCTCCCAACCAAGGCAATGCGCCCGTTCCGTCGTATCCGACCGTGGTCACAGACGATTCGGACGATGCGGCAGCCTTATCCTTAGAAGAAGCAGTGCTCGGCGCACACCCTGAAAGACCTGCTACGCCCGCAAGCGCAGCTCCCATAACGGCAGCACCGGACAAAAAGTTACGACGACTGATTCCCTCGGTTTCATTGAACATGGCATTCCCTCCCGTTCTCTCCTATAGCGCCGGCCCGGAACGGCCCCGCCATTAAGAGGGGGGCGGAGCCATTCGAACCGATGCCCCGCATTGTGTTAGAAAACCAGCCGGTATGCACCCACCGTCATGGTCGAAAAGGTCGACCAACGATTAAAATCCCTGTTCATGCGCTTATGGTCCCAAGCACGCATCAACCATCATGGTCGAATCTTCCGTTTGACATGCAACCATTATGCGATAATGCATCGAACGTCATTCCAGGAGGAATTTTGATCGAGTCGCGCGAAATAGCCTTCATTCCCGCCCACGCCTGCTTCGCGGTCGGCTATGCATGCGTATGCGCCTGGGCGATCATCCTGCTGTTCTCGCCGGCCTTCGGATCGCCGAGCGACATCTACGCCGCACCGATGTCCATGCTTCCGGGCCTGGTAGCCTGCCTAAGCAGCATCGTCTTCCTCAGGACCTTCCCTTCGATTTCGGGAAAGACCCCCTTCGTCGTCACGGCAAGTGCCTTTATGGCCGCGGGAACCCTTCTGTACACCCATCCGGCATTCGCTGCTGCCGAAGCCTTTCGCTTAGGAGGACTTGCTTTATCTGGGTTTTTCGCAATCGTGGTAATCATGTCGTGGTTCGACACCTTTGCCGACCTCCAGCCTCGGACGATCATCATCACGACAGGTTGCGCGCTCAGCATCGCCGCCGTCACCTGCTGGGCCATCCTCTCCTGCCCCGCCGCAATCGCAAGCACCACGTCTTCGCTGCTACCGCTGCTCTCCATGATCTTGCTTCCGAAAATGCGCGGCGGCGATTCGGAAAATGACGCCTCTCGCACGATGCGCGAGGTGATAGCCGCCGCCATTCCCGCTCGTACTTTGCTCGGCCTGGCGGTGACCTTCTTCATAGTCCGCTCCATCGCGACCCTCGCCCCCGAATTCGAGCAGTTCAACTCCTCCGTTACGCCGATTTCGCTGCTCGTCCCCCTTTTGATCACCGCGTTCTTCATCGGCAGCGCCCTACTGGTCAAAAAACGCATAGATCCGTCCATCTTCTACAAGATCCTTCTATCCTGCTTCGCGGGCTTCGTATTCCTTCTTGCATCTTCAACAGGCATCACCGCGGCGCTCGTGTTCTATGCGAACTTAGCAGCCGAGGTAATAACCTGGACCGTTCTTGCCCTCTGGGCCAAAAAGACCCCCGTAAAGCCCCATCTCGTATTCGCGATCGGCTGGATAGCGGAATGCGCAGGCAATACGCTCGGCCAGGTCGTCACGCCGCTTTTCGCCGAACAGGGTCATTTGTTCTTCGCCGTGGCCATCGTGGCCATACTGCTAGCCGTAAGCTTCGCATTCAGCGAAGGGCACCTGGTCCTCGAAGTCGATTTCGAAGACGAAGATAGGGCCGATACAGCAGCCGACAAACAGGGCTCGAAGAAAGACTCTGTCGCTGCATCGCAAAAAACCGACACCGACCAGGGCTCCAAAAATCAAGAACCGAAAGCACACCCCGCAATGGGGGGCGAACCCGACAAGCGAATGGATGCCTTTGCCGCTTCGTATGACATATCGCCTCGTGAGCGCGACGTCCTTGAACTCTGGATAGCGGGAAGGGGCATGAAATACATCGAGAACGCCCTCTTCATCAGCGAATCGACGGTGAAGTCGCACCTTCGCAGCATTTATCGCAAATGCGACACGCATAATCGCGACGAGACGATTTCGCTTTACGAAAAGGAAACTTCAGGCGAGTAGCGTCGATTTCCGTCTCCCGCCCCTGCAAGCGCCGCCTGTTTTCAATCTAATTTCGCCAATTGCGATTATCCAGACGACTGAAGCCCGCACGAAAAGCATGATGCCGACACGCAAAGCCGAGCGGCCTTACGTTGCGAACAGGGCAAGGCTTTGCTCCACAGCGAACGAAGGGCCCCGCATGAGCGAGACCCTTCGTTCGCAAAACGATATCGACATAAAGCTCTAGAGCGTGCGCAGCGCATCCACGAGAGCGGTCTTGCCCTCGGTCTTCGCGTCTTTCATCTTGATGACCTTTGCAGGAACGCCGGCGACCACGGCTCCCGCAGGAACGTCGTTGACCACCACGGCGCCGGCGGCCACGACGGCGCCCTCGCCGACATGAACGCCCTCGAGCACGACGGCGTTGGCACCCATCATGACGTTGTCCTCCACGATGACGGGCGTCGCGCTGGCAGGCTCGACCACGCCGGCAAGAACGGTTCCCGCGCCGATGTGGCAATGCTTGCCGACGGTGGCGCGACCGCCCAGGACGCAGCCCATATCGATCATGGTGCCTTCGCCGATCACGGCGCCGATGTTGATGACCGCACCCATCATGATGACCGCGTTGTCGCCGATTTCCACCTGGTCGCGAATGATCGCGCCGGGCTCGATACGGGCGTTGACGCCCTTCTTGTCGAGCAGCGGCACGGCGGAATTGCGGCAATCGTTTTCGACTTCGTAATAGTCGATGCGGTCGGCGTTCTCCTCGAGCACCGGAGCAAGATCGGCCCAATCGCCGAACACGACCTTGCCCTTGCGGCTGCCGAACACCTTGACGGCGCCCTTGTCGCAATGGGCAGCGTAATCGATCTTCTGGCCGGGCTTCTCGCGAACATACAGCTTCACGGGCGTCTTCTTCTCAGCCGTGGCGATGAAATTGATGATCTCTTCTGCGTTCATGAAGGTTCTCCTTTTTCGTGGATGCGGCCGCGGAAGCGGCGTGGGCCGGCGCGGGGCCGGCCGTCTTACATGCTATGCGAACATCAGCTCGTCGAACGTGTAGAAACCGGGTTCGCGTGCGACGATCTTCTTCGCCGCCGCGACGGCTCCCGTAGCGAAAATACGGCGGCTCGTAGCGCGGTGAGTCAGCTCGACCTCTTCGTCGGGGCCGAAGAAATGCACGGCGTGCGTGCCGGCGACCGTGCCGCCGCGCAATGCATGGACGCCGATCTCGCGCGGATCGCGCTTGCCGCACATGCCCTCGCGGCCATACACCGGCTCGTAGGCGCCTTCGGGGTTCACGGCCTCGAGCAGCAGTTTCGCCGTACCGCTCGGCGCGTCGGCCTTCTGGTTGTGATGCGTCTCGGTGATTTCGATATCGAATTCGGCGAGCGCCTCGGCAGCCTGGGCGGCCAAGCGGCGAAGCACGGCGACGCCGAGCGAATAATTGGCGCTGTGGATGACGGCCGAATTTCGACCCAGGTCCTTCACGCGAGCGAGCTCTTCCTCCGAATACCCCGTCACGCCGCTCACCAGCGCCGCACCGGTGCGGGCGACATACGCCTCGACCAGCGGGAGCATATCTTTATGGGAAAAGTCGATGGCCACGTCGGCAGCGGGGGCCGCTTCGCGCAGGTCCTCCTTCGTGTCGGCGCCGACGATGCCGACCAGCTTCAAGCCGGCTTCGGCCTCGACGAGTTCGCGGATGATCGTGCCCATACGGCCGTCCCCGATGACGAAAACACCGATTTCCTGTCGGGCGTTCTGCTCGTTAGCCAATCAGACCAACTCCCTTCAGGGCCTCTTCGACGCGCGCGCGGCCCGCATCGCTCAGCTCGCACAGCGGCTGGCGGTATTCGGCCTTGCCGTAGCCCATCATTTCCAGAGCGCCCTTCACGGGAATGGGATTGACCTCGCAGAACAGGGCGTCGATCAGATCCATGCAGCGAAGCTGCTCGGCAAGCGCCACATCGTGGTCGCCCTCGAGATAGTTCCAAACCATGCGATGCACCTCGAGCGGCATGACGTTGGCCCAAACCGAGATGACGCCGCTTGCGCCGAGGGCCATCATGGGCAGCACGATGTCGTCGTTGCCCGAGAACATGAGGAAGTCTTCGTTCACATAGCGCGCGATGCGGGCGGCATACGACATGTTGCCGGACGCCTCTTTAATGCCGAGGGCGTTCGGGTGCTTGGACAAGCGCTCGATGTTGCGCTCGGAAATGGAGCAGCCGGTGCGGCCGGGCACGTTATACAGGATGCACGGAATATCGACCGCATCGAGGACGGCGGTGAAGTGACGGTAGATGCCCTCTTCGTTGCTCTTGTTGTAGTACGGGGTGATGAGCAACAGGCCGTCGACGCCGATGCGCTGATAGCTCAGGCTCTTTTCGACCATGGTCTGCGTAGAGTTGGAGCCGCTGCCCGCGATGACGGGAATGCGGCCGGCGACGCGCTTCACCGTGAACTCGCACACCGCGTCGTCTTCTTCGTGCGACATCGTCGACGATTCGCCCGTCGTGCCCAGAATGAGCAGCGCATCCGTTTCATTTTCCAAATGGAAGTCGATCAGGCGGCCGAGCGCGTCGAAATCGACGCTGCCATCGGCGGCAAAGGGCGTGACAAGCGCCACGATCGAGCCTTTGAGGTTCTTCAGATCAGCCATATCCGTTCCTTTCGAAAGAGCGATCCTTTCGCTGTGCCGTATTTAGATCCGTTCGGGCTTGTGAGCCAGATAGGAGTAATCGTCGAAACAATCGAGCGTGGCGAAATAATCCGCCGGCGTCTCGGCGCGGCGAATGAGCTGTGCGCTTCCGTCTTCACGCAGCAGCACCTCGGCGGAGCGCAGCTTGCCGTTATAGTTGTATCCCATAGAGTGGCCATGGGCGCCCGTGTCGTGGATGACCAGAAGGTCGCCAGGAACGACCTCGGGAAGCGCGCGGTCGACGGCGAATTTATCGCTGTTCTCGCACAGGCCTCCCACCACGTCGTACACGTGGTCGCACGGCACGTCTTCCTTGCCCGCCACCGTGATGTGGTGATAGGCGCCGTAAATCGCGGGACGCATCAAGTTCACCGCGCAGGCATCCACGCCGACGTAATCCTTGTGAGTATGCTTCTCGTGGATGGCGCGCGTGACAAGGCAGCCGTAAGGGCCCAGCATGAAGCGGCCGAGCTCGGTGTACAGCGCCACATCGCCCATGCCCGCAGGAACCAGGACGTCCTCGTACACGCGGCGAACGCCTTCGCCGATGACGCGGATGTCATTGGGCTCCTGGCCGGACTCGTACGGAATGCCGATGCCGCCCGACAGGTTGATGAACGAAATGTGCGCGCCCGTTTCGCGCTGCAGATCGACCGCGAGCTTGAACAGGACCTCTGCAAGCTTGGGGTAGTAATCGTTAGTCACGGTGTTGCTGCAAAGGAACGCGTGGATGCCGAAATGCTTGGCACCCTTCTGCTTCAGAATGCGAAACGCCTCGTAGAGCTGCTCGGTGGTCATGCCGTACTTGGCGTCGCCAGGGTTGTCCATGATGCCGTTGCTGATTTCGAACAGGCCGCCGGGATTGTAGCGGCAGCTGATCGTTTCGGGGATGGAACCGATAGTCTGCTCGAGGAAATCGATATGCGTGATGTCGTCGAGGTTGATGATCGCGCCGAGCTTATCGGCCAACACATAATCGGCCGCGGGGGTTTCGTTCGAAGAAAACATGATGTCATGGCCGCGTACGCCGCATGCGTCCGACAACATGAGTTCGGTGTACGACGAGCAATCGCAGCCGCAGCCGTATTCCTGCAAGATCTTGATGAGGAACGGATTCGGCGTGGCCTTCACCGCGAAATACTCTTTGTAGCCTTCGTTCCACGAAAACGCGTCGCGCAGGGCTTCCATATTGCGACGGATTCCCGCCTCGTCATACAGATGGAACGGCGTGGGGAACTGCTCGGCTATGGCCTCGAGCTGGTCTTTGGTAGCAAACGGCCTCTTCTCCATGAAGGCGCACCTTTCTCGCTGCAACACTGCGCCTCGGGGGCGCGTCGGGCGTGGGGCGCATGCAACGGGCGAAAGCGGGCGCCACGAATGACCCGCGGATCGCACCGAAACATACTGGATAGAAGGGCGCCTGCTTGCCGATATGAAAATCGCCAGCAAGGCGCTGCCTCACTGGCGATACGAAACCGTATGCATATCAGCAAGATAGCGCACCCGCGGCATTGCCGCGGACAGTCCTGAGGGTATTCCCCGCAGGCCCACCCGAATGCCACGCCTGGCACCCGAGTTCGGCGGTACGCACCTCCCTTTGGCATCGAACGCCTGCCGGCTCTGCCAAAGTTCATCTTGTCCGCGCCTCTATCGTAGGTATGAAATTATCGCTTTAGTGTGCGATAGTCAAGAAAAATCGCCCCGGCTTGCAAAAATGCGTATATGCTGCACCAATAAATACGAAATCGCGCCGCTCACGCGGCCGCAGGAAGGACCGCCATGACCACCGCTTCTCCCGCCGACGAACTCGCACTCCTCACGCGCCTGCGTCGCGATCTGCATCGCATCCCCGAGCTGGACTTCGATCTGCCCGAAACGCTTCGCTACGTGTGCGGCGAGCTGGAGGCCCTGTGCGATGACGTGACCGCGCGATACGGAAAAGACGCCTGCACGGTCTTTTCGCCCTGCAAAAGCTCGCTCTGCATGTTCTTCGACCGCAAAAGCGAGCATGCCACGGCCGTGCGATCTGACATGGACGCCCTCCCCGTGACCGAGAAGTCGGGCGCGGAATACGCCTCATGCCATCAGGGTCATATGCACGCCTGCGGCCACGACGGCCACATGGCCATGGTGCTCGGCCTGGCTCACCATCTTGCGGAATCGTTCGACGAGCTGCCCCGCAGCGTTCTTCTGGTATTCCAGCCGGCCGAAGAAACCACGGGCGGCGCGCGTTTCATCTGCGAATCGGGCGTGTTCGAGCGCTATGGCGTCGACCGCATATTCGGCTTCCATCTGTGGCCCGATCTCGCGATGGGCGAAGTGGCGAGCCGTCCCGGTCCGTTGCTTGCCGCGACGAGCGAATCGACCTTCGATTTCCACGGCAAGGCGACCCACATCGCCAAGGCGGCCGACGGCGCCGACTCCCTCGAGGCCGGCATGCGATTCGTGTTGGACGCCTACGGTTACATGGCCGAGCAGGCGAAAGCCGAGCCGTGCCTGCTCAAGTTCGGCCTTTTGCAAAGCGGACAGGCGCGCAACGTCATTTCCTCGCACACGCACATCGAAGGCAGCCTGCGCACCTATTCAGATACCATGACCGTAACGGCCAAGCAGCATTTGGCCGAACTCGCCGAAAGCCGCGCCGCCGAAGCGGGCTGCACCTGCACCGTTCATTTCAGCGAAGGCTATCCCCCCGTGGTCAACGATGAAGCCCTCTTCGACTTAGCGCGTGCGGCGCTGCCCGATTTGCACGAGCTGCCCGAACCGCTGCTGATCGGCGAGGATTTCGCCTTCTACCAGCGCCATCTGCCGGGCGTGTTCCTGCTTCTGGGAACGGGAACGGGCATTCCCCTGCACGCCGACACGTTCGATTTCGACGAGCGCATACTTGCGGCGGGGTTGGAAACGTACAAAAAGCTGGTGCGCATTCCGTAGGCGAAGCCGATGCTCCGTGCGCCTCGAACGCCGAACACCGCGCAAACGCCGCCTGAGCCGTATGCATAAGAAAGGAACCGACCGTGACCGCGCAAGCCGCAGATCCTATCCCCCTCGAAGACGCATTCGACTTCCGAGGCCCTGACGCATCGGGGCAATGCGCGGCGATGTTCTACGCATTCAATACGGTGGTCAGCCTGCAAGCGTTCGCCGAAGAAGACGCCTGCCGCGAAGCGTTTCAGCGAACACTCAACGCGTGTCGCAGGTTCGAACGACTATTCAGCCGCACGCTTCCCCACTCCGACATTTCGAGGATAAACGACGCGCGCGGAGCATGGGTCGATGTTTCACGTGAAACATTCGATCTGCTGACGGCGTCGGTTCGCTACTGCGCCGAAAGCGGCGGCGTATTCGACATCACCATGGGGTCCGCCGTACGCCTGTGGGATTTCCATCGCGGCATCATCGCCGACGAAGCGAAGCTGAAAGCCACGCTTCGCCATGTGGATTGGCGCGGCATCGAGTTCGACGAAGTCGAAAGCGAACGCGACGGCAAAACGCGCTACCGCATTCGGCTCGACGACCCTGACGCCTCGGTCGACGTGGGCGGGACCGCTAAGGGCTATATAGCCGATGCGGTCGGGGCCATTCTTCTTCAGGCAGGCGTGCATTCCTTCATCGTGAATCTGGGCGGCAATGTGCTCGCCCATGGTATGAAGCCCGACGGCAATCCGTGGAAAATCGGGCTGCAAGACCCGCGCGAAACGCGCGAGAGCGGCAAGATCCTCGGCGCCGTGCCGCTCATGGACGCATCGGCCGTCACGAGCGGCACCTACGAGCGCTCGTTCGAGCGCGGCGGCACGACGTACCACCACATCCTCGATCCCGAAACGGGTTTTCCCGTGCAGACCGACATCGCAGGAGCAACCGTCGTCGCACGCACGTCGCTCGATGCGGAAGGGTATTCGACCACGCTGCTCGCGCTGGGAAAAGAACGGGCCGTCCGCTTCGTCCGCGAACACCCCTCTATCATGGCGGCGTATTTGGCCGACGACGAAGGAAGGGTCGTCGCGATCGAGCAGCCCTCGCGGCCGGCGTAGACGCCGAAAACGGGGCATCGACGCGGCGAAAGACGAATATCAAGGAAATTCATCGCACCGGGAGCGCATCCACCCATGCAATGGTAAAATAGATTTTTGCATACGCCTCCGTAGCTCAGGGGATAGAGCACCGCTCTCCTAAAGCGGGTGTCGGCCGTTCGAATCGGCCCGGGGGCACCATCGAATAACCGCTGGTCAGAAGCTTGCTTTTGACCAGCTTTTCTTTTTTGAGCCCCTCACGGGCGATGTCAAGCAGGTGAAATTCGGGTGAAAAGTTCTTCTATGGAGAAATCTTGAAGAAAAGGGGATTGCACGAAACGACCGGTTTTCAATACCTTCCATAACCAGATGGCCCCACATTCTAAGTCTCGACCGTAAAACGTTGAAAAGTCAACGGGAAGAGAATCCCAAACACCAGCCGTCAAAATGCAGCATGAGAAGAAAAAAAGGGGGGGCATCTGCAGCGAGTCAAAGCACTCTGCACGAAATAAACGCCGTCGCTTCAAAACCAAAGCCGGCCCGCTAAATAAGGGCCCCTTCACTCCTGTCGATTCGAGCCTTGCTCCTTCCATCGCTCGAGCGTCGGCAGCACCGCACCGAGGAGCGAGGCGCTCTCGTCAACACTCCAACCCATGGCATCGGCCATACGCGGGGCGCACTCCTCAATCATGTCATCCATGGTCATTTCGCAAACGTAAGAACCACCTTCGTAGCACCAGCGACAATAATCCTGCGTCTCCGCGCCATCGGACTTATGGCCGAGCTGATCAGGCCCCGTAAACATCATGCCGCAGCTTTGGCAATAATGATCAGGCATCTCGAGGAGCTGCGTCACTGGGACGTCAATCTCGCGGGCAATAAGCTTAATCATATCGATTCCGGGAGCCGTCTCGCCGGTCTCCCAGCGGCTTACTGCTTGACGGGTGATGAAGAGCCTTTTCGCAAGCTGCTCTTGAGTCAGTCCACGCTCGCGACGAAGCGTGGAAAGGACGTCCTTCAATATCATGGATACCTCCTTCTTCCTGCCGTTCACATTCAATTATCCAACGGCGCGACCAACGCGCAAGCAACACTTCGTTGCGCCACGCAGGCAATCCGCCCTTTGCTAGAATTACATTCGGAGATAAAAACACTGCCCCGTTGAGTAGTCGGGGTGCGGCGCCGCGAACGCCGTCCGTAACCTGCCTCCTTGGTTGTCTCTTCTCCGTGCAAGAAGCCCTACATAACGAGGGCTTGGTTTTTTGCGCGTTCGAGGAGGCACGGATAATGCACAGAGAAGGACCATCGAGCATCTTCACTATCTATTTCAATGGGCAGTTCTGGGTCGGCACGATTGAAAGAATCGAGGGAAGCGAGCTTTCTGCCGCCCATGTGGTGTTCGGCGCAGAGCCCTCGAATGAACAAGCCCTTCAGTTCGTCATTGAGAAATGGGGCGAGCTTAGATTCTCCCCTAAGGTCAAAACAGAGCAGAAAAAGGAATCGGGTAACCCCAAGCGCAGACAACGCGAAGCCGCGCTTGCTGCCGCGAAAGCGACACCCAGTACGAAGGCGCAACAGGCCATCGCCAAGATGCGCGAACAGAATAAAGCGGCAGCGCAAAAGGAAAGCGCAGCCGCAAGAAGGGAAGTCTCAGCATGGAAACGCTCCGTGAGAGCGAACAAGCGCAAGAACAAGCATCGCGGACATTGACGCCGCCTCCATCGCGTCATCCTAGCGCCTTCCTCTTTAGGCCTCTCGAAGACAAAGGGAATGAGCCTCCTGAGGCAGAAAAAAGGAACCCACTCAAACAAAAGACACTGCCCCTTTCGTCTTACCCGCGGAACATGCCGCGCAACAAGGCGATCCCCCTGACCCCTTTCGCTGGCGAAATCGCCTGATGACGCTTCTAGTTGACAAATTGCCAACCTATATTGATAGCGTCCCATCCCGCCCCGCGCTTCAATAGCACCGCACCAGCGCGGCAGCGCAACAATAAGGAAAGGAGCTTTCTTGAATTTCAACGATTGACTCGTCGAGCTTAGAAAGAGAAAAGGGTTGTCCCAGGAGCAAATCGGCTACGAGCTTGGCGTCTCTAGGCAAACAGTTTCGAAGTGGGAGCTCGGACAATCCTATCCTGATTTCCAAAGACTCGTTCTGTTATCGGACTATTACGAAATGAGCCTCGATGAGCTTGTGAGAGGAATTGACGTGGGCGATGTGCGTGTCCTCAACGAATCGGAAAAACGCATTTCCTCGATTTATTCGGACGTGGAGAAAGGGAAGGCAATGCTTGGCAGCGCCTGGAAAGCATTTCTGGCCATTGGCTGCGTTATCTTGGTGTTCTTCGCCGCAATTGTGTCCTACGGAGTGTTTTTCGTAAGGTAGCCAGTCCACCTTCCCGCCTTTCGGTTCAAACGAATAAAGAAATGAACCCCTCAACGCGAAGAGGGGTACGTTTCTGCGCAAAATGAAAGGGCATTGGATGATTTCATTGAAAAACGTCAGTCTTGAAGTCGGGGGTAAATCGCTGCTCGACGGCGTCTCATTCGACTTCGAAGACGGCAAAGTATACGGACTCTTGGGTCCGAATGGAGCAGGCAAAACCACCCTGATGAAAACAATGCTGGGGCTCACTGCATACTCGGGCGAGGTGCTATCTGCCGGCCGTCGCGCCGAGAACGAGGAGTTCGGATCTCTAATAGAATACCCCGCATTCTATCCTCGCCTAACCGCCCGCGAGAATTTGGAGCTCTACGCTCGCTACCGAAAAATACACAGAGCAGACGTCATGACGGCGCTCGATGAGGTCGGGCTAGCCGATTCAGCCGACGTTCTAGTGACTAAAATGTCACTTGGAATGCGCCAAAGGCTCGGCGTCGCGCGGGCATGCCTCGGCTCTCCGCGATACCTCCTCCTCGACGAACCGACCAACGGGCTTGACCCCCTCGGTATCAAAGAGGTCAGGGCTCTTCTACGCGGTTCGCTCCGCCATCCGAAACGGTGCATTATCGTCTCAAGCCACAACCTACCAGAACTTGCCGCGGTCTCTGACGAGCTCGTCTTCGTCAGGAACGGCAGGCTGGTTTCATCCACTCTCTGCATTGGAAGCGCGTCAGCGCTCGAGGGGCTTTACGAGGAAATCTTTTCTAGCAACACGGAAGGAAGGCAACCGTGCGCCTAGTGTTCAACGAAATATGCAAGCTCAAGCGGGACAACTCCCTCATCTTCATTCTCGCTCTGACGCTCCTGCCCATTATCACGGGCGCTGCTGGTGCCTTTATAGGAGAACGAAAATCCGCCTCTGACCTAATTTTCTTTGTCAATAATCAGTTCGCCATATTCTTTCCCATGGCGGTCGTAATGCTAGCGGGTTCCAAGGTCTGCCAGGAATGGCGCGACGGCACCTATCTGACCTGGGTGACGCATGGGATACCGCGAACCAAGCTCCTAGCGTCAAAGGCGATTGTCTGCGCAGGAGTCTCCGCCTTCATGGCCCTCACTGCACTTGCGCTGCTTACTTTTGTCTGCCTTATTTTATCAGCTGAAGGAACTGAATCCTTTCCTGTCATCGCCGCCTTCGTTCCTGGCTTCGCCGCCGAATCCCTTTCAATCATCATTACGTCAACGGCAATGGGGTTCCTAATCGGGGTCTTATCGCGGAACCAGCTTACCGTCAGCGCGGCAGCGGTTGTCTATGGATTCGCATCGTGCCTGTTCATTGGAGCCGACTGGAGTTTCATCATCCCTGGAAGCTTCGCCTATAGGATAGCAACCTCCTCCCTCGACCCACTGACCTACTACAGCTCTCCCCTCACGGCAACATTCATTGGCGTCTTCGCAACGGCCACAAGCGTCACCGTGTTTGCTACCGTTGCGGCCGCCATCTTCCTTAAAGGACGAAAAATCGAGCGCTGATTCCGACAAACAGCCCTCGCCTATGGGGAGCCAAAATCAGGCATCCAGCTACAATCTCCCCTCCTAAAGCGGGTGTCGGCCGTTCGAATCGGCCCGGGGGCACCATCGAACAATTGCCGGCTCAGAGCACGCTCTGAGCCGGCTTTTCTTTTCGCGTCGATCTTGCGTCCGGACATGCTCGAAAACAGCGGACGCTCCGAAAAACGGCGCCTTTACGAAAGAACGCGGGCCGATGCGGTCCGCGTTCTTTTCAACTGCCATATGGCCCGCCCGAGGCGGGATGCGCCCCCCTACTCCGTGCGCAGCGCCGTCACAGGGTCTTTCTTCGATGCCATGCGACTGGGAATGATGCCGCCGATCAGCGTCAGCAGCACCGATATCACGATAAGAACGACCGCCGCCACTGGAGGTACAGCCGCCATATGCTGCACGCCCGACAACTGCTCGATCACGACGTTCATCGGAATGGTCAGCAGCACCGTGATGCCGATGCCCAACACGCCGGCAATCAGGCCGATGATGAACGTCTCTGCATTGAAGACACGCGACACGTCGCCCTTCGATGCGCCGATGGCGCGCAGGATACCGATCTCCTTCGTGCGCTCCAGCACGCTGATATACGTGATGATGCCGATCATGATGGAGCTCACCACCAGCGAGATGCTCACGAACGCGATCAGCACAAGCGAAATCATATCGATGATGTCGGTCACGCTACCCATGAGGACTCCCATGTAATCGGTGTAGACGATGGCCTTGTCCTCTTCGCCCGCCGCCATCATCCGCTCGTTATAGCCGTCGATGCTCGCCAGCACGCGCTCTTTCGCCTCGAAATCGCTCGGGAAGATCTTGACCGCCTGCGGATCGTCTTCGTTCGCATAACCAAGCGTGACCAGGTTGTTGTCGTACGTAAGCTTGCCGGCGTTCGCATAATTCGTCATGAGCGAAGTCAGGTCTTCGGCGTCCATGTTGAACTGGATGGCATTGGCAAAAGCGGCGCCGTCGATCGTGAACGCATTCTGCATCCCCGCGGCCATCTGCTGCGAAATGCGCGGACCTATCTGCGATGCCATCTGAGCCATGGCCGACGAAAGGCCGCTTTGCAGCTGTCCCGAAACCGTCGTGCCTATCTGGCTCGCAACCTGACCCATCACGCTCTCGAACACGCCCTGCATGTACGGAGCAAGCTGACCTGACACGTATTCTTGGACCGCCTGCTGCAAACGCTCGGCAACAGGACCGCCCGCAACCTCGACGACACGATCGATCATAGCGCGCGCCTCAGGAGTGGCGGCATATTCGGAAAGCTTCGCCATGAGCTTTTGGGAGAACTCGGGGTCGGTCGGCGAAAGGCCGTCGCCGTTATGCGCCAACCACGCCATGAAGCCCTGCACGTAATCGGCGCTCAGCTTGGCAAGCTCCTCGAGCTGCGGAGCGTCGAGCACGGGGTCGTCTTGCATGTTCCCCAGGATGCCCGAAAAGTCAGGTGCGGGCGCCTGCGTCATCAGCGCGCTTATATCGATGTTCTTCACCGCGTCCGACACGTCGATATTCAACGCGCCGAAGTTCATGCCGCCAAAATCGATGCCCGACAAGTCGAGCGCCGCGCCCAGCTTGCTCTGGTCGAAGGAGAACGCGTTCGCGATCGCCGCCTCGTCCACCGTGAACAGACTTGCCAAGTCGACGCCCTCCTTAGCTTCCTCCTGCAACGTGTCGAACGACTTGCCCGTGAACACGTCGACCGAGGGATCGGCCAGTTGCTGCTGAACGATTTCGGAAGATGCGGCGCGATTCATCAGCTCGATCGAGAGGTCATGCGTGTAGGCGATACCCTGCGTCAACGCCGCCGATTTCGCGGCCGGATCGGGCTGTACCACGCCCACGACCTTGAGGTCGAGACCCTCTTCCACCCTTTCACGCATGAAATCGGCGTCATCGGACATGTCGGTCCAACCGCCCGTCTCCTCGTTCTTACGATACGAATCCGACGGGCTCAGCACCTTGAAGCGCACGTCGAGCGCGTCGTCGTAAGAGAATTCGACATCGTTTTCGGGCACCTCTATTTCACCCGTCGCATTCATCGTGCTTTCCACCATGGCATTCATTTCACCGGGATCGAGCACGCCGATGCTGTACAGCGTGTAGTCGCTGACCTTGCCGCTTTGCGACAGCACCAGCACGCATTCGTCAGCCGATTCGGCCCAGCGACCTGCGACGACGTTGTACTGCTCGTCAAGAAGCTCACGGTTGTCGATCATCTCGTTGAACGCCGAAGCGCTCCCCATGCCCGCGCCCGCCATGGCTCCGCTCGAAGCGCCGCCCGACATGGCCATCGTCATCGAGTTCGGCGAAAGCGCGACGGCTCCGTCGGAGGTATCGGCGCGATACACCAGCGGCGTGATGCCGTAGTCGTATTGCACGGCGCTCACGTCGGACTGGATTCCATCGCCGCCTTCGTCGAGGAACTCCTTGAAGCTCTTCATGTCGTTCGACTTCACGCTTGCGAACATGTCTTGCAGCATGGTGAACACGCCGATCTGCTCGCCGGCGGGCGGGGCGGCTTCGTCGCTTTCGGCTTCTGAAGCGCCGCTAGTCGACGTTTCGGCTGGTCCGTCGCCTGTCATCATGCCCGACAAATCGTAGCTTTGCTTGGCGATCGTCAACGGATAGCTGGAAAGCGTGTCCTGCTCCACTTTGGCAATGTAGTCGTTCACGCCGGTCGAAAGCGAAAGAATCAAAGCAATGCCGATGATGCCGATCGACCCGGCGAATGCCGTCAAAAGGGTGCGGCCCTTCTTGGTCAGAAGATTGTTGAGCGAAAGCGAAAACGCCGTCGCCGGATTCATGGATGTGCGGCGCGCCTCCCCCGCCCGAAGGCGGGCAGCCTCGATTTCCGCAGCGCTAGGCACGTATGGGTCGGTGTCATCGACTACGAATCCGTCCTTGAAGCGCACGATGCGATCGGCGTAATCGGCCGCGAGCTCGGGATTGTGAGTGACCATGACCACAAGACGGTCTTTCGCCACGTTCTTCAAGATTTCCATGACCTGCACGCTGGTCTCGGAATCGAGCGCACCGGTGGGTTCGTCGGCAAGCACGATAGAAGGGTTGTTCACCAACGCACGTGCGATTGCGACGCGTTGCATCTGGCCACCGGACATCTGATTAGGCTTTTTATGCAGCTGATCGCCCAGCCCCACCTGTTCGAGCGCTGCGATGGCGCGGCTGCGACGCTCCGATTTCGAAACGCCGGAAAGCGTGAGCGCCAGCTCGACGTTGGAAAGAACGTCCTGATGGGGAATAAGATTGTAGCTCTGGAATACGAATCCGACGCTGTGGTTGCGATAAGAATCCCAATCGCGGTCTTTATATTCCTTGGTGGAAACGCCATCGATCACCAAATCGCCCGACGTGTAACGGTCAAGGCCGCCGACGATGTTGAGCATGGTAGTCTTGCCGCAACCCGATTGGCCTAAAATGGCTACGAACTCGCTGTTCCGGAATTGCAGGCTCACGCCCTTGAGGGCATGCACCGTCGTATCGCCTGACACGTAATCTTTCGTAATATTCTTCAGTTCGAGCATGCGGACCGACTTTCTTTGCGGCGAGAAAGGAATCTCAATCCATTATATGATTAAGTACATAAACTATATCGTAGCGGTTCGAAAGTCCCTGACTCCGTTACCTTTCCGTTTCGGCACTCATGATGCCGCATGTAAAAAACGACGGCCGAAGCCGTCGTTTCCGCATCGTCTGCATGCCCTCGCCTTAGTCGGCGTATCCGTTCGGATTCATCGACTGCCAGCGCCACGAGTCGGCGCACATGCGGTCGAGGTCGTATTCGGCCTTCCAGCCGAGCACCTCTTCCGCCTTGCAAGGGTCGGCATAGTTTTCGGCGACATCGCCCGCACGACGCGGCTGGATGTCCACCGGAAGCTCGCGACCGCAGGCGCGACTGAACGCGGCCACCACATCGAGCACGCTCGACCCCTTGCCTGTGCCGAGGTTCACCACCTCGACGCCATGCTTGTCAGCCATCCAATTCAGAGCCGCGACATGACCGCGAGCCAGGTCGACCACGTGAATGTAGTCGCGCACGCCGGTTCCGTCGGGCGTGTCGTAATCGTTGCCGAACACGCGCACCGCCGGCAACTTGCCGATGGCGACCTGGGCCACATACGGAACGAGATTGTTCGGGATGCCCTTGGGATCCTCGCCGATCAGACCGCTTTCATGGGCACCGATCGGGTTGAAGTAACGCAGCAGCACGATATTCCATTCGGCATCGGCCACGGAAAGGTCGGTCAGAATCTGCTCGATCATCCACTTCGTCCAGCCGTACGGATTGGTCGCGGGCTTTTTCGGAGCGGATTCGGGCAGAGGCACGTTATCGGGCTCGCCATACACGGTGGCCGAGCTGGAGAACACGATGTTCTTGCAATCGTGCTCGCGCATCACGTCGCATAGCACCAGCGTGTTGACCAGGTTATTGTGATAGTACTCGAGCGGCTTTTCGACGCTTTCGCCCACGGCCTTGTAGCCGGCGAAATGAATCACGCCGTAAATGTCATGCGCATCGAAGATGCGGTCGAGCGCCGCGCGGTCGAGCACGTTGTCCTCGTAGAACACAAGGCTTTCGGCGGCATCGGCCGGCGCCTTGCCCTCCTTGGCCGCATCGGCCACGATCGAGCGCACGCGCTCGATGGCCTTCTCGCTCGAATTCGAGAGGTCGTCCACCACCACGACGCCGTAGCCGGCCTGCAAAAGCTCGATGCAGGTATGGCTTCCGATGAATCCCGCGCCGCCGGTGACCAGGATGGTTTTCTTCTCTGACATGTACTTCCCTTCGTTTCCGTGCCTCAGGCCGTTTGACGAGGTCAAGTATACGCCGCTGAAGCGGCTCGCGGCCATACGAGCATATTCTCCCCAGACTCTCGCCCGCAAACACGGCCGGTCTAGGCCCGTGCGGCCTCCAGGTCGCGCACGAAACGCTCAAGCCTGTCGAGACCCGTCTCGATGGAGTGCATGGAACAGCAATACGACAGGCGCACGAATCCCTCGGCTGAAAAGCACGACCCGGGTACGAGCGCCACGCCCGCCTCGTCGATAAGACGCAAGCAGAATTCCTCGGAAGGCATGCCGAAGCGCTCGATCGAAGGAAACACGTAGAACGCGCCTGCAGGATGGACGCACGAAAGCCCCATGTCATCGAGGCGCTGCAGCACGTAGTCGCGACGGTCGCGATACAGCTCGCGCGCAGGAGCCACGTCCTGCTCGAGGGCGCGCTCGGCGGCGCGCTGCACGAACGAAGGAACCGACGACACCATGTACTGATGGATTTTGGCCATCTGCGCCACGATGGAAGCATCGGCTGCGACCCAGCCGAGCCTCCATCCCGTCATGGCGTAAGGTTTCGAGAAGCTGTCGCACACGATGACGCGGTCACGCAGCTCGGGATATCGGCACGCGAAACCGCGATACGGGAAATCGTCGTACACGAGGTTCGCGTACACGTCGTCGCAGATCACGAACACGTCTCGTTCGCGGGCGAAACGCGCCACGGCCTCGAGGCTCGCTTCGTCGTAAACGCAGCCCGTCGGGTTGTTAGGAGACGTGAGCACGATGGCCTTCGTGTGCTCGCTCGCCACGGACTGCAGCGCATCGGCATCGATCTGAAACGCCGTCTCGCTCGTATCCAAGGCGACGAACGTGCCGCGATTAAGCGCCACGATCGATTCGTACAGGCCGAAAGCAGGCGTGGGAACGATTACCTCGTCGCCCGGATTCATGACGCAGGTCAGGGCCACGAACAAGGCTTCGGTGGCGCCGCACGTCACGATTACCTCGTCAGGGCCGTACGAAAGGCCGCGACGAGCCATATGGGCCGAAAGGGCGTTTCGCAGATGCTCCTTGCCGTTATTGGGCGGGTAATGCGTGTCGTTCGCCTCCAGCGAGACGCCCACTTCCCTTTTCACCTCGTCGGCGGTATCGCCGTCAGGTTCTCCGAGCGTCAGCAGCACGCAGCCCGGCGTCTGCTTCGCCTTCGCCGTAATGCGGCGAATGCCCGAAAGCTGCAGGGCATCGAGTGCGTCATTCAGTTCGAGAGCCATACGGCGCTCCTTTCGTAGCGTTTCCTTCGATATACGCAAAGCGCCGCAGAAACCCGCGGCGCTGTCCATGCGAAACGACCGATGTCTATGCGCGGTCGGAAATGGCGACGTAATCGCGCGCGCTGCCCGTCTTCTTGTAGGCGGGGCGCATGATGCGCTTGCCCGAGACGATTTCCTCGAAACGGTGCGCGCTCCAGCCCGCCATGCGCGCGCAAGCAAAAATGGGCGTGAGCAGCTCGCGGGGAATGCCCAGGGCGCCGTAGACGCAGCCGCTGTAAAGGTCGACGTTCGCGCAGATGTCTTTGCTCTTGCCCGCCTCGGCCAAAAGCACGGGGGCGAGGCGCTCGATGTTTTCGAGAAGGCGGAACTCGGCCTCATACTCGGTGCCTTCGACAAGGCGTTCGGCATACTTGTGGCACAGCTCGGCGCGCGGGTCGGACAGCGTATAGACCGCATGGCCCATGCCGTAGATCAGGCCGGTGCGGTCGTAGGCCTCTTTTCTCACGATCTTGCGCAGGTAGTCGGCCACCTGGCCTTCGTCGGTGATGTCGGCCACATGCTGTTTGATATCGTCGGTCATCATGAGGGTACGGTTGTTCGCGCCGCCGTGACGTGCGCCCTTAAGGCTGCCGATCGCGCCCGCATATGCGGAGTACGGATCGGTATCGGAGCTGGTCAGAGCGCGACACACGAACGTGGAGTTGTTGCCGCCGCCATGCTCGGCATGAAGCATGAGCATGATATCGAGCGTCTTGGCCTCGGTGTCGGTGAAGGACCGGTCGGGACGCAGCATGGAGAGAATGGTCTCCGCCGTGCTCTGGCCCTCGACGAAATGGTGGATGAACATCGAATCGCCGTGGAACTTGTCGCGCATGACATGGTACGCAAGCACCATGATGCGCGGCAGGCGCGACAGCAGCATGATGGAGGTATCGATCTCATGCTCGGCGGAACGGTCCTCGGCATTCGGATCGAAAGCATAAAGCTGCAGCACCGAACGCGCCAGGCAATTCATCACATCGCGCGTCGGCGGCTTCATGATGTAATTCGCCGTGAATCCGTCGGGCAAGTCGCGTTGCTCGTCAATCATCGCACGAAACGTCGCGAGCTGCTCGACGGTGGGAAGCTCACCCGCCATGAGCAGATAGGCGGTCTCTTCGAAACCGAAACGGTCTTCGGCGACGACGTGGTCGACCAAATCGTTGATGCTATAGCCGCGATAGGAAAGACGGCCGCGGTCGGGCACCTTGTCGCCCTCGGACACGACGTAGCCGTGAACGTTGGAGATGTTGGTGACGCCCGCAAGCACGCCCGTGCCGTCGGCGTTGCGCAAACCGCGCTTCACGTCGTATTTAGCGGAGTAATACTCGGGGTCGACCGCATGGATCGACGAAAAATCGCGGTACAGAGGCAGGGTGTCTTTCATGGCGTTCCTTTCATGCATGAATCCCTTCAAGGCATAGAGCGCATGCGGGCGGCAGATGACAGGATGCGCCCGCCAAATCGGCGCATCGCCTCGACGCGCACGGACCCCCGAAAGGAGTGCACGATGCGGCTCGCATATCGCAATGCACTATAGTATGCGAAAGTGCCGCGCCTGATAAGCAGGCACGGCACTTAATTGGAAGTTGTTACCGCGCGGTTGTGCTACGACAAGCGATGAATGAACAATCCGCTGCGCAATTTCGGCTCGAACCAGGTCGATTTAGGCGGCATGAGCATGCCCGCATCGGCCACAGCCAAAAGCTCGCCGATTGCCGTCGGATACAGCGCGAACGCGACAGCAGGCCCCTTCTCCGCCAGCTCATCGGCCGATTTCGCGGCATCGAACACCCTCACACGATGCTCGAGTTCGCCCAGGCCGCGGATGCCGCCGACGAATTCGATGCGCTCGTTCGTACGCGGATCCTTGATGTCGAGCATAGGGTCGAGCACCAGGTTCTGCAGAAGCGACGCGTCCAAGCCATCGACCGGATGATCGTTCTCGAACTCGGGACGAACGCCCAGCCCGTACCATTTCCCCTGCAGATACATGGCAGCCGCGCCCTTGTCGATGGGCTCAAGCGGCGTGTCCTGCTCGTGCAGAATCTCGTAGCGCTTTCCGAGTTCCGCCATGAAGTCTTCGACGGATGCGCCGTTCAAGTCGTGCACCACGCGGTTATACGGAAGAATCGCCAGTTGGCTTGCAGGGAAAAGCACCGAGAGGAAGAAGTTGAACTCTTCGTCACCCGCATAGTCAGGGTGTTCTTCGCGGCGCTTCAGACCCACCTTGACCGCAGAAGCGGCGCGATGATGGCCGTCGGCGATATATGCGCACGGAACCGCGGCGAACGCGGAGGCGAGCGTTTCGACCTCGGCGGGGGCATCGATAATCCAGGCGCGGTGCGCAATGCCGTCTTCAGACGTGAAATCATACAAGGGATCGCGCGACTTGACCTCGCCCACCAGCGCATCGACGGCCGCGTCGTCGCGATACGTCAAAAAGATGGGGCCCGTCTGAGCGTCGAGGGCATCGATATGGCGGATGCGGTCGCGCTCTTTTTTCTCGAGCGTGTTCTCGTGCTTTTTGACCACGCCGTCAAGATAGTCGTCCACCGCGCAGCACGCCACGATGCCCACCTGGCTTCGACCGTCCATGACGAGCTCGTACAAATAGAAGCACGGCGCCTCGTCCGAAACGTAGGTTCCGTCGGCGATGCGTTCCTCAAGGAGCTCGCGCCCCTTCGCATACACTTCGTCAGCATACATATCCACATCGGGCGCGAACTGCGTTTCCGGACGATCGATGTTCAAAAACGACAACGGCCTGCCCTCGACGGCCGCCGCCGCTTCGGCACGGTCGTACACGTCGTAAGGAAGCGCTGCCACCTGTGAAGCAGCATCGACGCGCGGGCGCACGGCCTTGAATGGACGGATGAGCATGGGAATCCTTTCTCGATGGAAACGTTCGAATTGACGCGCGGGCGCGGCGCATGCCTGCAATACGAAAGCGGGGCATGACGCGCACCAGGCACGCAAGCCCCGCTTCGAGCACTCTGTCGCCCACGCTCGACGAGGGTTTAGTTCACCTTGTGAACGGTCACGCCGCGCTCGAGATAATCCATGACCGAACGGGCGGCCATCTTGGCGCAGTTGTCCTCGGCCTCCTTAGTGGATGCGCCCAGATGCGGCATCACGATCGCACGCGGCATCTCGACTACGGCGGGATTGGCGAAGTCGGTCACGTAGCGCACGACCTTGCCCGCTTCGAGGGCGGCGGCCATGGCGGCATCGTCGACCAGCGTGTCGCGCGAGAAGTTCAGGAACACGACGCCGTCCTTCATCTGCGCGATCGCCTCGGCGTTCACCATGCCGATAGTATCTTTCAGAGCAGGAACGTGGATGGTCACATAATCGCAGGCGGGATACAGGTCGGCCAGATCGGTCACGAACGTCATGTCGGCGGAAATGGCGGCGGCGCGCTCGGCGTCGACGAACGGATCGTAGCCGACGACCTTCATGCCCAACGCTTCGGCTGCAGCGACGACTTTTGCGCCGATGGCGCCCAGGCCGATGACGCCCAGCGTCTTGCCGAAAATCTCGCCGCCGGCGAAGGCCTTCTTCGCCTTCTCGGCCGCCTTGCCGACGTTCGCATCGGCAGCATTTTCCTTCACCCATTCGATACCGCCCACGATGTCGCGCGCGGCGAGCAGCATGCCCGCAAGAACGAGTTCCTTGACCGCGTTGGCATTAGCGCCCGGCGTATTGAACACGGCGATACCGGCATCGGCGCACTTCTGAAGCGGAATATTGTTCACGCCGGCGCCTGCGCGCGCGATAACCTTCAGGTTGGCGGGAAGCTCCATCTCGTGCATGTCGGCGCTGCGCACGAGCACGGCATCGGCCTGCGCGATATCGTCGACCAGTTCGTATTCATCGGTGAAAACGGCAAGGCCCTCGGCCGAAATATTGTTCAAGCAATGAACCTTATACATGCTGCATGTCCCTTCTTTCAAAACAAAACGGTCCCCCTTAAAGGGAAGCATCAAAGCGAAAAGCCCGTGTTTCACGTGAAACACGGGCTTCGTCCCGTCTACGAATTCTGCTCTTCGAACTTCTTCATGAAAGCAACGAGCGCCTCGACGCCCTCGCGCGGCATGGCGTTGTAGATGCTCGCCCTCATGCCGCCGACGCTCCTGTGGCCCTTGATGCTTTCGATGCCCGCCTCTTTCGCCTCGGCGACGAACTTGGCATCGAGGTCGGCATCGCCCGTCACGAACGGAACGTTCATGATCGAACGGTCTTCCTTGCGAGCGGTGGCCTTGAACAGCGAGCTCTGGTCGAGGAAATCGTACAGCAGCTGCGCCTTTTCGACGTTGCGCTGCTTCATGGCCTCCAGGCCGCCCCGGGCCTTGAGCCACTTGAACACGAGGCCGCAGATATAGATGCCGTAGCACGGCGGCGTGTTGTAGAGGCTCTTCGCGTCGGCATGCGTCTTGTACTGCAGCATGGTGGGAACGCCGGGAAGCGTCTCCTCGGGAATGAGGTCCTCGCGGATGATGACGATGCACACGCCTGCGGGGCCGACGTTCTTCTGGACGCCGCCGTAAATCAGGCCGTAGCGTTCGACGTCGATCGGCTCGGACAGGAAGCACGAGGATACGTCGGCCACGAGCGGCTTGCCCTTGGTGTCGGGAAGCTCGTGGTACACGGTGCCGTAGATCGTTTCGTTCTGGCAGATGTAGACGTAATCGGCGTCGTCGGAAACCTCGAGTGCCTTCACGTCGGGAACGTAGCTGAAGTTCTCGTCCTCGGAGTTGCCGATCATGCGGGCGTCGCCGAAGATTTTGGCTTCCTTCCAAGCCTTCTTCGACCACGAGCCGCTGACGACATAGTCGGCCACGCCCGTTTTCATGAGATTCATGGGAATCATGGCGAACTGAGTGGAGGCTCCGCCCTGCAAGAAAAGAACGCGGTAGTTGTCCGGGATATTCATCAAGTCGCGCAGATCCTGCTCGGCCTCGGTGATGATCGCATCGAACATCTTGGAGCGATGGCTCATCTCCATGACTGACATGCCGCAGCCCTTGTAGTCGAGCATTTCTTCGGCGGCTTCGCGCAGAACCTCTTCGGGCAGCACCGCGGGGCCTGCCGAGAAGTTGTAAACCCTGCCCATGTCGATGACCTCCTTCGCCGGTCGTAATCATTCGAATCGTTTCACGTCGCGAAAAAGCGTGACGCACCGAACTATTGTAAAGAGAACGGACCGATCGGCGGAGAAGCGAGCGGCGGCGAAGCGAAACCTTACGCGAGCGGCGAAGAAACGGCGGATTCGGCACGGCGAACGGGCATCTCGTCACAGAAGGCACACGTCGCGCCGCTCGACGACGCGGCCTCGAGATGCAAAAGGCGGGGGAACGCTCCCCCGCCTTTACGCTGTTTCCTTGGTCTATATGCCGAGAACCTGCATGATCAGCAGAGCCACGGTAAGGACCGTGACGATGGCGACCGTCGCCCAAATGACGGCCTTTCCCGCCCATGTGCTGACATATTTGCCCATAATGCGCTTGTCCGCAGCGATAAGCGCCATGAACACCAGCAAGACCGGCAGGATGACGCCGTTGATGAACTGCGCCGTGAGCATGATGCCCATGAGGTCGAGGTTCGGAATGAGCACCACCACGGCGGAAAACACGATGACCGACGTGAAGATGCCCTTGAACATAGGGGCCTCTTTCCACGTGAAATCGACGCCGGCCTCCCAGCCGAACGCCTCGCAGATGACGAACGACGTGGTCAGAGGCAGCACGCATGCAGCCAAAAAGCTCGCTGCCGTCAAGCCTGCGGCGAACAGAATCTGGGCGTATTCGCCCGCGAACGGAGCCAACGCGTTGGCAGCCGCAGCAGCAGAATCGACTGCAACGCCTTGCGGATACAGGACCGCACCCGTAGTGATGATGATGAACCAAGCCACGATGCAGGCCACGATGGTGCCGGTGGTGACGTCGACCTTCTGCAGCATCATCTCCTGCGGGTCGTCGGTGACGCCTTTATCGACCACGTTGCTCTGCGTGAAAAACATCATCCACGGAGCGATCGTCGTGCCGATCATGGCGATGACCAGCGACACGAAATGGGGATCGGCGGGAACCTGAGGAATGACCGTCGAATACGCCACATCCCCCCAGTTCGGACCGGCAAGAAACGCCGCGATTACATAGGTGACGAACACGAGAGACACCGCCAGGAACACCTTCTCGACGCTCTTGTAGCTGCCCTTTACCACGAGGAGCCACACTATAAGGGCGGCGACGGGCACGCTCGCCATACGCGGGATGCCGAAAAGCTCCATGCCGCTCGCGATGCCGGCGAACTCGCTGAACGTGGTCGCGACATTGCCGATCAACAATGCGCCCATGGCAAGAGCGGTCAAGCGAATGCCGAAACGCTCGCGGATGAGGGCGGCGAAACCCTTGCCCGTCACTGCGCCCATGCGGGCGGCCGTCAGCTGGACTACCAGCAGCAGCACGCACATCACGGGAATAACCCATAGCGCGGCGAATCCGAAATCGGCGCCGGCGGTGGAATACGTCGAGATACCGCCTGCATCGTTGCCGGCCATCGCGCTTACAACGCCAGGACCCATGGCTCCGAGAATCAGAAGCGCCGTGGCGCGTTTCTTCTTCGCCTCGGCACCGGACGCGCCGTCGACGGCGACATCCTGGGCGACTTCGATCGCGCTTTTATCGCCCTCACGGACAGCCTGCATGACCTCGTCGTACGAGGCGCCTTTCTTCACGGCAGCCATCAGCCCACCTCCATGATCCGCATGATCACGGCCGTATACAGCGCCAAGAACATGATGCCTCCGCACACGGCGAGAGCCACTTTCATCCACAGATTCGTGGTTTTCTCGGTCTCGGTGCTTTCTTCGATGACGTCGAGCGCATCATCGACCGTCACCAGGCCGAGCATATGACCGCTCTCGTCGACGACAGGCAATGCGACCATGTCGTACTTCGAGATGTCGGAAGCAACTTCCTCTTCATCTTCATCAGGTGAAACGGTGATGATATCGGTGAACATGACATCGCCGAGGCGAGTGTCGTTATGGGCAAGCACCAGCGTACGCATCGACATGACGCCGACGAGCTTCTCGCTGTCTTCCTCCAAGACGTAGACAAAATGAACGGTCGGGAAATCCTCGTCCAGAGCACGCAGCGTCTCGATGGCCTCCCCTACCGTGTCGTCTTCGCTCAACGCGACGAACTGCGTGGTCATCATGCCGCCTGCGGTATCGTCGCGATATCCCAGCAGACGCCTGATTTCGGCGGCGTCTTCCACGCCCATCAGACGGAGCAAGGTCTCGGCCTTCTCGTAAGGAAGGTCGCGAATGATGTCGGCGGCATCGTCGGGATCCATCTGGCGAAGCAGGCCGGACGCCTCGCGGTCAGTCATGTCGTCGAGCGTTTCCGCCTGGAATTCGTCTTCCAGTTCGGCGATGATTTCGGCCGAACGCGTGTCGTCGATGTGCTTGAATACCTCGGCGCGCTGTTTCGGGTCCAGCTGTTCCAAAATATCGGCGACGTCGGCGGGGTGCAGCTCTTCGAGGCGCTTATGCGTCACGGACAGCTTCACCTTCGACAGGTCGCGATCGAGCAGGTCCATATAATTCCAGGCGATGATTTTCTCTTCGACTTTCTTGCCGAAAAGCTTGGCGCCGGAAACGACGGCTTTCTCCAGCAGCGGATGCAGACCGCGCAGAATACCGCGCACGCCCACCTCGGCGCCCAAAAGGCGCAACTGCGAGCCGGAAGGCGACAGCTTGAGGTCGTTGACGCGCACGACTTTCAGGCCCTGCGTATCGACGATCTGCTGATCGAGCAGATCGCGCGCCAAAAGGACCTCGGTAGGCTGCAGATAGCTGAATCGGATGTTGTACGACTCGGTATTGAGAGTGACTTCGTCTTCGCTGAAGTCTTCGACGTACTTGCGCCAGCTGATCATGAACGGCGTGCGTCCAGGACCGCGGAATGCAAGCGAGGTGATGCGGGGAAATACTTCCCCCGTGGAAATAGCAAGGTCGGAGACCGTGCCGAGTTTTTCGCCCGTGGAATCGTACACAGGGCGACCGAGCATGTTAGTCAAATAGAACATAAATCCCCTTCGTGCGACAAGCCTTGTCGCGCACGAAGGACGAGAGCAAGGCTACATCAGGTGAATGTTGTGTTTTCGAACCTTCAAATCGAACCTTTTCTCCCTGCAAATAAAAAAAGGCGCTTGCGCGCCGCAACTGCTTCCCTTCATTAAGAAAAGTGGTGCGCCGTGAGGGATTCGAACCCCCGACGTACTGATTCGTAGTCAGTCC
>NZ_CAUHPG010000028.1 GCF_959608125.1 uncultured Slackia sp.
CCTTCCAAAGCCGCCGCGGGCGAGCCCTCAACCATAGCAACAAGCAACCAAGCACAGCGCACAAGGACGATGTCACGCACACGAAAGCGGAGCGTTGGCTAAAACGCTCCGCTTTCTTCATGAAAACACAAGCTGTCGCATCAACCTTGGCGTCGGCTGCTTCCTAACGCTGCCTTTTCGCCTCGGGCGCCGGATCGGCAGGACCGGCATAGGTCTGCACAATCGATGCGTAAGTACGCGCAGCATCACCCACGACCTCAAGGTCGGTGTCCATCCAATTGCGACGACGAATCGCCACAAGCGCCCATTCTTTCGCGGACCCCTTGATGAAGTTTTCGGACGCAGGGTCGCCTTTCGCCCAAACTTCGCCCGAAGGAAGCGTCAATTCGAGATACATCGGCATCTCGGGGTCGAACTCGAGACCGTTGACGTTATACATGTTGGGACGCCCCTGCCACGAAAGGAACAGCGTCGATGTGATGCGGTCCTTCACTACAGGGTCGATGCCGAGCGCATCATAAATGTCGACGGAATGCGCCCACAGTTCCATCAGACGCGCCGATGCGAGCGAACGGTTCGACATCGGCGGAATGCCCGCAGCCCACGGCACGCGACTCTTCGGGCCGCCCTCCATGAAAGCGGCGTTCATGATGCTGCGCTGCTCGCGCCACCAGGAAAGAATCTCTGCGCCGGTCATGTCCTGGCATCGCATAACATGGAAATGGTCGTCTTGATCGGAAAACGCGTCAGCAACCGCATTCACGCTTTCGCCGCGACCGTTGAGAAGCTCTGCAGCGCAGTAGTCGAAAAACGCAATATGAGCAATGACATCTTTGAGCTTCCACGTGGTGCAATACGAGGCCATTTTATTCCAGTCGTCTTCGGTGAAATCCTGAACCAGCATATCCACCTGGGCCTGCTCGGCGATCAGGTCGCCCATAGGATCGAATATCTCTGCCATGCCTTCCTCCCATCGATCATGCCGAAACAGCCTTCGGCATCCGTTGCGTTAGTTCTGGTACTGCTTCTGAATAGCGCGGCCCGCGATATGGACCATGATTTCGTCGGTGCCGGCGCCGATGCGGTACACACGCTGATCGCGCCACAGACGAGAGATACGGCAGTCCTTGGTATAACCGATACCGCCCATGACCTGCATCGCCGAATCGCACACCTCGAATGCGGCACGTCCGCAGTAGTATTTTGCGACGGCGGAATCGATCTGCACGGATTCGCCGTTGTCGATTTTCCAGGCCGTCCTGTACACCCAGTTGCGCATGTTCTCGATCTTCATGTACATCTCGGTGATATGCTGCTGAATCAGCTGGTTGCGCCCGATCGGCTTACCGAACTGAACGCGCTGGGTGGCGTAGCGCACGGCGTCTTCGAACGCACATTCGGCAGCACCGAGGCTCTGCGCGCAGGCAAGTAGGCGTTCGACCTCGAAATTCACCATAGCCTGCATAAAGCCGTTACCCTCGACGCCCACAAGCGCGCTTTCCTCGAGCTCGACGTCTTCCATGTGCAGCTCGCAGGTGTTGCCCATGTTCCAGCCGATCTTTTCAAGAGGCTCGATGGAAATGCCCGGCGTCAAGTTGCCCTCTTCGTCACGCAGAGGAACCCACCACATCGAAAACTTGGTACGATTTGCCTTGTCTTCAGGGTCGTCGTCGGCATTGCGAGCGACACAGAGCATGTACTTCGAATTAACCGCATTGGTCATAAACGACTTGTTGCCATTGAGATACACCTTGCCGTCGCGACGCGTGTACGTGCTCGCCAAAGACGAGCTGTCAGAGCCTGCGCCCGGCTCGGTAAAGCCCAGAACGAAGCCAGGATTTCCCGCCATGACCTCGGCGAAGCATTGCTCCTGCTGCTCGGGCGTCCCATACTCGGTCATGTCCTTCAATGCGCACAGATTGCCGTATACGTAAATCGGGGCGCCATTTTTGCAGATGCGCTCGGAAACCAGCATGAGCGTCTGTACGTCCACCGGCGTGCCGCCGAATTTCTCGTCAACACCGAGCATCTGGAAGCCGTTCTCGAGCAGCGCATCGGTGAATTCCTTCGGCCACTCATGTTTCTCGTCGCATTCCTTGAAATACTGCTCGGTTCCATAGCGCTCCATGAGCTCATCGACGCTTTCGAGCAAAAGCTCCTGCTCTTCGGTCAATTTGAAATCCATCGGAATCCTTTCGTCGAATCGGTTCTGCCCTGTCTCATCTCTGTCAAGCAAATATCGTGCCGACCGGCGCAGGCAATGTCGTGCAGCCTAGCGAAGACCGTCGACGCCTTTTTCCACATGAGCGTCAAAGTAGTCAATCACCTCGGACAACCTGACCTTTCCCGCATCATCTCGCCCCAAATCGTCGACAAACACCACGTAGCGTGGCTTCTTATAGCTGGCGATGTATCGTCTGCACGAATCCTGCACTTCCTCTTGCGTCAGTTTCTCTCCATTTTTCGGCTGTACGACGGCAGCCACCGCCTCGCCCATCACCGGATCGTCCGTGCCGAAGACCACGCAATCCGCCACACGGGGATTACGCAGAATGGCAGTCTGTACCTCGTTGATGAATACGTTCTCGCCACCCGATTTGATCATGTCCTTCTTGCGCGCTTTGAGATAGTAGTAGCCCTGTTCGTCTCGGACCATGATGTCGCCGGTACGCAGCCATCCGTCACGCGTGAAGGCCGCATGGGTAAGCTTGTCCTGGCCGTAATAGCCCAGCATGCGGGCGGGCGTCTTTACGATCGCCTCGCCCGGTTCACCGACGGCGACATCATTTCCCTCATCGTCGACGATGCGTATCTGCAACGTTTCCATCGGTTTGCCGATGCTGTCGAGCCACGGAACACGCTTGGCAAGCATTTCGCGCGTGATGCGCATCGTGGTTCCCACACCGCTTTCGCTTTGACCCCATCCGTAATTGACCTCGGCATTCGGAAACGCAGCGTAAATTCCCTCGATGATTTCGGGCGTCATGCCGCCCGCCGCGCTTTGCACGATGCGAACAGACGACAGATCGTAGGTTTCGAGACGTTCGCATTGAACCAGGCGCGTATACGTCGTCGGCGGAAGAAGGATCATATGGGTCACGCCGTATGCCTCGATCCGGTCGAGAATGGAGTCGGGGTCGAATTTTCCGCAGATGACCAAGGTCGCCCCGACCGACAATGCCGCCAAAAACCAGCTGTGGCCCCCATGGTGCTCAAGGGGGCACTGAATCAGCACCACCGGATGCTCCATCTCGCCCATGAGGTTCGATGCGATAACCGCATGCACCTCGACCAGGTCGGCTTCATGCGAACGGCATGCCCCCTTCGGAAGGCCCGTACTTCCACCCGTGAACTGAATGCGCGAAATGCCTCCCCTCCCGAACACCTCGACCTCGGGGGTATGCGCGTTTTCGGCCAGGTCGATCAGACGCGGAGCAAACGGCGTGGCCGCACCCACCGCCATCAAGGAGACTTCCGCGTCGAAATCACGCAACACGGCCTCTACTTTGTCCGTGAAGCTTTTATCGAAGACGAGAAGCGATGCATCGACCGCGTTCGTCAGAAACGCGATCTCGCGCGAAATCAATCGGTAGTTCAGCGGAACCGCCACGGCTCCGATACGCTGAATCGCCAAATACACGGCCACCAACTCGATGCTGTTCGGCATCAGGTAGGCGATCTTTTCCCCGGCGGAAATGCCGCGATCGCGAAACGCGCGGGCGAGTTTCGATACCAAAACATCAAGCTCTTCGTATGTCATCTCGATCGAACCGCAAACCGCGGCGACGCGTTTCGGATGAAGGCGAGCCTGCTCAAGAAACGGTTCGATGACATTGCGATATTCCTTCATGGGTGCGCCTCTATTTCGCGAACTTCGCCATCGTGGCGGCATACGCCTTCGTCGTCGTGCAAAACGGCGACGCCGTCTGCTCCATGGACAAAGAGGCCTGAAGGTCCGTGTCGGAAAGCGAATTGACCATACCCTTGGCAACCTGGATAGAGGCGTCCGGCATGCTCGCTACACGGCGGGCAAGGCCGTAGGCGACCTCTTCGAGCTCGCTCGAAAGACAAACACGATTGGCAATGCCGAGCTCGAAAAGCTCTTTGCCGCTTATGCGCTCTCCAAGAAAGAGGATTTCCTTAGCACGCTGCTGGCCGACCAATTCAGGAAGGAATTTGACGACCCCCATTTCAGGCGCGATGCCGATCCGGCAAAATGCGGGGATGATAGTGGCCTCTTCGGAGATGCAGACCAAGTCGCTCGCCAGAACAAGAGCAAACCCCCCGCCGACTGCGTACCCATCGACCATGGCAATCACGGGCTTGGCTATGCTGCGCAGTGTGGTGATCGCACGGCAGTATTTGCGATAGGTCTTTCGGGCACGTTCGGGCGTATGCTCCTCGGCGGAATCCTGGCTCAGATCGCCGCCGCTCGTGAAGCAGTTCCCCGACCCACGCAAAACGACGGCACGAACGTCCTCGTCCTCGTCCGTCTCCTGCAGGAAAGCGTCTAAAAGCTCCATCATGCGCGCATTGACGGCATTTTTCTTCTTTGGCTGATTCAGGCAGATGACAGCGACGCCATCGCCAATCTTTTCCATATACACCACATCGTGATCCGCAGACACACCATGCTCCTTTCAAACGAAATCAAAACGGATGAAGGCCAGGAAGCGGCCCGGCGACTGTCGACTCCGGTCCGCCGTCAGGCCACTCCGCTGAAATCAAGCAGCTTGCGGCTAGACCGCGCAACCTGCCACATAGCCCGCCTTCGTCGCATCGGCAATGCGATGAGGCTCGTTCGCGTCGCCCACCAGATAAACCTCATTCACGATTCCCTTGAGCGAATCGGCAAGTCCATGGTTCGGCTTGAAGCCAAGCGTCACACCCACGGTCTTGGCGGGAACGAACACTTCGGTCTTATTGCCTTCCTTGTCGCTTTGAACGCCCTTGACGCCCTCCTCGGTGATTTCGGTCACCTTGGTCAACGGATATAACGACACGTTTTCGGCCTTCTTGAACGCACTGGTCAAACCGAAGCGCTCCGAAGGGCTGACATCGTAGCCGATACGCTTGCCCTCCTCGATAATCGCCGCCGTACGATTCGTTTCCATGCACAAGTGCCCAAACTCGCATCCGGGCAAACCGCCGCCGATGATGGCGACGTTTTTGCTGATAGGCCAGTTCATAGCGCTCGTCGCCCAACGAGCGAAACTCGGCGTGTAGTGGAATTTCAAAACCGTCGTGGCGCCCCACCACATGAAATTGTTGAAAGCGCCCTTCGCCTTCGGCTTCTGTCCGTTGAGCATCTCCAAGAATGCATGCGACTGGATGACGTTTTTGCCATCGGCGCCGGGAACGTCGAGACCCAGCACATCGCCGCCCACGGCGACAATCACGGCATCAGGTTTTGCAGCCTTGACAACTTCCACATCAACAGGCGTCTTCAGATGCACCTTGATGGCAGGATGGGTCTCGACCAGATGCTTCATATACGTCAGATAACGTTCATGGTAGGGGCTGAAAATCGCACTCATCTTCACGCAGCCGCCCAGACGAGGGCCTGCTTCATACAGATCGACGTCATGGCCTCGCTCGCTTGCGGCCACGGCGGCGTTGATGCCTGCAGGACCCGAACCGACTACCATGACCTTCTTTTTGACCTCGGCCGCAGGATAGGGCGCGTGGTCGAGCTCTTCGCCGAAACGAGGATTCACGCCGCAATAGCACAGCGGCTTGCCGCCGCTGACCACGTCGTCGATGCAACGACAGCACACGATGCATTTGCGCATGTCGGCGGTGCGGTCTTCCATGACTTTACGCGGAAGGGCGGGGTCGGCGATGCTGTAGCGCAGGCCGGCAATCACATCGAGTTTGCCATCCTTGAGGTTCTGCTCCATCACCGTCGGGTCGGTGTTGCGATAGCCCTGTGCAACAGGCTTTTTCGCAACCGTCTTGATCTTCTCGGAAATCCACGTCCAATGCCCGTCTTCGATTCCCTTAACCGTCAAGGGGACGCTCGTCTCGTGCCAACCGACAGCAAGGTCGTGAAGGTCGCAGCCCGCCTCTTCCAACATAGGAACGATTTTGAGGGACTCTTCGATAGTAAGGCCTTCTCCCGCAGGGCTTTTGATGAAGTCGACCGGACTCCAGCGCACCACAATCGGGTAATCGGGGCCGACAACCTCTCGCACACCCTGCAAGACCTCGACCGTCAGACGAACACGGTTTTCAAGGCCACCTCCATATTGGTCGGTACGATTGTTCGTAGCGCACGACATGAAACGGCTCAAAATACCGCCCACGCCCGCCATGACCTCGATCGCATCAAAGCCCGCCTCTTTGCATACGCGGGCGGCGTTGAAGTAACACTGCTTGAATTCCTCGATCTGCTCGAGCGTCATGGCCTTGAAGCCGCCCATGAACTTGAGGATGGCGATATCCGACGGGCCGTAAGGGCTCTCCTTCTCGTCGGATTCGGGTTTGAAGTCATGCACAAAATATGGCTGCGCGCAAATCAGGCCGCCATGCTTATGGACGGGATCGACCATGAATTCTTTCAGGTTGGGAATGCACTCGTCGCCATAGCATGAAGGCAGCGGGTGCACCCCTTCGTCGCTTACGCGTTTCCAGGGGCAAATGGTCTGGATGATCATGGCCGTCTGCCCTTCGGCGCGCTCCTCCAGATAGTTCGCCAGACGACGCGTCGCCTTTCCGTTATCGGCATAACCGTGACCAGGAGACATCGACGTAGTGATCATGCGGTTCTTCAACGTGACGCCGTTCACCTTCAAAGGCGAACCGAGAATGGGGTATTCCTTGCTCATGCAGACCTTCCTTTTTCGTTCGGCAAGATGGTTACAAATGCACCTCGAGCTCATGGCGCCCACAGACGCCGAGGCGAGGCCAAACCAGGGGACCGCGCGATTCGAATGCACGCAGCCCCGCAAGCGCATACGTTACTTTTTCCAGATAGACTGGGCTTTTTTGATGGTGAAGGGAATCATCGCCGCAGCGATGGCGTAGAGCACGATGACGATGACGAAGCACAGGTCGTACGAGCCGGTCGTGTCATAGATCATGCCGTACACGACAAACGAGATGGCCGTCGCCACGAAGATGCCTGTCGATACCCAAGAATAAATCTGCGAGTAATTGCGCGATCCGAACGCCGCCCGCGCCAGCATGGGCGCAATAACGGTCAAGCCCGCATAACCGAAGCCGAAAATCACCATGCCCGCATAGAAGACGGCAACGTTGGTGCCCGAAAGCCATGCGAGCGCGATGCCCAGCGCGCCACCGACCGTAGCGATAAGGCCCGTCCACTGGATACCGATCTTGTCGTTAAGGGCGCCCAGCAGCAGCTTTCCCACAATGCCGCCCACCATGATGATCGATACGGCCATGGCGCCGACTTCGGCACCAAGGGCGCCGTGTGCGCAGAACGCGGGAATCTGCTGGAAGAACGCCGCACACATCACGAAGATACCGGCAACCAGGATGAGCGTATACAGAGCGGGAGACTTGCGCGCCTGTTCCATCGTGGCACCTTCGTCTTCCATTTGAGCAGCTTCCTCTGCATCGTCGATAGCGGGGTCATCGCTGGCACCGAACGGCAGAACACCCATGACGGCCGGGCTTTTACGCACAAACGCCACCGTGAGAATCACCGACAAAACGGTGGTCGCAAGAGAAAGAATCATACGAGCGGTCTGCCAGTCGTAGGCATTAATAAGCGCCTGGCCCACCGGGCTTGCAACGGCGGCAAGCAGGCTCAACGTCGCCGCAGAAATGGAAACCGCAATGCCTGCACCCTTCTTGAACCACAAGTTGATCAGGACGGGTGCTGCCAGATACATGAAGAACGCGGCGGTCGCACCGAACACGACGCCGTAAAGATTCCACTGCCACAGTTCGGTGGCATAGGCGCTCGCCAGCGACGCCAGGCCGAACGCAAGCGACACGCCGGCCAAGATCCAACGCGGGTTGTACTTCTCCATAAGCTTGCCTGCAAGAGGTGCGCACAAAGCCGACACGAGCGGCTGAATGGTGCGATACATGGTGGTGTCGGTTTGGCTCCATCCGAACTGATCCATGACCGGGGCGACGAAGATGCCCGATGTATTAGCGATAATGCCTGTCGGAATGGAATAAAAACCGATGCAGCCGATCAAAACGAGCCAAGCCCATACCGAGCCGCTCAACGTTGCCTTAGACGACATTGCCCGTCCTCTCTCTTGTGCTTCCTTTTCCGTTTCCCCTTGAAAAGGCTGTTGAAAGCAAAAAAAAGCAAAATCCGTGCCGGCCGACCCCGCACGCAAGAAGACAACGCCCCACAGGGCATCGCAGCGTCGAAGCGCGAAAGCCGACCGCCGCCGGCAGGATTTTTGCTTAAAGAGGAGAAACGCCGATGCAGATAGGAGGGCTGCCATGACGCGAAAGAAAAAGACTCGATTCAAGGCCCCCGAAGGCGAGTTCAAGCGCCTGACACCCGATAATTCCGTCAGGATCGCATTCGAAGCCGAAGGTAAGCTCCCCGTCGATATCGGCATCGAATTGCCGGACGGACGAATGCAGCCGATCGTCAAGCGAGGCGAGAAAATCCCCTTTCGCCATAACGAGATGTACTCGACGGCCGCCGCCTACCAAACGGCGGTAGAAATGCACTTTGTCGTCGGCAACAGGCCCCTTGCAAAAGACAACATGACCATAGGACGAGTTCGTCTGCGCGAAATACGCTGGTCGAACCAGGGACTTCCCATGCTCGACGTCCTCGTCGGCATGGACGGCGCAACGCTTTCCGTCGGCTCGAACAACCTCGACCGCATGGTGGACAAAGGTGCGGTATCAGACATGCGCGAACGAATCACGAAACAAGACATTGAATCGCTCATCGCCGATGCGCAAGCCAACGAATGCACCGACGAAAAATGGCGCGCCTACATCGAAGAGAGCGACGAGGCTCGGCTTTTCATCTCCGAGATAGCAGACGTCTATGCCGCGGCGAAAAAGAAAATGACCTTTGCCCAAAAGCGTTCCCACAACAAAACCGTGAATCGTCTCTGTAAAACGCTTAATTCTCCAATCAAAAAGCTCGACGACGGATCTATCGAGCAATTCCGCGCAGACGCAGCGGCGCTGAAAGAATCGCTTCCTCATCTGAAAACACTGCAATCTCAGGTCATGGGGTGGTATAGATAGCATTCGACAGACCCAAACAATCTTAGGAGAAGGCGGCTGGTCGGCTCGATGTCTGACCAGCCGCCTTCTCGTATTACGAACCGCCAACGCCCCCCCCTGGCGCGTTCGGCGCCGTCATACCGACCACAAAACGCCCAGGCGATTCACCAAAGCTGCGCCTTGCACCCCAAGCCCGTCACCTCAACCACAGAAAAGGCCACCCCCGAAGGGCGGCCTTTGATCAAGCCGAGTTTGCAGCCTCGGCAAACGATGTCGCTCTCGCGAGAAAATCCTACTTGACCCAGAGCTTGCGACCCAAAGGAACAATGCTCAAAGACAGCACGATGATGACGGCATAGAAAACGATCATCATGACCATAGCCGCCTGATAACCGCCCGTGACGTCGAACAGGGTCGCATAAATCAGAGCAGAGAAGCCGGAGAACACGTTGAGGCCCGTTGCCACAATAGCGAAGATATTCGCGTAGTCTTTCTGGCCGAACGCCTGACGGCACGTCATGGGAGGAACGATATTCAAGGCAGCATAGCCGAAGCCGAAGAACGCAACACCAAGATAGAACATCATCACGGAACCGCCGCTCACCATGATAACGGCAGCACCGGCAAGGCCAAGCACACCAGCGGTGATGCCGGAAACCTTGGCGCCGAAATGGTCGGCGATCCAGCCCAAGCCGAACTTGCCCGCGATGGATGCGTACATAGCGATCGAAACGGCCATAGCGCCGATGGCGGCAGCCTCGGCACCGAACGCAGCGTTCACGTTGGCGTAGCGGGCAACCTGCTGAATGAAGGATGCAGAGATGACGAACAGGCCGGCCATCAGAATCAGACCCCACAGAGCAGGGCTTTTCACAGCCTGCTTCTGCATGCAGCCGTCCTCGGGGCCGACTTCCCACTTGGAAGCAGCCTTGGCTTTGGCTTCGGAGGTCTCGCCATAGCCCCACGGCAAAACGCCCATCTTCTCGGGAGACTCGCGCAGCAGCGCAGCGGTCAGGCCGATGGAAAGAACGGCCGTGATGATGCCGCAGATGATACGAGCGGTCTGCCAGCCGTATGCGGTAATCCAGCCACCGATGATGGGGCTCATGATTGCGCCGAGCAACGAGCAGACGACGCCGATGACGCCAAGCACGGTGCCGTTACTCTTGGCGAACCAACGATTGACCATGGTCGGCGTGGCGATATACATCCAAAACGCTGCGGAGGCACCGTAAAGAACGCCGTAAAGATGCCACTGCCATGGCGCGGTGAACCAAGCGCAGGCCAAAGACGACAGCGAGAACACCGCTGCGGCACCGGTCATGATCCAGCGCGGGTTGTATTTGGAGAGCAGCTTGCCAGCGATAGGGGTGCAGATGGCGGCCACCCAAGGCTGAATAGACATGTACAGAGATGCTTCGGTCTGAGACCAGCCGAACTCGTTGATGACGGGCGTCAGGAACAAACCGGCATGGTTCGCCATGAAGCCCAGCGGAACAGCGTAAAACGCGATGCAGGCGATTGCGATCGCCCAGGCGTAATTGCTGCCCTTGGCGTTAGTAGTTCCCATTTTTTCTCCTTGTCTCTTTCGAGCCCCCTGCAAAGAGCTCGTTTAGCCAACAAGCAAAAACCGTGCCGAAGCGGCTTGCTGCAACAGGCCCCGAAGACACTGTTTTTGCCAATGGACGAGGGCAAAGAGCGGCCCATAAAGGCCGCTCCAATAGCAGTGCTGCCTACTTATCGGCCTTGAGCACGCCCTTCTCATAAAGAGCAGCCACTTCTTCGACGCTATAGCCGAGCTCTTCCATCACGTCTTTCGTATCGGCGTCGTACTTCGCGCCGCCGCGCACGATTCGGCCGGGATGCTTAGCGAACTTGGGGAACATGTTCACCTGCTTCACGGTTTTTTCGGTTACCTCGTCGTAGCATTCGACGAACACCTCTCGCGCCTGATACTGGGGATCATGCAGCATGCGCTCGTAGGTCATATGGGGAGAAACAGGCACGCCCATGGAGCTGAACTGGGTATTCACCTCATCAACCGTATGAGAAAGGCAATATTCGTCAAGCGCCGCACGGAATTTGGCGGCGCGGGCGGGCAGCGGGTCGCTGATGTCTTTGCATCCTGGAGCACGCGTAATGGACGGATAGGTGCCCAGCGGCTGGAAATCGGGGTCCTCAGCGAAACCGAAGAATTCGACCAGTTTGCGCACAGGGCCGGTACCGCCCACGGCAACCTGGACATAGCCGTCTTTGCACTTCTGCGATCCAGCGCATGCGCCGACGAAATCCTCATTGCCGATCGGCGTAGGCTGGATGCCATGATTGATGCCGTCAGAAAGAGTCGCGCCCTGAACGCGCACGAGCGATTCGAATTGCGTACAGTCAATCGATTCGCCTTCTCCTGTTTCACGCGCGCGGATGACAGCCGCCAGGGTTGCCCAAGCGCCCATGAGACCGGTCATATAATCGCCCGTAAACGGCTTGGTGACCGAAGGAGGCGTGCCCGGAAAGCCGTTGAGGCTCGCATATCCGGAAAACGCCTGGCCAATCGGGTCGAACGAGGCCTTCTTGATGTAATCGGGATCACCCGTCTGACCGAAGCCGGAAATATGCAGAATGACCAGAGCAGGGTTGTGTTCCCACAAAACCTCGTCGGTCAGCCCCCATTTCTTCCACGTGCCGCCTTTGGAAGACTCCACCAAGACATCGGCGTCTTTGATTAGGCGGAAAAGAATTTCTTTACCCTCATCAGTGGGAATGTTCAACGTCATCATGCGCTGGTTACGACGCTCCGCAGACCATGCGTCGCCGTACATGCGGTACATATCGGGAGCAATCACGCTCTCCAGCTCGATGACGTCAGCCCCCTGTTCGGCGAACAGGCCGCAGACGAACGGGCCGGCAATGACCGACGCCGCATTGATGACCTTCAGGCTCTGCAAGTTGCCAAACTGAGGACGATCAGCCGCTTTCATGTGCAAACCTCCTTGACGATACGCCGCCCGCTTTCCGATTCGAGCGCGAGCGATTCCGCCAGAAGGCAAGCAATAAGCATGCCGGTGCAACGTCCTGTGCGATTTATGCGCAAGCGAAACGAAGCACCCGGTCCGCATCTGCCAGGAAGTCTTCGCCGCACGTCGGCCGAGGAACATCCGCACGGAACAGGCATGCTTTTTGCTTTATGTCTTTTATCCGCTCGAGTAAAAGGAGAATCAATGGCTGAAGAAACCTCGACATTCGGGCCGCTGCAAGGCGTGCGCGTGCTGAACCTCTCGCAAGCGATTGCAGGGCCCTTCGCATGCGCAATGCTTGGAGACTTGGGCGCCGATGTCATCGGAATCGAAAACCCCAAAGGCCGCGACACCTCACGTCCCAACCCCGTGCTCGGCGGCTGGGGCACACAGATGGACCGCCGTAACTCCCGCTCCCTTTGTATGGACGTGCGCAAAGGCCGAGGGCGCGAACTGTTCTTCACGCTCCTCAAAGACGCCGACATCCTCGTCGAAGGATTTCGCGGCGGACAGATGCAGAAATGGGAAATGTCCGACGAAGCGCTCTGGGAGATCAATCCGTCGCTCGTTATCGTCCATATCTCCGGATTCGGCCAGACGGGCGTTCCCGAGTATGTGACACGTGCAAGCTTCGACGGCATCGGCCAGGCATTCTCGGGATACATGGAAATGAACGGCTTCCCCGACCGTCTTCCCATTCCCGCATTCCCCCAGCCTTCTGATTATTTCACGGGCCTCTTCGGCATCGTCGGTGCCCTGGCGGCGCTTCATCGCGCGCGGGAAACCGGCCAGGGCGAAAGCATTGACATCGCCCAGTACGAGGCAATGCTACGTTGCTCGGGCTTCTACGTATGCAACTACCTTAACACCGGGGTGCTGCCGCAACGCGAAGGGTCGCATTCCACCAGTTCCGCTGGATACGGCGCCTACACCTGCAAAGACGGCGTTGCGCTTTACGTGCTGATACTCGGCGCGGGCGTCGTACGCAACGCCCTTGCAACGCTCGGCCTCGATATCAATGAAGAGCCGTTCTACGACGGCATGGGTCTGTGCGGCATGGGAACCCCCGCGGGCGACAAGCTTGAAGAAGCGCTTGCAGACTTCTTCTCCACGCACACAGGCGCGCAGGCCGAAGAGATTCTGCTTGGTGCGGGCGTTCCGTGCAGCAGAATCTATACATTCGCCGATTGCGAAGCCGACCCGCATTATCAGGCACGCGAATCGTTCACCGAATGGAAGAACGCCTACGACGAAGGTACCGTCCGCGGCGTGAACGTGGTTCCGAAACTCAAGAACAACCCTGGCAGAATCGCCAAGGGCATGCCGCTCGTCGGACAGCACAACGAGGAAATCCTGCACTCGCTCGGCTGCGACGCTGCCGAAATCGCCGCCCTTTACGAGGCGGGCACCATCCGCCAAGAGCATTCGCCGATTGGATAAATGTTTAGCGCAGGTGCCTCAGCCGCGCGCGAGCGCGGCGAGCGGCTGCGGCACCCTTCTCGATGGGCTTGCCTCCCGCAGGTCAGAAGCCCATCGAGAAGGGTGGGTGCCATCCCCTTGTATCCGCCCTCCTCTCTTGTGGAGCTTCGCCCCAAGTTCCACGCCGCCAGCCTCTCTTCCCTTTTCGGCCCTGGCGGCCTTCGGTCGGACGCCGCCGCATCCTCCTTTGCGACGGCGTCCGACCGCTTCCCCTCGCACGAAGAATTTCGCAAAACGCCAGCGCGCAAACCACAGCGCAAGGAGACGTGGCGGGGGAATCTCGCTATCCGCCCAGAAAAAAAACCGGTCACCTTCCTGCTCGGAAATCAAACGCCCCTCCGTTCGTCGCAACCAAACTCCACCAGGTCGCAGCTCAAAACTCGTCGTACACCGCCCAAGCGGCATCTAAGAGTCGAACGTACGGCACGCACATGACCGAGTCCGCGGACCCTTTCACCTGCAAGGTTGAGCAAACCTCAAAGCTGCGCAAAACGCGCCCAGCAATCCTTGCGCATGCGAAAACACCACGCCTTCACCGCCTCACCGCGCTACAATGGATGTTTTCACGCTCAACCTTGAAAGGAGAATCGGTGTCTTCCCCGATTCGCACGTTTTTCGAAATCATCTGGCTGTACTGCAAGGGCTTCCGCCCCGTCGAATTCGTCCGAGAAGATGACCGCATCTCGCTGCACCCCAGTGGCTGGCGCGTCAACGGCTCGGGCAGGCTCAAGCGCGCCAAAGACGCCGTGAACTACCTCGAATCGGCCGAGCCCGAACAATGGCGCCAAATCTATTGCGGCATGACGCCGTTCCTGGTTTCCGACAAGGGCAACGTCAAGCATATCGACGGCAATCCCGTGAAAATGACCCTGGCGAACGGCCGTTATCAGATCATGTACAAGCCCGAGGATTCGCGCGGGCGCGGCAGGGATGGACGCACGCATAAAAAACGCGTGTACCGCTCCATGCTGGTGGCCATGGCCTGGCTCGATTTCCGCAAGGGCGACACCGACCACGAAATCCACCACATCAACGGCTATCGCACCGACGACCGCGTGGCCAACCTCATGATAGTCGATCACGAAGAGCACTTGCGCATCCATAACCTTGGACCCTGTGCGCTCAGCGGCCTTCCCGACGAACGCATCGTCGACGCGCCGGCGGGCTGCGAAGCCGAAGGCGAAGGGCCCGAAACGTACGCCGGCGCCCATGTGGCCTTGAAGCCCGAGACGAAAAACCAGGACGCCGAGCCGCGCAAGAAGAAACGCCGTCGCGGCAAGCGCGGAGGCAAGGGCCGCTCGGGAGCAGCGCAGCAGCAACAACAAACGGAGCAGCCCGGGCGCGAAACCGAAGACGAACGCATCCAGGCAGACGCACGGCCCGAGGCGACCGAAGACGCACGCGAGCGCGACGACGCGGCCGTCCGCCGCAATACGCCCCACGACCAGGCTGCGGCCGAATCCGCCGAAAACGGCGAAGCCGCCGACGTCTCCACCGATGCCGACGCTGCCGTGGAAGAAAAGACGCCTGAAACCGGCGAGCGTCGCGGACGCGGCAAGCGCAAGAAGAGCCACGGCTCGACGGCAAGTGAAAATGCATCCGAACCCGAAGCGCACGGCGAAAGCGGCTCCGAGGAAAAGCGCGAAACTGCACCCGAAAAAAGCACGCAAGCCGACGATGCGCCCTCGCACGACGCCGACCGGGAAAAAGCCCCCAAACGCAGCCGCGCGCGCAAAAACGACGGCGACGAAGCGAAACCCGAACGCCCCGTCGATTGGGCGGCGTCCAGGGCGCGTCTCGATGAAAGCCTGGACGTCTTCCTGAAAACGGTGCAGGCCGACAACGCCGAGCACACGGTCGACGAGAAGGAGGCCAGCAAGGCGGCCAAACCCGTCTATCGCGCCCTGAAGCCGTTTCTCACCTGTCCCGACGCGGTCGCCGCATTCGACGCGTCGCTCAGCGGCATCAGGACGATCGTGCAGGCCTACCGCGATTCCGGCGCGGAGATTCCCGCGCCCGTGCATTCGATGCTCGGCACCCTGCACCAGGTGGTCAAGGACTGCGTGAAGCGAATCGCCGCCGAAGACGACGCGGTGGAGACCGCCTGCCTCAGGGAGTTGCTCGTGGACGAAGCCTCCAAGCCGCTGTTCAAAAAGACCGTGCATGCACGCAAGTTCCGCCAATGCATCTCGGTCGTCGATTCTCGCAACGAAACGGAATCGGAACAGGCATAACGCAAGTCGATGCGTTACCCTTGGCCGTAACGGGATGCCGAGCCGCCAGAAGCGGATCGGCGGTCTCTCAGAGGCGGGCGGATGCACGAAAACCCGCCATTCGGCGCCGCGGGTGCGACGCCGGCACGAAACCGCGTACCTGAAAGGAGCGCAATCATGAACTTCATCCTCCGTTGCCTCGTGACCGCCGTCGCCGTGGCCGCGGCCGTCTGGCTCGTGCCCGGCATCGAGGTGGCTCCGACCACCGAAACCTGGGCATGCGTCGCAGTACTGGCCCTGTTCCTATCCCTGCTCGACATCTCGCTCAAGCCCATCCTGCAGGTGCTCAGCCTGCCGGTGTCGGTGCTCACCCTGGGCATCTTCTACCTCGTGGTGAACACCTTCGTGCTCTACGTCGCATCCTGGATGGCGAACGGGCTGTTCAACGTCGGGTTCGAAATCTCGAGCTTCGGCAGCGCCTTCGTGGCGAGCATCGTCATCAGCATCGTCGGCTCGATCGTCGGCGGCATCACGGGAGCGAAAGACTGATCATTCTTCTTCTCGTTTTGATGCGCGGACGTATCTGCCCTGCATATCAAAAGCCCGGACGACATCTCGAAATAACGGCGGCCCCTGCACCGATTCGCAGGGGCCGCCGTCGTGAAGGAACCGAATTGCCGCATCGAAGGGTCATTAGCGACGTACGTCGGCATGGTGGGCTTCGGACTTCGCAAATACGCCCATCTCTCCCGCCCATAGCGCCGTACGACAAAAAAAGGAGCCGCGCCGTAGCGCGACTCCTTTCGTAAGCATATGTATGGCGTTTCGCCGAATCAGCAAACCCGGAGAGGGCTTACATCATCATGCCGCCGCCCTGGCCGCCTGCGGCGAGAGCGGACAGGTCCGGGCCGTCCTTCGGGATCTCGGAAATCGTGGCCTCGGTGATCAGAATCAGGCCGGCGACGGAGACCGCGGACTGCAGAGCGGTGCGGGTGACCTTCACGGGGTCGGAAACCTGCATCTCGATCATGTTGCCGTACTCGCCGGAAGCGAAGTTCAGACCCTCGCCCTTAGGCAAAGCCTTGACCTTCTCGATCACGATACCAGCCTCCATGCCCGCGTTCTGGGCGATGGTGCGCATCGGAGCCTCGAGGGCCTTGCGGACGATGTCGACGCCGACCTGCTCGTCGTGGTTGGCGCACTCGACAGCGTCGAGAGCCGGGATAGCATCGACCAGAGCGACGCCGCCGCCTGCGATGATGCCTTCCTGAACAGCGGCACGGGTTGCCTGCAGGGCGTCCTCGATGCGGCTCTTCTTCTCCTTGAGCTCGGACTCGGTAGCAGCGCCGACCTTCATGACGGCAACGCCGCCGGAGAGCTTGCCCAGACGCTCGTTGAGCTTCTCGCGGTCGAAGTCGGAGTCGACGTGCTCGAGCTCGGCGCGGATCTGGTCGCAACGATCGGCGATGGCCTGCTTGTCGCCTGCGCCATCGATGATGACGGTGGAGTCTTTGGTGACCTTGACGGTCTTGGCCTGGCCGAGCATATTCAGCTGGGCCTCGCCGAGAACCAGGCCGAAGTCCTTCGCGATGACCTGGCCGTTGGTAACGATGGCCATGTCCTCGAGGATGCGCTTGCGGCGGTCGCCGAAGCCGGGGGCCTTGATGGCGGCGCAGGTGAAGGTGCCGCGCAGACGGTTCAGAAGGATGGTGGACAGAGCCTCGCCGTCGACGTCCTCAGCGACGATGAGCAGCGGGCGGCCGGTCTTGCTGACCTGCTCGAGGATCGGCATGACGTCCTGGATGGAAGAGACCTTCTGGTCGGTCAGCAGGATGAAGGGATCCTTGAGGACGGCCTCCATGCGTTCCATGTCAGTGGCCATGTACGGAGAGATGTAGCCGCGCTCGTACTGCATGCCCTCGACGACCTCGATCTCGATGCCGAAGGTCTGGGACTCTTCGACGGAGATGACGCCGTCCTTGCCGACGACCTCCATGGCCTCGGCGATCTTCTCGCCCACGCCGTCGGAAGTCTGGTCGTCGCGTGCGGAGATGGCGCCGACGGAAGCGATCTGCTCCTTGGTGGAAACGGGAATCGCGTCGGTGGCGATGGCGTCGACCACGGCAGCGGCGGCCTTCTCGATGCCCGCACGGATGGAGATGGGGTTGGCGCCTGCGGCGATGTTGCGCAGACCCTCGCTCACCAGGACGTCGGTGAGCAGCGTGGCGGTGGTGGTGCCGTCGCCCGCGACGTCGTTGGTCTTGGTGGCGGCTTCCTTCACGAGCTGAGCGCCCATGTTCTCGACCGGATCGGGAAGTTCGACTTCCTTGGCCACGGTAACGCCGTCGTTGGTGACCAGCGGAGCGCCGTAGGTGCGCTCGAGGGCGACATAGCGGCCCTTGGGGCCGAGGGTCACCTTGACCGCGTCAGCCAGCTTGGTGACGCCTGCGGCAAGCGCGCCGCGCGCGTCGGTATCGAACTGAATATCTTTTGCCATGACGATTCACTCCTTCGTGTGATACGGCGGACGATGCATGTGCCGTCCGCCGTGGAAATGGCGAGAATGCGGGATTTAGTCGGTGTAGACGCCGTACAGGTCGTCGGAACGCAGGATGATGACCTCTTCGTCATCGACCGTGACCTCGGTGCCGCCGAACTTGCCGTACAGCACTCGATCGCCCACCTTGACGGGAACGGGAACCAGGTTGCCGTCCTTGTCGTGCTTACCCTCGCCCACGGCCAGAACGACGCCGCTCTGCGGCTTCTCTTTGGCAGCGGAGGCGATGTACAGACCGGAAGCGGTGGTCTCTTCAGCTTCGTCGCGCTTGATGATGACGCGATCGCCCAAAGGCTTGAGATTCATGATCGTTATCCTCTCTCTAGCTTCCCTTGATAGTGGGGCTTCGTGAGTGCTAGCACTGTATGCCTTCGAGTGCTAACTGATGGCTATACTACCATCGCTTGGCGCGGATGCAAGAGAAATAACGGCGTTTCAGAGTGTTTCCTGCCAATCGTTACGCTTGCGTCATATTCCGCACGCGTCATAAACGCGAAGAAGCGTTCGGAGAGGCAGCGTCACAACGCGATTTCGGTGTGAAGCCGCCGACACCCGCCTCGCGCACGCGCGCTATGTGATTTATAGGCGCAACGCCTTCGCCCGATCGATACCCCGAGCGCTCGGGGTGCTTTTTGCTAAACACTTTTTTGCATATTTTCGACCGCTTACCCGATAAAATATGCTTTTGTCGCATTAAAGTGCGTATTTCAATGCATGATTGCCGCATAAAAAGCTTTATTTACTCTTTTTTATAAAAATCACTCTTTCAAAATAAAGCGCTCTATGCAATAATGCCCCCATCATATTTTTTGTTTGACTGCACAAAATGTGAAACTTGATAAAGATATATCACCAGTTCATCAATCATTTATAAGTTGTGCATTATCCCAATTTTTCGAGAAAAACGCCGCTTGCTGCCAAAAGCGGCCGTTCACACGCATCCGAGCGATGCGCATAAAGCGCGCGACGCCTTCGACCGGAAACGCCACCGCGCGCGTCGGCATCCGACGCGCCGGCGAGCCCGACGGATGCGCGCCCTTCATCCAACCGATCGCGGCACGAACGCCGCTTCGGCATAAGCCCCCGCAGAAAGGACCACGCATGATGAAGAAAAAAGCCCTCTTCCTCACCCTGGCGGTCGCCGCCCTCTGTGCGCTTCCGCTGCTCGCCTCCTGTTCCGGAGGCGGGTCGTCCGACACCGCCGAGCCTGCCGCCGACGGCAGCTACACCCTCATCGAGGACGGCAAGCTCACCGTGGCCGCATCGCTCGACTTCCCGCCGTTCGAGAACCTCAATAACGGCAATGTCGAAGGTTTCGAGGTCGACCTGATGAAAGCCATTTCCGACAAGCTCGGCCTTGAGTGCAACTACCTGCCCACCATGAAGTTCGACACCATCATCCCCGCCCTGGTGGCAGGCGGGACCGCCGATGTCGGCGTTTCCGGCTTCACCATCACGCCCGAGCGCGAAGAAGAAGTGGACTTCTCCACCCCGTTCTGCGACACCAACCAGTGCATCGTCGTGCTGAACGGCTCCGACATCGCCGATGAAACCCAGCTCGCAGGCAAGCGCATCGGCGCCGAGACCGGCACCACCGGCCTGACCTGGTCCAAGGAAAACCTCACCGACGCTCAGGAAATCGTCGCCTTCGATGAATATCCCGCCGTCTTCGCCGCCCTGCAGTCCGGCCAGGTCGCAGCAGCCGTCCTGGACAAGCCCGTCGCCGACTACTACATCAAGGTCGCCTACTCCGACTGCCAGGTAGTCAAAGAAATTCCCACCGGCGAGCAGTACGGCATCGCCGTGAGCAAGGAGAACCCGAACCTCACCGCCGCCATCAATGACGCCATCGCCGAGCTCCAGGCCGACGGCACCATCGCCGAACTCAACCAGAAGTGGTTCGGCATCTAAGACTCGATCGGACGCGCCGCTGTCGCGCTGAAGGCGCGGCAGCGGCGTCCTTGTCGGGCACATGCCTCCGTGCCCGACAAGGACGCCTTGCGCCCGTACGCGATACTGTGGATTCCCGTTAGAAAGGCATCGTCATGGACACCTTCGCTTCGCCGTCGCGTCGAAAGCACGTGCTTGCGCGAGCCGCTTGCATCGTCGCATGCGCGATCGCAACCCTCTTCCTCGGCCTCGTGCTGACCTCCACCGCGCCCTCCCAGGCGCATGCTCTCGAAGTGGAAGCCTGCACCGCCGCGCCGAACGAAGACGGCGGCAACCGCATTCTCGGAGCCACCCCCACCCGCGTCACGTGGCGCGCGCATTCCGCCGAAGACGAGAGCCTTTCGCGCATCACGCTCGCTTTCGCCGACGGCGTCGAGCTGAGCGCCGACAAGGTGAAGGTCACCGGCCTTTCCGGCCTCGACCGAGTCGAGCTGAACGCCCAGACCAGCGCCCCTGGCGACGGAACCATTGTCATCGATATGCCCGAAACGGCCCCCGCAGGCGTTTCGTTCCTCGTCGAGATTTACAACGTGGTCTTCCCCGCCGACGGCGGAGAGTTCCAGGTAGCGGCCACCACCGAAGCCGCTGACGGAACCGTGAACGAGCTCGGCCCCCTAGGAGGCGTCATCACGGTTTCCGGCGTCAGCGTTGCCGAAGGAATCGCCGCATGGCTCAACAACCAAGGCTGGGTCCAGGCTTGGAATTCCAATAAGTTCCTGCACCTGTTCTTCGACCCCGCAATCATCGTGACCAGCATTCCGAGCGTATTCAACGGCTGGTTGGCAGCACTCGGCATCGTAATCATCGCCTTCCCTGCCGCCATCCCCGTGGGCTTCGTGCTCGCCCTGATGCGCATGGCGCGTTTCCGCATCGTGCGCGCCGTGGCAGGCACCTACGTCAACATCGTACGCGGCACGCCTATGTTCCTCCAGATCTACATCGCATTCTTCGGTCTGCCGTTGCTGGGACTCAACATCAACAATTTCGCCTTGGGCTGCTGCGTCATGGCTCTGAACTCGAGCGCCTATCTGTGCGAGATCTTCCGCGCAGGCATCCAGTCCATCAGCAAGGGGCAGTTCGAAGCGGCGCGTTCGCTGGGCATGAACAGCGTGCAGACCATGATCCATATCATCGCGCCGCAGGCATTCCGCCGCGTCATTCCCACTATGACCAACGAGCTCATCCTGCTGTATAAAGACACCTCGCTGCTGGCTGCCGTGGGCATCATGGAAACGGTCATGTACGCCAAGACGATTACCGCGGCGACGGGCAACATCACCCCATACATCGTGGCCGCAGGCTTCTACCTGATCGTCACGCTGCCCATGAGCCGTATCACCCGCGCCATGGAAGACCGCACCGGCACCCATAAGGTCGCCCTCAAGAAAAAGCCCGCCGACAAAGAGCCGAAATCGGTTCGCAAGCAGGGCTGGAGCCCCGACCTGAACGCTGCGAAAGACGAACTCGCCATCAAGACGGCAGATTTGTAGGAGGCTCCTGATGACCATCGATACGACGAAATCCATCATCCGCATTCGCGACCTGCATAAAAGCTACGGCGATGTGGAAATCCTCAAGGGAATCGACCTGGATGTCTATAAGGGCGAAGTGGTCGTCATCCTAGGTCCGTCCGGCTCCGGCAAGTCGACCATGCTGCGCTGTGTGAACCGCCTCGAAGAGCCCACCAGCGGCCATATCTACTTCGAAGACACGGAAATCACCGACAAAAAGACCAATATCAACGAGGTGCGCAAGAACGTCGGCATGGTATTCCAGAACTTCAATCTATTCCCCCACCTCACGGCCAAGAAGAACGTCATGATCGCCCAACAGAAGGTGCTCAAGAGATCGAAAGAAGAAGCCGAGCGCATCGCAATCGAACAGCTCGAACGCGTCGGCCTGGGAGAGCGCATGGACCACTACCCCGACGGCCTGTCGGGCGGCCAGCAACAGCGCGTGGCCATCGCCCGAGCGCTTGCCATGAATCCGCACGTGATGCTGTTCGACGAAGCTACGAGCGCCCTCGACCCCGAACTGGTACGCGGCGTCTTGGACGTAATGCGTCAGCTGGCCAAAGAGGGCATGACCATGCTGGTGGTCACCCATGAGATGGGCTTTGCCCGCGATGTGGCCGACCACGTGATCTTCATGGAGGACGGCAAGGTGATCGAACGCGGCGCACCCGACGAGGTGTTCAACAACCCGAAATCGGAACGCACCCGCGCATTCATCGGCAACATCGCCTAAGGCGCACCGCTCCCGCCTCCATGCCGACCGATCGGAATAGTCCCGTTCGACAAATGGGCCCCGAGCATCCATCGCGATGTTCGGGGCCCATTCTTATGCACAAACGAAACCTTCGTCTGAAACGAAACGACTCCCCCGTACGACCGAAAGGCCCGAGGGAGTCGCCATGCGCTTCTATCGATATCGGATTCTTTACGCCTTTTCCTCGCCCTCCTGGGCGATCAAGCCATCGCGGCGCATAACGGGATACACCCATTCCGCAAGAAGCGCATGAGCGCGCTCATGCGCCGATTCGCCTTCCGAAACAGCCGAGACGGCCGCGCCGTCGACCAGGGCGATGACGAAACGCGGCGTGACGTCCTTAAGCCCCACACGGTCGATAATGCGCGCCACCGCAGAGTCCAGACGTGCGCGGCCGGCACGATACGCTCTTGTGACGGCCGTCGATTCAGACGCGGCCAAAAGCTGCATATAGTGAGGAGCGGCCGTTCCCGCTTCGGCGGGCATGCAGGCCGCAAGGAACAGGTCGACTACGCGGTCGCGGCAATCCTGCACATCCATCTCTTCGGCCGCATCGGCCACGGATTCGGCGCGGCGAGCCCACGAACGCATGTTGTAGTCGCCCGCTTCATACAGCAGGTCGGAAATAGAATCGAAGTAATACCCGGTCGAAGATGCGGCAGTATTAGCGCGCTTGGCGACATTGCGATACGTCACCGCGCTCGGACCGTCTTCCTGCATGATCGCGGCCGCTGCCACGATCAAAGAAGCGCGAGTGATCTGCGCTTTGACAGACTTCGGCTCCTGTGCCGTTTTCTTAACAACCATAGCGACACCTTCTAGTACTCAAGAGACGCAAAGCGCCTCGTATTTGTCATCGTATTGAGAATGAGCGCACCTCTACCGAAGCATCGGAAACGCAACGTGTCTCTTAGGCGGAAAAGACCGGTACGCAGAAAAAAAGCAGCGTCCACGCCGACCGCAGACGCTGCAATTCATAATTCTGGAACATTTTAGAACATCGACAGTGTTCCTCATGTCGTCAACCCGATGGATCGACAAGCTTTCCAAACCGTCTTCACAGCACCCGTGCGACACCCTTGCGCGGGGCTATGCGTCGAAAAGCCGACATGAACGCCTAAATCTCAGAAAGATCCTTGCCCGAATGCTCATGCGACATAATCATGGCAACCAGCGCGACGGCCGATATAGCGACCACATACCACGCAGGCGCGATCGTGCTACCCGTCGCTTCGATCAAAGCGATCGAGATGAACGAAGCCGAGCCGCCGAACAGGGCGTTAGCCAGATTGAAGCTCAGGGCGAATCCCGAATAGCGGACGTCGGTTGGGAAAGTTTCCGTCAAGTAGCTCGACAGCGTTCCGTCGTTGATCGTCAGCAGGAAGCACATGACCAGTTCGACGAGCAGAATAGTCATGAAGTCCTTCGAACTGAGCAGATAGAACGCGGGAACGGTCAGCACCACGAAGCCGACGCAAGCGGTGATCAGCATCTTCTTACGTCCGAACTTATCGGAGATATGACCAGAGAAGAAGATGAACGCGATGTAGACCACCAGGCAGATCGTCGTGATCATAGAGGCCTTCGCGGAATCGTACTGCACCGTGTCGATCAAGTAGTTCGGCAGATAGGTGAGAACCGCGTAGAAGCCGACGGCGTTAAGCATGCAAGCGCCGAAGCTGATGATCAGAACGCGAGGGTACTTCTTCATGAGGGTGCGGAACGGAGCCTTGACCGCAGGGCCCTTTTTGTTCTCGAGGTCGGACTGCATCTTCGCATACACAGGAGAATCGCTCAGATGCTCACGCATGTAGTGCGTGATCAGGCCCAAAGGACCGGCGAGCAGGAACGGAATACGCCAACCCCAGTCGGTCACGAAAGCGGAATCGTGGCCGCAAACCGCATACATGACGGTTGCGAACATCGAGCCGCACAGGAGACCCGTGGCCGTAGAGGCAGGAACGACCGAGCAATACAGACCGCGCTTGTTAGCGGGCGCGTACTCGGCCAAAAACGTCGCAGCGCCGGCATATTCGCCCGAAGCGGAGAAGCTCTGAACCATGCGAAGAAGCAGAAGCAGCACGGGAGCCAGCAAGCCTACCATCGCATACGTGGGCAGGCAGCCGATCAAAAACGTTGCGCCGCTCATCAAAAGGATGGAAGCCGTCAGGGCCCATTTACGGCCCTTCTTGTCACCCATGTTACCCCAGAAGACTGCGCCGACGGGACGCATGAGGAACGAAAGTGCGAAGACGGCGAACGTTTCGAGAAGTGCCACCGTCGGATTGTCGCCGGGCATGAACACCAAAGCGATGACCGTCGCGAAGTAGGAATAACTCGCGTAATCGAACCATTCGATGAAATTGCCCAAGAAGGAAGAAACGACGACTCGCTTAAGCGTCTTGCTCTGTTCTTCTTGCGGCGGGTTCTGAACCGCCTCGGAGTGAGGCGGCATGGCGGTTTTGTCCGTCATAAAGAATCACTTCCTTTGGGGCTCGCTTCTGGCGAATTCGGAAACGCAACCCCCTAAGCGGACCGTTTGAACTGGTCGGCCGCGAAACCATGGACGGTATATCCGAATATATACCGCGGTCGCCACTACCCGATCGTCGATATAAAGCCGTTACGAAACAGTGGCTAAGCAAGCGTCGAGCCGCGACACAACCCCAGACCACGACGATTCGCGCACCGTAGCAGGAATGGCTCGCACCGCTCGCGAACAACAGGGCCGACGCATACCCCTACACGTCGGCCCCGACGCGATTTAGAAGTCTTCGAGCAGATCGACCTGGGCCTTGCTGGCGCGCAGAACGAAAGCGCGCTTGGCCTTCGCGCCGCCCTGAGCGAGCTCGCGCAGAATAACGCGGCGCAGGCGCGGATAGTCGTTCATGCCGTACCACGCGAATGCCGTACCGCCGACATATGCCTCGACGATGCTGTGAACGGGCACGGAAGCATCGCGCTTGGCGTCGAGCTCCAGATATTCGGCAATCTGCTTCTCGCAGACTTCGCGAATGACCTCGGGGGAAATCTCGAGGTCGCGAGCGAGCTGAGCCACCTGGCGATCGACCTCGGCATCATCGGCCTGAGGGAAGTACGTCACATCGTAGGTCACCGCGGCAACGCCCGATGCGGCGGCGAAGCCGAGCAGGTCGTCGAGCTTCACCATCTGGACATGTTCCTCGGTACGCTCGGCAATGTCGAGCTCCGCAGGAAAACCCTTCAAACCGGCCTTGTCGAACTCGGCTTTCAGAGCATCTTCAGCCACAGCGGCTTCAAGCTCGACGTCCGTGGCAATGTGGACCAGATTCTTCGTGATCTTCATTGCTGCACCATCCTCTCCTTGGAAAGCGTCCCGCTACCGTCGGTCTTCTTGCATACGACCCTTTTGTGGCGGTGAGGGACGCATTTGTACCTAAAAGCCTTATGGAACCGGTAGAGACTCCGGGCGGTACGTGCGCGCCGCCCGGAGCAGCTTGTGCGGGAAAGGCGGTCGAACCACGGGTCCGGCCGCCTTTCCGGGGCATAGGCTGAAGAGCTTACTTCAGGCCCTCTTTCACCGCTTCCTCTTCGAGGTGAGCGGAGAGGTTTTCACGAACTTCCTCTTCCTGCTTCTGCTTACGGCCGGCGATCATGCCCTTGATGGACGGGATGGCGCCGCCACCGACGATCAAGATAGCGCCGATGATGGTGTTTGCCGTAAGGGCCTCGCCGAAGACGACCAGGCCGATGAAGATGGCGACGGGAACTTCCCAGTAGGCGATGGTGCCGTAGTCGGCAGCCGGGAGGTTGCGGCCCGCAACGAGCAGGAAGCCCAAAGCGATAGGACCGCAGACGATCCACAACAGCACTGCGCCGACCCAGTTGAACGGAGTGAACTCGACGGAGGTGACCCAGTTCTCCTGGCCCGCGGAGATACCGTAGACATTCATCAGAATGACGATGGCAACGGCGCCGAGGGTCGCGAAGATGAAGTTCCACACGCCACGGGCGGTGGTGTCGGCATCTTTACGATAGCCGTTGAAGAACATGGAAGCGCCATAGAAAACGCCGGAGAGCAGACCGAAGATGTCGCCGATGCCCTTCATCGGGAATTCAGGCGTTGAAGTCTGCAGGTTCAGGTCGACGCCGAAGGTCTGACCGCCCACGCCGAAGCCGATCAGGTTATTGCCGAACAGCATGCCGACGAATACGGCGACCAGGCAGACCCACTGAAGCGCGGAGATAGGCTCTTTGCGGAAAATACGGGCGAGCAGGATGCAGATGACGGGACCGGTGTAGATGAACAGAACCGCGTTCGCGACCGTCGTCATCAAGGTGGCGGTAACGTAGCAAGCCAGAGACATGCCGATCATCAAACCGCCGAGAGCGATGGCGGGAGTGAGCTTCAGCTTCTTGAAGGTCGCCACCTTATGCGTGGCGAACAGCAAGATGACGAAGAACAGCACGCCCATAGCCATGCGGCCGACGGCCATCAAGGCGCCGATGGAGTCGCTGCCCGCGAGACCCTGGGTGGCATCGAACATGTCGACGCGCGTACCCCAGCGGCTGAACAGGGGCACGAGGCCCATGCCGGTTGCGGAGATGAGCATGGCGATGGTGCCAAGGCCCAGCTTCATTTCATAGCCGTTCCCTTCCCCTTTAGAGGGAGCGGCATTCGTGTTCTTTCCTTCAGCCATTGGTCCTCCTTAAAACCAACAAGCCGGTAAATTACCCCCTCACCCATCTGGGTGCCTGCATGTTTCGCCTTGCCGAACAGGGCAGCATATGTTTCCCATGCTTATGCGCGCCATCTGCACTATCGGGCAAAACGGCATCCCGTTCCGAACGTTACGAGGGGGTTAGATAAAAAGGGGGTTCGGCCCGCCACGGGCAAACCGAACCCCTTGCTGTTAAGCTGCACTAGCTACGCAGCTAGCATATTTTTTTTGAAGACTCGAACTTAGTCGTTCCACATCTCCGGGTGGATGAGCGTGTCGTCCTTGACGCGGTTCGGGAAGTAGTCCTCGCAGCCGCCCTCGCGGTAGACGTCCGCGGTGGAGCAGTGCAGGCCGCCGCCGAAGGGATAGGCGTCGCGCAGGTCGACGGGGATGACGTTCATGCCGAGCTTGTCCATCTGCTCCTGCTGGTGAACCTCGGAAGCTTCGACGATGACCGTGGAGGGATCGAGAACCAGGCAGTTCATGGACAGCCAGACGGAGCTGTAGCAGAGCGCGGGAGGCTCGGTGTGCGCCGGCTGGGCGGCGTCGACGACCTGCCAGTCGTTGGCCTCGAAGATGGCCAGCTGGCCCTCGGCGGGATGACGGTTCGGGTTGTTGATGATCAGGCCCGGACGCAGCGGCACGAAGGTGGCGTCGATGTGG
>NZ_CAUHPG010000029.1 GCF_959608125.1 uncultured Slackia sp.
GGCGCCTTATGTCGCGGCGCAGGCGGTACTCCAGCCTGCCGACCTCGGCGGCGTGCGCGCAGCGGCCGCAGAGCGTCACGTCGAGGTCGCCGAACGCCACCTGGCGCAGCGCGTCGGAGCCGCCGCAGTGGCGGCACGCCGGGGTTCGGTCGGTCAGCGGGGCGAGGCCGCGCGCCGTCATTCGGGCCTCGGTTCCACTCGGCCGCCGCGGAGCTCGAAGCGCCACGGGTTGCGGGCCACGCGCATCACGTAGAGCGCGCAGCTCTCGTCGTTGGCCCTCGTGTTGAGCGGGCACGACGCGCAGTCCTCCGTCGAGCCGCACGCGGCGAGCGCGTGCCAGATGGACAGCTCAACCTCGTCGTATTTCATCTCTCCTCCTTGCGCCCGAAGGGCGATTCGATCTCGTAACGCCCGTAGGCGAACAGCCGTTCGTCGTTCGGCCCCATGCCTGCGGGAAGCGTCCCGTCGAGCCACATGGCCTCGAACTCGTCCGCGTCCCATTCCCAGCGGATGCGCGCCTTCCCCTCGTGGAGGAGCCGGTGGCACCCCGAGGCGTTGCCCGACCCGCACACCGCGAACAGCGGCGGGCGCAGTCGGAACTCGCCGCGCGGGGTCGCCAGAGAGAACGCGCCGCCTCCCATGCCCTTGGGCGGGTGGTGGTGGGCGTTGGCCGCGGGCCGTCCGCACAGCACGCAGCGCGCGCCGTCGTCGAGGCGGTGGGCGTCGCCGCGACCCGTATAGCTGGCGCCGACGCAGGGCTTGCCGAGGAGGCCGAACGCCTCGACCGTGCGGCCGCGAAGCGTCCTAGCGTCCATCCATGACCACCACCTCGGCGCCCTGGTAGACCCTGCGCAGGATCGCGTCGGCCTGCTCGTAGTCGCCGCCCTCGGCCATGAGGCGGCGCCCCAGCTCGGCCTTGCCGTACTGCGTCGTGAAGACCGTGGGCTTCATCCGGCCGTACCTCGAGTCGAGCAGGGCGAACAGCTTCTCCAGCGCGTCGGCCGTGGGGCGCTCCTTGCCCAGGTCGTCGATGCACAGGACGGACACCGAGCGGTAGCGGGAAAGCGCCGTCTCCTCGCTGCCCTCGCCGCCGTATGTCGCCCTTACGGCCCGGAGAACGTCTCCGAACGTGGCGAACAGCACGGGCTTCTCGGCGGCGGCGATTCCCAGGGCGGCGCACGCCTCGCGGGTCTTGCCGCACCCCGCCTTGCCGGTCAGCACCAGGTTCGCGGAGCCTCCGTTCGCCGCGCGCTCGGCCCACTCCCTGCTTTCGGGCATGGAGGGCTTCTCGTTGGCGAAGCGCGGCGGCATCCCGGACAGGCGCACGCGGCGGGCCGTGACGTCGGCGCGGCGGCGGGCCTCCTGCTCGCCCGCGTCGGCCATCGCCTCGGGAGGCAGCGAGGCGCGGATGGCCTCGATTCTGGCGGCCAGGTCACCAGTCGCCGAAAACGGGCTCTTCACGGCTCGCCTCCTTCCTCTTCTCCTCGTCGCCGCGCTCCCAGTTGCGGACGGCGGCGCGCCAGTCCTTCATCGGGTTGCGCCCGGCCTTCCAGCCGTTGGCGGCGTAGTAGTCGCAGAACCGCTCGGGGTCGATGCCGTAGCCCTTCTCTCGGACGTACTCGGCCACTTCGTCGAGCGTGGGTGGCGTGAAGCGCGCGGGCTTCGCGCGCGTACACCCCTTACTGTTCTGTTCTGTACTGTTCTGTACTGTTCTGTATTGGCTTTCGGTTTTTCCGCTCTCGTCGGAAACCCCCGGTTTCTCGGTTTCGGAAACCTCTGGTTTTTCGATTGCGGAAACCTCGGGTTTCGCCGTTTCGGAAACCTCGGGTTCCTCCTTGTCGGAAACCTCCGGTTTCTCCTTCGGCGGGCGCCCGCCTTTGCTCCCGCGCTTTCGGGACTCCTTCGAGTGGTCGATGTCGTCCTTCAGCGCGATGAAGATGGGCGCGAGGTGGTACGGCAGCTCGACGGTTTCGCCGAACATGCCGTACATGTTCACCGCGTAGATCAGCTCCTTGCGGTCTTCCTCGTTCAGCGCGGCGCACACGTCGCCGAACTTCGCGAAGATCGTGAACGAGTCCGCCATGATTGCTCCTTAGAACGGGATGTCTTCCTCGTAGACGCTCTCGGCCTGGGGCTGCCGCTGTCGCTGCCCGCCCTGCTGGCCGCTCTCGACCGTCCACATGTCGCGGACGGAGAACACGACCTTGCTGCGCTTGGAGCCGTCCTGCGCCTGCCACTCGTCGTACTTCGGCTCGCCCGCTATGACGAGGCGCGCGCCCGGCTGGACGAGGTCGCAGCGGAAGTCTCGGTCGGAGCGGCCCCAGTACTCGCAGTCGAAGAACTGGGGGACGCTCTCCCATTCCCCGGCCTGGTTCTTGCGGCGGCTCGGGCTGTTGAGGCCGAAGGACACGACCTGCTTGCCGGTCGCGGTCTGTCGGCGGTCGATGCGGCCGTTGGTGATCCAGCCGTCCATCACGAACTGTTTCATTTCGTTCCTCCTAGAACTCGGGGTCGCCCATCTGGGCGCGTTTGATCTGGTCGTAGACGATGCGGCAATCGTCCCTGTACACGTCTATTGCCTTGAGCGATGCGCGCCACATGGCCTCTGCGCACTGCATCTCGAGCATCGCCTCGGCCACCTTCTCGTCGCCCTTCGCAGCCATGTCGATGAGCGTCACGGGGAGGCCGTCCGACTTCATCCGCAGCGCGGCGGCTGCCTTGGCGGCGTAGTAGTCCGCCTTCTTCTCGGCGTAGTCCCTTCCGCGCTCGCTGGCCTCGCTGACGGCGCGCTTCATCAGCCGCCTGTCTTCCTCCAGCTGCTGCCAGAGGGTCAGGCCGTCGGCGCTCATGCGCCCTCGAACTCGGCCGCGACGGACGCGAGCCAGGCGGGGTCGCCCATCTTGGCGTCCGGGCGCTTCTCGACCCCCTGGATCACCGCCTTGGGGTCTGCGCCGTGCTCGGCGGCGTATGACTTCACGGCGGCCCACAGGCGGCCCTTGGCGGCCGCGAGCGGGTCGGCCTTGCGCGCCTTTCCGTGGTCGTTCGTGGCGTCGGCGTCCTCGGTGTCGTCGATGAGGAAAAGGCCGTTCAATGCGTACTTGCGGGCGTAGCTGGAAGCGGTGCCTGTGATCTGGCTCTCGTCCATGCCCTTCTTCGCCTCGGCCTCGCGGGCGTATGCGGTGACCGCCACGGCTTCGCCGCCGTCCGTCAAAGACGCGGTGGCCTTGATGTAGACGCGCCCGCCGCACGCGACCGGCTCGTCGGACAGGGTGAGCGTCAGGCCGCGCTCGGACAGCAGCGGCTTGACGGCCTCGAGGATGTCCTCGCAGCTGCGGTAGTTGTACCCGCCGAAGCTGTTCCGCTGGCTCTTGGGGGCTTTCAACGCCGCCTGGACCTCGATGAGCTTGTCCACTACGCCTCGCCCCCTTCCGGCAGCAGGAGCGCGTCCAAGCCTCCGAGACGGGCCGCGATGGGGCCGACGAGCTGCGGCTTGCATCCGGTGACCATGATTCCCGTGACCTTGGCGGGACACGCGGAAACGCCCGGCACGATGACGTCAGTTCCGCTCACGACCACGGCGTCGCCGACTCGCTCGAAGGTTTTCAAGAACGCCTGTTCGGGTTTTCGCTCCTCCTCGAACATGTACGGATGCTCTTCGTGGAGCAGCGACCACGCCTCGTGCTGGTATTCGGGCTTGAGTCGGCGCGCGACGGAGAGCTGCCCGTTGTCCGCGAGGAACCCCTCGAACGCGTCTGGGTCGGTCACCTCCCAGCCTTTTCGGTCGGTCTTCAAGGTCAGCGCGCCGACCTCGGTGCCGTCGAGCATCAGGCGGGCGCGGTCGGTTCCGTTGCCGGCGAAGGCCTCCGCCAGCTCCTTCTCGGCCTGGGCGCGCGTCTCGTCGAGCGCGGCCTTGGCGATCTTGCTCGCGGCGGTAAGCACCGCGAGACGTTCGTTAGTGTTCAATCGGTATCCTTTCCAGGTAGTAGACGCCGTGGCATGCGGCGCTCCTCAGATGGTCGTTCGTCAGCAGCCCCGCGCCCTCCCACGGGAACGCGCCCTCGGCCATGTCGGCCTTGAGGCCCGCGACGTTGCCCCCGGTCCTGGGGTTCAGGACCTGGCGCGAGGTCTGGATGACGATGCGCTCCCCTTCGAGCGCCTTGTGCAGGTAGCCGCACAGGTACGGGGTCTGGTAGGTGTATCCGCCCTGCCTGCCGGGGTAGCCGACGAAGCCCTCGACGACGAAGGCGTCGTGGGGCCTGTCGGCGGCCCATTCGGCGATTCGGGACGCGATGACGCGCGCCCTCTCCATGAGGGCGTACTGGTCGGCCCCCACCGCGCCTTTCTCGCGGATCGTCAGCGCGTCGGCTATGCGGCCGCGCTCCATGTACACGAGCCCGGTGTTCGCGGTGCCGGGGTCGCACGCGACGATCAAAGCTCCTCGATGTGGAAGAACTCGACGCCGCCGTGCTCGAACGCCCAGGTGGCATGCTTGCTCCCGATGCGCTTGGCGACGCGGCTCCCGGCGGCGTCGGCCAGCTCCTTGAGCGATTCGTACGAAAGGACGGCCTGCGAGTGGCTGCGTCGCGGCTCTTCGCCGAGCACCGCCTCGTCGAACGCGGCGTCGTACTCGATCCTGGCTTTCGCCAGGCGTTCGACCTGCTCTTTGCTGATCATCTAGATCGCCTCCTTGACTAGCTTGGCCATGAAGTAGGTCTGGCCCTTGCCCGTTACCTTCGGGGTTCTGTTGACCGTCACGCGCCCGTCCGAGTGCGTGACGGCGGTTTCCTTGATGCGGAAAAGCCCCATGTCCATCGCTCTTTGCGTGGGCACGTTGCGGTTGCAGCCCGATTTGCCGAGCCAGCCCTGCTCGCGCAGCCAGCCGAACAGGCGGTTCTGCCCGATCGGCACGCCGTTCTGGCGCAGCATCTTTGCCAGCTCGCCCACGAGGCACGTGCCGTCGGACGCGGCCACCGCGTCGGCGAACAGGGCCTTGGGCCGAAGCTCGGCGTTCTCGGCCGCAAGCCCCTCGATGCGCTCCTTCTGCCGGCGCATGGTGTCGTCGGCGATGCGCAGCGCGCGGGCCATGATCTCTTCGGGGGTCTCGTCGGCTTTCGCGGCGATGTATCCGCCCGTCCTGTGGATGGACGGCAGCACCTCGTCGAACACCCATCGCTCGTAGGCCTGCGCCTGCGGCAGCTTGCTGGACACGATCAGGCGAAGGACGTCGCCCTCGGCGATGAAGCGGACGTTCTGAATGCCGCCGCTCGTTCGAAGGGGGTAGTGTTTCGCGACCCCCTTGCAGTGACGCGATAGCGCGTCTTTCGTGTTGACGTATCCGAGCGCGGCGGCTACGTCCTTGCCGCAGAACATCGTGCGCCCGCCTTCCTCCACGATTCGGAGGTCGCCGAACTCCCGGTTGTTGAAAAGCTCGACGGCGTTGTTCACATCCACGTGACCACCCATCCTTTCGCCGCGAACAGCACCACGAAGATGCCGACCACGAAACACGCGGCCTGTGCTACCATCTCGATGTTGACCTCGCGAAGCAGCGGGTCGTTTGCGATGAACGCACGGAGAGCCGCCAAGCAAGCTCCGTGCGTTTTCTCGTTTCTATGCATCGCTTCCTCCTTTCAGCCAATCGTCCACCATGGCCGGAGTCATGAGCCGGCCGCGCTTCATGCCGCGCGGCAGGTAGCTGCAGAGCTGGCCGCGCGCCGCCGACCTGCAGACCGACGTGTAGTTGACGCCTGTCGCCAACGCCACCTCCTTCGACGTGTAGCCCGTCTTCTCGGGAAGCCCCGCGGCCTTCGCCATCTCGGCGAACCCGCCGCGCACGGGCTCCTTCTCCGGCTCTTCGCCGCCGACGACCTCGCAGCTCCTGACGACCAGGTACTCGACCCCGCCGACCGTGAAGAGGCCGAAGCCGTCGTCCAGTTCGAGCAGCGTGCATTCGCCCCGCTCGAAGCCGAGGAACGACGCGTAGGTGACTGCCGCGTCTCGGCGTTTCTTGTCATTCATCCGTTTCTCCTTTCGCTTCCGACGCAAGCCCTGCGTCCACTTCTCCTCTGACCAGGTCGTCGATGGAACACCCCAGGGCCCTCGCCGCCTTGGCGAGGTTTCGCGCGCTCGCCCCCATGACGTTCCCGCGCTCCCAGTGCTGCACGGTCCTGAGCGGCACGCCCGACGCGCGGGAAAGGGCCGATTGCGAAAGCCCCGCGCGAGTCCTTTCTTCCTTCATCGACATCTCGTCGGCCTCCTTGTCAATATTTCGTGTTGCACGTCGCATTGCGTAACAAGATATTGCGCAATCAAGCGCCCTCCCGTACCATTGCCTCCAGAGGGTCCTTTGCCAATCCCCTCTGAACCGTGTCGATTCAAAGCGATGGAAAGAGGTGGGATATGACGTTCGAGCAATTCGCTGCCGAGAAGACCGCAGAGATCACGGTCGCTTTCATCGAAAGCAACCGTGGAACCTCGTACGCCCTCAAGGATGCAGAAGCCGTCAATGATTTCTTCACCAAGGTTTTCAAAAACATCTACGAGAACATGAGCGTCTAGAGCCTCAGCAGCGCATCGACGGCCCCGGTCACGGCTTTCAGCCTCTCCGAGGCCGTCTCTTCCAGCGTCGACGGCCCCTTCCTGCATTCCTCGATCAAGTCCATCAGGGCTTTCTTCGCCTTCGCCCTGTCGTCGTCGCTTACTTCCGGTTTCTTCATTGCTCCTCCTTTCCTTCATCGAACCGCCGGGACGGAAGCGCGCCGCATGGGTTGTTTGAGGGCTGCTGCGTCAAGACCGTTTATTCAGCTATTGTGGGTGCCAACGTGTTGCACGTTCGGCCGGCGCGCGCCCGTCTCGATGGTTCGAAAGCTAAAGCGTTATTGGGTTGTCAAGGTGCTTCGTGACTATAGGTTTAATTACAGTCCGAGCCGAAAAAAATATCCGCGATATCGGCGTTGAAGAGCTTTGCGAGCTTCTTCGCGTCTTCGATGGTCACGGTTTCCGGGTTGTCCTCCATCTTTCGATACGTAGGACGAGATATACCCAGGTAATCAGCTACCTCTTGTTGGGTGTACCTCTCATTCTTTCTTGCTTCTGCAAGATTCATTCGGTACTCCTTTCGACAAACCTAACTATAGTTAAACCGATAGTGCATGTAAAGTTTTTTTATCATAAAATGTAATTAAAGTTTTGCTCAATGATTCGCCACATATAAAGGAGTCGGTATGAGCATCGGCGCGAACATACGCCGCATCAGGTCAAACCACGACCTGACGCAAGAAGAGTTCGGCAAGATCGCGGGCGTTTCCGCGATGGCGGTATCTCAGTGGGAGAACGGTAGAGCCGTCCCGAGAATGGGAGCCGTGCAACGCATATCGGACGCGCTAGGAGTGCCGAAGATCAGCATAATCGGAGCCGAGGAAGACACGAACCGAGGCATCGTCCCGCTGCCTATAAAAACCGCGAAGACGGCGCGCGTGCCGCTTCGCGGCAAGGTGCACGCCGGCACGCCCGTGGAGCCTGAGACATACGACCAGGAATACGTCGACATCCCTTCGCGACTGCTCGAAGAAGACCCCGACGCATACGCCGCGATCGCGGAGGGCGACTGCATGAACCTCATATACCCGGAGGGATGCGTGATAGTCGTGTCCCCCAGAAAAAAGCCGAAGAACGGCAGCGTGGCGGTCGTGACCATCGACGGCAGCGACGCCGTCATGAGGGAGATGTACCAGACCCAAGACACGCTCGTTCTGTCCCCAAAGAGCAGCAATCCGGAGCACAAGGACATAGTGATAAGGAGCGATGACGACCATATCGTCGAGTTCGGCGGGAAGGTCGTCTGGTTCCAAGCGAGGACGGAAATGGAATAACAAAGAGAATGCCGAAGATGTTGCCTATGCCGCCCATGTTAGCGAGGCGACATAAGAGGTCCGGTTGCGTATGCGGAATTACCAGATAGCGAAAGGAACCCACTATGGCGTCTTTTAGGGATATAAGCGAGATAGTTACCGGATTTACGCTCGATAAGGTCGTGGTGTTCGATACCGAAACAACCGGCGTGAACGTGCGTGAAGACGAGGTGCTGTCCATCGCCATATGCGACGCAATGGGAAACGTTCTCTACGAAAGTCGCGTGAGGCCAGTCAAGCACTTCTCGTGGCCAGACGCCCAGCGCGTTAACGGCATCTCCCCCGCGATGGTCGCATCCGCCCCGACATTGGCCGAAATCGCCCCCGAGATACGGAAGCACCTGCTTGGAAACAAGCTCGTCGTCGGATACAACCTACCCTTTGACCTCAACATGCTCGTCAACAACGGAGTGCTCGAGGACTGGCCCGCCGCCATATTCGACGTCATGACCGAATATGCGAGGTTTCACGGGAGCGCCCCGTCTATGTACGGAAGCGGCTTCAAATACTCGAAACTCGGGGTATGCGCGGATACGTACGGATACATGTTCGCAGCACATGACGCCGCCGAAGACGCGAAAGCTACCGCCTGGTGCTACAGGGCCCTGGTCAACGACGAATCATTTCTTCATGGCAGGGTCGCGCCTTACATCGAGCGCCTTCGATCTTTTTCGATGGGGCAGGTCAAGGAGTCGACCGAGAACGTGCTTACGCTGGTCGATGAGGGAATCACGTCGAGCGTCGACGCCGTTCTGAAGCTCGGAAAAGTCACGCGCGGACAGAACAAGGGAATGCCGAGATACGAATGTTTCGTCGGAGACAGGCTCGTCGGTGTTTCCTCCCCAGATGCGGCGGACAACGTGAAGCTGCTCATGTGCGCAGACAGCGAAACGCTCCCCGAGACTATTGCCTGCAAAACCCTGCTGTCGGCCTCGGGGAAAAACGCGAAATGTTCCGTGAGAATAACTGAGGACGCGCCGCTGGAACGAACGGTCTTCGCGATGGCGGAGCAAACGCGCAGGAATTTCGGCTTCGAGTACAGACAGCCTACGAGCATCCCGACAACAATGCCCTCGGGAGCATTCGTGCAGCCAACGGTGAGAAAGAAGGCCGTTGTCCCATGGGCCGCAGCGTCGGCGCTCTTCGGCATCACTGCAATCTACGGGCTGGCGGACTTCTCGTTCACTGACATCGCGACCTGGCTCGCCACGGAAGCAATCATGGTCGCAGTCGCCGTCCTTGCGGGCAGAAAAGCCGTGAAGAATCGCCTGCGCAACAAGGGGATGTAGAAGCATCTACGTAAGAAGCTCCTAGGAATATCAGCAGCATGCTTTCATCTGGCTGAATCCGTCAGAAAGAGAGACGATAGAGAATGGGAAAGTACATATACGACGCGATCCTCACCCCCGAGGAAGGTGGCGGCTACAGCGTGGACGTCCCCGCGCTTCCGGGATGCTTCACGTGCGGCGACGACTACCGGGACGCGGTGTTCATGGCCGCCGACGCGATGAAGACGTGGATAGCGGCCGCCTTGGCCGACGGCCGCGCCCTTCCGCCCTACGAGCGCGCCGAGGCCCCCGAAGGCTGCGAGCGCGTGTCCGTGTTCGTCGAGGCCCTCGAGGACTAGGACGCAAAACGCCTCGTCGTGGTCTTTTTGTTGACTTCGACAAAAAGAAAGCCCCGCGCCTACGTGCTGGAACACCGGCGCGGGGCTTCGAACATTGCACAACCTTCGTAACCAAAGGAAGGCAGGTGACATTATGCCACGAAAGCAGCGGCGCAGGTCGTGGGGTTCGATAACCGAGTCCGCGCGCGGCAAATACGTGCTGCGGTGGATCGAGAACACCCCGGACGGCAGGAAACGCAAGTCGCGCACGTTCTACGGCACCTACAAGGAAGCCGACGCAGAACTCGCCCGCATCCGCGTGCGCGTGGGCGACGACGCGCCGGTCCCCACGATCGGGCAAGCTTACGAGATGTGGTGGCTCCCGTGGATGCGCAAGCGCATCGAGGCAGGCAAGGCCGCGCAGACCACCGCCAACGGATACACGCGCGCATGGTCCAAGGTGTGCGCTCCGAAATGGGGCCGCGTGCCCGTGGACAGCGTGAAGCCCGCAGAGGTGCAGCGGTGGCTCGACGGCCTCACGAGCGGCGACGCCCGCACGGCAATGCCGCTCATGCGCAAGGTGATGGACTTCGCCGTGAAGTACGAGGTCGCAGAGGCCAACAAGTTCCGCGTGGACTACGAGATGCCGACGCGAAAGGCGCGCGAGCGCAGCAAGGACGTCTACGACCTCGCACGCGCGAATGCCGCGCTGGACGCGCTCCGCGGCGCCCGCATCGAGGCCGCGTTCATCCTGTCGTGCTTCGGCTCGTGCCGCCCCGGCGAGGCGCTCGGCGTCATGGTCGGCGACGTGGCCATGGTCGAGGCGCACGGCGTGCCGGTCGCGGCGGCGTCCATCGAGCGGGCGATGCCCGACACCGGGGCCGCGCCCGTGGACCGCCTGAAGAACGCGCAAAGCGTGCGCACTGTGTGCGTGCCCGGCCCGTATGCGGAACGCCTCGCCGCCATCGCCGAAGAGCGCCGCGCGGTCGGGTCGAAATGGCTGAGCGACCGTGGAGACGGCCTGCCTATGAACAGGCGCATGCTCAACCACGAGTGGGCGCGCGATGCCGTTGATTACATCCCGTTCGCCAATCTCCGGAACTCTTGGCGAACCTTCGCTCAGGCGGAATGGCGCATGGATTACGACCTCTTGGAAGTGCTCATGGGCCATGTGCTGCCGGGCGTCACCGGACGCCATTACCTGCGCATGTCCCCCGCCCAGCTGGCCGACCAGGTCGGCGCCGCTTATGCGAGGTTTCTATTCAGTTAGGATATTTTAGGATATTTCGCTACAAAACCCCAGGTCAGAGCGATTTGTTTCAGTCTCGTTATTTCAGACACGCCAGGCGCGAAACCGGGTCTGTTGACGTGCCGCATCGAACAAAAGATGCCAACTACTCCCTCATAGGCTCGTGCCCCGCTTCGTTGGAAAGCGCGCAGAGCACGCGTGATATAATGACAGAGTTTGCCAGTATTGAGGACGGAAGCTCATGAAGTTTATGAAACCTTCGCATAAGCACGATTCGACCGAAAACGGCCCCGTCCGTTACCTCGACGATTCGGGCCTCAGGCGCCCGTTCGATCCCCCTAAGGCAGTCATCGCCGTATGCATCGTCGCCGCCGCAGCTGCGGCGGCAATCGGCGGCTTGATGGCGTCGAAGGCGATCGACCAGGTGCTCCATGGCGAAGAGCGCGCCGCAGCCACCATCGAAAGCAATATTACGCGCAGCGTGTCCTACGATATCCCCTTGCTCCAAGACTACATCGCCCTCGACGATGCCTCCATTCTTGCGCGCCTCGATGAAGCGGGCTTTCTCACCTACGACCTCACAGGCGAAGGCGATTCCGGCCTCGACGTCATGAAACTGCCCTCTGACACCAACCTGATGGATGCAGGCATAGCGCTTGGCGGCGGTATCGGCAATATGGACGGAGTCGCGGCATCGAAATACCTCGTCGGATCATGGCGCCTCACGGTCGACCGCGTCGAAGGCCTTTCCATGCGCGTGCGCTATGCCGACCTCCAGTCGCCCGATGCCGCAGCAGCGATCGATTCCGCCATGGCAAGCGAAGGCTGGCTTGACAACCCTGCCATTACGGTAGCTGCCGAAGGTCAGGACGAAGTGGGCAACACCTTCAGAGAAGGCACGCTGACGACTTCCGACGGCACCGCCTATTCCTGGCGCGTTTCGGTCTGCCCCCTCGACGACGTCTACGACATACCGGGGCTTCCCGATAACTCCCAGTACGTCGACATCAGACTTCAGGCATAAACCCACATTCGCCTACTCGGCCCTATAACGAAAAACCCCGTTTTAACGGGGCTTTTTCATATCGGCCACCCTCAAGTCTACGAGGTCGGCGTAATCGCATATCGGCATTGGGCGGATCCGCTACTGAGGACGGCCGAAAACCGTCATGTGAAAACGCTGTTTCATCCAGTCATCGGGGAAATGCTCGTCGAAAAAGACCTGCATGGCATTCGTGGCCTCGATGCCGACCATGCGCTCGCTTTGCCTGCCGACGGCGCCGAGCGTAAATGCCGCATCGACCACAAGAAACACCGTGAGTGCGACCCCGATGGCTTTCATCGCGACGGTTTCCACATCCACTGTCGAGAACACCTTCTTGAAAAACGGAAGGGCCGTGCGCACCCATACCAGACCGAGCATGCCCCACATCACGCCGAACACGAAATTCGTCCGGCCGTTGATACTGCCGAAAGTACCTTCGTAATTCCAGGCCACGGCTCCGAAAAACACCTCCATGCCCCAGCTGGTCACGTATTCGAGAAGCGACCCCACGATCATGGCCACCGTGAATATGACCACGTTGTGGTTGTGCCAGAAACGGTTGAGGACGATCGTGAGGAACACGGCCCCGAAACCGTAGATAGGCGAAAACGGACCCCATACCAATCCGGCGCGGCTTTCGTAGCCGCCATACACGATGATGTGAAAAACCGTCTCGAGAATGAGGCCTGCGACGGCCCCCGTCACGAACAGCCACAGGATATGCCAGTAGCTCAACGAGAAGAATTCACCGCGCGGCTTCGCCACCGCCCCGAATTCATGCTTGGCCTCTTCGACGAAATCGCGTACGTCGTTTTTGACCGACTCCGTCGCGATGGTCTTTCCGCTCGCACGCTTCTCGTGCTTCTCCTCGACGTCATACGTCAAATCGGTCGGCTGAGCAATTCGCTCTTTAGCCGTATGCGACTCCCGTCGCTTCGTCATGGATGCAATCCCCCTTTCGCGATATCCGCCCCGCCGCCATCGGGCCCGCATGCGGCGTCCCTCAAAACAAAACCGCCTGCGGTCCTCGCGAAGAAGAATCCGCAGGCGGTCGGCGAGACGAAAAAGGTTCCGCCCTATTTGACGCCGTACTGCTCGTAGTACGCGTCGATGGCTGCCTTGAGCTCGTCGTCGATGACGACGCGACCTTGGCACTCACGACCGTGAAGGTGCTCGACCACCTCGGCCATGCTGACGATGGATGCCACGGGGAAGCCGTACTTCTCCTGGACTTCCTGCTGGGCAGTCACGACGCCGCCCTTGCCGACCTCCATGCGGTTCAGGCTGACGATGAGGCCCTTCACCTCGACATCGGCCGCAGCCTTGAGCTTGGGATAGGTTTCGTCGATCGACTTGCCCGACGTGGTGACGTCTTCGACCATGACGACACGGTCGCCGTCTTTCAACTCGTAGCCCAGCATGCCGCCCTTGTCGGCACCGTGGTCTTTGACCTCTTTGCGGTCGGAGCAGTAACGCACCTCTTTACCGTACAGGTCGTGCATCGCGATCGCGGTGACCACGGACAGCGGAATGCCCTTGTAGGCGGGACCGAACACGACATCGAAGTCGAGGCCGAAATTGTCGTGGATGGCGCGGGCGTAATACTCGCCCAGGCGCTTAAGCTGCTCGCCCGTCACGTAAGCGCCGGCATTCATGAAGAACGGGGACTTGCGGCCGCTCTTAAGCGTGAAGTCGCCGAACTTCAGCACATCGCTTTCGACCATAAACTCGATGAACTCGCGCTTGTAGTCTTCCATGTCGTTCTCCTTTTCGATAATCGCCTCCGCCGTTCGAACGAACGGGAGCAAAGCATATGACACATGCCGCCTTTGCGGGCGCATGAAAAATCTCCGGGCTTGAAAGCCCGTTCCTGCATAACGATGCCCTATGATACCGCATTCTTGCGATACGGGCCGCACACGAACCCCCATAGAAGGCGCATCCGCACCGACTCGGCAGGAATCAGGCGTATGTCGTCCGACGCTAGCGAACGCCCTGCACGCTTTCGGCGGGACGCGCCATGATCCAGTCGAGGTCTTCGTCCAAATCCCGAAGATGCTTGGCGCGAAGGCCGTCGGCAAGCACGCCGCGCGCCATGACCATGCGCGGCGTACGCAGCGCCGCGAGGTCTTCCAAGGGATTGCCGTCCGTGACCAGGATATCGGCATCGTAGCCCTCTTCGATACGACCCGTGACATCTCCCAAGCCGAGCAGGTCGGCGTTGACCTTGGTAGCGGTATGCAACGCGAAGGCATTGCTCACGCCCACGTATTTCGCGAAGTAGGCCACCTCGCGCCACATGTCGTAATGTGTGACGTAAGGACAACTCGAGTCGGTGCCGAGGCCTACGGGAATGCCCCGCTCGACCGCCGTGCGGGCGCTTTCGATGATGCCCGCGCAGACGATGTCGCCGTTGACCTTCTGGACCTCTGTCGAATTCGTCTTGGCGGGATCGAGCAGCGCGAACGGCAACGCTGGAGAGATCGTGCAGGTCACCGACGGTTTGCGACCTTTCAACTGAGATGCGCCGCTACGGTACAGTTCGACGACCTCGGGCGTCATCGGCGCGCCGTGCTCCACGGTATCCACGCCCGCTTCGAGGGCGACGCGCACGCCTTCGGTGCTCTCGACGTGCGCCATGACGGGCAAGCCCGCATCATGGGCGGCCGCGCACGCCTCCTTCGCGACCTCGAGCGGCATCCTCAGCACGCCGGGCTCGCCCGGCTCGGTGGCGTCGAACACGCCGCCTGTGATGAACAGCTTGATGACGTCGGCTCCGTTTTTAGCAAGGTCGCGCACCTGCTCGGCCGCCTCCTGGGGCGAAGCGGCCACCTGGGCGAAAAGCCCCGCGCCGTGGCCGTTCGGAACGGTCACGCCCGTACCGGGCGCGACGATGCGCGGGCCCGTATAGCGGCCCGATTCGATAGCATCGCGCACGGCGATATCCGAAAGCAGCGGGTCGCCCGCGCCGCGGACGGTAGTCACGCCGCTTGCGAGCTGCGTCTGCGCGTGCTTCTTGATGATGCGCCGCAAGATGGCGCGGCCGACGGGATTGTCGATCTTCTTCATAAGCGACCCTGCATCGCCCGCCGAGACGGGTTTACCAGAACCGCAGAAGTGAACGTGCATGTTGATGAGGCCGGGCATAAGGTACGATCCGCCCAGGTCGATGACACGCGCGCTCGCATCCGCCTCGACGTCGCCGCCGTAGACGATGCGCACTATCCTGCCGCCTTCAACGACGACGGTCGCGTGCGGACGCGGCTGCATGTCCCTCGTGCCGTCGAGCACGGTCGCATTGGTGAAAACGATTTTCGCAGACGAATGAGCCATGGTTGCCTCCGTAAAAGCGCGTTGCAAAACACGAATCATTGTACATGCTCGCCGACCCGCCGAAACGGCTCCCGACCCGAGCGTAAAAATCGCCGGAGGAATCCATGACGCGGCGACGATTCCGCATAGACGCGACGCTTACAGGCGCGCATCTTCCGCAACTCCACCTGGCGCGAAGCGCGTGAGGGCGCTTTGGTAGAATTCCCTCTATCACCTGCCCTTATCACCGGCCCGGCACGAAGGCGAAGGCTATGAGCGAAACGATATTCCACGGCACCATACTCTGCTGCGACGAAAACGACAGCGTCGCTTCATATCTTGTCGAGCGCGACGGCGTCATCGTCTACGTCGGCGACGAACCTCCCGCTGAATTCGCTTCGACACACGTCGTCGAACTCGAAGGGCGCGCGCTGTACCCGAGCTTCGTCGACACCCATCAGCATTTCGCAAGCTATGCGACGTTCAGCGCCGGACTCGATGTCATGGACGCCCGTTCGAACGACCAAATCGTCCGTATGCTTCATGACTTCGCCGCACAATGTACAGACAAGATAGTCATCGCCTTCGGCGCGTCTCCTTTCTCCGTCGAAGAGGGCCGTTTGGTTTCACGCGCCCAACTTGACGAAGCATGCCCCGGCAAGCCCGCGATGCTGGTCAAATACGACGGCCATGCGTGCGTGGTGAATTCGCTGCTCCTGAACGAAATCGAAGACAAGGTGAAAAACCTCAGAGGCTATCACCCCGATTCGGGCGAAATGAACCAGGAGGCGTTTTTCGCCGTATCCGACCACGTCACCGATTCGCTTTCGATCCCACAGCTGATAACCAGCATGCAGCGCGCAATGGACCGCCTGGCCGCAAAGGGCATCGGCATGGTCCATACCGTCAGCGGCGTCGGTTTCGCGGGCAATTTGGACATATCGCTTGAGAAATGGGTCGGCAAAAGCGCCCAGTCGGGATTCCAAGTGCGCGTGTTTCCGCAGTCGCTCGACGTGTCAGTCGCGCAGAAACGCAAGATTCCCCGCATTGGCGGGTGCTTCGCGTGCGCGCTCGACGGGTGCTTCGGGTCGGCCGATGCCGCGCTCAACGAACCGTACGAGAAAAGCGACGCGCGCGGCGTGCTGTACTATTCCGATGAAACGGTCATCGAGTTCTGCAAGACCGCAAACCGCGCAGGGCTGCAGATCGAAATGCATGCGATCGGCGACGCCGCCTTCGACCAAGCAACGCGCTGCATAAAAGCGGCGCTCGACGACTTCCCGCGCAAAGACCACCGCCACGGCATCATCCACGCCTGCCTCCCCACGGAACAAGGACTGGACATCTGCGCCGCGTACGGCATCCATCTCCCCATGCAGACGGCCTTCATCGATTGACCGCAGGAACCCGATTCATACCTGGAAAGCATCCTGGGGGAGCGCACCCGCCATCTCAATCCGCTGCGGACCATGCGAAAGAAGGGCATCGTGCTTTCCGCGGGATCCGATGCGCCCTGCACCGACCCCGACCCTATTCTGTGGCTGCATCGTGCATGCAACCATTCGAACCCCGACGAGTCGATTACGGTCCAGGAGGCGCTGCGGATGTGCACCCACAACGGCAGCTGGGTCACCTTCGACGAGCCAGAACGCGGGTCGCTCGAAGTCGGCAAAATCGCCGACATGGTCATCCTGTCGGGCAACCCTTACGCCACCCCGCGTGAGAAGCTGCTCGACCTGAACGTCGAACAGCTTTATCTGGCAGGCATTCCGTATCGAAAGCAGAATCAAAGCGCGATCCGCGCCGTATTGGCGGGAATCGCAAGCAAAGCGAAGATTTAGAACCGACGAGCAGCTGCTTAAGACGCCGCTCGTTTTCCATTGGAAACGAACCTGGGATCGCATTGACCCTGAGTCCCATGCAGCACGGCACAATAGCGAAGGTCGCCCTTATTCGACCGAGAAAAAGAAAAAGACCAGAGCGGATGCTCTGGTCTGTAAGTTCTGGTCGGGTTGACAGGATTTGAACCTGCGGCCCCTTGACCCCCAGTCAAGTGCGCTACCAAACTGCGCCACAACCCGTTGCGTTTTCGTTTCGTTTTTCGTTTCCCTCAAACGCAAGACGATATATTACGCCTGATATGACACTTTGGCAAGCACTTTTTCAAACTTTTTTGAAAAACGTACCGTCATTTTCAAAAACACCTGGTCGAAGGCCAAGAATAAAACCGATGTCTAATCTTCGCCGTCGAGCAGACGGGCGATCTTTTCGCTCGCGTAGGCGAAAAGCAACGCCTCTTGTTCGAGCGTCCCTTGAAAATCGAGGCATATCGATGCCGCCTCTCGGAAACAGGAGCCGCCTTTGTCCGCGAACGAACGTACCATATCGTCCCAATATTCGTCCGAACGCTTGAGCAAATGCGCTGTGCCGACCGCTCGCAGCTCCTCTTCGCCCATCATGAGGGGCTGTATCCTCGCGCTGAGCGACATCAGTTTCGACACGATGCCGAAGCCTCCCGTATCGATATCGGACCATGCGCGCAAAGGCGCAGCGGGAGGCAAGGCGACGTCGAGAAGCTCGACGAGCCGACAGACCGCCTCATTCGGCCGGCCGTGTCCCCATACGACAAGAAGGCCTCGCGGCGCTTCACGGCACAGCACACGGAAGTTCGTCAGGTTCTCGACGACCACGCACGCCCCCACTTCGTCGCACGACGATTCGGCGAACCCTTCCACGGCGGAAAGGGAAAGCGCCAGGCCCTCGCCTCCCGCTGCAGACAAGTCGATCGCGCCCCAAGCGGGACGCACGACGACATTGCCCCCTATCGCCACGCAATGGTATTTCTCGGAATGAAACCCCAGGGCCGAAAGCTTGCCGTCGGCGTCGAGGGAGGGGTCGAACGAAAAGCCGCCTGTTTCGGCCGCCTTTACGAACGACGGGGCGACAGACGTCTCGAAATGTTTGGAATCGCCGTATGCCGCGACCGACAAGACGCGCTGCCATCCGCGAAAATCGCCCGCGGCATACACTTGCAACGCCGCGCAGACATCTTCCACGACGCCTTCTTTATAGCGCTCGCGAAGCCGGAGAAGGCCGCCCGGGCGTTTCGCGTCGGCAGCGATACGGTCGATCCAGGCAAGCGCCCACGGCACGTCGGCGCAAGCACGCGCCGTCGATTTCAAAAGCCCCAAAAGGCGGGCGGCCTCTTCGGCGTCATCGAGGCTTCTTCCCGCCGCACGGTATGCGTATCGGGCGGCGAGCTCGTTGATGACGAGCGACTCGGGAGCTCCCGTCGGATCGCGTTTCACGCCGATTCCGCACGCGCGCTCCAAGTCGGACACGACGGCGAGGAAAACCTCGCGCGATTCGGCATCACGCGGGTCGTAGCCGCCGCACCCTGCCTTCCCTTTCGCATATTCCCCCTTCGTCGGAGCTATGCGCACCGTGAACGAATGAATTGGCTCTCCGCGCAGCCGCCGGCGTTCGCAGAGACGCACGACTTTTTCGGCGACGGCTTTGCGAGCCTCTTCGATGCGCTCGAGGCGCTTGCGTTCGCTCGGGCCGGGCATGGCTCCTCCTCAGGCCGCTTATTCGTCTTCGGCTTGTTCGTCATACCAGCGCGACACCTCGAACGCACCGCCGAGATTGCGATGGATGAAGCCGCTGCCCGTCATAGCCGCGAACGTTCCAACACGCTCGTTCGGCGTTGCCAGGATGGGCTGCAGGCCGAGGCGCTGCATCAGCTCGATAGCCTGAACGGTACGCTCGCTGTCGACCACCTCGAACGCCTCGTCGATCAGCACCGTACGCAGCGTATTGCCGTCGAGACCCTGCTTCTTCGTGCGGCACCGGTGCGCCATCGACGCGAACAACACCACGTAGAACGGCAGCATCTGTTCGCCGCCCGAGCTGCCTCCCAAGCCGGCCTTCAGCGACACCTCGCTTCCGTCGGGGCGCACTTCCTTCATGTCGAAGCTCAGATAGCTCTTGTAATCAAGAAGGGCGCGCTTGCGCGCAAGGGCCTCGTTGCGCTGCTGCTCGGTCTCGGCGCAACGGCTGTCCCTGATCGTGTCGAAGAAGCTGTCGATCACGGCGCCGTGCTTCGTATGGAACGCCTCGTCCCACAAGCCGCCCAAGGCATTGTCGAAATCGGGGTCCATGATCATGTCGTAATACGGCGCGTAATCGGGGTTCTTCGACCAATCGAAACGATACCTGATATCGCCGAACGGGCACTCGGCCAGATAGGCGTTCGTTTCGCGGATCGTTCTCCTGACATCGACGATGCCGTTTCGCAGCGCGCCCACGATCGCCGTGGTGAATCCCTCTTTCGTCTCGGTTTCCATGCGCTCGAACAGCACCCGCCTTTCGGGGATGACGTTCGTCTCGAGGGCGCTCCATTCGCGCTCCCACGCCTCGTTGCCGCGGTCGGCTTCGTCGACCTGCTCCGCCGAAACGGCGGCCGCGTGCTCGCGACGGAAGGCAACGAGCGCATTCCAGCATTCCCTGCTCGCCGACGCCTTGGTGCGCGAACGCTCCTCGAGCTCTTTGAACGAATTGTCCACGCACTCCCGGCGGGCGGCCTCTTCGAGGCGTCCTTCCTCCAAAGCGACGTTCGCCGTCTCGGTCTTCGCGAAATCGGCCTCGCATCGCTCGCGCCTGCCCGCCGCGTTTTTCGCACGACGGTCGGCATCGCCGAGCGCACGCTGGCACTGCGCCGATTCGGCGCGGACGGATTCTATTTCCTCTTTCAGGGCGCGCACCGATTCCATGATGGCGGCGGACTCGCCCGATCCCGAAGCGGCGAGCGCCGCGCGCATGCCCTCCGCTTCGGCGCGGGCCGATGCCAACCGGCCGTAATCGTCCACCATCGAAGCGATCCCGCGCGCGAAACGCGATTCCCTGTCGGGACACGCCGCTTTGATGGAGCGCAACAGGTCCTGACGGGCCGACAGGGCGGCCGCGAGGCTTTCGTTGTCTGCGATGGCCTTCTCAGCCTCGCGAATATCCTCGGCGCGGCGCGCCTCCTGCGCAGACGAGCCGATCATGAAACGGATGCGATCGCGCCCGGGAAGCGCGTACACGGCGAACCCGCGATAGCAGTCGCCGTTCGCCGTGACGGCCGATTTGCCGGGATTGTCCTTGATGAACGCCAGCAAGCTTTCTCTATCGGCGCAGCAGGCGATATCCCCGAGCGCCCAATCGACATATGCCGTCGCGACCTTCGCGAAACGACCCTCGGCGGCCGTCGTCTTGGCCGCGAGCGACCCCTCGGAGCGCGTCGAGTTCTCCATATGCTTCAAGATGCCCGGCGTATCGATGAGCCGCACGGTCTTGCGGCCGCGATACGACCCATATGCGCGAAAAGCCCGCGCGAACGAATCGGGAGCCACCAAGAGGTCGGTCCGCCTGCGTCCGAGCATGCCCTCGACGGCGGCGCGCCACCCCTGTTCGCCAGGGGCGATATCGATGGCGTCGCACAGACACGTCGCCTCGACGCCGGCCTCGTCGCACAGATATGCGATGAGCGCGTCGGCATCGGCGTCGCGTACCGCCTCTCCCGCTTCGGCGGCCTTTTTCCTGCGCATCGCCTCGAGCTGGCGGTCCGAAGCCTCTCGATGCGCATCGCGCGCGGCGAACTCCTCGTTCTGCGCCTCCAGATACGCCTCGGTCGCAAGGTCGATAAGGCGGTCGAAGGCATCGGGGCCCTCATCGAGCAGGCCGATGCCGTGTTCGACCGCGGCCCCCAGGGCCTCCTCGAGACGCTGTACCGCATCGGCGCAGGCCAGCTCGGCAAAATCAGACGACCGGCGCGCCTCGCGCAGAACCGCCATGCTCTCGGAGAGCATGCGGAGGTCGTCGCGGGAACGTCCCTCGTAGCGTTCGATCTCGGCATCGATGCGTTCGATGTCTTTCGCAAGGCGCCCGCGCTCGCGCTGGACGTCGTCGTTTTTCACCAAGTCCCATTTCGCCTGGCGTTCGCTATCCAAGCTGTCGGCGCGCGCTTCCAAGGCGACGATCCGAGCATTGAGCTGCGCGCGCTCGGCCTCGATATCGTCCTCTTCTTTGCGCAACGCGTCGATTTCACCCGCAAGATCGGCGCGCTGCCTCAATACGCGGGCACGCATCAGAATGTCTCGTTCATCTTCGGAAGCGCGCCATGCGGCGAAGCGTTCGCGCTCCTGACCGATCACGCCTTGGCGCTCGATCGCGCGGTCGAGGTCTTCGCGGCACTGCTGCCAACTGTCGATGTTGCTGTTCATGTCGTCGGCCGTCGTCACGCTGCGGCCGTCGCACAGGTAGCGGTAGATGAAGTCCTCGATACGCGTATCTTTGCCGATGGCCACGAGGTTTTTCAATGCGCCGAAGTAGCTCGGATCGCTGAATCCCATGCGAGCAAGGAAGCCCTTGTTATATTCGGAGGTCGATTCGCATAGGTGCAGATTCGAGATGACGCCCTCGTCTTCGAGATGCTTCAAGTGAAGCTTCGTGTCGCGCACGCTGAGCGCCTCGCCGTCTTCGATGAAGCGGTCGGCGGGAAGGCCGCCCTCGTAGAAATAATAGTTAGGCACCAAGTTGCCCGCGCCGAGGCGGCTGCGGTAATCGCAGCACATGCCGAAGGCGACCTCCGATCCGCGCAGGGAATCCCAGAACACGGCCACGATATGGGTCGTGAAGTCCATGCCCTCGCGCACGCCCTTCTGAGACGAGCCCTTGCGCCTGCCCACCACGTATTCGGCGAAATTGCGCGTATCGGCGCTATGCGACTTGGAGGCCTGGTTGTAGTTCGTGCGCCTGGTACTTCCCAGCAAAACAGTGAGGAACGCATCGAAGGCGGTCGACTTGCCCGATCCGTTCGCGCCCGCGAATACCGAGCCGTCGACGCTGAACGGCTCGTAAAGCTTCATCTGATGAAGCGACCAGTTCACCACGAGCAGCTTTCGCGCGTAGATGCCCGCCTGCACGCCATTATTCGTCATCATCGTCCCCCGCATCGTCGTCGGTCGCATCGAGCGCGGCTTCCGTTCCATCGAGCGCCGCCGCATAGCGCTTCTCGTAAGCATCGACCGTCGCGCGGTCGGCCACATGCACGACGGCGGGCTGGATCGCGAACTCGACGTCGAGGTCGGACCAGCGCCCGCGCTTGCGCAAGACGATGCCCGCGCGCTCGAAGCGCGCCATGATGCGCCTGACCTCGGCCGTGGAAGGCTCCTTGTCGAACGCGCGATACGTGACGCACAAAAGACCGAGAAGCTCATTCATGTCGGAATCGACCGTCGCGAATCGGCCCATCTCGGAACGCTTGTTCTCGTACGTCACGGCTAGGCCGAACAAAAACAGCGTCTCCGCGCGATCGAGGCGCTCGTAGCGGACGCCGATGTCGTCTTGCGGCGCACAGATGTAGAAATTGCCCAACGGATCCAGGTCGAGGTCGTATCCCACCGCTTCGAGACGGGCGCGCACCTCGTCCTCATGGTCTTCGCAGAACATGAACTCCGGCGAGACGTCTTTCGTCCGCTCCCCTTCCTGCGAGACCCATTTCATCTTGCACAGGTAGCGATGGGCGATCAGCGCCGCGCAGACCGCCTTGACCTTCTTTTCCGTTTCCATTTGATAGAACCGCTTCATCGCGAAGCCCTTTCCACGAATCGAACGCGCACGATATTCTGGCCGCCCGACGACATACGGTCTTCGTCGTCGATCCGCGGCACGGCATAGGCGGAATCCTTCGAATCGGCCGCCAGGACGTACAGCATCTGCTGAACGCGGTCGGCGCGGCTCGAAAGAGGAAGCGACGAGCCGTCTACTTCGCCTTGGCATGCGACCATGCGCTGCATCTTCTTGCCCGCGCGCGTCAGGGCGCTTTCCGCCACGGCGTCGTCACGGCGCACTGCAGGCATATCGCCCTGGTCGGCGATCATGACGCGATTCATCTTCTCCGCGTCTTCCTGCGCTCGAAACGTCGAAAGGCACGAATCGTCGAAGGCCCCCTTATCGGGCAGGAAAAGAACATCCTGCATCGCCTCGAGCGCCAGATCCGCACGCGTCTCGTCGCTTTGCGAGACCTGCATGATCGCGCGCTCGTATGCGGCCGCCATCGTCGATGCACCTCCCAAGAGCATGCGGTGCTTCTTCGACATCTCGGATGTGACGCGTTTTTCGAGCGACAGCGCGTATTCCCACGCGTCCCTGACCCTGACCGCATAGGTATAGCGCACGTCCTGGATAAATTCGAACGGACGCGAAAGGCCCTCGGGCATGCCCGGCAGACGCGACGCCTCGCGCACCAAGGCCATGAGGTCGGAGTCGACGCTCCAGGCGTCGAGCATTCGCACGATAGCATCGCCGTTGCGGTCGAACCCGTCTTCGATGCGCAGCGGCTGCATGATGGAATCGAACAATCCCTGCTCGTAATCGTCCATGACGAACTGCAGGTCGTACTGGGTACGGCAGCTCGCGATCCTCATGGAGGTGAGCTTGAATTCATGGCAGGTGCGACGGATACGGGCGTTCAGGGCCTCCGAGCGCTCGCGGGCGTTCTTCAGCGCTTCGCACAGCTCGCGCCCCACCACTCCCCTGACCACGGCGTCATCGATGCCGCGGCCGTCGACCCGGGCGCGCTCCAGCCCGCTTTGCGCATGCTCGAGGCTCGCGCGCACGTTGAGCACGCACGAGGTCGAATCTACATGCGAACGACGCGCGTCGGCCGTCACGAATTCGGCCAGGCGGCTTGCCCGGTCGCCGACGACGAGCGTCGTCTTGAGCGCGCCTTCGACGGAGTCTTTGAACAGTTCGAACCATCCCGTCTCATGAAGACGGCGAAACACGATGCGGGCGCGTGAAAGCGGGCTTTCCTCCTCGGCGGAATCGTCCTCCTCGACCGAGAAATTCTCATCGAGAAATTCGTCGCGCACGCCGAGCGCGCCGTTCACGAGATGGTTCTCGAAACGCGTGGCGAGCGTCTCGACGAAATCGTCCTTGGTGATCCATCGCTTCGAGCAATGCAGGTCCCACAGCACGATGATTCCATGAACGTAGAAGTCGCGTTTCGGCGACGAGAGCACGGCGTACAGACGCCGTTGGGTCTCGCCGTCGCGACGAAGCGCGAACGGCCGCAACCGCATATCGTCATCCATCGACACGATAGACCTCCTCTGTCCTTTTCGAGATGATAAGCCGAGCATACTCCATTCGTGTACACGAATAAGGACATCGGCGGGATATGGCGTTCGAAAGGCCTTGCGAGGGCAGCTTACGAGGCCCTCGCTCGAAAATGCGCCAAGCCCTTGGCAGGCTTAGTAGAACTCGGGCTTCAGGGAGCGGTCGAACAGCGCGGCGGCGGCGACTTTCGGATCGACGCCTTCCCACAGCACGCTACGCACCATGCTCGTGATAGGAAGTTCGACCTCGTGCGCCTCCGCCAGCGCGCCGAGGGTCTTGCAGGCCAGTGCGCCCTCGACCACCATGTGGGTCTCGGCCCTGTACTGCTCGAGCGTCGTGCCCTGCGCCATGCGATAGCCGAATGTGCGGTTACGGGAATGCTCGCTCGTGCAGGTGGCGATCAAGTCGCCGACGCCCGCAAGGCCCAGACACGTCATCGCAGAGCCGCCGCACGCTTCCACGAGCCTGCTCATCTCGGCAAGACCGCGCGTCATGATGAGCGCGGCGGTGTTGTCCCCCATGCCGAAACCATATGCAGCACCCACCGCGATCGCGATGACGTTCTTGAACGCGGCGCAGACTTCGGCGCCCACGATGTCGTCGCTGACATAGGTTCGAAACGACTCCGTGGCAAAAAGATCCTGGAAAAACAGCGCCGTGCCGGCGCCGGACGACGCGATCACCGTTCCCGACGCGATTCCCTTAACCACCTCTTCGGCGTGGTTGGGACCGGTCAATGCGGCGATGCGATCGCGGCCGCCCAATTCATCCTCGAAGATTTCGACGGGAAGAAGACCGGTACCCGCCTCAACGCCCTTCGAACAGATGGCGATCGGCATTTCGGAGCCGACGAACGGGGCGATATCGCGCGCCGCCTCGCGCAGGATGGACGACGGCGTGACGATGACGACGGCACGTGCGCCCATCAGCGCACGCTCATGGCTCGACGTCGCGCTCACCTTGCCGTCGAGCACCGCGTCCGTCAGATACCGCGGATTGCGATGTTCGTCGTTGATGCCCGCGCACACTTCGTCCTTGCGCGCCCACAACACCGCGTCATGACCCGCCGTGGCAAGCACATTGGCAAGCGCCGTTCCCCACGAACCCGCTCCGATAACCGCAACCTTCATGACAACTCCCTTCGTCGCGCCCATGGCGCGCGTCCTGCGTCGGCGAAAATCAGCCTCGTTTCCGCGACCCGCGGAACGAGATGCGGCTTTCTGCGCGACAACGACGAAAGCGCCCCTTTCGAGGCGCTTTCTTTCAGCCCGGCTCCGTCGTTTAAGCCTGGCGTTTCTTCGCGCCGATGCGCGATTCCGTTCCTGCCATCAAGCGCTTGATGTTGGCTCGATGGGCCCAGACAACCGTAGCGCCCGTCAAGGCGTAAAGCGCAATGGCCGACCACTGCCCCCAGAACAGGAAGCAAGCGATGACCGGGCACAACGCGGCAGACGCGATCGACCCCACGGACACGTACCGGGTAATCAAAACCAGCGGGACGAAAATGCAGAACACTTCGACGAATGCTCCCACCGGCCCGAACGCGACGCACAGCGCGCCGATGGCCACCGCGATGCCCTTGCCTCCACGGAAATGCAGCCAAGGACTGAAAATATGTCCGAGCGTGCACCCCGTAGTCGCAATGGCGCACATGGTCTCATAGCGAATCAAGGCATCAGGCAAGAGCCCGCCTCCCGGCACGAGAAACCAAAGCGCCGCGAGTGCGATGCCCCCCGAAAGCAATCCCTTGCCGAAATCAAGCAGGAACACGGCGACGCCGCCCGCCTTGCCCATCGTGCGCATGGCGTTCGTGGTGCCGATATTGCCCGATCCATGCTCGCGGATATCGGTGTGGTATACGGTCTTGGAGATAATGAAGCCCCAAGGAATCGACCCCAGCAGAAAGGTTACGGCGAATACGCCGAGGGCTACCGCTATCTCGAGCATGGCGGGTTAATCCTTCTTCTTGAACTTGAAGCGAATGGGCGTACCCGAAAGATCGAACGCCTGACGCAGGCGATTCTCGAGGAATCGCTGGTAGTTGTCGTTAATCAGCTCGGGATGGTTGACGAAGAACGTGAATTCGGGCGGGCAGGTGCGCGTCTGGGTGACGTACTTCATCTTAAGCACCTTCTTGCCCTGCGACACCGTGTGGCCGAACTCGCGAATATGCTGCAGCCATGCGTTGAGCTTGCTCGTCGAAACCTGGGAGGAGTAATTCTCGTAGGCAGCGTCGACCGCTTCCCAGATGCGGGAAACGCCCTTGCCCGTCAGGGCGGAGATGCTGATGACGGGAGCATAGCCGACGAACATCAAGCGGTCGCCGATGGTCTCGCGCAGCTCGTCGAGCACTTCGCCGCTTTCGACGATATCGCGCTTGTTCATAAGGACGATCATGGCGCAACCGCGCTCGGCAGCGAAGCCCGCGACACGCTGGTCCTGGTCGGTCAGGCCGATCGTCGCGTCAATGACCAGGATGGCCACGTCAGCGCGGTCAATCGCACGCATGGCACGCACGAAGCTGTAGCATTCGACGTCTTCGTCGATCTTGCTCTTCTTGCGCAGGCCGGCCGTGTCGACGATCGTATAGAACTTGCCGTCATGCTCGACCGTGGTGTCCACGGCGTCGCGCGTGGTGCCCGCCACGTCGCTGACGATGGCGCGCTCGCGGCCGATCAGCTTGTTGGTCAGCGAGCTCTTGCCCGCGTTCGGACGGCCGATGATCGCGATGTTGATCGAATCGACGTCCTCTTCCTCCTCGACGGGGATGCCTTTGATGTAGCCGACGACCTCGTCGAGCAGATCGCCCGTGCCGTGGCCGTGAATCGAAGAGATCGGCCAGGGATCGCCCAGACCGAGGCTGTAGAACTCCCACAGGCCGTCCTCTTTTCCGGGGGCGTCCATCTTGTTCACGGCCAGCACGACAGGCTTGCCGCTGCGCTTCAGGATGCGCGCGACCTCGAGGTCGTCGGGCGCGGCGCCCGTGCGGCCGTCGACCAGGAACACCACGGCGTCGGCTTCCTGCGTTGCCATGACGGCCTGGTTGCGGATGGATTCCTGGAAGGCGTCGTCGTTGCCCATTTCGATGCCGCCGGTATCGATCAGCGTGAAGTGGACGCCGTTCCAATCGGCCTCATGATACGAGCGGTCGCGCGTGACGCCGCGCATCTCGTGCACGATGGCGTCTTGTCCGCCCACGATGCGATTGACGAACGTCGATTTGCCGACGTTCGGCCGTCCGACGACGGCGACGATAGGTAGTGCCATAATCATTTCCTTCTTATATATCCGTGCGCGAACGCGCACCGTCCGAATTCGCGAGAACGCTAGCCCGCTACCAGTTCCTCGATCTGCTCGATGAACTCGGGCACGCTACAGGATACCACGGTCACGGGAATGCCCGCGGTATCGCGAATGTCATCCACGGTCATATCATCGAGCGTGTACCCGTCGGCGTTGAACATGATACGCGGCAGC
>NZ_CAUHPG010000030.1 GCF_959608125.1 uncultured Slackia sp.
AGCAGATCCTCGGCCACGACGCGCTCGGACACGATGATAGCGTCCTCGTAGTTGAAGCCTTCCCAGGTCATGTAGGCAACCATGAGGTTCTGACCCAGAGCCAGCTCAGCGTGGTCGCAGCTGGGGCCGTCGGCCAGGACGTCGCCTGCGGCGACCTCGTCGCCCTTGCGGACGATCGGCTTGTGGTTGATGCAGCCTGACTGGTTGGAGCGCTGGAACTTGGGAACCAGGTACTCGTCGAATTCGCCCTCGTCGTTGCGGATGATGACGGTGGAGCCGTCGACGTAGTCGACGACGCCCGGGTTCTGGGCCACGAGGACCTCGCCCGAGTCGACCGCGATGCGGTGCTCGATACCCGTACCGACCAGCGGAGCATGGGGCTGCAGCAGGGGCACTGCCTGACGCTGCATGTTCGAACCCATGAGCGCGCGGTTAGCGTCGTCGTGCTCGAGGAACGGAATGAGCGACGTCGCGACAGAGGTCATCTGACGCGGGGAAACGTCCATGTAATTCACTTTTTCGGGGGCGACCACGTCGGGCTCGCCGAAAACGCCGGCGGCGTCGCGCGTACGGCACAAAACCCTCTCGGCGGGCACGAAGGCGCCGTCGACGAAGCTGCCGAACACGCGCGTCTCGGGATCGAAGGACTCGTTCGCCTGAGCGATCGCGAAGTTCTCTTCCTCATCGGCGGTCAGGTAGTCGACCTCGTCGGTCACCTTGCCGTCGACGACGCGGCGGTACGGCGTCTCGATGAAGCCGTAGCTGTTGATGCGGGCGTAGGTTGCCAGCGAGCCGATAAGACCGATGTTCGGGCCTTCAGGCGTCTCGATCGGGCACATACGGCCATAGTGGGAGTTATGGACGTCGCGGACTTCGAAGCCTGCGCGCTCACGCGACAGACCGCCAGGGCCGAGAGCGGACAGACGACGCTTGTGCGTGATGCCCGCAGCCGGGTTGGCCTGGTCCATGAACTGAGACAGCTGCGAGGAGCCGAAGAACTCCTTGATGGCCGCCACGATCGGGCGGATGTTGACGAGCGACTGCGGCGTGATTTCGTCGGGCTCCTGCATGCTCATGCGCTCGCGGACGACGCGCTCCATGCGGGACAGGCCGATACGGAACTGATTCTGGATCAGCTCGCCGACCGTACGGATGCGACGGTTGCCGAAGTGGTCGATATCATCGACGGCGAAGCCCTCTTCGCCCTCGTGCAGCGCGACGATGTAGCGCATGGTCGCGATGATATCTTCCTCGGTCAACGTGGAAGAATCGAAATCGGAAGGGAAGCCCAGCTTCTTGTTGGCCTTGTAGCGACCCACCTTCGCCAGATCGTAGCGCTGGGGGTTGAAGAACAGGCCGTCGAGCAGCGTGCGCGCAGAGTCGATCGTCGGCGGCTCGCCGGGACGGAAGCGCTTGTAGAGCTCGATCAGAGCCTCGTCTTTGGTGGTAGCGGGATCGCGGTCGAGGGTACGCAGGACCATCTCGGAACCGCCGAGCACCTCGACGATTTCTTCGCGGGTCTCGGCGATGCCGAGCGCGCGCAGAAGCAGCGTGGCCGGCTGCTTACGCTTGCGGTCGATTCGCACGGAAAGGATGTCGCGCTTGTCGGTCTCGAACTCGAGCCATGCACCGCGGGAAGGAATGACCTTCGCGCCGAAGATGGTCTTGTCGGAGGTCTTGTCGCGCTCGGAGCTGAAATACACGCCCGGGGAGCGGACCAGCTGGGAGACGACGACGCGCTCGGTGCCGTTGATGATGAACGTGCCGCGCGGGGTCATGAGCGGGAAATCGCCCATGAAGACTTCCTGCTCCTTGATTTCGCCGGTTTCGCGATTGACGAAACGAATGTTGGCGAACAAGGGAGCCTGGTAGGAGACATCTTTTTCTTTGCACTCGTCGACGGTGTATTTCGGGTCGCCGAATTTATGCGCGCCGAGCTCGACGTACATATCCTTCGTGGCGCTTTCGATGGGGCACACGTCGTCGAACGCTTCGGTGATTCCTTCATCCATGAACCACTTGAAGCTATCCGTCTGGATGGCGATCAGGTTGGGCACATCCATGACGTCGGGAATCTTCGCAAAGCTGCGACGTTCCCTATAAAGGCTGGTGGGAGCGCTGTTTTCTGCTTTGGCCACAGGTCTTCCTTCCGTTAGGGAAATAGACGATATGAGCGTAAATACGCAAACGAATAATTTAATCACGTTGAAAAATTAAGTCAAGACTTTTTTTCACGAAATATGGATGTTTTGTGCTTTTAAGAAAAAGCATCCAGGCGCTGAACAGGAGAAACGGCAAGTAGGTTTCTAAAAGAAAGTAACTTTCATTATATGGAGGCGTTGTGTCGACCGATTGCCTGGCCCGCCGAACTGGCCGAAGGCGCGCATTCAAAAAGGAACCGCAGAGACGCAAAAAGCGCCTCTTCGCCGACGGGGAAAGAGACGCCGAGAAAAACAGAGCGGGACAAGCGGAGGGCTTTTCGTGGGAAGCAAGCCGAGAGAGGAAGGCTTGCCCCGCATTTTAGAGAATCGGGCGCATCGGGAAACGAAACGCCCGCGAGTATGGCAAGGTGCCGACGAGCGCACACAGCCGCGGCGGCCTCCGTGAAGCGGTCGCCGCGCCGCGCGCTTTGGGTGTCGGAACCGGAGGTCCTCCTTGCGAGCGGTCGCCTTGCCCGCACGACCTCCGATACATGCATAGTAGTTTTTGAGGGCATAAAAGTAAAATGAGTGTATCTTATAAATGATTAAAAATATCTTATACCCATGATGTGATTTATGTGTTGGACACGACCCATAAACGCAGTCAATGGAAACGACAGATAAAGGGCAGCCATGGCGAATCAGAAGTACGAAGCCTTCGTCACCGTCGCAAAAACGGGCAGCTTCAAGAAAACCGCCGAGATTCTCGGCTACACCCAGGCAGGCGTCAGCTACATGATGAGCTCGCTCGAACAGGAAATGGGAACGGCGCTCTTCACGCGCGGCCACTCGGGCGCACGCCTGACCGCGGACGGACGTAATCTGCTGCCCTGGATCCAGGACGTCTGCGCGAGCGAGCATGCGCTCCAAACGCGCCTCGACGAACTCAAGCACGTCGGCGAAGGCAGCTTGCGCGTAGCGGCATTCGCCAGTATCGCAGTGCAATGGCTGCCTGGGATCATGGACGTCTTTCTTCACGACCGCCCCAACATCGAATACGAACTGGTCATCTATGAAAGCCAGGACGAAATGGAAGCCGCAACGTGGCGCGGCGAATTCGACTGCTGCTTCGTGATCTTGCCGGCAACGCTCGACTTCTTCACCATCCCCCTGGCCCGCGACCCGCTATATGCGGTGCTTCCGCCCGAGCACCCCCTTGCCGACGCACCGTTTTTCCCGAAAGAAGCGCTTGCGAACGAACCGTATATAAAAGTAAGGAGCAGCGACGACTTGACCGAGTTCGACTCCGTGTTCGCCAAGCATGACGTAGAACCGAACGTGCGCTATGTCATGGATAACGACTACGCCGTCATGGGCATGGTCAGCAAGGGGTTCGGATTCAGCCTGTTCCCCCAGCTGGTCTTGGAAAGCGCTCCGTTCGATCTTGCACACGTAGAGCTGGAAACCCCCACGCATCGCGAGCTCGCCATCGCCGTGCGCTCGTACAGCAGGGCGTCGATGGCGACCAAAGCATTCATCGAATGCGTACGCAAATGGGTATCCGAGGAATGGAACCCGAAGAACGGCTGAGTGCGGGCGGAAGACGGTAAAAGCCCTACATGCCCAGGCCGACGGTCAGATGCATGGCATAAAACGCCATACGCGTCAGGAATATGCCGAATAAAGAGAACGCACAACCGACAAAGCAAAGCACCATGGCCCGCTTCGCCGACAGTCCGCGCGAGCAGACGCACAACGATGCGCCGACAACGCATAGGGCAACGAACCCCGCGATGGCCCAGCCATATGCGGGCACAAGAGCAGCTGCCGTAGACAGCTCGTTCTCGATAAAGCGCAAACCCGCGTTCTGCTGCGCCATCGATGCGGCGTTAGCCGCAACGCCGCATAAAGACATCACAGGAAGCGCCCTGGAGAAAGATTCGATTCCGACAAAACGATCCGCCTCGAAAAACGAGGCCGCCCGAAACCCCAGCAAAGCGATAAGGGGGCCGCCGACCAAACCGTTGAGAATCATGTTCAGAGGGACAAACACGGTATTCCAAGAAATGATCGTCTCGGCGGAATACGCCCACGCCATGAAAGCGAGAAAAGCGACGCCTGAACAGCACAATGCGACCATCAGCGCCTTCCTGACCCCTGCGCGAGGAGCGCGGGCGAAGGAATAAAGCCAGTATGCGCCAGCGAGGGCGAGGAAAACGGCGGCAGCCGCAACCTCGTTCGACAGAGGAGACGAACCGATGCGGGAAAACACATACAAGACGTTATCGGGATTTCCGAGGTGTGTCGCCGACATAACGAGACCGACCATGGAAACCACCAGGGGGATTCCTGCGAAACGGTCGATGCACTGCGCCCGCGCTCCCGAAACCTTTCCGAAAAGCAGAGGCATTCCCATAAGCATCAAGGCGACGACGCCCGATGGAGCAAGCGTGGTGAAGACCACGAGCGATATCTCATTGAAGGCAAGCTGGATACCGTACCCCATGCATATTCCCTTCGCAAATCAGACTATCTCGTATCGATTCGAAACCGACCCGCCTTCCACGCCATCCGCGCTGGAGGCAATAGGATGAGTGATGACGATATTCGGCCGCGTAGCCGACGAATCGGGCAACGGAGGCACCGCGGCTACGTCGCCGAACTCGGAGCGCAGCTCCTCGATGTCGCCGAAGTCGAGCGCGCGCAGCGGGCAGGCCTCGACGCAGACGGGCATCTTGCCCTCGGCCACGCGGTCCTTGCATCCGTCGCATTTCACGCTGTGTCCCGCACGACGATCGAGACTCGGCGCCCTATAGGGACACGAAAGGGCGCAGTACCCGCATCCGATGCAGCGTCGAACGTCAACGGACACCAATCCCGTATCGGCATCCTTATGCATTGCGCCCGTAGGGCAGACATGCGTGCAGACGGGATCGCCGCAATGGCAGCAGGCATTGGATACGTAATACGCGAAGCAGTCGGTATGCCAGGCGCCGGCATCGTCTTGACGCCACGTGCCGCCGCCATACTCGTACACCTGGCGAAACGCCACGCTGCAGGACAGGTCGTGATAATCCTTGCATGCGAGCATGCACGTCTTGCAGCCCGTGCAGCGCGTGCCGTCGAAGTGGAATCCGTATTGCATGCCTCCCCTTTCTGCCGCAAGGATAGTACCACGCTTACAAAAAAGCTCCCGGTCGGAAGGGGTCGACCAGGAGCCTCCATGCCTTTGTCGCCTTAAATGGAACGACCGGCGATAAACGACATCATGGGACGTATGCGCGATACGGCCCTAATCGAACCGTCTAGACCAGTTCGCCCACGTTAAGAACGGCGCCTTGGGCGTCATCGACCGGACGAGCGTTTTTCGGTTCGGTGATGACGATGTTAGGCTTGGTTTCGGACGGATCGGGAAGAGGCGCGATTGCAGCCACGTCGCCGAACTCGGAGCGCAGCTCCTCGATGTCGCCGAAGTCGAGCGCGCGCAGCGGGCAGGCCTCGACGCAGACGGGCATCTTGCCCTCGGCCACGCGGTCCTTGCATCCGTCGCATTTCACATAAACGCCCTTCTCAGCGTCGGCTTTCGGGATGCTATAGGGGCATGCTTCGGCGCACGCGCCGCAGTTCGCGCATTTTTCTTCCTCGATGTAGACAAGGCCGGTATCCTCGTCTTTCACAATGGCGCCCTGGGAGCATGCAGCGAAGCAAGCGGGGCTATCGCAGTGATTGCATGCCTCGGAAAGAAAATATGTGAAAGTGTCGTTAGCCCACAGGCCGTCAGCGCTCTGAGACCACGAGCCTCCCCCGTACTCGTATACCTGGCGAAACGCCACGTCGCAAGACAGGTCGTGATAATCCTTGCATGCGAGCTCACAGGTCTTGCATCCCGTGCAGCGCGTGCCGTCGAAATGGAATCCGTATTGCGTCATGATGGTCTCCCTTGCTACGCCTTCTGCACTTCAACCAGATTAGTATGCTGCGGGTTAGCCTTCGCCAACGGGGTCGGACGCGACGAGGTGAGCGTATTTATGCAGCCGCCCTTGTCGATTTTATCCTCACTCGTCATATCGGCCTCATGCCATGCGCCCTGAGGCATCGTGACCACGCCGGGCATGATACGAGCCGTCACCTTGGCGGGAATCTCAACCGTGCCACGGTCGTTGAACACATGTACCATATCGCCATCGGCGATGCCACGTGCTTGCGCATCAACGGGGTTGATCCACAAAACCTGAGGCGCTGCCTGCTGCAAAACATCAATGCATCCATAAGAGGAGTGCGCACGGCCCTTGTAGTGATAGCCAGGCATCTGCAGCGGGTACTTCTCGGCCAACGGGTCGTCATACCCTTCCGCGCCAGGGCAATACACCGGCAGCGGATTGATATAATCGCCCTCTTCGATTTCCCAATCGCTTACGTACTCTTCAAGCGCCTGAGAGTAGATTTCGATCTTACCCGACGGAGTCTTAAGCGGATTGGCCACAGGGTCTTCACGGAAGTCCTTGAAAGCAACGTAATGACCTTCGGGATCTTCGCGCTTGTAGACGCCCTGCTCAAGCATGGTTTCGTACTCGGGAAGCTCGGGGTCCTCCTTGCGCGCCTCTTCGTACATATACTGAACCCATTGCGCCTCATCGCGGCCTTCAGTGAATTCGTCCTTTTGGCCAAGCTTGTCGGCGATGTCGGTAAGGACCGAATACAGCGTACGGCGCTCGAATTTCGGACTCGTGACCGGCTGGCCCATAATAACGAATCCCATATTGCCGGCATAATCATTGGAAACGATGTTCGGCTGCTCGACAGCCATAAGGTCGGGAAGCAGAATGTCCGCATATTTTGCGGAGTCGGTCAAGAACGTGTCCCACACCACGATGAATTCGCACTTAGACTCATCCTGAAGGACTTCATGCGTGTGATTGATGTTGCCGTGCTGGTTGGTGATGGTGTTGCCAGCATAGTTCCATACAAACTTGATTGGCACATCGAGTTTCTCTTTTCCACGCACACCGTCATGGACGCGGGTCATTTCGGTGCCGTGATCGATGGCGTCAGTCCACGTAAACGTTGCGATAGAGGTTTTGACGTCACTTTTGCCAGTAGGAACAGATCCACCGGAAATATAGTAGCTGCTCAAATCGGAACCGGTATTGCCACCGCTGATACCCACGTTGCCAGTCAAAACGGCCATCATGCAGATCGCGCGTGCCGTCTGCTCGCCGTTCGATTGACGCTGCGGACCTTTGCCCTGGTAAATAGCGCACGGCTTTGCAGTGCCGATTTCACGAGCAAGGTCGATAATGGTTTGTTCGGGAACAAGCGTAATCGCCTGCGCCCATGCGGGAGTCTTCGGAGTTGCATCCTCGCCCTCGCCGAGAATATACGATTTGTAAGACTTGTTCTGGCCCTCGTACCCTTCGGGCATATGCTCTTCGTCGTAACCGATGCAGTACGTATCGAGGAATTCTTTATCGACCAAATCTTCCGTAATCAGAACGTACGCGATGGCGTCACAAAGAGCCGCATCGGTGCCAGGGCGGATGGGAATCCACTGATCGGCACGGGAGGCAACAGTGTCGCTATAGCGCGGATCGATAACGATGACTTTGGCGCCGCCCTTTTCGATAGCCTGCTCAAGATGATAGGTCGGACCCGCACCGCCCGCCTTAGTCTCGCAAGAGTTTTCGCCAAACATCACGACGAGCTTGGAATTGACGATATCCGAATTCGAATTCGCATCACGCATACCATACAGGTACGGCAGCGCGGCGGAAATCTGGGCCGAACTATACGAGCCATAGCGACCGAGCGAACCACCGTTCATGTTGATAAGACGAGCCAGAAAACCGCTAATGTTGCTTGCATTCACGCCAGACGCATAATTGTTGTAAATGGCTTCGGGGCCGTATTCGTCGAGAATGCGCTTGTAATTGCTGGCGATGGCTTCGATGGCTTCATCCCAACTAATCGGCTCGAATTTACCTTCGCCACGTTTGCCGATGCGCTTCATGGGCTGCGTCAGACGGTCTGGGTGGTTGATCCAACGACGAATGGAACGGCCGCGCAAGCAGGCGCGAATCTGATGATTTCCGTAAGTATCATCGCCGGTGTTGTCCGTTTCGACCCAAGCGACTTCGTCGTCTTTGACATGCAAGCGCAATGCGCAGCGGCCTTCGCAGTTGACAGAGCAATGGCCCCAAACGATTTTATCCTCGGCAGGAGCCTCTTCGGTCTTTCCTTCAGTTTGAGAAGCCGGCGCGCAACCGAACATGGATGCGCTTCCCGCGGCCGCGACTCCGAGACCGGCCAGAGCCGAACCCTTCACGAACGTGCGGCGCGATACGGCGTTTTCGTATGCCTTCTCCACCTTTGTCCCCCCTTCTTCGGTAGAAGTCCTCTGACGATAGACGCTCAATACGCCTTCAGGTCATCGGGAAGCGAATGCGCGACATGATGCGCTCAAACCCTTTTCCCCTCCGACCTTCGCCATGGCGAAAACCTTACCCCGCAGGCCGCGAAACCTGTCACATAAAATGTATGAATTTTATGAAATGCCTGTTCATTGCCTACCTAATCCGCCAATTGACTACACAGCAAAGCTGGCAGAATGAACCCGCTATGCGAGAATATCCGTATCGGAATTCCGTGGAATACAACCGCTGGAGGGAACGGATGACCCCATTGAAACCGATCAAACCCAATACGTGCTCGCTCGGATATGCCTTGTTTCTCGCTATCAACGCCGCAGGCGTCTGGGGCGGCGTGTTCCCCTTCCTGCCCCTCGATATGCAGACGCCCGGCATCATGGCGCAATTCTTCGTCGCGCAATCGCTCGTCTTCGGAATCAGCTATCTGGCAAGTGCGCTCGGCTCGTATTTCTTTCCAGGCCCCACACGACGCTTCCTCGTGTTCGCAGCAGGTGCTCCCTACTTCCTGGGATGGGCGTGCCTCATAGGAGCCATGTATATCGACGCGATCGCAGCGACCCTCATGACGGCGGGCGGCGCGCTGCTCGGGCTGGGGTCGGCGGGGTTCTACATGCTTTGGCAACGCCTCTTCGCTGGGCGCGACGCAGAATCGGGAACGTACGACCTCGTCATAGGAACCGCATATTCCGCGCCGCTCTATTTCGCCCTCTACCTTATTCCCCGAGCCGTCACCGCGCTGCTGATCCCCCTCGTGTTTTTACCGCTATTCGGCCTATGCATCGTAATCTGCAGCAGATCCATCGACCTTGCGCAGCCGATGTTCGAAGACGTCCCACGTGAACATCCCGCCGTATATCGACACGTTTTACGAGACTACTGGCGAAGCGCTCTTTGCATCGGCGCCCTAGGATTCGGCTGCGGCATCATGCGATCGCTCGCCATCAACGAACCGGAAATCGGAAGCCTTGTGAACATCATGTCGATGACGGGCGCATTCTGCGCCGCCATTGCGCTTTTGGCGGCGTGGCGTAGAAAAAACCTTCGCATCAACGTCATCACCGTCTATCGTGTCTTGTTCCCATTCGTCATAACCGCGTTCGTCTTGCTTACGTTTCTCGGCGAAGGGTTCTCGACCTTGCTCGCAGGAACGATGTATGCCTTTTACAGCTGCGGCACCATGCTCATGGTCGCGCAGTGCGCACAGGCATCGCGAGACCGAGGCATCAATCCCATATTCATTTACGGATTTTTCGGCGGCATCGTCTATGTCCTGCATGACCTGGGATTCATCGGCGGCATGTTCGCCGAAAGCCTGACTCCGCTCGGATTCACGCCCTTCGCGAGCGCAGGAATCCTCGGCATGTACCTCCTCGCCTTGATGTATTTCGTCGGCCAAGGCGGATTCCGCCAGATGACGAACGCCGGGCCGCTGCCCGAGAAAATCGAATTCATTTCGCTAAGCAATCCGAACGACATTCCCCGCACAACGCATACAGACCATGGGCCCGCCCTCGAAAAGACATGCTTCATGGACGATGAAGAGAAAGCCCCCTGCGAGCCCGCCGGCGCGTACGGAGACGAGACCGAAACAGATAAGCCGCTCGAATCGACCGAATCATCGAAAAACGAACCCCGCATGAAAGCGCAGAAAAAAGAAAGAGAGCACGAGGAGAGAAGAAGATGCGACGAACCGCAGTACAGAGACCGCGTTTCCAAACAATGCGCCGCACTGCAGCAACATTACCATCTCACAGCACGTGAGGCGGAGGTCATGGAGCTTCTAGCCCGCGGCAACAGCGTCGCGTTTATCGCCAACGAGCTCGTCGTATCCGAAAACACCATCAGAACGCACTCGCGTCGCATTTACGCGAAGCTCGCCGTACATAAAAAACAGGAGCTTATCGCCCTCGTGGACTCTTTCGCCCCCAACAACGAACGTTAGCGCGAATGGGTCCGGCAGACCCACGTTCGCGAAAACGAACCCGACATCGGGACAGAAATGCACATAAGAACGGAAAGCCCGCCCCTCCTAGCAGCTCTGTGCGTCGGAAGAGCGGGCCCGCATCGCATTCTCCCGCAAGCAAGCGATGCCTTATCGATAAAAGCGCGGCTCGACGACTTCGAGCTCGAACGCGTCCTCCATGCCGGAGAGGCTCGCGCGGGTTATGGCCGCAAGGCCCTTGTAGAACGGATGGTCGGCGGCTTTTTCGAGCTGCTCGAGCATATGCCCCGACCACGGCAGCACGTGCAATCGGAGGAACTCGCCCACAAGCTCAGGCTTCTCTTCGGCAAGCCAGGCGGCCATGGCGAGCACCAAGCCGATATGGTCCTCGGGGTCCCTCTCGTCGCTCAGCCGCTCGATTCCATGGGAACGCATCCATGCGCGCAACGCGACCGTGCTTTCTCCGAACACGACGCAGTCGCGATCGGTGTAGACCGACCCCCACGGCGGCACGGGAAGCGACTGGGGGCCGACGAATAGGCGACGGTATTCCCACTTCAACGCTTCGCCGCCATCGGCCTCACGCTGCAGGGCGCCTTCGCGCATGAGTGTCAGACAACGCCGAGCCTCCGTCTCTTCGACGAACGGCCACTCCGAGGCGGCTGCATCGGCATCGAGCGCGGCCATAGCTTCGATGCCGGCGTCGATGGCGCCTGACGACGGGTCGTTCAGGAAAAACTGCGACAGTGCGGAACCGACGAACCGAACCGCCTCCATGCGCGCATCGGGCGCGCCTTCGCTTTCGAAAGCATCCATGATGAACCTCCTTGCCCACGCCCTGCCTCGGGCGAATTTCCGTATGCCATACTACCAAGTTTCATATGCGGAAAGACGACGGAATGCCCCGATGCAAAGCAGGGAGAGGCAGGTCCGAAGGGGCGATGCGGCCCTACACGGGAATGCGTAGCGTGAACGTCGTGCGGCCGTCGACGCTGCGCGCCGTCAGCTCTCCCCCATGTGCTCGAGCAATCTCGCGTGCGATGGCGAGGCCGAGCCCCGCCCCGCCCCCCTCCGTCGAGCGGGCGCCGTCTTCTCGGTAGAACTTCTCGAAAATGGACTGCAGATGCTCGGGGCTGATTTCACGCCCTTTGTTTTCGACATCGATTACGAGAAACGTTCCGTCCCCGTCTCGAGTATCGGCGCTTTCATCCGCGGATGCCGCTTCAAGGCGGGCACCCACCGCAACGGTCGACCCCTTATCGGCGTAAGCGACGGCATTTTTCAAAAGGTTATTCAATACGCGAGAGATTTTTTCAGCATCCGCGAAGCATTCGAGCGGCTCGTTTCCATGCACATCGATATCGATCGCTCGCGCCTGAGCGGACGGATAGAACTCATCGGCGACCTGACGGCACAAAAGCGTCGCATCGAACCTTTCCCGCTCAATGGGAATAGAGCTCAGGTTATACCGCGTGATTTCGAAAAACTCCTCCATCATCGTCTCGAGACGATACGATCGGTCGAGCGCGACCTGCGCATAACGAGCGCGCTGACCCTCCGGCATATCAGGAGCCTCGGCAAGCAGCGTGAGGTAGCCCACGATCGACGTGAGCGGCGTGCGGATATCATGGGCAAGATAGGCCACCAATTCGTTTTTGCGCTGCTCGGCCGCAAGCGCCGCCTGCTCGGCATCGTCGCGTGCGCGACGCAAGTCGGAAAGCGCACGCGCCGTGGGCGCAAGCTCGCGAGGAAGCTCCAGGCGGTCGCTACGCTTCGAAAACAAAGCTTCCATGGCGTCGAAAAGGCTGCCGAAGCATCGTGTCAGCCATGAAAGCGCGAACGCGACGACCGACGCCGCTCCTATCAGGTACACGAGCATCGCCGCCGGCAACTGCAAAGAACGCACGAAATCGTACGCGCGCAGATCCCGATATTCCATATGCCCGTCGGCATATGGAATTTCGTTCCACGTCTGCCTCGATTGTTCCTGCGACCAGGGGGATTCGATGCGCACGGCAGAAGGCGACGTCCCCAATGCCTCGCACGCTTCTTCGAACAGGGCGCTTTCTCCGGACTCGTCCATCGATTCGAGGACTTCGGCGACGAGCTCGTCTTCCGACGAAGAGGACGAACGGAACTCATGGGTCGCTCCGGAATCAAAGGGCGCCTCGCCCGATCCCGCATCATCGGACGACGCAGTCGAATCCGTCATCGCCGCCCCTTCAACGGCATCGCTTGCGCCGGCCGCTTCGCCCCGTTCGCCCGCAAGGGCATCCGCCACGCTGCGCGCATCGTCGGACGCCACATCGTATAGAGCCCGATCGTCCGTCAACATGGCGGCATAGCACGAAATCATCGTGACACGCGTTTGCTCGAGCGACCCTTCGAACCACACGGTGTCCTCCAGCCCGGCCTCGTCCGCTGGAACCGAGCGCCACGGGCATGCAGAAGAGATGATATCGGCCGCGCGCGGTGCGACGAAAGCGTCGACCGCCGCCACCCAAACGCCGAACAATGCAGTCCAGGCGACCAGACCGATCGCTATTCTGCGCGCGAAACCCCGACGCAGCATGCGAATCTGCTCGGCGCGATAACCCGATCGCTTTTCCATACGGATACCCTTTCTCGACAAAACGCCTGGAACGCTAGAAGCCGCTCACGCGATGCTATTCGGCGTTCATGCGATATCCGACGCCCCAAACGGTGACGATGAAATCGAACGATGCATCGATGACGGCGAGTTTCTTGCGCAAATGGCGCACGTGCACCATGACCGTGTTGGCGGCCGCCGCATCGGCGCGCTCTCTCCAAACGCGTTCGAATAAATCGGATGCAGAGCGCGGCTCTCCTTCCGCCTCCATCAAGGCCTGCAAAAGTGAAAACTCCTTCGGCGTAAGAGAAAGAGGCTCGGAGTGAAGCGCCGCTTCATGCGCGCGCGGATCGAGTTCGATGCCGCGCATGCGCAATACGCCGTCCGGCGCAGACGATGCAGACACGCGACGAAGGCGGGCCCGCACGCGCATGCAGAGCTCCCTCGGACGAAACGGCTTCGCCACGTAGTCATCGGCGCCCACGGCGAAACCGAGCACGGAATCGACCTCTTCGTCTTTGGCCGAAAGAAAGATCAACGGCACGTTAGAAAACGCCCTGATGCGCCGGGCGAGCTCGTATCCGTCCATTCTTGGCATCATGATGTCGAGAATAACCAGGTCGACCGGTCCCGTCCTCACCATGTCGAGAGCCTCGCAGGGGTCGTAGCACGCCGCGCACGAAAACCCCTCGCGCTCCATCAGGCTTGCCACCATGTCGGCGATTTCGCGCTCGTCGTCGCATATCAGAATACGACGACGCGCATCGTTTTCGGCGGCGTCGAATCGCTTCGACTGCTGCATCTCATCATCCCTTCTCGCGCAGGGCCTCGGCGAAACCGGTCGAGGGAACCGAATGCGGATACGTACTGCGCCTACGATGCGCGCCTCGCAAAACGATCGCCAAGACCTCGTTGCACGAAATCCTACCATCGCGAAACCGCGCGGGGCCGTCGCCTGAAAGGGGTTTAAGGAAAGCTTAAGGAACGCAACCGATTCGTGGCCGGACCTTGCAAGACCGTTAAGGGGAGCGGCACCTAACATGCAGAGCCGATCGACACCGTCGCAAAGAAAGGAACCGTCATGCGCAACAGCGTCATCGGCCACGCCCGCATCACCGGCCGCATCGCAAACGATGCGGCCGCACCCCGCAGCCGCCATGCGAGCGCATACGCCCCTCGTCCGCTTCGCATCAAGCGGCGACGAACAGGCTGGCTTCTTGTCGCATCCTTCGCCGTCGTAGCCTCCGTCGTTTCATGCATCGCGTTCGCATCTGCATACACCGCCTCGGAAAACAGTCGTATCGCGTTCGAACGGGGGAATCAAAGCGAAGCGACGGCATCCAGCACGCCGAAATCGGAATGGAAACGCGGAACGTTTCCGCATCTCTACCAAACCGACCCCGCATGGGCGGACGAACCGTACGCAAGCACCGACGTTCTCACCGCAGGATGCGGCCCCGCCTGCATGACCATGGTATACGCAGGCCTAACCGGAAAGACCGACCACGACCCGGCATCGATGGCGAAATTCTCCGAAGCGAACGGATTCGTCGACGCCGGCATGACCTCCTGGTCGTTCATGACCCAAGGCGCCGCCATGCTGGGACTTTCGGCGGAAGAGCTGCCTGCCGACGAAAACGTGCTCGCTGCAGCATTGCGCGAAGGACGCCCCGTCATCGCATCGGTTCGCCCGGGCGATTTCACCACCGTAGGTCATTTCATCGTGATAACGGATGTCGACGACAAGGGCCGGCTTATCGTCCATGATCCCAACAGCCCCGAAAACAGCGCGCAGACATGGAATGCGCAGCGCGTACTGAGCCAATGCGCCAACCTCTGGGCATACGAAGCGCAATAGAGAGGTCGTCGTAACGAAACGCCGCTTCCCCGCTCGCCGCAGCCTCATACGCTCATATATCGCCCTATTCCGATGCGCCCATGCACGAAAAAGGCCCGGCGGAGGGTATGCCGGGCCTTTGTGGAAAACGACGTGCGCGTCAGGGGGAGGGAGGGAAAGACGCGCATGTCACGAATAGGTTCGTCGAATCCTTACGCTTCGTGAGAAACGGGGCGTACGCGGATTTCGTGGCAATTGCCGCAGGTGAACACGCCGCGGTGGTGGCACTGCGCGCACCATTTGGTCGCATCCTTCTGAATGTCTTCGGAATGCACCTTGTGGCAATCGACGCAGGTGGGCTGGTTCGCATCATGCTGTTCGTTGCTGTCGTACTGATGCGGGTTGACCTGGTTGCCGTTGGAGTCGGTCAGATACACCTTGCCCTCGGTCTGGGCCGCCATTTCCTCCATGGTGCCGTGGCACTCGGGAGTCTGACAGCTCTTCTCGTCGACGGTGACCTTGCTGGCCTTCAAGTCCGTGGTCTTCTCCATGTCGCCGTACTTCAGTCCATTGTGCGACTCGGCGAGAGAATCCTCGGTCGTGTGGCACTGGATGCACTGCAGATCGGCATGCTCGGAAGCCTGGGGGCACTTCTCATCGGTCATCGTCGCAGCTTCTTGGCTATGGCAGGTTTCGCAATCGCTTTCCATGCTCCATTCGACGGGCTGCGTCATCAGAGGATCGATCTTCTGCTCGCTGGCGGAAGGGTCCGCCTGCTTCGGAGAGCATCCCATGATGCTGCCCAAAGCAAGCGCAAGAGCGCATACGGCGCCGATAATGGCCAGGAGGGCAACGCCCTTACGCGAATTGCTCGTTATAGCTTTCGTCATCTTCATTAATCCTTACTCACCGCGCATGGCTCGCGCATCGGCGGGAGGCGAAGCGGCGCCGAAAAGCGCACGCTTCGCCTTCGTTGCTATCGCATGAACGCGCTTGAACGACTATTCGGCGTCCCAGCTCTCAAGACCGGCGCAATGGCGCGCGGAAATACGGCCCCAGACCTGATTCTCGGCATTGTTGCCGCCCGTGATGCCGTAGCTGTGGCTCTGGAAGTTGCCGAAGCAGCCGGCGGCGTACAGACGGGGAATCGGGTTGTCGGCAGGGTCGAGCACCTGGCCGTTGGCGTTCTTCTTCGGGCCGCCCAGCGTGGAGCAGGAACCCGGATACACGCTGATCGCGTAGTACGGGCCGCCGTCCAGCTTGGTCAGGGTCTCGGCGGAACGGTCGAAACGGGCGTCGACGCCGGCGTCGCAGAAGCCCTGGTACTCATCGAAGGTAGCCTTCAGGGCGTCGATATCCATCCACTCGTCGCATTCCTTGATCTTCTGACCGAGCTCTTCGATGGTGTTGCCGGTCAGAATCCAGCCGCGCTCGAGCTCGGCTTTGTTGTCCTGGGACCAGCCGTCCCATGCGCGCAGCTCCTCGGGCAGGTCGGATGCGAAGTTGCCGCACTCGAAGAAGTCGCCCTGAGACGTGGACAGCTTGCCTGCGCTGAAGCAGCTCTGGTCGAAAATGCACCAGGTCGGAATACGGTCGTAATCGTCGATTTCATCGCTGAAGGACAGCAGCGTATGCCAGCCGTTATGCGGGGAGCCCATCTTGTTCTCGTCGACGAAGCGGCGGCCGAGGCGGTTCACGTTGAAGTAAGAGAACGCGGGCATGAAGTACAGGATGGAGAAGTCGTACTCGGGGTCGCGGGTCCACATGGAGTACATGGAGATGGCCATGTCGGTGTGCCAAAGCTTCGCGCCGACCTTCTCGACCATGGTCATGCCGTCGCCCGTGTTCCAACGCCAGCCTTCGAACTTGAAGGGGGAGCACTTCAGGTAGTAATCCTTCATCTCCTCGTTGAACTCGAAGCCGCCGGTGCACATGATGACGCCCTTGCGAGCCTTGACGGCCTTCTTGGTGCCGTCCTCGCCGATCAGCGTATAGCAGCCGACGATTTCCTTGGTCTCGGGGTTCTGGATGAGCTCCTCGTCATGGCAGTCGAACAGCACTTCGACGCCCAGCTCTTCGCGCTTCGCATCGAGCTCGCGGAAAGTGAGCATGCCGAAACCGTCCACGGAGGACAGCTTGCAAGCACCCTCGTACTTGCCGCCGTCAAGGAACCAATACTCGGGAATGGCGCCGGCGAGAGCCTGCTCGACGACCTCGTAGGTCATACCGTACTTGTCCGCGTACTCGGTATTGCGGACGGCCTCGTTGACCCAGGCGTCGATCATGTCGTCGGGAGTCTTGCCGTGCGTGAAGGCGCGGATGTAATCGGCGAAGAGTTCTTTCTTATCCTCTTCGATGATGGTCCATTCGCCGTTGTTGATACGGCTGTTGCCGCCGCCCTCGATCGGAGCCTTCTCAAGAACGAGAACCTTCTGCTGGCACTCGTCGGCAGCGATCAGCGAAGCCCACATGCCCGCGCCGCCGTAACCGATGACCAAAACGTCGGTCTCGTAGTCCCACGAAGCCGGCATCCAGTCGGCGGAAGCGTTGCCCGAGCCGCCCGAAGCGCAGCCCGCGAGCGCGGCGGCGCCTGCAGTCGCGGCGCCTGCGAGCGCTGCGCCCTTCAGGAAGTTGCGACGAGAGACGCCCATACCCTTGTTGCTCATTTTCTCCTCCTCTGTGTTGAGCGAACGGCCGGCGGCGCCGCCTCCCGCGGCGTGCTGCCGTTTTGTTCTTCCCATTCGCTTTGACGGCCTTCATGATGCGCATCTCGCGTCAAAGGCGCGCCTGTCAGAGAATCGTATTTTGCAGAATTGAAGAAATACCAGGTCATACGCAATACGTACGATATATACGATTGGCAATCGTATTCTCCCCTTTGCGCTCCTCGGGTATGGTGGATGCATCGAGTCTTGCGCGCTTCGTCGATTTGGGGAAATCGGAATCCATGCGCGAAGGCACGAAGGACCAGAAGAGTCCTTATGGGAGGGATACATATGAATACCGAAAAAAGCGCCCCGTCGCGCCTTCGAACCGCAACGGGACAAGGCGCCAATCTTGCGGTCATCGTGCTCGGATTCGGGCTCTGTCGAGCATGGATCGTCGCCTGCCTCGCCATCCCGACGATTCATAGAACCGTCCATGGAACGAATTGGCTCTATCTGACCATGGGGGCCTTGGCGGCATTGTTCGTGGCATTCGCGACACATGCGACGGTCGGGAAAAGCGAACGATTCCACGAACACGTCGCGGAATCGACTTTCGGCCTTCTTCTGGCTTCCTCGCTCGCCATTCCCGCATCGCTCGTGCTCGATTCGCTCCTCCTCGCTTTCGTCGGGTTCATGACAGGGGGCATTACCGCGGGCATGCTCCAGGTTCTTTGGGGGGAGCGCTTCTCGACCCATGAGACGACATTCGTGACCATCGCATCGGCTCTCGCGGCCATCGTCACCGCGCTCTGCCTCGCATGTTCGGAAGAAGTCGTGCGCATCATCGGTTACGCCGCCTTTCCCCTCTGTTCGTTTCTCTTGCTCACCATCGAATGCAAGCGCAACCGCATCTCATGGCGAACGGGGCGTTCTCTTGACGAGATAGACGGCCCCGCCTACAGCGAGCGCATCGCGGCTGAAGCCGAAGGATTCCCCTCCATTCCTAACGAAACAGGGAAACTGGTCGCGAAGCTCATGGCTTCCGTGGCCATCTTCTCATTCTTGGTCAGGATGTTCGACTCCATCCCCGCCAGCGGAATAGACCCGTTCGACGCTATCGGCGGAAGCTCGTTGTTCGCCCTGGTCGTAGTCGGCTTCGCATTGGTCGCCACCGCTATGGTCATGAAAGAACGATTCGACGTCACGCGTGTCTATCGCGTCGTCGTTCCCATCATGGTGCTCGGATGCGTGGTCCTTGCCGTGTTCTTCGAAGTCAATTCGGCCATAGCGATCCTGCTGATAGGCATCGGATACGAGTTTTTCGACGTTCTCGTCTGGATCCTTTTCGCCAGCATGTCGCGCAGCCATCGCGACGGAGCGGGATACATCTACGGACTCGGCGTCGCGAGCATGTTCTTCGGCATGGCCGCCGGCCTCCTTGCCGGCGACCTGGCGCATACGCTCGTCAGCAGCGGGACCCTGCAGCTGACAATGATCGCCATGGCCTCGATTATCTCCCTGGTGTTCACGGGATTCATGCTCTTCCCCGAGGGCATGATGAGCAAGCTCTCCCCCCTACGCCCCGGAGCGAAAAAACAACGCAAAACGTCACCGGACAGCGAAGCCCGAACAACTGAGGAAAAGGCTCCCGTATCGGAGCAGCGTCCGCTCGAGGACCGCTGTTCCGACGTGGCCCGCGATTGCGGCCTGACGCCGCGCGAAAGCGAGGTTCTGCTCCTTCTCGCGAAAGGGCGCACCGTTCCCGTTATCGCCCGAGACCTTCAGATAGCGAAAGGCACCGCACGCACCCATACCGAGCGCATCTATCGCAAGCTCGACGTGCATAAGCAACAAGAGCTGATCGACAAGGTCGAAAACGCCTGATCCGATACGCCTCACCCATAAAGCAAGGGCCCTTCCGACGCCACAAGATGTCGGAAGGGCCCTTTTGGGTTCAAAATTCGTCTCGCTGGACATTCTCGCAAAGAAGGTGGAGCGGCCATTATGCAAAAAGACTCTATTCCACAGCCTCCGTGGCTCCCTCGATGCGAATCGACTCGATGCGGTCGCCCACACGCAGCGCATGCACGACATCAAGCCCCTCGATCGTTTCGCCGAATACCGTATATTTGTCGTCGAACTCGGGCCGCTTAGACGGAGAGAAATAGAACTGGCAGCTTCCCGAGTCGGGGTCGGACTTATGCGCCATCACGATGGACCCGTCCTCGTGATGGTTTCTGGGATTGGAAGCCCACTCGTCCCTGATGCGGTATTCGGCCTCGCCCGTGCCAGGATGCATGCCGTGCAGTACGCCATGCACGGCCTGGTACACCTGATTGGGGGGGGCATATTACGCGTTATAGGGCACCCGCCCAGCACGACGGAATCTTCTTTCCTCGCATGAAAAGCCAGATTGTCGTAGAAGCCGTCCTGGGCAAGCTGCACGAACTGGCCCACGGTCAGCGGGCATTCGAGACCGTAAAGCTTCACGCGAACCGTGCCGCGCGCGGTCTTGATCACGGCGATTTCATTTCCGTTCGGCACGTATTCCGGATCGTGCACTTCCCTAACCACCATTGCCATGGCATTCCCTCCTGGATTCCCTCATCGCGCTCGCGTCGAGCACGAAATCGTTCCTTCTACCCTCCACTCTACGGAAAGCGACGTCGTCTCGCGTCCGTAGGAGAATCGTATTCGCATCCGATACGCCCGATGAGAGAGGATTTTCGCCTTGAATGCGGAAAGGCCCCTCTTGCGAGGGGCCTTTCGGATAAAACATGCCTTAAGGCGATGTTACTTCAGGGGTTCGAAGGAATCGCCGCCGGCGTCGATAGCCTCTTCGAAGTATTCCTTGACAGGCTGCGGACCGACGTCTTTAAGATCGTCGCTGCCGATATGCCAGCACTCCGTCTTGGGCAGGCCTTCGATATTGTCGGCCACGAACACGGGATCTTTGCCGGCCTTCTTCTGGGCCGTGTAGTCATCGAGAGCCTTGAACGCCCACTTGCCCAAAAGCAGGATGGCGATCAGGTTGACGATAGCCATGAAGCCCATGGTGATGTCGGCCAGATTCCATGCCAGATCGAAGCTGTTCAGGCAACCGACGAAAATCGCGATCAGAACGGTAATGCGGAAAATCGTCAGAACGACCGGGCTGTTCTTGATGAAACGCATGTTGCTTTCAGCATAGAAGTAGTTGCCGATCAAGCTGGAGAACGCGAATGCGAAAATCGCGAAGGTCACGAAGTGGATGCCCATCTCGCCGACAGCGGAGTTGACGGCCATCTGCACGAGGGGCATGCCGTTGAGTTCGCCGAAGGTGCCGCCGGACTGAACGTAGAAGATCAGGACCATGAAGGCGGAGCAGGTGCAGACGACCAGCGTGTCGATATAGACGGACAGCGTCTGGACCAGACCCTGCTTGACCGGGTGCGAAACGCTTGCGGTAGCAGCGGCATTCGGGGCGGAACCCATGCCGGCCTCATTGGAGAACAGGCCGCGCTTGATGCCAAGAACGACGACGGAGCCCGCGAAGCCGCCGAAGATCGACTGGAAGTCGAAGGCGGAAGCAGCGATGACGCTGAAGACCTCGGGGAGCTTGTCGAGATTGGTCAGGGTGATGAAGATACCCAGGCCGATATAGGCCAAAGCCATGACGGGCACCACGATAGAGGTGATGATGCTGATGCGCTTGGAACCGCCGAAAATGACGAACGCGGTCATCACGACGAGCACGATACCCAGGGCCATAGCCGCACCGTTGGTGGCGTAATCGGGAATGTAGTACTCCAGGGCGCTTGCCATGTTGAATGCCTGCAGGCCGTTGAAGCCGTAGGCATAGCAGATGATCAGCAGAATGGCGAACAGGACGCCGAGCCAGCGCTTGCCGAGGGCCTGCTCGATGTAGTAAGCGGGACCGCCGCGGAACTCGCCTTCCTTGCCGCGTACTTTCCAGATCTGCGCGAGCGTGGATTCGATGAACGCGGAAGCAGCGCCGGCGAGAGCCATAAGCCACATCCAGAACACCGCGCCGGGACCGCCCGTGGCAACCGCAGTCGCGATGCCGGCGATGTTGCCCGTGCCGACGCGAGAGGCGGTAGAAACCATCAGCGCCTGGAACGACGAGATAGACTTCTTGCCTTCTACGTGCCTTTTCTCCGTGAGCTGGGTGAACATATCCTTGATGTAGCGGATTTGTACGCCCTTCGTACGAATGGTGAAATAAATCGCGCAGAAGACAAGCAGGAATACCAGGATGTAGGTATACATGAACCCGCTGATTTCTCCGGTAACCGAGACGAGGGTATCCATCAGATCTCCGTTCATGCAGAGCCCCCTTTCTTTTGTTTTCGTTGGTTTTTACTTACCCAAGCTGCAGATTTTATCAGATATCCACATTTGCTCCATTGGAATAAAGCACCCGATTCATTCAACCGCCCGACGGTATCTACGGGCGGTAAACGGGCGCGATCGCGCGAAACTGTAGAAAAACACGCCCTTGAAGCCTCTTTTCGAACCCCATATGAAAAACGCCCCGAAATGAACTGAACCCCGATAGTGCAGTGAACCCCTATAGTTGGACAGACAATGTTCTGCTTCTCCTATAGGGGT
>NZ_CAUHPG010000031.1 GCF_959608125.1 uncultured Slackia sp.
GTCGGGCGGCGTGAGGATCAGGCTCATGTCGCGCACGCCCGACAGGCTCATCTGCATGGTGCGCGGAATGGGAGTGGCCGACAGCGTCAGCACGTCTATTTGCTCGCGCAGGTTTTTCATCTGCTCTTTATGCGCCACGCCGAAGCGCTGCTCCTCGTCGATGATGACCAGGCCCAGGTCGCGCGGATTCACATCGCGCGAAAGCAGGCGATGCGTGCCCACGAGCACCTGCACCGAGCCGTCGGCGAAGGCCTTGAGCGCGAGCTTCTGCTCGGCGGGGCTGCGAAAACGCGAGAGCACCTCGACCTTCACATCGAAGGGATCGAAGCGGTCTTTGAACGTGGTGTAGTGCTGCTGCGCCAGAATAGTGGTCGGACACAGCACCATGACCTGCTTGTTGTCCTGCGTTGCCTTGAACGCGGCGCGCAGCGCCACCTCGGTCTTGCCGAAGCCCACGTCGCCGCAGACCAGGCGGTCCATCGGCTTGGATGACTGCATGTCGGCCTTGACCTCGGCGATCGCCGCCAGCTGGTCGGGCGTCTCCTCGTAGGGGAAGGCCTCTTCCATCTCGCGCTGCCACGGCGTGTCGGGCGCATAGCGGAATCCCTGGACGCTCGCGCGGCGCGTATAGACGTCCACCAGGTCGAACGCAAGCTGTTTGGTGGCCTTGCGGGCCTTCGACAGCGCGCGCGACCAGTCGCTCGTGTTCAGGCGCGTGCAACGCGGGCTCGAGCCCTCGGGTCCGACGTAGCGCGTCACGCGATCGAGCTGCTCGACGGGAACGAAGAGCTTGTCGCCTTCGGCGTATTCCAGAAGAAGGTAGTCGCGCATCATGCCGCCGACGTCTTGGCGCACGATGTCTTTGAACAACGCCACGCCGTGGGCCGCATGCACCACGTAATCGCCCGGAGCGAACGGGAAGGTGACCTCGGTCATGTCGACACGGCGGCGACCCCTGATCTGCGAGGTGCGCCCCTGCGTGTCGTGCACCGACACGAGACCGAGCTTGGCCTTGGGAACGATCATGCCCAAGGGTATATCCACGTCGACCACGTTCACCACGCCGCGCTTGAGCTTGCGCACGTCGCGATGCCACGCCTCGTGGTCGGAGCCCGAACGGGCCGAGCTGCGTCCGTGCGAGCGGCGAGCGGCGTCGGCGGAATCCTTCGGCGTGTCGCCTTGCGCCTCCTCTCGCTCGTCCAGAATCTCGACCACAGGCAACGCATTATCAACCAGCAGAAGCTTCATGTCGCGGCGGGCGCGCACGTCGGGCACGCTGAACACCACGGTATAGCGCTGGTCGACCAGCGAGCGCAGGCGGCCGACCAGCTTTTCGGCGCTGCCCGCCACTTCGGTGCGCTTGACCGGCAGCTGATCGTCCACCATGCCGCCGACCTGCATGATCGACGAAAGCGTATAGCGCTGAGCCGAACCGAAATCGAGCGCGACGGGCGCGATGTAGAGTCCGTCGGGCACGATATGGCTTCCCTTCGCGCGCTCGCAGGCGTCTTCGTAGGCGCGCGACGCGTCGTCGAAGATGCTGCGCGGCTCGCTCAGGACCACGAGCGAGCCTTCAGCTGCGTAGGAGCATAGCGATTCGGTGGAAGGATACAGCAGAGGAAGCAACGCGTCGGCGCCGGGGAAATCGGTGCCGCCCTGCAGGTTGCCGAAGATCTCGCGCCAGACCGGGTCGCTTTCGGCACGCTTGGCCACCACGGGCACGGCGCGGGATACGGCTTTCTTGCTCAGGCGGTATTCGCGCACCGGATAGATATCCGCTTCGGGAAGCGACATGATGGTCTGCCCCGTCAAGGGCACGATGCGCCTGATTTCATCCACCTCGTCGCCGAAGAAATCGATGCGCACGGGATACGGCGTATCGCCTGGGAACACATCGATCGTGCCGCCGCGCACGCAGAAGGTGCCGGGGCCCTCGAGCGCATCGCCCGTATTCTGGAACCCGCGCGCCACAAGGCCCTGGGCCACCGATTCGAAATCGAGCAGCTCGCTCGTGCCCGCATCGAGCGCCTCGCGTTCGGGGCGGATCGAAATGGGCGCGAACACGCGAGCGGCATGCGGCGGCAACGCGCGCACGATCGAAGCGGCCGAGGCCACGACCACCTTATGGGCGCCCGATTGAACGGCCCATGCGGCGCTTGTCCTGCGGGCGATGAAACGCGCGTCGCCCGCCTTGGGCGCGAAGGGATGATCGGCGCGCGCGGGAAACGCCGCCACGCGCTCGTCGCCCAAATAGGCGGCCACGCTGCGAGCGAAACCCTCCACCGCGTCTTCGCCCGGAAGCACCACCAGCATGGGCTGAGGCTTGGCGGCGAAGCGGGCGGCCACGACGAACGGGCGCGCCGAAGCGGCCACGGCAAGCGCGGCATCCTGTCTCGCGTCGAGCTTGGCATAGACCTCGGAGAGGGCTCCGTTTTCCTCGATGGCGGCGGAAAGCGCGTCGATAAGCATAAGACTCCTTCTGGGACGCGGCACGATGCGCCGCGCGCAAACACGACAAGGCCGCATGCGGCCTTGTTCGATGCATCGGATGATGACGCGCTCGATTATAGCAAACGATTGTTCGCAAATAATGACGCGCGAAGAGAACGCCGGAACACGCTATGCCGCGGGGTTCTCTACCACGCCGACGAACAGCGGCGCGCCTTCGGGCGAGAGAATCGCGAACAGAAACGGCCTGTCGCAGACGAAATCGAGATGCGCGTCGGGCGCCATCGGCATCGCCATAACCGAAACGCCCGCCATCGTGTAGGCCCCCGCCTCGGCGCCTTCTTCGTCGATCGACACGCAGGCGCCGTGCTTGACGCACGACAGATACGCAGGCGCAGACGTCATCGCGGAGAAATCGGCGCGATCGGAAAACGGCAGCTCGAGTCCCATCGAGCGCAGCGTGTCGACAAGCTGCAGCTCGGCGTCGAAAGAGAACTTCGGAATGCGATAGGTTATCTCGGCGTCGGCGTTATCCTCGCCGAACAGCGCCGATGCGAGCAGCGCGTCGTCGGCCAGGATATCCGAAGGCGTGGCGCCTTCGTCGGGAAGCACGAACAGCATCCGCGCGCCGCCGTTGAAGTACAGCTTCGCGCGCGTGAAGCCCTCGCCGTCGAGGTAAGAGCTCTGAACGGTTTGCTCCATGAACGAGGCCTTCGTCTCGCCCGCCGCCGCATAGAACGCGTCTTCGGCAGTCGCCTCGGCGTCGAACGCGTCGGCCCACGATCCTTTGAAATACATGGCGTTCACGAGCGCTGCAAGCCAATCGGCATCGGTTTCGATACGAGGCGCCGACAAGCCTCCCGTCTTGTCGGCGATCCATGCCGAGAGGGCGGCGTCCACTTCCTTCGTGCCGAAATCGGCCTCGTAGGCGAATGCCGCGAAATCGTCGCGCACGATGTCCAGGTAATCCTTCTCGAACGCGACGTCGGCCGCCGTCCATACCGAGTTCGCCATGCCCATCTCGCACATCTCGTTGGTGCGAAGCGCCTCGACCAGGTCGCGGCAGGCCGCGCGGGCCTCGTCGGAATCGTCCGTGCGCAAAAATTCGTACAGCTCGGCGCGAGTGTCGCCCGCAGCTCCTGCGGCCGCGAGCGAAAGCGCGTAGTATAGGCTGGTCGGCGCGTAAACCGCATTGCTTTCCTCTTCGCGGTCGGCCAGAATGCCCGCGGCGCTGTGCGCGGCGAAGTCCTCGAGCGACGAGACGAACGCGGATTCGACCACGGGCGCCGACGCCCCATCGCCTTCCCCGCGCTCGATGGCAACGGGCTCGGCCAGAACGCGCACGCCCTCCGCCCGCATTGCCGCGGAATCGTCTGAACAGCCCGTCAGCACGCCTCCCGCGCAGGTCGCCGCCAGCAGGGCGCACGTTGCCGCAACCGCGGCGCATCGTATCGGCTTTTCCATAGTCGGCCCCTTTCGGTCGAATCGGTTTTCGCGATGATACCCCGATGCGGCGCGGGTCGCAAAGCGGGCGCACGGAGCCGCTTTGCCCTACAATGCACAACGAACGACGTCTTTTCCATCCATCGACGAAGGAGCGTGCCATGCCGCGCGAGAACCTGACGCAGAAACGAGCCCGCGCCGCCGAGATAGAACGGCGCCTTTTCGAACGCTACGGCGAGGGCGAATGCTCGCTCGACCATAGCGACCCCTTCACCCTGACCATAGCCGTGATATTGTCGGCGCAATGCACCGACGCCGCCGTGAACAAGGTGACCCCCGAGCTGTTCGCCCGCTTCGGCACGCCCGAGGCCATGGCGCATGCGAGCATCGCCGACATCGAAGCGATCATCCATCCTTTGGGCTTCTTCCGCTCGAAGGCGAAAAACATCGTGGCCTGCGCGCAGACCGTGCTGGCCGATTTCGGCGGAGAGATTCCCGACGACATCGACGCGCTACAGACCCTGCCGGGCGTCGGACGCAAAACGGCCAACGTGGTGATGTGCCAGGCGTTTCGCAACCCGCAGGGCATCGCGGTAGACACGCACGTCTTCCGCATCGCGCATCGCCTGGGATTCGCCACGCGCAACGACGACACGCCGCAGAAAACCGAAGACAAGCTGCTGAAGATCTACCCGCAAAGCGACTGGCTGTTCATCAATCACCAATGGGTCCACTTCGGCCGCGACACCTGCAGCGCCCGCAACCCGAAATGCGACCGCTGCCCGCTGGCAGACCTGTGCCCCGCCTGCGGAAAGCACGCATAACGAAAGAGGCCCCGAAGGGCCTCTTCTCGTAACCGGTCGAACAACGCGGGGTCGAAAGCCTACGCCTGCAGGCCGAGCGCCTGCGCGATCGCGTCGACGATCTCTTCGACAGGCGACAGCGTGCCGCGAGCGACGTCGCCGCACGCGAGCTTGCCCACGCCCGGGCCCACCAATGCGATGCCGCGCTCTTCGATCGTGCGCAGGTTGGCCTGCGTGGAAGCATTCTCGTACATATGGGTGTTCATGGCCGGGCAGACGATGACCGGGCACGTGGCAGCCAGAAACGTGGAGGACACCATATCGTCGGCGATGCCGTGGGCGATCTTGGCGATGATGTTGGCCGTAGCGGGCGCGACGCACATGAGATCGGCCTCCTGCGCCAGCGAGATATGTTTGATCGACGCATCGTAGCTGTAATCGAACGTGTCGGTGTAGACCATGCGGCCCGAAAGCGCCTCGAACGTCAGCGGCGTGACGAACTTCGTGGCGTTCTCGGTCATGATGACCTGCACTTCCACTCCCAGCTTGTTAAGCCTGCTCACGATATCGCAGGCCTTGTAGGCGGCGATGCCGCCCGATACGGCAAGAAGAACGCGTTTGGCCATAGAAGATGCCTTCCTTTCCTCGCAAGAATTCCCAGCAGTATACCCCGCCCCACGAAAAAGCCCGCCTTCCTCGACGAGAAAAGCGGGCTTGCACACGAAGCGATGCGGATTGCCAAACGCATCCGCTGCGCCGAATCACCGGGTCGACGCAACGAAAGCGAGGGGTATCGAGCCATTTCGCTATTCGGCAGAACGGCGAATTAAAGAACCTGGTCGGTCTCCTGGAACTTGACCACATCGACCTTCTTCACGGAAGCGTAGGCCTTCATGGCGACCCAGTACACGACGCCTGCGAAGATCAGCGAGTTCAGACCGGGAATGCCGATCGAGAAGATGCTGCTGACCTCGCCGACGACGAATGCGGCGATCCATACGACGATGGTAATGGGGTTCCATTTCTCCACGGTCCTGGGAAGCACGCCTTCCTCGCGCGTCTTCTCCAAATCAGCCCTATTGCGCTTGAGCAGATAGTAGTCGACGACCATGATGCCTGCGACAGGCGGGATGGCCACGCCGAGCAGCGTGAGGAAGTCGGTGAAGTAGTTGATGATGCCGATCATGGAAAGAACGGTGCCAACGATACCCAGAATCCAGGTCATAAGAGAACGATTCACCTTGACGTTGAACAACGCGTTGATCATGGTGGCCATGCCGAGGCCCGACGAATACAGGTTGATGTCGTTGAGCTTGACAGTGGAGGCGACGACGATGATCACGCCCAGGACGCCGGAGGTGGCCATCATGATATCGGTCACATTATTGGTGCCCGTGGCATGGGCCAAGATGACGGCGATGAGGTTCATGCCGAGCTCGCCCAGGAAGGTGCCGATCAGGGTCATCCAGAACACCTGCGTGCCGTTCTTCAGGTAACGGGCGTAGTCGGGCGTGCAGATGGCGCCGGCGATGAAGCCGCCCGCAACCATGGTGGTGGCGGCGCCGAAGGACAGCGCGGGGCCGGGGTGCGGCGAGTTCAGGAACTCGATGAGGCTGTGATCTTGAAGCACGATCGCGGCCGACGCGATGACGGCGACGATGAACAACGGCACGAACACGGCGGCGAAGCGAGCGATCCACTTGATGCCGGCGACGACGAGCAGCGTGATACCGAGACCCGTGATCAACGCCCAGATCGGGAAATTCAGTACGCCGGTGATGTCGAGCATGCCTTCCGCGAAAACGGAATTCTGCACGCCGAACCAGCCGACCATGGAAATGGCGACGACGCCGCCGAGCACGGCGGAACCGACCTTGCCCAAGCCTGCCCAACGGGAAAGAAGGCTTGTGGAAAGGCCTTCGCGCGCGGCGGCCGTGCCGAGCGCCCAGCTGACCACCTGCAGAAGGACCGAACCGAGCATGGTCGCCCAGAAAGCCCCCCAAAACGTCATGCCATAGCCGAGAGCCGCGCCCAAAACCAGCTGGGACACGCAGCAGATAGCGCCGATCCTGATCATGAGGATCTGCCAAAGAGGTTCCTTCGCACCTTCGGGGATGCGGGATAGCGAGAAGTCGTTATCGTGGCTCACGATGACTGCCCCCCTTTTCCGTTTCGTTTTCGTACCCTTACGCGAGAATGGCCGCGCCGGCGCGAATGCAACGGCACGACCATTCTCGACATGAATGACAAGCGGATTATACTCCATCGCGTTAAAGCATCAAAGCATTTTGCCGATGGCGGAAAGATAACGACCGTTCGGCTACGCCATCAAAGACGGGCCGTACGTAAGCACCGCGAGCGCGCACACGCCCACGAGGATGCACCAGGCGAGGGATTTCGTCTTGATGCCGACCGCGACGACCGCAGCGGCCGCAAGCAACGGGGCAAGCCACGACCACACGTCTCCCGACGCGATCTTCGAAGGGTCGAACAGGTCGTTGGCGACAAGCGCCGCGAATGCCGCGGGCGGAATGAAGTTGAGCGCGCGAACCATGGTTTCAGGCAGCTGCTTGCCCTTCAAGAGGAACACGGGCAGCACGCGACAAGCTAGCATGGTCAGGGCGCATGCTCCGAATACGATGAGGAAGTCTGAGACGGACATGCTAGGCTCCCATCCTGATATCGGAGTCTTCCTTCTCCCCCGCTTTCAAGCTGAAAGCAAGGGCCGCGCCGACGCCTATAAGGGCACCGACCAGAATGGCAGGACCCGAAAGCCCGACGAGCTTGCATGCGACGACGCCGGCCATGGCGCTGACGGCCGCCACGACATTGGCACGCGTGACCTTCTGCATGCACAAAAGACAGATGAACAGCGCCGTCATGGCGAAGGAGGCCAAAGCGGTGGGCAGCGAAACGGCGGAGCCGACCAAAGCTCCCGCCACATTGGAAAGCAACCAAGCGCTCTGAGAGAACAGATTCACCGCCAAAGCCGATCCGACCGACCATTCACCGTTGATGAAACGGGCGAGGTTCACGCCGAAGCTTTCGTCGGTGACGGTGGCGCCGAACAAGAAAGCAAGACGTTTGCGGCACGTTCCGCAGAACTGGGAAAGCGAAGCGCCGTAAAGCATTTGGCGCGTGTTGACGAGCGAGACGCTGGCGATGATGGCAGTCAACGGATTGCCCGCCAGATACATGTTGGGAATCATATACTGGCCCGCGCCGGAATAGAACAGAGCGCACATGAGCGCGACCATCCAGACATCCATGCCCGCAGTAGCGCACAGGATGCCGCAGGGAATGCCCAGCACGACATAGCCCGCCATGATGGGCAGGGCCGTCTTGAAGGATTCTTTCAACATTTCTTTGCGCATAACGCCCTTATTATACGGAGGGAGCGCATAAAAACTAGATGCTTTCTCGCGATGGAGTGAAAAAGCGATGTCGAATGAAGGCTAGGGTCCGTCCGCGCTCCAGAAACGGCCGTACGCCGCTATCGAAGCTACACGAGCGCACGTCAAGAAGCGTGCGAGCGAAGGTCTTTGACCGAGAAAACGTCGCCCGATACGAAATCGCGGCCGCCCCGAACGTCCGAAAACGCCGAAGCGGCCGCGATACGCGCCTGGACTACGCTGCGGCTTCGGCCTTCGCCTCGCCCTTGCCCCCGGTCCAGCCGAGCTTCTTGCCGAAACAGCACCGCGATAAGCGCGACCGCAATCGGATACAGGTAGCAGAAAAACGCGAAGGGAGCGTATTCCACGCACGTCACGCCCAGGATGGTGACCATATAGATCGAGCACGTGTTCCACGGGATGAGGACCGACGTGATGCCCGCGCTCGAATTCACGATATTGCTCCACACCTCGCCCGGCGCACCGTGCTCTTTGAACGAATCGCCGTACATCTTGCACGACAGCGCGATCGCGGGATACTGGTCGGGAAGCAGCACGTTGAACGCCGTGCCGCTGGCGACAGTGGTCGCGGCAAGCGAGCCGAAGCTTTTGAGCTTCGACGTGATCGGCTTGACGAGCGACTGCATAAGGCCCGTGTGCTGCAGGATGCCCACGTACGCCATGACCAAGATCACGATCGAGATAGTCGGCAGCATCTCTTCGATGCCGCCTGTGGAAAACAGCGTATCGAGCACTTCGAAGCCCGTGTTGCTCACCACGCCGGTATTCGCCGCCGCTACGGCCGTGCCGAGGTCGGCGCCCTGCAGAAACACCGCTTCGACGATCGCGAGCAGCACGCCCAGCAGAAACGACGGGATCGCAGGGACCTGCATCACGATGCAGACAACCATCACCGCCAGGGGAATCAGCGCGACGGGCCCGATGGCGTAGGATTGCTCGAGCGCGCCGAGCAGCTCGTCGACGCGGCCTGCGCCCGCCTCGGTCATGCCCGTTCCCAGCGTGTTGCCGATGAAGAAATACAGCCCGACGCTCACGAGGCACACCGCGACCACGATGGGCAGGAACTTCTTGCAAAGCGAGAACACGCTCACGTCGGCGATGGCGGCGCACAGCACCGGGCCGTCGGTGAGGGGCGAAGCGATCTCGCTCACGTACGCGGCGGCGACGATGGCGCCTGCGGCCATGCCCAAAGGAATATCGAGCGCGGCCGCGATGCCCATGAAGGCGATGCCGATCGTGCCCGCCGCGCCCCACGAGCCCAGCACGATGCCCACCAGCAGCGTGCCCAGAAACGCCACGGGCAAGAACAGCTCAGGGCTGATGACGCTCAGGCCGTAATAGATCAACGTCGGCACCGTGCCCGACAAGATCCACGTGCCCACCAGCATGCCGATGCACATCAGGATGAGGACGGCCTCCATGGCGTCGAGAACGCCCTTCATCGCGCCGCCGAGCACCTCTTCGAAGCTGTTGCCCAGATACATGGCGATGGCGCCCGCGATCGCGCACCCCGCGACCATCGGAATCTGCGGCTCCGAGCCCAACCCCACCACGCATCCGAACATGACCGCCGCAAGCAAGCCGAAGGCGAGCATTCCGTGACGGAACTTCACCTCTTTTTTCGTCTTCGTCTTCTTAGCCACGACCGACTCTTCCCCTCCTACATCCGCATTCGATGCCGCGGGCCGCACGCGCGGGCCCGGGCGCATTCCTTCCATTGTAGCGAGCGCATCCGCGCAAGGCGGCCGCAATCGAAGCCGGCACCGTTCCGACACGCACGGGACGCGTGCAGAAAAAAGCGCCGGCCGAAGCCGACGCTTGCATACGATGAAACGAAGGGTTAACGCATCGGACGCGGAACGAACAGCTCCTCGTAGGTGCGCACGGCGTAGCGATCGGTCATGCCCGCCACGTAATCGGTGGCGGCGCGCACCGGGTCGCCATCGCAGATAGCCCGATACTCGCCGGGAACCGCGTCGGGATGGGACACGAAATAGTCGAACAGCGCGGCGATCAGGTTCTGGGCCTTGCGGGCCTCGCGCATCACAGGCTCGCTCTGATACACCGCGGAGAACAGGAACGAGCGCAGCTCCCCCATCGCATTCCATACCGCATCCGAAAGCAGGATGTCGCCCGATCGGGCGCTCGTCGCCACCATATCGGTCACAAGCGTCTCGATGCGCGACGAATGGTCTCCTCCGAGCACGTTGCGGGTGCTTTCGGGCAGGTCGTCTTCGTGCAGGAGCCCCGCCCTGATCGCGTCGTCGATATCGTGGTTCACATACGCGATACGGTCCGCCACCGCCACGATGCGCCCCTCCATGGTCTCGGCACGCACAGGCCCCGTGTGGTGGACGATGCCGTCGCGCACCTCGGCCGTCAGGTTCAGGCCGCGGCCGCCGTTTTCGATCGTCTCGACCACGCGCAGGCTTTGCTCATTGTGACGATAAAGGCCTTCGACGCGCGGATCGCCTGCGGGAATGCCGAGACAGCGCGCGATGCTTTCCGCCAACGCCGCCTCGCCCGTATGCCCGAAGGGCGTGTGCCCCAGATCGTGGCCGAGCGCGACGGCCTCGGCAAGATCTTCGTTGAGCCCGAGCGCGCGGGAAATGGTGCGCGCTATCTGCGCCACCTCCAGCGTATGCGTCAGCCTCGTGCGAAAATGGTCTCCCTCGGCAGCAAGGAACACCTGGGTTTTATGAGAAAGGCGGCGAAAGCTCTTCGCATGGACGATCTTGTCGCGGTCACGCTGGTATTCGGTACGCAGGAAATCGGGCTCGGCCGAAAAGGCGCGGCCCTCCGTCTCGTCCGAATATGCGGCATCGGTCGAAAGCATCTCCCGCTCCTGCGCCTGCCGATCTTCACGTTTCACGATTCGCATGGGCGATCCCTTCTCTCGTCTTGCCGGCAGTGTACCGGTTCGTCCGCATCGGACGCACTGCCACGAAGCGAACGGGGCCTTGAACGCCGAAACGGGAGGAAAGGCGCAGACAAGCCCTCCCTCCCGAACGGCGGCGTCGAAGAATCGCCGCAGCCTGAGAAAGCCCTATTCGACACGCGCAGCCGCAGGATCGCGCATCGCGCCGGGTTCCCCGGCTCCCGCAGGCCGTCCATCCGAGCCCAAGCCTCCGAATCCACCTTGGGCTTCGCACGACGCCGTCACCTCGACGACGACGTCGGTGTCGAGAACGCCTTGCGACGCGTACCCGTCATCGTTAGCGCCGGAAACGGGATCGCCGAGCACGAGGCCGTAGACCTCCCCGTCCTGCATTCCGGCAACGCTGACGACCGCCGTTTCGAAAGCGCTCAGCGCAGTGAAAGAGGCCCGCACAGACCCCGATTCATCGACGACGGAAACGGTTGCGCCGGCGGCCCCCTCGATGCTCTCCATGGCGAACGCTTGCGATCCGCTCGTCAGGTTCTGAGCCATTTCGGTTCCGCCGAGGGCGATAAGCGTTCCTCCGTCGATGGTCGCCTCGATATCGTAATCGATCGCATAGTCGCTCGTGCCCGCAGCGCTTTGGGCGAGCGTGACGCCTCCCGTAATGACGATGCTGCCGTTCGAGTCGAGCACGTCGCCGCCCGACTCGAGCACGTGATACCCGTCCGATATCTCGATAACGCACGACGAGTCCCCCATGCCTGCGCCGCCTTCGGCCATTCCCGTCTGAGGCGCTCCGCCCCGCTCGTCGACGCCAGGCCGTCCGGAGGGGTCGGGCGCGGCTTCCAGCGTCGAATCCGAGCCGCCCTGCACTTCCTCTGCGCGATCGGAAGCGCTGCCCCCTCCGACGGCCGGCTGCGACCCGGTATCGGGAAGCGCGACGGAAGCGCTGCCCGAATCGGGGCCTTCCTCCCGTACGCCGGCAGCATCGACAGCGGCGCCGCTATCGGACGCATCCGAAGACGCGGCGTTCACCGCATCGTCGTCGGCCACGATATGCACATCGCCTCCCTGTAGATACACCTGCTCTCCTTCGATGCCCTCATAGCACGACGAAACCTCTATCGTCCCCCCTTGCACGGTCATCGATCCTTCGGCATGGAATGCATCGTCGCCTGCAGCGACCGAGAAAGAGCCGCCGGAAACAAGGGCGTCGATATCGGAATGCACGGCATCGTCTTCGACCTGTGCGTCGAACGAGCCCCCGGCAAGCCTCGCGTATCGGGCGGCTTGAATGCCGTCGTCAGCCGCGATCAGAGCAAACGACCCGCCGTCGATGCTCACGAATCCACGATCGGCATCCTCGTCGTTCGTCGAAGCGATGCCGTCTTCGCCCGCTTCGATAGAAAACGATCCGTCGGCTATCTTCACGCAGTCCTTTCCGCGCAATGCGTCCTCGGTCGCGGACAAGTCATATGTGCCGCCCGTTATCACAAGGTCGTCCTTCGAGCAGACCGCATGTCGATACGACCCCGCGATAGCGAGAGAACCCGTGCCGTTGAAAGTCAGATCGGCTTTGCTGTAAACGACCGCATTCGGTTCGTCCTCGCCCTCGGCCAATGCGTAGGACGAACCGTCGGAAAGGCTGTTGGACGAACCGTTCGCAAGCGTGATGAAGCACTTATCGGCAGTAGAAATCGAAACCGCAGGCCCGTCTTCGCAGTGGATATCGACTCCGTCGAAGACGATTTGCACCTTGTCCTGCTCGCTCGCGGCCACCTGGATGCTGCCGTCCGAAAGCGAACCCGACACCACATACGTTCCCGCCGATTCGATGACGGCCGAGCCGTCCTGCTCCGACGCGCCTTCGCCATCGATGGAGACGCCATCGTCGGAAAGCACGACCATCGTAGCCGACGAGTCGTCATAGCTCGCATCAAGATCTCGGTCGCTATACGAGAAGTCCATCGCATCGGTAGTCGCGTCCGTCTCGACCGCCGCCGATTCCTGGGCCACGACGGCATCCGTAGATGAATCGTCGGCCGACGAGCATCCGGCAAGGCCGCATGCCAAAGCGAACGCAAGCGCCGCCCGCCCGACGGCGCAAAGGCGTCGTGCGCTTGCAGGAAGCGACCGCGCCGCGAAAGGCTCGCGGCGAAAGGAAGAAACCGCCATCACAGAACCTCCTTCGCGCTTGCAGCCGTGGCTAGCGATACTTTCAGATTGCCGTTATGGCAACGAATTTCGTCCAGCATCTTTTTCTGCTGGCCGTTTTGCGTAAGCCGCACGCGGTATTCAAGCTGATACAAGCTTCCGAGATTCGTGGTTTCCACCGAGACGAGCTCATGGTCGGACGCATAGCGCGACAGCACGCCGTCGAAGGCGCCTTCGTACTCGAAATCCTCGGGCACGGTGATACGCAGCGTCTTATCGGCCGGCGCCTTGCCGCCGAACGGAGAGAGGACGTACGCGATGTTGGCAAGCGCCACCACCGCCACGAACAAAGCGGCGAGGCCGATGAACCCCATGCCCGTGGCAAGGCCTACGGCCATGGCGAGAAACACGCTGCCGATATCCTTCGCGCTGCTGGGAATGGACCGGAATCGCACCAGGTTGAATACGCCCATAACCGCAATGCCGGCGCCGATATTACCGTTGACCAGCATAATCACCATTTGCACGATAACCGGCAGCAACGCCAGAGTCACTACGAAGTTCTTCGAATACGCATGACGGAACATATAGATTCCAGCCACGGCCGCCCCCAGGATAAGCGACGCCGCGCAACAAGCGAAGAATCCCGCCGCCGAAACGTCTGCAGCCGCCGAGCTCACGCTTGAAAGAATCGAGGAGAACATGGAATCAAGCACAGCACACCTCCTGGCAAGAATCGGCGACGAGCGAAGACGGCGCGTTCTTCGCGCAACGCCTATACGCCTCTCCGTATTTCGAGAACGATGACGGATACGCTCCGCACGCATCGAGGGCATCGGCGAGCCACAGCGGGTACGGGCCGCGCGACTTCGCCTCCATGATCGTTTCTTCAGGCCCGATGAGAGGGACCGTCTTCACGCGGGCGCGCGATCCATGCAAGTCGCAATAACCCAAAGACGCATCGAACGTCACGCGCAGCCCCCTTCGTCAGCGACCCCCACTCCCGATTCGTCGATCGGTCCGTAAGCGGTGCGCACGCACGTCGTGAGCATTGAGGCGCGCAGCGGCCCCCATCGGCGCATCAATGCATCGATTTCGTGGGCAACCTGAAGATTCGTCTTCGCGAATGCGCTGAAGACGCCTGGTTCGTCGAGCGGATGCGCGATACACGCCGCTTCGTAAGAAGCCCCGCCGAGATACGCGCGGGCCGCGGCATACGACATCGCGATGCGCCGCTTGTACACCACGCCGTCGTACTTCTTCTTGATCTCAACGAACACCGGGTCGGCTTCAGAGGGGGTTCCATAGCTTCGAACACGCAATTTCTCTTTATAAAGAGGCTTTTCCAGAGAATGCGCAATCATGTCGCGCTCGTCGGTGTCGAAATAGACGCTTTTCACCAATGCGCTTCCGTAGGCATCAGGCGCGAGCCGTCCCCGAAGCGCCGAGAGAACCGCCCTATACTGCGCGGAGCTCAACCTGTATTTCACCTCTTTGCGCTCGAAAACGCCATGATATTCGGCCATGCCGTGTCTCCTTTCGTCTCGCATGCCGCAAAGCGAGGCATGCACGCTTTCGAGACGCATCCTAGAAACGCCCCCTGAAAATCCGCTGAAAGAGTCCGGCCGCTTTCAGGTTCGGTTCACACGGCGATGCCAAGGCCAACAGGGAACTTCCGCGCTCTTCGATGAAAACATTCAGGCGCATCGGGGCTTTTTCAGGTGTTTTTCAGCTTGGTCATTACAATGTCGGTATGCGATGCGTGGCAGGATGCATCGATCGAAAGGAAGGAACTCCATGCGAATACTCATCGTTGAAGACGACGTCAGGCTCGCGCAGGCGCTCGAACGCATCCTTCAGGAAAACGGATACATCGTCGACGCGGTGCACGACGGGATATCGGGGCGCGATTGGGCCATCGTCGGACCGTACGATGCAATCGTTTGCGACGTGATGCTTCCAGGCTTGGACGGGTTCGAGGCAGTCCGCGCCATCCGCCAGGCAGGCGTGAACACGCCCATTCTCATGCTTACGGCTAAAAGCTCGGTATCCGACAAGATCGCAGGACTCGACCACGGGGCCGACGATTACATGACCAAACCGTTCTCCCCCGCCGAGCTGATGGCCCACCTACGTGCGCTCACGCGCCGCAAAGGCACGATGATATTCGAAAGCATCGATGTCGGCGACCTGTGCCTGAAACTTGAAAGCCACGACCTCTCATGCAACGGGAAAAGCATCCATCTAAGCAAACGCGAATTCTCATTAGCCAAGATTCTCTTCGCGAACAAAGGCGGAATCGTGTCCAAAGAAATGCTTATCGAAAAGGTATGGGGAACCGAATCGAACGCAGACGACAACAACGTCGAAGCCTACATCTCGTTTCTGCGCAAGAAGCTGCGTTTCCTCGAATCGTCGACGACTATAGAAACCATCCGAAAAGTAGGGTACCGTCTCATCTCCCCTGCCCGAGAATGCGATAAAGAGGCTTGATCCGTCGCCGATCGAATGACGGCGGCAAGCACTTGCCCGAAGGAGACATATGCTCAAACGACTCCGCGTCAAATTCATTGCACTGAATATGGCAAGCGTTTTCCTCGTGATCGGCATCGCCTTATGCGGCGTCTGCATCCTCGAGCACCAACGCTCCTATGACAACGGCCGGGCGGCGCTTAGCGGCGCGATCAATCAAGCCATCGAAATGAGCGGCGGGCAGAACGGGCGCGCCGAATCGGCAGAAGATTCCCCTGCCGATTCGGCGAACGAAAATTCGCGACACGAAGGGATGTTGCCGAAAATAGGAAGCGGCGAACGCCCTTACACCGTGCCGGCCGTCGTATACCGACTCGATAAATCAGGAGAATTCTCCGTCGTCTCCCCCGACTCGACCGCCGTCGCGGCCGACCAAGACGCAATAGATGCCGCCCTCGACGAGCTGAAGAACACGCCCGACGGCTTGTCGGTCATGTCCCGATACGGCCTGGCGGCGATGAAGCGAACCGCCGGCGACGGCATCTATTTCTCTTTCGTCGACGCGGCGGTGTTCGACACGTGGAAATCGCTCGCTTTCAGACTCGCCTTCGCAGGGCTTGCCATTCTCGGCGTCCTCCTCATCCTCAACCTGTTCTTCGCTCGATGGGCCCTTCGCCCCGTCGAACAGGCATGGGCGGCCCAGCGTCGATTCATAGCAGACGCCTCGCATGAGCTCAAAACGCCATTGACCGTCATTCTGGCGAACGCATCCATCCTGGCAAAGCATCCCGAGAAAACGCTCGAAGAACAGATGCAATGGGTGGAAGGAACCCAGGAAGAGGCGCTTCGCATGCAGGAGCTTGTCGCCGATATGCTTTCGCTCGCCCAAGCTGAATCCGCGGAATCCTTCGAACGTTCGCGAGTCGACATGAGCGCCCTCGTATCGAAGGAGGTCTTGCAGTTCGAGTCGGTTGCATTCGAAAGGCACGTGACGATAGCCGATGAGACCGGCGAGGGAATCTTCGTCGAAGGCGATACGCGCAAGCTCGAAAAGCTCGTCGGCACGCTGGTCGACAACGCGTGCAAATATGCGCAGGAGGACAGCATCGTTACCGTACGGTTGGCGACCGAGGGACGCAAAGCCGTTCTCGCCGTGCGCAACATGGGAAATCCCATCCCTGTCGAAGACATCGACCACGTCTTCGACAGGTTCTATCGCGCCGATGCGGCACGCACGCGAGACGATTCGAAAAGCTTCGGACTGGGATTGGCCATCGCACGCGAAATAGCGGAATCCCATGGAGGCTCCATCAAGGTACGCAGCTCCGATGCCGACGGCACGACATTCACCGTCACGCTTCCGCTCGCCAAGTAAACGAAGCGTTATGCGATGCGTCTGGATAAAACGCGACGAAGGAGCGGCCCGTATCGCGCCGTCCGATCAAAAACATCGGAAAACGCCTCTTGCCGATGCTACGGGCAAATAAAGAAGCGCATGCGCCGAATTCATAACCTACAAAAAAAACGGTCCGCCTCATACGAGACGGACCGTTTCATCTATGCGATATGTTCTACAAGAAGCGGACTACTTCTCTTCCAGCGCGGCCTGGGCAGCGGCAAGACGGGCCAGCGGCACACGATACGGGCTGCAGGACACGTAGTCGAGACCGATCTTGTGGAAGGTCTTGACGGAGTCGGGATCGCCGCCGTGCTCGCCGCACACGCCGCACACCAGGTCGGGATTGCCCTCGCGACCCAGCTCGACACCCATCTTGACGAGCTTCGCGACGCCCGGATCGATGGTGGCGAAGGGGTTGTACGGCAAAAGCTTCTCGGCCAGGTACTGCGGCACGAACTCGGCCTCGACGTCGTCGCGGCTGAAGCCGAACGTGGTCTGGGTGAGGTCGTTGGTGCCGAAGCTGAAGAAGTCGGCCTGGGTGGCGATTTCGTCAGCGGTAACGGCAGCGCGCGGAAGCTCGATCATGGTGCCCACGGGAATATCAAGCTCGACGCCCGCCTCGGCAGCGACCTCGGCGATGGTGTCGACCGCCACTTTGCGCAGCTTCTCGAGCTCCTTAACGGTGGAGACCAGCGGAATCATGACCTCGGGCTTGGGATCGAGACCCTCTTTCTTCAACTGGGCCGCAGCCGTCGCGATGGCGCGCACCTGCATGACCGGAAGAATCGGGTACACGATGCCCAGGCGGCAGCCGCGCAGGCCGAGCATGGGGTTGGCCTCGCTCATACCGTCGATCTGCTCCATGAGCTTGCGCTTCGCGGCGATGACCTCGGCATCGCCGCCGGCGGCCTCGAGCTTGGCGATTTCGACATCGAGGGCACGGGGGCTCTCGAGGAACTCATGCAGCGGCGGATCGAGCAGGCGCACGATGACCGGCAGGCCATCCATGGCCTTGAACATGCCGTAGAAGTCGCCCGTCTGAGCCTCGAACAGGTCGTTGACGGCGGCTTCGCGCACGGCCTCGTCTTCGTTGAGGATGAAGGTCTGGATAATCTGCTTGCGATCGCCCAGGAACATGTGCTCGG
>NZ_CAUHPG010000032.1 GCF_959608125.1 uncultured Slackia sp.
TGGTGACGGTGGTGACGGTGGAGCCGTCGGGACGCTGCTCGACGTCGGTGTCAGGAGCCGGCGCAGGGGGCGCAGGCGGGACGTACTTGGACACGACCCACTTGCCGTTCGACGGCGTGGTCACATAGCCCGTGGGAACATACGCGCTCGGATCGACGCCGAACGAGCCACCCGTGATAGAAATCGTCACGCCGTTTTTAGAATCCGGAGACAGCTCGATGCCGCCGAACGAGCCGCTACCAGCAATGGACAGGCTCGCCTTCGCAGCATCCACGCTGTCGTACACGATCGTGCCGGCAACATTGCCCGTGAAGCTCTCGTCGAACGTAACGCTCACGCCGCCGTCGTAACCGCCCGTCTTCCAGTAGCAAACGTCGAACGCCTTGACGGAGGAAGACGACGCCAGGATATTCGTCGCGCCCTTCATGACGATGGTGCCGTTATTGAAGCTCAGCGCATAATCTTCGCCACCGACCTGGTTCGTGGGGTCCACGGTCAGATCCTCGAACGTCACGTTAGCGTAACTCTGGAAGATGCGCTTGATCTTCTCCGCGTCCTCCGCGACGGCGATCGTGCCGTTCTTGAACGTGAGATTCGAATCCTTCAGAAGCTGGAAGGCGTTCGTCTTGGTATTGGTCGAACCAGCGCCGGGGTCTTTCACGACATAGCGATGTCCGCCGAAATCGAGCGTGAAATCCTTACCGCTCGGCACGGCAATTCCCTGCGCGTCAAGAATGTCGGCCTGCAGGTAGATGGTTTCACCCTCGCCCACACCGATGTTGCCTGCGGCAGGATTGATGAACGCCTGAAGCGCACCGAAAGAACCAGGATAAAACGACTTGGAGCCGTCCTGGTTATAGGCGTATTCGTACGTAAGGTAATCAGCGGGCTTTACATCGGCAGGAGTTTCGTCCCAGGCCCAATATGCCACGGCGCGCTGACCGGCGGGCAAAATAATGGGAGCAGCCGTCGTGTCGATCGATACGAGCTTGTTCTGGCCAACGGTGAATCGGTTATCCGAAAGATCGAGCGGCGCAGCGGCGGCACCACGGACCTGAATATAGTGAGCGAAGGTGTCGAAATCGAACTCGTTGCCCAACACATTCGCACCTGCGGTCCTCTGGAAGTAAAACGAACCCGCATTGTCGAACGTGTTGCCCATGATGACGAAGCCCGTCGCATCACCGGTATCGGCGCTCGTGATGCACGTGGCCTCGCCGCCCGAACCGCCCGTCGGCGCAGGACTGACGCTGAAAACGGAATTCTCAAAGCGGGAATCCTTGACAGTCACCTTGCCGTTGATGTTCGGAAGCATGGTGCGAAACGCGCCCTTGAACATGCTGTGCTCGAACGTAAGGCTGCCTTCCGAACCCTGGCCATTCATATACAAACCGTACGACCACTGCGGAGCGTCGTACTGAACGCCGTTATTCTGCGCATCGTTGGTGAACAAGCAATCGACAATCGTAATCGCCGCATTATTCCCGCCCAAAACACGCGAAGCGGTATCGTTATACGCAGTCGTGAGCGGATATTTCACCGTGACGCCGCTCATCGTGATGTTCGTGTCCGCAGCCGTATTGCCGACCGTCAAAACATTTGAATTGACGGACGTCAACGTGAGGTTCTGCAAGGTGCCCTTGCGCAATTCGGTATGGCCGCTGATGGCGTATTCGCCCTTGCCGTCCACTACGACATCCTTGTCGACGGCCACGTTCTCGACCACGTTCCCTTCAAGGACGATCGTCGACCCGTCGGTCGCGGCGGCAAGAGCGGCCGCAAGGCTCGTATAGACGGTGCCTTCCTGAACACCCGCGGGATTAACCGTGAGCGTAACGCCGGTCGCCGTCGAAGGCGTCGTCGCATCGTTCGAAGCCACTGCGCCATCCTGGACACCGCCCTGCACCTGGTCGAGCTCTTCTGCAAACGCGGTCGCGGGCACACCCACCGTCGGAACCAACGCTGCAGAAAGCAGCACCGCCATGCCGCGGTTCATCGTTTTCTTCTGCTCCATGTCCGTTTCCCCTTATCGTCGTGGCCCGGCATAGCGCCTCTTACGAAATCGCCCCATGCCCTAAGCCGCGAATTGACATATAGAAAATATACAGACAGAATGTCTCACGTACAAGTAACCCTCGTGAAACTCCTTTGCCGTTCGCCGAAAAGAGAAAACGGCGACAGGGGAGCATCGTCGAAACGAAGCCGAACATAGAACAGCCGCATCGGGGAGGGGTCCGATGCGGCGTTGACGAGAATATCGATAAAAGAATGCGAAGCGGCCCGCCGCACACTCGTCGAGGGGAGGGAACGTGAAGCCGGCGACAGAAAGCCGCTTCGCAAAGCCACCTAGCGAACGCTATTTCGCAGCAAGCGCTCGCCCAACGACGTAGCCCTGGGTGTGGCAACGGCCGAGGGAAAGACCGGGAAGATCCATGGGATAATCGGGGCTGCCGAAGAAGTTACCTGCGCAGTTGCCGATGGCGTACAGGCCCTCGATCGGATTGCCTTCAGCATCGAGAACGTTCATCTCGCCGTTCACATTCACGCCATGCACGATAGCGGACAGGCGGATATGACGGTGAATGCCATAAAACGGGGGCTGCACGATAGGCTTGAGCCATTTGGCCTCTTTGCCCATATCGGAATCGACGCCGGATTCAACGAGCTGGTTATAGCGCTCAACCGTTGCGGCGAAAGCATCTACGTCGGTCAAACCCAACTTTTCGCCCAGCTCCTCGATCGAATCGGCAGCAAACGTGTTGACCAGGTCTTCGTAAACGCCCTGCTTCTCGCCCGTTTCTTCAGGCATATAGGCTTTCATGGCCTCGGGGTCGTAAAGCTTACCCGGCCAATCGGCGCAATCGGTCATGTAATTGCTGTCGAATACCTGCGTATACCAGCCGTTATCCTCGGCGCCGGTCAAGAAGTTGCCCATGTACGCCATGGCAGAGCGGGCCTCGTTGCAGAAACGAGTACCGTCGTTTTTCACGCACAAGAAAGGCATATCGGCCATGGATCCGGGGCCTGCGTCGAAATCATGCTGGACCTTCGCACCGCACACAGGCTCCATGCGAGCACCCGCCCAAACCATCATCTTGTGGCCATCGCCGGTCTTGTTGTTCTGTTTGCGGTCGATATTGGCCATATCGGGATTGTAGTAGGCCATCATCTCATCGTCGTTGGTGTAATCACCGGTCGCAACGACGACACCCTTCGCTCCGTTGAACTGGACGTACTGATTATCCATTTCGCAGATGACGCCGATGACTTTTCCAGAATCGTCCTTGGCGAGCTGCTCGGCGCGACAAGAATAGAAAATTTCAAGTCCGTCTTTGCCGTCGAAGTGGTCGCACAGATCGCGCATGCCGCTGCCGGTGTTGTACGGCTTCGGGCCGTAGTCGAACGCGAAGTACGTGATGGGCTGACCGTCAATCGTCTTGATGGGCGTGGTCCACTTCGCTGTCGTATCCTGAATCTGGCAACCAGCTTCCTCGGACTTATTCCAAAGCCACTTCAAAGCTTCACCCGAATTCTCAGCCCATAGGCTCACCTGGTCGCGATGGGAGCGCCACGCGCTTTGCTCGGTAATCCAGGAAACTACGGCCGCGCGGCCCGCTTCGTCGGTCTGGTCGGCAAGCAGCGAATCGCACGTATTGCCCTGGGAAATGGCCTGGCTCTCCTTCTGGATGAGAGCGACTTTGGCACCCTGCTCGGCAGCGGCCAACGCGCACGGCACACCGGCTGCGCCCGCTCCCACGACGACGATGTCGAATTCCTTCGTTTCGGCGATATCGGAAATCGCCTCAGGCTGCTGGAAAAAGCTCGGCAGCCCGTTGTCGGCGACGTCCTTGGCGCCCGATTCGGCGCTCTTGCCGCCCTTGGGCGCGCATCCCGCAAGCATACCCGCGCCAGCTGCGCCGACAGCGGCAACGCCACCGAACTTGAAAAGATCGCGACGCGTCAGTTCCATGATGTCTCCTTTTCTCTTCCCTCCCGTCGACGATTCCGCTGCCGCCATGCGGACCCGCGGCTCGTCGCTCTGTGCCCGAAACGATATGCCGCTTATAGCTGCATGCCATCGACCAAACGTGAAAACAGAGGTCTATTCGTATAACCCCCCTGTATAACCCCCCCTTCATTCATCAGGTATTTCTTAGATATCGAGACTTGTAGGACAAACGTTTACGGAACAAACGACGCTTCGGTACAATAATTTCGGCTTTGCAAGAAAAAGTAAATCGCCGCGCACAGCGCAAGGACGCGGCCGACGCCGAACACAGCCGCCCTCGATAGCACGGAGAACTCATGACCGCAACCCCCCGCAGCGCCGAAGATGACGCACGATCCACTTTGCTTTTTGGATTCCTTCCCGTCGTGCCTTTGGCCTTTCTCGGACTCGGTCTCTATCGCGCATGGATAGAGATAACCTTCGTCGGCTCTTTTGCAGGACTCCCCTTTCAAACAAGCCCCATCGGAAACATGGCATTCGGGACGCGCGACCTCTTCGACGGATCGATGGCCATCGTCTCCCTTCTTTGCGCACTTGGAGCACAAAGAATCGGACCATTCTTCAACAAGAAGCCCGTTTCTGTTGCATGCGGAACCCTGCTCGTCCTCTCGACCGTACTGGCATTCTGCACCGCTCTGTTTCCGGAATCGACCGCAGCACTCGGAGCGCCTGTTGCCGTCACGGGCGGCGTCGGCATAGCACTGCTCATCTTGCTTTGGAGCGAACTATACGGATGTCTCAACCCCCTGCGCGTGGCGACCTACTATTCGCTTTCGATCGTGGCGGGCGGCCTGACAATCTACGTCTGGCGCGGCTTCATGTTCCCCTGGCTTTTCGTCATGACGGCCATCCTACCGCTCGCCTCCCTTTTGTGCGTACATGAAGGATTCAGGAAGATACCCCGAGCAGAACGCCCCCACGCGACGCCCACCAAGCTGTCCGTTCCCTGGAAGGCAGTCCTTCTCATGGCCACGTATGCTTTCGCCTACGGCCTGCTCGAAAGCGTTTCTTATTCGGGATGGTTCGGCCCGCATTCCGCCCCAGGAGCGATTCTGGCAGGAGCCGTCATATTCTTCGCCACCGCAGCCCAGGGGAAACGGTTCGATTTCGGGGTCATCTATCGCGTGGCACTACCGCTCACGGTAGCGGCGCTACTGCTCATTCCCGCGCTCAACGTGTTCGGCGGCGGAGTGGGGAGCTTCTGTGTAGCAGCGGGGTATACTGCGCAATCGGTTCTCATTATGGTAATCATCGCGAATCTTTGCTATCGCTACGGGGCATCGGCCATCTGGCTATTCGGAATAGAGCGCGGCGTACGACAGATAGCCATGATGGCAGGACGGGGCGTCAGCGATCAAGCCCATCTACTGGGAGACAACGGAGAAATCCTGCTTGCTGCGCTCTGCGTGATAGCCATCGTGGCCGCAACCATGATTTTCATGTCCGAAGGACTTTCCAGCACTTGGGGTGCCGCCATGGAAAAGCACGACGCAAACGGTGCGGCAACGCCCGCCGAACGCAAAAACGAGCTTTCCAGCCGCGTGGCCGAAATCGCCAGCGCCTGCAAGCTTTCTGCGCGTGAGGAAGAGGTGCTCTTCCTTCTCGCCCAACGCAAAACGGTCGGCATCATAGAACGAGAGCTGTTCATCGCAAACGGAACCGCGAAAGCGCATGTCCGCCACATCTACCAGAAACTCGATATACATACGCGCCAAGAGCTCTTCGATATGCTTGGCGTTCCCGAAGAAAAAGACGAGTAAAACGGGGTGCGAATCATCAGCATCCCGGGAATCGCTTCGTCTAGTTGTCGACCGAATCCTTCTGGTCCTCGATCGCCAACTTGAGGGCCTGCGCCAGCTGGTCGGGACAACTGGTCGCGCGCGGGCCGCACGTGGTTCCCTCGAGCAGCTCGGCCACGCGATCGGCAGGCATGCCCTCCACAAGCTTGCCGATGCCCTTGAGGTTGCCGTTGCAGCCCCCTTCGAAACTCACATCGCGCACCGTTCCATCGACGACATCGAACTGGATGGAACGGGAACACGTTCCGCGCGTCTTATACGAATACATGGTTCTCCCTTCGCTTCGCCGGCACGCCGGCATTTTTCCTTCAAGCATCGACACATCGCGGACGCCGATGACGAAACGTGCCGGGCAGCCCCCTCGACGCGGCAAACAGGAGTCGATGCGGGATTTGCAACACGTCGCAAAACACCCGGCGCCGCGCCCTACACGCTATACGACCAGTCGGCCCCTTCGGCCCACAGCCCGCGTTCGTTATGGTACGCATCCAGCTGCAGCGCCCTGAAAATGTTGAAGTACGCGTCGTCAGGCTTGAACTTATGAGCCATCGCATAGCCGTCGGTCAACATTCGGCCATTGAGCATCTTCGCCTTGATTTCGCTCACGTCGGTGAAGCTGTTCGGCTTCGCGCTCCAAACGAACCTCAGCAGGTTGCCGCTCTTGTCCGCGTTCGATGTGTCCTTCTGCAGATACACCGTATCGCCTACATGCACGATAGCCGCCAGATGGCTGGCCGCACGTTCGCCTTCCGACGTGTTCTTCTTCTCGTCGGCGTTCGACGATTCGGGCGTGTTGACCCCCGTCAGACGCACCGTATGACGCGTGCCGCCCATCTCTACGCAAATGGTGTCGCCATCGACGATTTCGACCACTTGCGCTTCTTCGAGCGCAGTCGGAACCGCGTGTCGCAAGCCCACCGACGCCACCTGATCGCCAGGCGCAAGCGCGGCGACGGCCTGCTGGTTGGCAAGGTGGTTGGCCGAAAGCACCTGATCGGTCAGAACCTCGGATGGAATGAACGCCTTTCCACTGGCGAAAGACAGCACGACGCCGACCACCAGCACCACCGCGGCGGCCATGGACTTCTGCTGTGTAGGAGTCAATCGCGACATGCCTGGATTATAATCGGCGAGGTGTGCGCCAGGCCCCAAACAGCCAAACCGCACGCCAATGCCATATTGCCTAACACGAACGACAACGGCGAAAATCGACAACGGAGGAGGAACGCATGGCACGAGCATATCGCGCGGCACTGGCCGCATGCGTCGCGGCATCCCTCCTTACGATGACGCCCGCCGTGGCCCTGGCCGCCGATTCGTCGGGCAGCATGAGCATCGAAGCCGCAGCCGAAGCGCTGCGCAACGAGCTCGAACCCACCATGACGACTTTCGAGAATCTGCAGGAACAGCAGGCTTCGCGCCGAAGCATCGATATCAGCAACGCCCGCGTGCAGGGCCTGCAAGACGTCATGTACGACGGCAACCCCGTACGTCCCACGATCACGCTCAAGCTGGATAAAAAGACCCTCGTCGAAGGCTCCGATTTCGACGTGGTGTTCAAAGGCGACATCGTCAATCCCGGCAACGTGTCGGTCACCGTGGTAGGCAAAGGAGCCTACATCGGCTCGATCGAAACCGGATTCGCCATCGTGCCGGGCGACCTTGCCTACGCGACCATCGACGTGATTCCCGACCAGGAAGAAACAGGCGAAGAACTGCAGCCGGCCCCTACCGTCGAAATGGGTGGGAAAACCCTGGTCGAAGGCGTCGACTACACCGTTTCGTACGCCGACAACGTCGAAAAGGGCACAGCAACCGTGGTCGTCACGGGCATGGGCAACTGCACCGGCGAACAACATGCCACCTTCGAAGTGCTGGAGGCCCCCGACGAACCGAAGGGCGGCGCAATCTCTGCGGCGCTTCCTTTCGTAGCGGGCCCCGCCATCGTCGCGGCCATCGCGCTGGGCATCGTCGCCTTCACGCTGGCACGTCGCAAAAACGATCCTCGACGCTAACCGATAACGCACTTACCCCTCAATGAAGAAAGGCGCGGCCCCGCCACGAAGCCGCGCCCCTCGTTTCGTTGAGCGCATCACCACAAAGGGTCCCCTTCTTCTTCGTATACGCCCCATCCCTTCGAGTCGGAAAAATCAAGAAACGCCTCTGCGTCGACGGGCATGCGCAATCTATCCCCGTCGAACGAACCGCCGAAGAACTCTTCGAATTTCTGTTTGACCGCATCGTTGACGGGGGTCGAAAACCAGACCCATGCCGCCGTCGGTCCGCCGGACTCATTGAAATCAGCACCCAGCCCCGCCTGAACGGGAGACCCGTCCTTGCGCTGAATCATGTAGTCGTCGATGGCGAAGCACCCCGTGAACACCATGCGCGATGCAATCCCGACGACCGATTCATCTACTGTATTGCCTTGTTCGAAAAACTCGATCTTACACGAATGCGCCGAAGTTTCGGCCTTCGGCTGATCGGCATTCGCCATCGCAGCCATCATCTGTGCGAACATATCTTCAGCGTTCAATTCCACAGCCGCACTCCTTGCTATTCCAAGGCGGGCGAACACGCCCGTTTTCTTCCTGCTTCTCGACATGAAGCATACTGCATGAACGGGCCTTTTATTCATCAGGACCCGCCGTGGAAACGACGCGGAACCGTCGTCGAATTCGATGGATGGAAGCGAGCCTATCTGCCGGAATCGCGTTAGGCCATTTCGGCTTCGTAGCCCTCTTCGACCACGGCGGACACCAGCACCTCGTCGGGCACGTCGGCGTCGAGCGACACCACGGCGCGCTTGGCATCCAAATCGACATCGGCGGCGGCCACGCCTTCCACGGCCTCGAGGGCCTTCTTCACGTGAGCCACGCAACGAACGCACATCATGCCTTCTACATGCAGGGTCTTTTCCATCAGGGGTTCCTTTCCTTCGTATTCGCACGCCCCATCGAGCGGCTTTTCTTCTTCTGCGCGCGTAGGCGCTTCGACGACGATCACCCGCACCTCGCCCGCCGGTACTGCGGAAACAGGCTCCGCAGAAGCATCGGCCGACTCGCTGCGCGGACTCCATCCACGCAGGCGCAAGGCGTTGCCCACCACGCAGACCGAGCTCAAGCTCATGGCGGCCGCCGCGATCATCGGGTTCAGGTTCACGCCCGCCCACGAAAGCGCGCCCGCGGCCACGGGGATGCACACGGCGTTGTAGATGAGCGCCCAGAACAGGTTCTGCTTGATAATGCGCATCGTCGCACGAGAAAGCTTGATGGCGGCGGGCACGTCCAGCAGGTCGCTGCGCATGAGCACCATGTCGGCCGCATCCATGGCGATGTCGGTTCCCGCGCCGATGGCGATGCCCAGGTCGGCGCGCGCCAGCGCCGGCGCGTCGTTGATGCCGTCGCCCACCATGGCCACACGGCCCTCGCCGCGGCGGGCAAGATCGGCCACTTCGCGTTCCTTGTCGGCGGGAAGCACGCCGGCAACCACGCGGCCCACGCCGCAAGCGCGCTGCACCGCGGCCGCCGTGCGTTCGTTGTCGCCCGTGAGCATGACCGTGTCGATGCCCATGGCCGTCAGCTCGCGCACCGCCGCCGAGCTGGTCGGCTTCACCGCGTCGGACAGCGCCACCATGCCGATCGCGCGGCCGTCTTGCGCCACGAACAGCGGCGTGGCGCCGTCGGATGCCGCCGCGTCCGCATGCGGAGCGAACGCCGACGCATCCACACCCAAGAAATCCATCAGGCGCGCGTTGCCCACGGCGATGCGCGTCTTGCCCACACGAGCCTCGATGCCGCCGCCTTCGTGCTGGCGGAAATCGTCCGCCGCCGCGAACGGGACGCCGCGCTTGCGGGCGCACGCCACGACGGCCTGGGCCAACGGATGCTCGGAAGGCGCTTCGGCGCAAGCCGCCGCCGCAAGCACGTCGTCTGCGCACGCGGGAGCCGCAACCGCGATCGCCGTCACCTCGGGCGCGCCCTGCGTGATCGTGCCCGTCTTATCCAGCACGACGGTTTTCACGTCATGCGCCGTCTGCAACGCCTCAGCGGTCTTCGCCAGGATGCCCAAACGGGCGCCGCGGCCCGTTCCCACCATGATTGCCGTAGGCGTGGCCAGGCCCAAAGCACACGGGCAGGAAATGACCAGAACCGACACGGCGTGGGTCAAGGCGACGGAAAGTCCCGCGCCGGAAACCAGCCACACGACGAACGTGACCAGCGCAATGGCGATGACTGCCGGGACGAACACGCCGCTGATCTTGTCAGCCAGCTTCTCGATCGGCGCCTTCGAACCGGTGGCCTCGTCCACCATGCGCACGATGCCGGCGAGCACGGTGTCTTCGCCCACGTGTTCGGCCCGCATGACGAACCATCCCGACTTCACCACGGTAGCGCCCACTACGCGGTCGCCTTCGCGCTTGTCCACGGGAACGCCTTCGCCCGTTACCGCCGATTCGTCGACGCTCGCCTCGCCTTCCGTCACCACGCCGTCCACCGGAACGCGGGCGCCCGTCTTAACCACCACGAAATCGCCCGCCTGCACCTCGGCAAGCGCGACCTCGCGATCGCCGTCGGGCGTGCGCAGCAGCGCCGTCTTAGGCGACAGGTCCATAAGCGACGTGACCGCGTCGGTGGTCTTGCCCTTCGCGCGGGCCTCGAAATACTTGCCCAGCGTGATGAGCGTGAGAATCATGGCCGCCGACTCGAAATACAGGTCCATAGCGGCGGCATGGGCGGCGTCCGCCTGGCCCGAACCTAGCGCGAATCCGATCCTATACAGCGCCGCCACGCCGTATGCGGTAGACGCCGCCGAGCCGAGTGCGATGAGCGAATCCATATTTGGAGAGCCGTGGATTAGGCTCTTAAACCCGTTGGAGAAGCATTTGAAGTTGACGAACAGAACCGGCAGAAGCAGCAGGAACTCGGTGAGCGCAAGCGGCATGACGCCCGCGTCGCCCATCAGAACCGCAGGAAGCGGCCAGCCGAACATATGGCCCATGGCCAGGTAGAACAAGGGAACGGTGAATGCGATCGACACGGCGAGCCTCGTGCGCATGCGCTTTTTCTCGGCCTCGGCGCGTTCGCGCGGCGAAGGCCCCTGCGGCTTGGCCGCTCCCGATCCGGCAGCGCCCGCCGTCGCGCGTGCGGCGGCGCCGTAGCCCGCATGGTCGACGGCCGCGCAGATCGCGGCATTCGTGCGGGCGACCGCCGCGGGCGATTCGTCCGCGTAGGACACTTCCATGCCGTTCTTCAACAGGTTCACGGACACGTCGCTCACGCCGTCCACGGCGCGAGCTGCCTTATCGACGCGCGCAGAACACGCCGCGCACGTCATTCCGGTGATATCGAATGTCTGTTTCATGGGCGCCGCCTACATGAACTTCTTGATCAGCTTCATGGCCTCGTCGACCACTTCCACGTTGCCGTCGCGAATCTGCTCGACCACGCAGGTCTCCATATGGTCTTGCAGGATGATTTCGGAAATGCGATGCACCGCCGCTTCCGACGCGGCCAGCTGAATCAGCACGTCGCCGCAGTAGCGGTTGTTCTCTACCATGCTCTTGATGCCGTTGAGCTGGCCGATCACGCGATTCAGGCGCTTTTGCACGTCCGCCTGGAGCGCCGCGCTGCGCTCCGTTTCTTTCTGGCGGCACGAACAGCACGACCCCGCCGCGGCCGTTCCGTCCGATGCGGGGCATGCGGCATCGGCGGCGAGGTCTTCGGCATCGGAACCGGCAACAGGCGCATCGCAGCAACACGACTGTTCCACGACGGCTGCAGGTCGAGGCGTCGGCGAAACGCGCACGGGCTCTTGCATCGCCGCCTTGGCTACCGCTTTCGCCGCCTTCTTCTTCGTCTTCTTACCCATAGCAGACTTGCTCCTATCGTTTCGAACGCTTCGCGGCCATGCGCCTTCCTATGCGCGATTCCCGCTCCGAAACGCCCGATATCGTTGCGTTACACCATGACTATATACCCCCTAGAGGTATATAAACGCAACCATTCCGCCCATCAACCCGCACAAAACCCCCGAATCGAAGCCGTAAAAAGAGGCGACCCGCTTGCGCGAGTCGCCTCGTTTCGTTTATTCGAAGCCCTTACGCTTCAGGCACTTCGTAGGCGCCGTCGACAGCGGCGTCGGATGCCACGCTTTCGACAGGCGCGGGGTTCTGCACCGTGCAGGTGTAGCCCTCCATGATGTCCATGTCGATGGTCACCGTGGAGCCCTCCATCACATGGCCCGCGATCATCTCGTTGGCCACGCGGTCCACCACTTCGCGCTGCACGAGGCGCTTCAGCGGACGCGCGCCGTACACCGGATCGAAGCCGTCGATAGCCAGCTGCTCCACCGCGGCGGGCTGGACCACCAGCTCGATACGGCGGCCGGCAAGGCGCTTGCGCACCTCGGCCAGCTGCAGGTCGACGATCGGCTCCATCTCGGCGGACGTGAGCGACTTGAACGTGATCACGTCGTCGATGCGGTTGAGGAACTCGGGGCGGAAGGTATTGCGCAAAGCCTCGTCCACCTGGGTCTGAAGCTCGGCGATCTTCTTGGCCATGGCGGCCATATCGCCCTGCATCATGTCTTCGACCATCGAGCCCGCGTTCTCGTTCTGACGGCTGAACTCGCGGATGGCCTGCGAGCCCACGTTGCTCGTCATGATGATGATCGCGTTCTTGAAGCTGACCACGCGGCCCTGGCCGTCGGTCAGGCGACCGTCATCGAGCACCTGCAGCAAGATATTGAACACGTCCTGATGCGCCTTCTCCATCTCATCGAGCAGGATGACGCTGTAGGGCCTGCGGCGCACGGCCTCGGTGAGCTGGCCGCCCTCGTCGTAACCCACATACCCCGGAGGGGCTCCGATCAGACGCTGCACGCTGAACTTCTCCATGTACTCCGACATGTCGATGCGCACCATGGCGCGCTCGTCGTCGAACAGGCACTCGGCCAGCGCCTTCGCCAGCTCGGTCTTGCCCACGCCCGTAGGGCCCAGGAACAAGAAGCTGCCGATCGGACGGTTGGGGTCGGAAAGGCCCGCGCGGCTGCGGCGGATGGCACCCGCCACGGCGGAGACGGCCTCGTCCTGGCCCACCACGCGCTCATGCAGCTTGGCTTCCAAGTCGATCAGCTTGGACAGCTCGCCCTGCATCATCTTGGACACGGGGATGCCGGTCCACGAGCTCACCACTTCGGCGATCTCTTCCTCGGAGACCTCTTCCTTCAGGATGGCGCCGTCGCCCTGCTTGGCGCTCACGGCCTCTTCGGCCGCGGCCAGCTGGCGCTGCAGCTCGGGAATGCGGGCGTAGCGGATCTCGGACGCCTTGGACAGGTCGCCCTCGCGCGTGGCCTGCTCCTCTTCCACATGGGCGGCGTCGATATCGGCCTTCAGGCGCTGGACGCTTTCGATGACGTCCTTCTCGTTGCGCCATTCGGCCTTGCGCACGTCGAGCCATTCCTTCGAGGTGGCCATCTGGCGACGCAGCTCTTCCAGGCGCTCCTTGCTGGCGGGGTCGTCCTCCTTCATGAGGGCCTGCTCTTCAATCTGCATCTGCGTGTACTTGCGCTGAGCCTCGTCGATTTCCTGCGGCATGGAGTCGATTTCGATGCGCAGGCGGCTGGCCGCCTCGTCCATCAGGTCGATCGCCTTATCGGGCAGGAATCGGTCAGAAATGTAGCGGTTGGAAAGCTCCGCCGCCGACACGATCGCCGAGTCGGTAATGCGCACGCCGTGATGGATCTCGTACTTCTCCTTCAGGCCGCGCAGAATGGCGATGGTGTCCTCCACCGTGGGCTCGCCCACAAGCACGGTCTGGAAGCGGCGCTCGAGCGCGGCGTCCTTCTCGATGTACTTGCGGTACTCGTCCAGCGTGGTGGCGCCGATGGCATGCAGCTCGCCGCGCGCCAGAGCCGGCTTGAGCATATTGCCCGCGTCCATGGAGCTGTCGCCCGTGGAGCCCGCGCCCACGATGGTGTGCAGCTCGTCGATGAACAGGATGATCTGTCCGTCGCTCTGCTTCACCTCGCGCAGCACGGCCTTCAAGCGGTCTTCGAATTCGCCGCGGTACTTGGCGCCCGCAACCATGGCGCCCAGGTCCAGCGCGACGATGTCGCGATCGCGCAGGCTGGAGGGTACGTCACCCGCCACGATGCGCTGCGCCAGGCCCTCGACGATGGCCGTCTTGCCGACGCCCGGCTCGCCGATGAGCACCGGGTTGTTCTTGGTGCGACGCGACAGCACCTGGATGGTGCGGCGGATTTCATCGGAGCGGCCGATCACCGGGTCCAGCTTGCCTTCGCGCGCCTGCTGGGTCAGGTTCTGGCCATACGTGTTCAGCGCGTCCAGCTCGGGCTTGCTCTGCTGGTCGGTGATGCGCGTGTCGCCGCGCAGGTTGTCGTAGGCCTCTTCGATATTCTTGCGCGTGACGCCTGCGCCGGTGAGGATCTTGCCCGCCTGGCCCTTGTCTTCGGTCAGCGCGATCAGCAGATGCTCGCTGGTGGCGTAGCTGTCGCCCATCTTCTCGGCGATCTTCACCGCGTTATCGATCACGGAAATAAGACCCTGCGTGGGAAGCGGCATGCCCATCACGCCGCCCGTGACCTTCGGCCCATTGGCGATGGCCGTCTCCACGTTGGCCTTCAGCTGGTCGGGATCGGCCCCGACCCTTTTGATGATGGCGGAGAGGTTGTTCTCCCCCGAATCGAGCAGCGCCTTCAGCAGATGGATGGTGTCCACCGATGCCGTGTCGGCGTCGCCCGCGACGCCCATGGCGGCCTGGAAGGCCTCCTGGGCGGTAACGGCGAGTTTGTCCAGTCTCATGGTTGTCTCCTTCTTGGAAGGTCGGATAGTCTAGTCGTTAATGCGTCGGATGCCCATGCTCTGGGGCTCCGGCAGCATGAGCGCCGTCACATTGGCGCGCGTTTCCAGCTCGTGGACGCGGTCGGCCAAGCGGCGCACCTTCTTGTGCAGGTCGTCGATTTCCTCGTCGCGCTCTTCGAGGCGGCCCTTCAAATCGAGGATGCGGATGACGCCCGCAAGGTTGATGCCTTCGCTGGTCAGTTCGTTGATCAGCTCGAGGCGGTCGATGTCGGCCTGCGAGTACATACGCGTGTTGCCGCGCGTGCGCTGAGGCGTGACCAGGCCTTTCTGCTCGTAGATGCGCAGGGTCTGGGGGTGCACGCCCGCCAATTCGGCAGCCACGCCGATCATATACAGCGGCCTGTTCCTATCGGTCATACCGTCCTCCTTACAGCGCAAGCGCCGCGCGGACGTCGTAGCCCGACGCCTCGGTGGCCGCCTGGAAATCCTCCATGGCCTTTTTCTGCTCGGGCGTCATGGAAGCGGGAATATCCACGTGCAGCGTGATATTGAGCGATCCGTTGCCGCCGCCCTTCAGCTGCGGCGCGCCCTTGCCGGCGACGCGCAGCTTAGTGCCTTCCTGGGAACCCGCCGGCACCTTGATGCGAATCTTGGTTCCGTCGGGCGCGGGCACTACGACGCTTGCGCCCAGGGCGGCTTCGGCCGCGGTGACCGGCACCGTCATGAGCACATCGGCGCCCGAGCGCTCGAACACCGGATGCTCGGAGATGCGCGTGGTGACCAGCAGGTCGCCGTTGGCGCCGCCGTTGGCGCCCGCAGCGCCCTTGCCGCGGAAACGCACGCGCCCGCCGTCCACCGCGCCTGCGGGAACCTTCACGTCGAGCGTCTCGGCCGCCGAGGAGCCGGGCACCTTCACGCTGACCTTCTTCGTGCAGCCATTGAATGCCTCGTCGAAGCTCACATGCAGCGTCACGTTCATGTCGCGGCCCTGCTGGGGACGGGCGGTATACTGCCCGCCGAAGCCCGACCCCGAGAATCCGGCGCCGCCGAAGATGTCGCCGATGTCCCAGTTGCTGCCGAAGGCGCCTTCGCCGCGGCGGATGCTTTCCAGAATGTCGGCCCAGCTGCCGGCGCCCGCGAACGGGTTCTGGCCCGCCGCGCCGCCCCATCCGTAGGGAATGCTGCGCTCGTCGGCCGTGCCGTACTGGTCGTAGAGCTTGCGCTTCTTCTCGTCGCCGAGCACTTCGTAGGCTTCGTTGATTTCTTTGAACTTGGCCTCGTCGCCGCCGGCGTCGGGGTGATGCGTGCGCGCAAGCTTGCGGTACGCCTTCTTTATCTCCTCGGCGGTGGCGGTTTTGGACACGCCAAGGGTCTTGTAATAGTCCGGTGTTGCCGCCATGACCTGCCACCTTCCTTTCGTTTCGTTCACATGCCGTCACGGTCGCGTCGCCGCGCCGTCAACGGGCGTTTTCTACAACGAAGGCGGACTTCGCGCCCGCCTTCGAAACCGTATTATTCTTCTTCCGCCTCACGCTTGGGGCCGCCGGAGGAAATGGTAACCATGGCGGGGCGAAGCACCTTCTTGCCGAGGCGATAGCCCTTCTGGTAGACCTGGGCCACCGTTTCGTCGGGCACGCTCTCGTCGGGTACCGTGGCGACGGCCTGATGCTCGAGGGCATCGAACGGCTCGCCAGCCGGGTCGATCGCCTCAAGGCCGTGTTTGCCGAACACCTGGCACACCTTGGTGCTGATGGCCTTCACTCCGTCGAGCAGGCCTTCTTCGCCGTTCTGCTCGGCATGGGCGATCGCACGCTCGAAGTCGTCGAGCACGGGAAGCACGTCTTCCATGATCTTCTCCGCAGCGCGCACCTTCATGTCGGCGGCCTCTTCGGCCGTGCGCTTGCGGTAGTTATCCCACTCGGCCTGCAGGCGCAGGTAGCGGTCCTTCATCGCGGCGGCTTCGGCTTCGGCCTTGGCCAGACGCTCGGCCTCGGCCACCACGGCCTCGGCTTCGGCGGCGATGTCGTCGGCCTCGCCCTCGGCCGGGCCGGCGGCCGCCTCGTCGGCGGCCTCGGTCACGGCTTCGGCTTCGGCGTTCTCGTCGCCTTCGCAACCCTCGATGGGGATCTCACGAACTTCGCGCTCGTCGGCGTTCTTCTCGTCGGCAGCCATGATTACTTACCTTCGTTCTTGTCGTCGACCACTTCGTAGTCGGCCTCGATCGGGCCGTCGTCGGCCGGGTTGGCGGCGCCTGCGGCACCGGCGGCTGCTGCGCCGTCGGCCTGCTGAGCGCTGTAGACCACCTCGGCCAGCTTGTAACCGGCCTGCTGCAGCTTCTCGCCGGCAGCCTTGATGGCCTCGATGTCAGAACCCTCGAGCGCGGTCTTGGCCTCGGCGATAGCGGCCTCGGCGGCAGACTTGGTGTCGGCAGGAACCTTGTCACCCAGCTCGGAAAGCGTCTGCTCGGTGGCATTGACCAGAGAGTCGGTATTGTTGCGGACCTCGATCTCTTCCTTGCGCTTGGCGTCCTCGTCGGCATGGGCCTCGGCGTCTTTCACCATGCGGTCGACTTCGTCGTCGGACAGGGCGGTGGAGCCGGAGATGGTGATCTGCTGCTGCTTGCCGGTGCCCAGGTCCTTAGCGGAGACGTTCACGATGCCGTTGGCGTCGATGTCGAACGTGACCTCGATCTGAGGCACGCCGCGACGGGCCGCGGGAATGCCGGTGAGCTGGAAGCGGCCGAGCGTCTTGTTGTCGTTGGCCATCTGGCGCTCGCCCTGCAGGACGTGGATTTCAACGGACGTCTGGTTGTCGGCGGCCGTGGAGTAGACCTCGGTCTTGCGGGTCGGGATCGTGGTGTTGCGCTCGATCATCTTGGTCAT
>NZ_CAUHPG010000033.1 GCF_959608125.1 uncultured Slackia sp.
GTTCAGTATAAGAACCATCCTTAGTATCGGAAACATACCAAGTTACCGATACGTTGGCGGTCACGTCCTTGCCCGTGCTCACGCTTGTCAGGGTACGCGCCTGCACCGCCGCCCTCACGGCGTCGCCCGTGGCGAGCTGCGTGGTAGAGCTATTGGCCTGAGGCGTCGTGGTGACGCGCAGAAGCTCGTATTCGTCGGCGCCCACCACCAAATACGGCGCACGGGAGCCATCGGTGCTCGAGACCGTATTGTCGCCCGACGAAACCGTCACGGAAAGATACTTGCCCTTGAGGCCCTCGGTCAGAACCAAGCGGCCGTCGGCAGGGTCGTAGCCTTCGATGGGCACGCCCTTGGCATCGCGCGAATCGGCCGCATACCAGGCGTACGTCAGCTTCGCATCGCTCGGCGCGGGCTTTTCGGAGTAAGCGCCGTTTTTCACCTGGGCCTGGGGAACGATGGTGTTGCCCGTCTGGAAGCCCTGGCCCTCCCCGCCGTCGGGCGACGTGGCAGACAGCGTCACGGACGAAAGCGTATACACGCCCGCCTGCGTGACGGGACCCGCAGGATCGACCGGCTGCGTGCTGCCGTAATAAGGCTTCTTCGTGCTGACGACGGCATTGGTGCTGACGGCCTTCACGCGCACGTACGTGCCGAGCGAAGAGACGCCGTCGGGATACGTTTCGGGAACGGCGAACGTCTTGCCGGTAGCGCCCGCAATGTCGGTGAAGGAGGAATCGGCCGTGGTCTTGCGCGTGGCGTACTGCCACTGATAGCTCACGGTGTCGGACGGATCGACCGGCGCGGTGTACGAAGACGTGCTTCCCGGGGCCGTGACCGTCTTTTTCGCTACGGCATCCAGAACAAGGCCCACCTTGGCGGTGCCTTGCACCTCCACGCTATGCAGCTCCACCGCACCGGGCATGGACACGGCCTTCGTCGCCGAAGAATACCTGATACCCATGCCGCCATCGGCTGCGGCGAAAATGTATTTGCCCACATAAGAGGCGTCATCGGCCGGCACCGTGAACGTAGAACCGGTCGCACCGTCGATCTTGGTTTTGGCGGCGCTCGGATACGACGTGTCGGCCGTATACCACGACCATGCAAGCTTATCGCTCGCCGTGACATCGGATCCGTCGTCGGCGATCGCTTTCGCCGTCACCGTGGTGCCGGCGGGCAGGGCGGAGCCGTCCTGGCCGTCATAGGAAAGTTCGACCGTCTTCACCGCCACCGCATCGGCGGGGGCGATGGAGCCTTTCATCTCTCGACTCTTCGAGCTGTCGCCCGACGTCACGATGCACTTCAGGTATTTGCCGACATACGATTCAGGAATGACGAACGACGCCTTATGGACGTTGCCGTCGGTCAAATCCTCGTATGCGCCGTTGCTCGAATCGGCGATCTGCCAGGTGTAGCTCAAGGCGGACGAAGGGATTTCCGTAAGGGATCCCGTCTGGTCTTTCTCTTTGGCTATGGCGCCCAGCGTTTGGCCGGCCTTGAACCGCCCGTCGTACGAACTGCCATCGCGCGTCAGCGCGACGCTGTAGACCGTATAGGTGCCGGCCTTCTTGAAGGGGCCGACGGCCGCATAGTTCACGGCGCTGGCGGAAGGAACCTCGTTGATGCCCGCGGTGGCGGTGGCGACAACCCAACGGCCCGCGAAATCATCGGGCACCGTGAACGTGCTGCCCGTCTGACCTTCGATGACATGCCACTCGGGCTTCGAACCGTATTTCGAAGGATCGGCGTCGGTCCATTTCCAGGCAAACGTGACGCCCTCCGTGGCCTCTTCACCCTTTCCCCAGCCGCTTGCGTTCTTCTTGAACGCATGGGCGGTCAGAACGGCGCCCGTCTCCAATCGCGCAGGCTTTTCAATCTCCAAAGAATGCAGCTCGTAAGCGCCGGCGGCCACGATCGGCACGATCGACGTCTCGGCGGTCTTTCCGCCACCGTCGGCGACCACCTTCAAGAACTTGCCCACGGCGTTTTCGGGAACCGTGTAAACGTCGCCCGTCGCCACTTCGGAAAACGCGCCCGAACGGGAATCGGAAATCTGCCACGACAGCGTGACGCCGTCTGCCGTCTGCAGCGGCGCGGTTGCAGCGCCCGGTTTCCAGCCTGCGGCCTTAAGGACATCCCCTGCCGCCGCGGCCTTCACGTCCTGCTGACGGCCGGCGTTTTCGAACTCGGCGTCCGCCTTGACCACATGCGCCCATTCAAGATTCGTGGTGCCAGGGGCAAGAACGGGGCCGGGAACGCGAATCTTTGAAAGAGAACCGCCGCTGAAAGATGCGGGGCCCCACAGCGTCGTGCCGCCCTCCGACACCGTAACGGCGATGTATTTTCCTGCAAGCTCTTTGGCAAGCTCATCGGTCAGCGTCAAGCACTGGTCCGTTTGACCGGCGATGGGCGCGTAATCGGAAGGCTTATCCGACTGAACGTCGGAAGCCATCCACTGATACGCCCAGCCGCTTTCGGCGGAAACGCCGTAATCCCAGTATTCCCATTCATCGTAAGCGTAAACGTTCGCCCACATCGAGACGCCAGAAGAAAGATCGCCCTTCGTGTACGAATACGAATCGTCGATATCCTTGCCGTCCTGGATCATCACATAGTAATCGGATTGCAGCGCCACGGCCGCAGGGGCATCCGCGGCGTCGGGCGCGGGGGCGCTTTCGGAAGGAACCGAGGTCTCGGGCGACGCAGGAGCCTGCTCAGGTCGGGCCGGCGGCTCGGGCTGGACAGGAGGCTCGGGCTGCGAAGGCGCAACGGGTTCGAGCGCTCCATCGGCGGGAATCTCGGGCTCGGCCGGCTGCACGTCGGAATTGCCCGAGGAATCCTCGGGCAGCGGCGCGGTCTCGACGACGCCCGCGTCGGCGGGCGATGCGGCAGCGGCCCATGCATAGGTAGGCGTGAGGGATGCGGCCAAGACGAACGACAAAAGCACAGCGAGCACCTTGTGCAACAGGCTCGCTGTTCTCGTCTCGGACGCACGAACGATGGTTCCGTGCATGCGGACACCTTTCTTCTCCAGGGCGGCAGACGGCAGGTGTTCCGACTCATCGTCGCGTGCGGGCGCAATGGCAGGCGGCGACATACGGACGAAGCCGTACGGCGGGCACGGACGAATTACGGTTACTGGCATAGCCGGGGATTCGCACCCCGATTCCCCTGAAAACCCTTCGGTTTTCTGCGCGATGGGCGCATCCGTCGTGGCCATCTTGTAATTCCGCGTCATTGTAGCATCATGCAAGCGCGGCTTCGCGACCGACGAAACAAACGCACAGTTCGGCGCGGCGGAACGCGGGAACAAAACGCCGCGGGCGGACGGAGCGCCGCGGCGCAGAGACGGACCGGCGCCGCATCGGACGACGCCGGCAAGGGGCCGATGCGTCGGCGGAGCGCGCGAACAAGCACGTCGACGGGCCGACCTGATACACTTGCACGCCGAACGAAAACGGAGAAAGGAATCGCATGTACAACGCGAAGCAGGTCATCGTGGTCAGGCGCGATTTGAAAATGCGCAAGGGAAAGATCGCGGCCCAATCGGGACACGCGTGCGTCGAGGCCGTTCTGATGGCGCTCGCGAAAGAAGACCGCCTCTCCGACGTGCGCGTCGAAGACGGCTGGGTGCAACTGGCGGACACGGGCCGCGACGCAACGCCGCTTTCCGAATGGTTCGCCCGCGGCGTCGCCAAGATCTGCGTCTATGTCGATTCGGAAGAAGCCCTGATCGACCTGGCGAAACAAGGAGAAGACGCCGGATTCTGCGTGGCGCTGGTCCAAGACGCGGGACACACCGAGTTCCATGGCGAGCCGACCTACACCTGCCTGGCGTTCGAGCCGCTCTACCCCGAGCAAATCGACCCGATCACCGGCGAACTGCCGCTGTACTAGCAGGCCGGGCGCGCAAGGCCCTCGCCTTGCCGCCGCAGCAAGGCGCGTAGGATCCATGCATCCTACGCATGATAGATATATCTCAAACGATCCCCTGCATCATCGGGCACGATTTCGATCACGTCCTCGAAGATCGCCGTCTGGCGGTCGTCAATGGCGCGGTCCTCGTGGTAATGCCCGAAAAACCACCGACGATAATCCAGCCTGCGCTCGACGTCCCCGAGGAACAACGTCAGCTCGTCGTTTTCATACATCGGATTCAGCTGACGCTGCGCCGTGCTGGCGGCGCAGTGCGTCAGCACGTAATCGACCTTCCACCCGTGCGCATCGAGGGCCGCCCAGGCGACGGCGCGCTCTTCGGACGAAGGGATTTCCTGAGGCCACCAGCTTATATGCGGCGTACGGCGGGCCTTGTCGACCGATCGGGCCCCACCCATGCAGAAAAACGAACGCCCTGCGATGTCGAACACCTGGCCACGCATTAAATGAAGCACCGAATCGTTGACACGATGCACCATACCGCCATGCCACCGTTCGACGTCCATGGCTTCGAGCATGTCGAAATTCTCGTGATTGCCGTCCACGAAAAGCGTGGTGAACGGCTTTTTATCGAGCCAGCGCAACCAATAGAAGTATTTCGATCGATCGGCCCACACCAAACCGAAGTCTCCGCATACCACCAGATAGTCGTCCTTATCGAGCTCACGGCCGACCGAAAACGTCTTATTGAGCCTGCCGATCTCGCTCGCGCCATGCGTGTCGCCCGTGATGAAGATTCGATTCGCCACGACGAAATCCTTTCCTGCAGCGTCGAACAGACGCATCCCGCCGCTCGCTCATCGGCTCGGCGGCAGGCGTTTTAGAAGAACATCGCCTTCAATCCGATAAGCACCAAAACGACGCCGCCGACAATCTGCGCCTTGTCGCCCAAAACGCTGCCGAACCTTTTCCCGAGACCCAAGGCGACGAAGCAGCACGCGCACGTAGTCAAGGCGATGATCGCCGCCGATACGGCGATATCCACATTGACGGCGCGCAAACTCACGCCTACTGCGAAAGCATCGATGCTCGTGGCGACCGATTGCATCAAGATGACGCCCGCCGTCAAACGCTCGGCCTCGAGAGAACGCGACGCCTCGGGGCCGCACAGGGCGCTTACGCCCTCTTTGATCATATTTCCGCCGATGATGCCCGGGATGACCAGCGTGACGATACCAGCATAGGTTTCGATGATATCACCGACGATGCCGCCGAGAAAAAATCCGACCAGCGGCATGAGCCCTTGGAACACGCCGAATGCGATCGGCAAGGCGAACAGGCGAGCACGCGATGCGCCCTTGTAGCAAAACGCGTTCGAAAGCGTGACGGCGAATGCGTCCATAGCCAGGGCGAAACCCAGCACGACGATTTCGATTACGCTCACAGCATGAGCCCCTGTCCCCACTGCATGACTGCGCACACGAAAATGGGCATAAAGGCGGCAGGAAGGTAATTCGCCACCTTGATATCGGTCAGCTTCAGCATATTCAATCCGATGGCAAGCAGCAGGAGGCTTCCCGCGCACACCATTTCATTGATCACGACATCCGTCAAAAACGGTGCGAGCAGGCTGGCCCCCAAGCTCAAAACCGCTTCGTAGGCGAAAACCGCCAAACCGGAAAACGGCACGCCCACGCCGAGCGTGGTGGCCATGACCATGACGACCACCATATCGATGACCGCCTTGGCGAACAACGTGGAATGGTCGAGCTGCAAGCCGCTTTGCAGCGATCCGAGAACCGCCATGGAACCGATACAGATGAACAAAGATGCCGAGATGAAGCCGTCGGAGAAATTTCCGAGAGCGGTCGACCCCTGGAAAGCATGGTCTATCTTGGCCTGGACCCAATCGCCGAAACGATGTATCCATTTGTCGATATCGAGAGCGAATCCGATCAGGCCGCCGATAACGATCGAAAGAACCGTCACCACGACGTCACCGCCCTTGACCATACCTTGCACGGCAACCAGGATGACGCATAGGCCAAGCCCCTTCATGAGGAAGTCTCCCAAATCGTTCGGCATGCGACGCTTGAAAAGCAAGCCGAGTACGCCTCCGAAAACGGTCGCAAGGCCGTTGACGAGCGATCCGAGAATAATCATGCGTGTTCCTTTCCTGCAATCGAAAACGCACACGCCGGCCGTCGGTCGGCGCCTGCGATATGAAAGCAAAAAGCGCGGAACGGACCGCGCCTTCAGCATTCTACTCTTCGATGCGCTTTTCAGACACCTTCGAACGTGTCGACACCTTACGCTTGACGACCTTCGGCTCATCGAACGTAGCTGCGATTTCCTTGTCGAGCTTGGTAAGGATGGGCAATGTGCCCAAAAGGACGCCGCCGATCGACACCACCACGCCTGCGATGATGAACCAATTCGCAACGCCGGTGAACTCTGCACATGTGCCGGCGAGCGCAAGGCCTATCGGAGAAGAAAGCGCCGAAACGGTGGTGAACAAGCCCATAACGCGGCCCATTTTCTCGGGAGGGACGCGTTTCTGCAGCACGGCGAGCAAAGGGCCGTTGAAAAACGCTTCGATCACGCCCGAAACGCCCGTAAGGATGACGAAGAACATGAACATGTCGGGCGTCAGCAAACCGGTCAGCACCAAAATGATGCCGGCGAAAAATCCCGACAACGCCACCAGGCGCAACAACCGGCGCCCGCCGCCCCACACGAACAAAATGCCCATGCCGACAAGCGAGGTCACGCCATAGGCCGCCTCGACCGTCGATGCCATATAGCCATCGCCGTTGAACTGGTCGTACGTCATCAGCGGGAACAAGGAATTGATGCCCGCATACATGGCCATCACACCCATGACGATAGCCGCCATGACCAGAAGGCCGCGGTCGGCGTTCAGGGTTGCAAAACCCGCCTTGAGGCTCTTGATGGGATGACGCGCCTCGTCGCTCGTGTCATGGAAGTCGGGAATCTTGGCCGTAGCAATCGTGGCGACGGCCAACGCGCAACCCAAAGCATTAAGGAAAAGCACCATCTGGAAGCCGATGACAGTGTAGAGAAATATGCCGAACACCGGGCCTACGATCAAGGCCATCGACCACAAACTCTGATTGAGCGTGTTGATGCGCACGAGATGGCGCTTGGGAACGAGCAGGGGCATGGTCGATTCCATAGCAGGGATATGGAAAGCCTGGCCGACGCTGCGCAAGGCGCTCATGACCAAAACCAACTCGACTGACACATGGCCCATGAAGATGATCATGCCCATAAGCAGCGCCATCGCGCCGACAAACGCATCGGCCGCCATAAGCACGTATTTCCTATTGAACCGGTCGGCCACGACGCCGCCGATCGGAGACAAAAGACCTTGAGGCAACATAGAGCACAGCGATGCGATGGCCAGCATGAACGCCGAATCGGTGGTTTCGGTGACATACCAGACGCCCGCATACATAGATGAGTACGCCGTTAGGATCGAAAACGCCTGGCCAATCCAGATCGTAACGACAATACGCTTCCAATTTTGGGGAAGACCGGGTTCTTTCGCTTTCGAATCGTCTTCTATCCTGTGCTCGGCTTTCTCTTCGGCCCGCTTCTCGAGAGTGCTCATACGACCTTCCGTTTACGCTCGAATATCTCCTTTCGCCTGATACTAGCAAGCGCTGGAAAACGCCGCCACATCGAACGACCCGGCAAGCCAGCGATTCCAGATTCCCTTCATTTCAATAAACGGGGAACATGCAGCATCGAGCGGTATCTTGCGGACTAGCCGGCGACGCGGCCTGGCGCCCTCGATCGCATTTTCCGAAGCTCGGCTTCGGCCACGGGCCCCTATGCCTTTCGACCGCCGCCATAAGCGCTCTTGCGGCCGGCGGCGAACGCGCTTCCCTTGCGCGCCGTTTTCTTCAAATCGGCCAAAACGTCTTTCTCCGCCGTTCCCTCGACCTGTGCGCGCAGCTTGACCACTTGATCGCGCAGGCGAGCCGCCTCTTCGAAATCCATGCTCGCGGAGGCAGCAGCCATCTCTTCTTCCATGCTGGAAATCACACGCATGACCTCGGAACGGGAAAGCTCGGCAAGGGTCTTGTTCACGTCTTCGGCGCTTCCGACCTCGTTGCCATTGCCGTCCGACATAAATCCCATGACGTCGTTGATCGCCTTGCGCACCGTTTGCGGCGTAATGCCATGCTCCTCGTTATATTGCATCTGCAAAGCGCGGCGGCGGCGCGTTTCGGAAATGGCCCGATCCATGGAATCCGTGATTTTATCGGCATACATGATCACCTGACCCGACGCATTGCGCGCTGCGCGGCCGATCGTCTGGATGAGGCTGCGATGATTGCGTAGGAAGCCTTCTTTGTCGGCATCCAAAATGGCCACGAGGCTCACTTCGGGCAGGTCGAGACCTTCACGCAAGAGGTTGATGCCCACCAGCACGTCGAATTCGCCCCTGCGCAAAGCACTGAGAATTTCGACTCGCTCAAGCGTCGCGATATCGGAGTGCATATATCGAGCGCGAACGCCTTGGTCGAGTAGATGGTCCGTCAAGTCCTCCGCCATCTTCTTGGTAAGCGTGGTGATCAGGACACGCTCGTCGCGCTCGGCACGCTCTTTCGCTTCTTCGATGATGTCGTCGATCTGGCTGGCGATGGGGCGCACGATGATTTCGGGGTCGAGCAAGCCCGTAGGACGAATGATCTGCTCGACCTGATTCTGCGTGACCTTTTCTTCATAATCTCCCGGCGTGGCCGACACGTAGATGAACTGAGGAATACGCTGCTCGAACTCGTCGAAACGCAAAGGCCTGTTATCAAGACAGCTCGGCAGACGGAAACCGTGCTCGGCCAGCGTGACCTTGCGGCTGCGATCGCCCTCATGCATGCCGCGAATCTGAGGCACGGTAACATGGCTTTCGTCGATGATGCAGAGGAAATCGTCAGGGAAGTAGTCGAGTAGCGTGTAGGCGGGCTCGCCAGGAGCACGACCGTCTAGATGGCGTGAGTAATTCTCGATACCGCTGCAAAAGCCCATGGTTTCAAGCATTTCCAGATCGTAGTTCACGCGCATCTCCAAGCGCTGGGCCTCGAGCAGCTTGCCTTCTTCTTTGAACTGGGCGAGGCGATCGCGCAGCTCCTCCTGGATACTCTTAATAGCGCGGTCCATCTTGGGGCGGGCCGTAACATAGTGAGATGCAGGCCAAATAGGCAGTGCTTCGTATTCGTTGAGCACCTCTCCCGTCACGTTGTCTATCTCTTGAATGCTCTCGATTTCATCGCCCCAGAATTCAATGCGCACGGGATTGTCCGCATACGGAGGGAACACGTCGAGCGCATCGCCGCGAACGCGAAACGTGCCGCGTTTGAGCTCGTAATCGTTGCGATCGTATTGGATGTCGATGAGTTCGTGGATGACGTCGTCGCGCTCTGCTTCTTTCTCCTTGTCGAGAAACACCGCCATGCCCGCGTAATCCATCGGCGAACCGATGCCGTAGATGCAGCTGACCGATGCCACCACGATGATGTCGCGCCGCGAAAGCAGACTCGACGTGGCCGCATGGCGCAGCTTTTCAACCTCTTCGTTAATCGAGGCATCTTTTTCGATAAACGTGTCGGTGGAAGGAACGTAAGCCTCGGGCTGGTAGTAATCGTAATAACTCACGAAATACACCACGGCATTGTGCGGAAAGAATTCCTTGAGCTCAGCGGCAAGCTGGGCGGCAAGCGTTTTATTAGGAGCCATGACCAGCGTGGGCTTCTGCACGGCCTCTATCACCTTCGCCATGGTGAACGTTTTGCCCGAGCCGGTGACGCCGAGCAGATTCTGGTAGCGCAGGCCGCGTCGCACCCCATCGGCCAACCCTTCGATAGCTTGGGGCTGGTCGCCCGCGGGCTCATAGGGGCTCTCCACGCGAAACGGCGTGGAGGCAAGCCTGACCTCGGGAAGCTTCCCTTCCATGGAAGCGCCTTCTATATTCTGCAGATGAGATGACATGTCTTTGTCCTTCGACTCGAAAACGACGCGCGACCAGCGTACCATAATTTCATTTTTATGAACATATGTTCGTAAAATAAGCTATGATAACGGCATCGCGACGACACCTTGAAAACCGCATGCAAACATCAATTCGCATCCATGCCCCACGAAGGAAGGTACCTGACGATTTTCGCCATGCCGGCGATGCGGCGGCCGTTCAAAACGTCTACCAGCCCCTCAACCGCCTCGAGAGGCACGCCGCCCGACGTGAACGAACGCAGCGGCATATCCGCCGCCATCTCGCTCATCATCGCCCTCGTCTCCGGGCTCATGCGCGCAACCGTCTTCGCCATCAGCATATCCACGACGCGAAATGCCTGGCGTCCGATGAAGGTGGAACTCATGTCGCTTACCGGCGAATCGATCGTGAAAGGACGCAGCGGACGGCGCGCAGGCATGGCCGGGCCCATCAACCTCACGAACGCCGCATCGGTGAAGCATCCTGGCGCGACCCGCTCGTAGCAAGCAGGAACATCATGCACGGCATTCGAGTCGACTCGCCGCTCATCAATGGAAAACGGCCCCGATCCCGTCGTAAGCGTCACGGACGATGCAAGGCGCGCGTCGCGGCTCGATGCGCAGAACGACGCCTCGTACTCCCCCGCCTCGATACGCCAACGGTGCTCGAAAACATCCCAGAAACGAAACGACGTCTCGTCGAGGCGCATACGCACGCGCTTTCTCTCTCCAGGGGCAAGATTCACGGAGGCGAAGGCCGCGAGGCGACGCGCTTCCGCGAAGCCGGAACGCTCGGGAGGCGCCGTATAGAGCTGCACGACCTCGCGACCCTCACGCTCTCCTACATTTTCCACCACGCACGACGCCTCGAACCCGGCTCCGCATACCGTTATGCAGGGCTCTGAATATTCGAATGCGGTATAGGACATGCCGAATCCGAACGGATACGCGGGCTCCACGCCTGCCGCGTCGAAATACCGATAGCCCGTATAGATGCTTTCGCGATACAGCACCTCATGATTCATATCGGGAAAGCCCGTACCCAACGCGGTATCCCGAAGAGCGACGGGCCACGTTTCCGCAAGTTTGCCGGAAGGGCACGTCCGCCCGAGCAGGATATCGACCGTCGCACGTCCCCCCTGGCAGCCCGATAGATACATCAGCAGCACCGCCGCAGGCTTCGCACGCCACGGCATCTCCATGGGGGAACCGCCCTGCAGCACGACGACGGTACGGGGGTTGGCGGCGCACACCGTCTCGATGAGCGCGCGATGCCCCTTGGGCATCACCATGAGCTTGCGATCGAAACCTTCCGACTCGAAGCGGTCGGGAAGGCCCGCGAACACCACGGCCACGTCGCTCTCCGATGCGATGCGCGCAGCCTGAGCCAGCATCGTCTCGTCGGTGTCGCCCATCACGGCATCGTAGCCCTGCGCGTAGGAGATTTCGACGCCCGCATTCGCCAAAGCGCTCCAAGAGTCGTCGAGATGAACAGGGTTGATTTTCGAAGACCCGGCCCCCTGATATCGGGGGAGAAGCGCGAACGACCCGATCACGGCGACCGACTCCGTTCCCTTCAGGGGAAGTATGCCGTCGTTTTCAAGCAGCACGGCGCTTTCGCACGCCGCCTTGTACGCGACGTCGGCATGGCGCTCGTAATCGCACGAATACGGCACCTCGCGTCCGATGCGCGCCTTGCGCGCCAACTCGATTACGTGACGCGCCGCATCGTCCAAGGCGACACGGGACAAGCCGCCTTTCGAAACGGCCGAGACGAGGGCGCGCGCATGATCGGGTCGCGGCCCCGGCATGCAGAGGTCCAAACCCGCAGCGACCGACGCGACGCTCGAACTCATGGCGCCCCAGTCGGTAACCGTCAAACCGTCGAAACCCCACTCGTCACGCAGCACGTCTTTCAAAAGCCAGGAATGCTCCGAGCAGTAAACGCCGTTCAACTTGTTGTACCCCGTCATGACCGCCCACGGCTTCGCCTCGCGCACCACGCGCTCGAAGGCGGGGAGATAGATTTCGCGAAGGGCGCGCTCATCGATCACGGAATCGCCCACCATACGCGCATGCTCCTGGTTATTACCCGCGAAATGCTTCACACAGGCGCCGACGCCACGGCTCTGTATGCCGCGCACCATCGCGGACCCCAGAACGCCCGCCAGCAACGGGTCTTCGCTGAAGTACTCGAAATTCCTACCGCACAGGGGGCTGCGCTTCATGTTGACGCCCGGGCCCAAAACCACATCGACGCCCTGGTCGCGCGCCTCTTCGCCGATGGCCGCGCCCACTTCCTCCACCAAGGCTTCGTCAAACGAGCAGGCCAAAGCGCTGGCCGTAGGAAAACAAGTAGCGGGGACGCTCTCGTGGATTCCCAGATGGTCTTCGCCTTTCTCCTGTTTGCGAAGCCCATGGGGGCCGTCGGAAAACACCACGGCGGGAATGCCGCGACGTGCGATCGCATGCGTCTTCCAGTGCGTCTCCCCCGCAAGCAACCCCGCCTTTTCGACCGTGGACATGGAGGATACGACGGCATCGATGTTCATCTCGCCCCCGTTCTGCGGACTCCCTGCCCTCGTCCGGTCAAGAAGCCCGTCGCGTTCTCGTCAAAGGTACCATCGGAAAAATTGTACCCGCCCGCACCCGTAAAGCGAGTGGACAGGCAATGCGTTGACGAACGGACGAGAAGCGTTCGCCGAAACGACGATCATCGCACAAGAGCGCTCCACACCTGCGCGACCGCCGCCCGCACGTCATCAAGAGTCGATGCGTTTTCGATCACGTAGTCGGCGATGGACTCGCGCCGCTCGTCAGTCGCCTGACGCGCGATGCGGGCCCGCACGTCGGCTTCGCTCTGCTCGCCGCGCGCGCACGCACGTTCGATACGCAGGGATTCGGGGGCGCTCACCGCAACCACGGCATCGGCCCACGAGAACGCCTCGCGCGTCATGTCGCCCGAGGTCACCTCCACCACCACCGCGTCATGCGCCGCACCGAGCTCGTCGATGCGGCGAAAACACTCGTCCATGATGGCCGGATGGGTGACGGCATTAAGCGCTGCGGTGTGCTCCGCCGTATCGAATGCGGCGGCGGCCAGGGCGGGACGCGCCACCGCGCCTTCGGAATCGAAGATTCCCGTTCCGAAGGCATCGCGAAGGGCATCTTTCACCGCAGGCATGAACAGTACGTCATGGCCGATATCGTCGAGCTTCACGACGCCCGCGCCCGAATCCTCGAACATCCCGCATACCGTGGATTTGCCGGATCCTATGCCTCCGATCAAAACGACCTTCTTCATGCCTTCGTCCTTTCCCTGACGCCTCCGATGCCTGATGCACGAAGCGCCGCCCTCGCTGCGGGACGGCGCTTCCGATATCACGATTCTAACAACGCTCGGCGATTTCTCGAATGAGACGCACCGTATCGTCCCAGCCGATGCAAGGATCGGTAATGGACTGGCCATAGGTCATGTTGTCGCTGATATCCTGACGGCCTTCGACCAGATAGCTCTCGATCATGACGCCCTTGATCAGCTTCCTCAGGTCCGCATTGTGCTTGCGCGTATGGGTGATTTCGCCCACGATGCGAATCTGCTCCTTGAACTTCTTGCCCGAATTGGAATGGTTCGTATCCACCACCACGGCGGGGTTGCTCAAGCCCTGCTTCTGATACATCTCCCAAAGGCGCATGCAGTCTTCGTAATGGTAGTTCGGAATCGTGGTTCCGTACTTGTCGACGCCGCCGCGCAAGATGGCATGGGCAAGCGGATTACCGTCGGTCGACACGTCCTGGGTCCGGTAGATGAAACGCTGGGGGCTTTGCGCGGCAACCACCGAATTCAACATGACGGACAAATCGCCGCTCGTAGGATTCTTCATGCCCACAGGAGTATTCATCCCCGATGCGGTCAGGCGATGCTGCTGATTTTCGACCGAACGGGCTCCAACGGCCTCGTACGAAAGGATGTCGTCGAGATACGTGCGGTTCTCCGGATACAGCATCTCATCGGCAGCCGTCAGACCGCTTTCCTTCATAGCGCGGATATGCATGCGACGAATGGCCCTGATGCCTTCGAGCAAATCGGGGTCGCCCTCTGGATCGGGCTGGTGAAGCATGCCCTTATAGCCGACGCCCGTCGTGCGCGGCTTGTTCGTATAGATACGCGGAATCAGAATGAGCTTGTCGGAGACAAGCGGCGCCAAGGCGCCGAGCCTGCTCACGTATTCGCATACCGAATCTTCGTTATCGGCCGAACACGGACCGATGATGACGAGGAATTTATCCGACTTCCCCGTCAGCACGTCGCGGATTTCCGCGTCGCGGCGCGCTTTGAGCTCGACCAGGTCGTCGGAAAGAGGATACTCCTTCTTCAAGTCGGCGGGTTCGGGCAGAACCTTGTTCACATGCATGGCCATCTTCGATTCTCCTTCCAAACGCACCGTAAAATCCAAGCGCGATGCGGCCGCCCCTTAGCGCCGCACTTCCTCTATCACGCCGGCGGCAAGCACGGTGTCCCCATCGTAGAAAACGGCGTATTGTCCAGGCGCCGTGGTCGCCTGAGGCTCGTCGAGCAACACGTCGACCGTCGAAGGCGACCCATCGAGCGCGACGGACGAGACGATACGGCACGCCACCGCAGCCTGACGATAGCGAAGCTTCACCGAACACGGATACGATCCATGCTCGACACAGGCATCGGAGATGCGCTTCGCCGTGCCCGCCTGCCATGCCACATCGCGCACACGCGCGCCGACGATCGAAGCGCCCGACGCGAAGGCCACGACAAGCTCGTTAGCATCGGCTCTTTTATCGATCACGTAATACGGCTCGGGGGCGCCGCCGATATCAAGGCCTTTTCGCTGTCCGATAGTGTAGCGATGCAAACCCTTGTGCCTCCCTACCACGCGACCATCGCTCGTCACGATGTCGCCTGGATGCTCGACAAGGCCCCGATCGGCAAGAAAATCCAAATGAGAGCCGTGAATAAAGCAGATGTCCTGGCTATCCGACTTCGAAGCCACGGGAAGGCCCCACTGCGCCGCGAGCTCGCGCACGCGCGCTTTTCCTTCGGTCAGAGTGCCGAGGGGAAGCACCAAACGAGCAAGCTGCTCCTGCGATAGCATCGAAAGCATGTAAGACTGATCTTTCGGCGCAAAAGCCGAACGCGCGACGGCAAGACGCCCGTCCTGTCGGACGATACGCGCGTAATGGCCCGTCGCAACGAAGCCGCATTCCAACTCGTCGGCGGCTTCGATCAACGAGGGTATCTTGCACGAACGATTGCAGACGACGCACGGACTAGGCGTGCGACCCGACACGTACTCTTCGACGAAGGAATCGACCACATTGCAGGCGAAACGATGCGTGCAATCTTTCAGCACATGCGATATGCCGAGCTTTTCGGCCACTACACGCGCATCCTCGGCCGCCTGACGCGCGTTTTCGTCATCGACGAAGATGCACGTCACGCCGACCACGTCGAAACCCGCATCCATCAGCAGCCGCGCAGCCACAGAAGAATCGACCCCTCCGCTCATGCCCAAAACGACGCGCGAAGCAGGTTGCATATCGATATGTTCTACGAATGAAATCACGGCGTCATTCTAGATCAAGATGCCGTACTTTAGCATGCGATAGCGATTTTTCCTTAAATTCACGGAACCTCGAACGCAAAAAAAAAAAAAGCGACCCCGAAGGGTCGCTTTTTCATGAGCGAAGAATCAGGCGCGCGATAACGTGAAATTATTCGGCGTCAGCAGC
>NZ_CAUHPG010000034.1 GCF_959608125.1 uncultured Slackia sp.
CGTGGCCGTGTGCGGCAACATGGTTTCGCCGCCGCTGTTCGAAAGCATCGAGCTTTTGGACCGCGCCGACGTGATCGCCCGCATCGACTCCGTCCTGGCCGAGGTGTTCTCCGCCTAAAGGCGAACCATCGCCCGCCCCGCCGCGGCTCGGTCTGCGGCGGGGCGTTTTCGTATCCCGCAGGCGCCCTCGCTTCCCCGAAGCCCGACGCCTGCAACCCGACAAGCATCCGATAAGGAACCGCCCCATGAAGATGATCACCGTCGATACGCATTGCGTACGCCCGCACGGAGCCTCCTGCGAGCGTTGCCGCATAGCCTGCCCCGCCTCCGCCATCTCTTTCGATGGCGAAACGGGGCTTCCCGTCATCGATGAGCAGGCCTGCACGCAGTGCGGCGTGTGCATGGGCGTCTGCGACGCGTTCACGTCGTCGACCACCACGACCCTGCGTCTGTACGAACACCTGCGACGCGTGGCCATGCGCGGCGAAATCGTGTATCTGACCTGCAAAGAAAACGTTTTTCCCGGATTCACGCCGGCTAAAAACGTCACGGTGCTGCCGTGCCTGGCATGCATGCCGCCCGAGCTGTGGGCGCTGTTGCTGGCGCAAAACGCGCCCCTGTGCATCGCCTGCGACCTGAAGTACTGCGAAGACTGCCCGCGCGCGGCCGGCCGCGGCGAGCTGTTGTTCACCCGCGCGGTCGAAATGGCCGAAACGTGGAGCGGCGGCGCCGTGCGCTTCGACCGCGAAATCCCCGAACTGGAAGAAGACGCCGCCTCGATCGCGCGCGACGAGTTCGGCCGCCGCGAGGCGTTCGACAGCGCGAAAAACGACGCGATCGACATCATCTCGGGCAAGCGCCGCCTGAAGAATTCGGACACGCTCAAAGACGTGTACCGCAAGAAAGAGCGCAAGCGCATGCAGGATATGCTGAACCTGACCGAAGGCGACGTGATCAACGAGTTCGCCGAAAACGGCCGCAGCAAGCGCACCATGCAGCCGCGCCGCCGCATGCTGTTGGAAACGATCGTCGCCAAGCCCGAAGCGGCCGCCGGCATCGATGTGACGGTGAGCGCCACGAACCATGCCTCGTGCGTCGAATGCCTCGACTGCACGAAAACGTGCCCGACGGGCGCACGCATGGCCGACCCCGAAAACGGCAGCCTTTCCTACGACGCGCGCTACTGCATCGGATGCGGCGCATGCGTGGCGGCCTGTCCCACGGCATCGATCGAACTCGTGGGAGCAAGCCTCGCCGAGCTTCTGCCCGACGGACCCGGCACCGCCGCCGTAGAACCTTCCCTGTCCTAGACGAGAGGAGCAGCCATGACCCTCAACAAAGCCTACACCGACGAATACCTGGCGCACGTGGACGCCCTTCAGGGCGACGCGGCCGGCAAGCACGCCGCGCGCGAACACATGGAGCACTCCACGGCGATCTATCACGGCACCGTGGTGAACTCGTCGTACGTGCCGCGCTTCTTCGACCAGGAAACCTACGACTACTTCAAGAACGCCTCGGAAACCACCCACCGCATCCTGGTGAAGGTGATGAACGAGTACCTGAACAACCCCGCATACCGCCACGTCTACGACATGGACGAGCGCCTGGTCGACCTGATTCTGCTGCCGCGCGACTACGACGCGGTGCTGCCGTTCGCCCGCGTCGACATGTTCTTGGACGAAGACGCCATGACGGCGAAGTTCTGCGAATTCAACGCCGACGGTTCCAGCGGCATGAACGAGAACCGCGAGATCACGGCCAGCATGCAGAACTGCCCCGCCTACCAGGCCTTCGCGCGCGAGCACAGCCTGACCACGTGCGATGCGGCGCTCTTCGGCGGCTGGGTGGACGAATTCCTCTCGATCTACGACACCTATACGTTCAAGGTCGAGCACCCGCACATCGCCATCGTGGACTTTCTGGAAAACGCCATCACCGAAGAGTTCAAGATCTTCGCGAAGCTGTTCGCCGAGCGCGGCGTGGAATGCTCGGTCTACGACGTGCGCGACCTGGCCTTCGAAGACGGCCGCCTGATCGGCCGCAAGGCGTTCTACGGCCGCGACGATGCGCCGATCGATGCGATCTGGCGCCGCAGCGTGACCAACGACATCATCGACAACTGGGAGGCGTCGCAGCCTTTGATCGAAGCCGTGCGCGCCCGCAAGGTGGCGCTGATCGGCAGCTTCGCCGGCCACCTGGTGCACGACAAGCAGATCTTCCAGGTGCTGTTCAAGCCCGAGACCAAGGCGCTTCTGACCGACGAAGAAAACGCTTTCGTGGAAGCCACCGTGCCGTTCACGGCGTTTTTGAACAGCGACGAGGTTGATCTTGACGCCGTGAAGCGCGAGCGCGCGGCATGGATCATCAAGCCCGTGGACGCCTACGGCAGCAAAGACGTGTACGCGGGCCTTGATTTCTCGGACGAGGAATGGGCGCGGATCATCGACACGTACGCGAACGGCGCGGCGGGCGCCCCGTTCATCGTGCAGCACTACTGCACCCCGCACCGCACGCAGGCCATTCCCCTGCGCGGCGAAAAGGCCGACTACACGGCCGAGGCGCAGCCCTACACCAACCTGTCGGGCCTGTACCTATACAACGGCCGCTTCACCGGCGTGTTCAGCCGCCTGGGGCCCAAGCCGGTGATTTCGAAAAAGACCGGCGGCATCACCGCCGCCACCATCTGGGTGGATGCGACGGTCGAATAGACCCGCCCCGCATCCGGCCCAACGCGAAGGAACCCCGCACCCGCGGGGTTCCTTTCGTTTCGGCTTCCATGCATCGCCCAGCATCGCGCAAAGGACCTCTGCTCAAGCGAACTGTGCCCTAAAGCTCGAACCGTCATTTCCAAGCCCAAGCCGCACGGATCGACTCGCTGCCGCCGGTAAACACTCATCTATAAAAGCCGCGCTTGCCAGCAGGCTCTATCGACGCCTCTGCAGCACCAGATATTTATTCATCGCACCGGTGCGGCCGTCGGCTTCGAACATGTCGACCAAATGCGCGCGCGTTGATACGGCGTTAACCAGGCGGTCTACTTCCTCATCAGAGAAATGGTGACAATAGCGCCAGGCGCCTTCGACGTTTTTCCAGCCCAGCAGATAGTCGCCTTCGTCGAACGCATCGGCCGCAAGACCGAGCGCTTCGCCTGCCTGGGCATGCGCCACACAGGCCTTCGCCGCCAGCGTGGGGTTGTTCATGAATTGCCAAAGCGACACGGCCACGCATCCTCCAGGGCGCACCGCGTCGATCAGCCCGTCCAGCACGCGTACGCGCAAATCTTCGCCCGGCACATGATGCAGAAAACCGAACGACACGGCCATATCGACCTGCGGCGCATGATGCAGCTCGTGCAACGGCGCTCCCGCGATCAAACCGCCCACGATGTCGGACGATTCGTAGGTCACGGGGATTTCCAGACCGCCCGCATCGGCCGCCAGCTCGTCGCAGCTATCAACCGCGTACGCACGCACGCATGCATGCGGCAACGCCTCTGCGAGGTAGCGCTCGAAGCGCAGGTTTCCGCATGCCAGGTCGAACACGGACACGCCAGGTCGCACGCCTGCATCGGCCGCACGGCGCGCGCCTTCGCCTACGCCGCCGTCGGCCGCCGCTTCGCCGTGGACGATTCCACCTTCGACACAATCCGTAACGCCCAATGCTTCGGCCATCGCGGCCACGCAGCGCCGCCACCCGTGCCACGGCGACGTGCGCGTCGCGGAAAACGACGCGGCTTGCGCGCGATAGAAATCGGATGTCACGTTGCAGAGTATTTCGGCGGTCTTCATATCCATAAGAATCGCCTGCGATTCTACGATAGACTGACAGGCATGGATACCATTCTGCTTGAAATCATCGAAGAGATACGCCGCGGCACCGAGGTGGACCACAAGGTGCTCGCCCGCATCCTGCACGAACACAATCAAAATCGCACGCGCAACGAAGACCACTTCGCGAAAAAGCAGCTGCTGCCCTATTACTTCGCACTGAAGAACCGCGCGCCCGAAACGGTGGCGACATGGGGGCTCGACGACGCCGACGAGCGCGCGCTGATCGCGGCGCTGCAGATGAAGCCGCGCCGCACCGCATCGGGCGTGGCCACGATTACCGTGATCACCAAGCCCTGGAGCTGCGGCAGCGATTGCCTGTACTGCCCCAACGACGTGCGCATGCCGAAAAGCTACCTGCACGACGAACCCGCCTGCCAGCGCGCCGAGCGCAACTGCTTCGACCCGTATCTGCAGGTGGCGTCGCGCCTGCGCGCGCTCTACCAGATGGGCCACCCTATCGACAAGATCGAGCTAATCGTGCTGGGCGGCACCTGGACCGATTACCCCGCCGCCTACCAGACCTGGTTCATAGCCGAGCTGTTCCGCGCGCTCAACGACGGCGTGGACGCCGCCGACCAAGCGGCAGCGCGCCGCGCCTTCTACGCCGAAGCGGGCGTTTCCTGCGACGGCGCCGCCCTTGCCGCATTCGCCCACGACGCCCAGCAAGCGATCGGCCGCGGCGCATCGTTCAACGCCGTGGTGCGCGATCTGTACGCCGGCCACGAAGGCTGGCAGCGCGCGGTGGCCATGCAGCGCGCGACGATCGAAGAACTTGAAGCCCTGCAGCGCGAAAACGAGCGCGCGACCAGCCGCGTGGTGGGCCTGGTGGTGGAAACGCGCCCCGACGCGATCGACGCGCACACCTGCACCATGCTGCGCCGCTTCGGCTGCACCAAAGTGCAGATCGGCGTGCAGAGCCTGAACCCCGCCGTGCTGGCCGCCAACAACCGCCGCATCGGCCCCGAGCGCATCGCCGAGGCCTTCGCCTTGCTGCGCCTGTTCGGCTTCAAGATCCATGCGCACTTCATGGCCAACCTGTATGGCGCCACGCCCGCAGCCGACAAGCGCGACTACGAGGCCTTCGTGACCGACGCGCGCTATCTGCCCGACGAGGTGAAGATCTATCCGTGCGCGCTCGTGGACGGCACGGGCCTGGTGAAGCATTACGAAGACGGCAGCTGGCGCCCGTATTCCGAAGACGAACTGATCGACGTGCTTTCGCATGACACACTGGTCACGCCGCCTTACATGCGCATCTCGCGCATGATCAGAGACATTTCGGCAAGCGACATCATGGCGGGCAACAAGAAGACCAACCTGCGCCAGATGGTGGAGCGCCACATCGAGCAAACCGGCCACGGTAGCCAGGTGTCCGACATCCGCTACCGCGAAATCAACAACCGCGCCACCGACACGGGCGAGCTGTCGTTGCACATGGTGGAATACGGCACGTCCGTTTCGACCGAGCGCTTTTTGCAATGGGTCACGCCCGATAACCGCATCGCCGGGTTCTTGCGCCTGTCGCTGCCGAAGCCCGATGCCGTAGCCGCGCGCGACGGGCTGCCGATCGGCGAAGGCGAGTCCATGATCCGCGAAGTGCACGTCTACGGCGCCGCCGCCAAACTGCATGCCACGAGCAAGGGCGCGCAGCATCTGGGCCTGGGCCGCACGCTGGTGGAAACCGCCTGTTCCATGGCGCGCGAGGCGGGCTACGAAGCCGTCAACGTGATCAGCTCCGTGGGCACGCGCGAGTACTACCGCAAGCTGGGCTTCGCCGATGCGGGCCTGTACCAGAAGCGCACGCTGGACGAGTAAGCCCAAGAGCGGCTTCGGGGGACCCCGCAGGCCGCCCCGAAGCCGGCCGCGAAAGGCGACGATACGAACCGAAACCCGGCCGCGCCCGACGCGCGGCGACCGATACGAAAGGAACCGACCTATGAACATCTGCGTTTTCTGCTCGTCGTCGAACCACCTCGACGACATCTACCTCGACGCCGCCGCGGCGCTTGGACGCGCGATTGCCGGCCGCGGACACACGCTGGTGTTCGGCGGCTACGACATGGGCCTCATGGGCGCCAGCGCCCGCGCCGCCGTAGAGGCGGGCGGCCGCGTGATGGGCGTCACCACGAAGGGCCTGAGCGCCAAGGGCCGCGCCGTGGTCACGGGCATCGAGGAAGAATGCACGGCCGACCTGTCCGCCCGCAAAGAGCGTATGGTGGAGCTTTCCGACGCCTTCGTCACGCTGCCGGGCGGCCTTGGCACCTTCGACGAGTTCTTCAGCGTGATTTCGCGCGTGAAGGCTGGCGAGCTGAACGCCCCCAGCGCCCTGCTGGATGTGGACGGCTTCTTCAAGCCGCTGGCCGCCCTGCTCGACGACGCCTGCGCACGCGGCCTGAATTCGTCGAACTGGCGTGCCGCTTGCGAAATCTTCGACGACGCCGAGGCGCTCGTGTCCTGGATCGAGAACGCGCGATGAGCGAGCGCGCGACCGCAGGGCGCCCGCCGCTGCCTCCTCTGCCGAAAAAGCAGAACCTCGGCAGGCAGTTTTTCGGCGGCGCGCACGCATCCAAAGGCATCGGCCCCAACAAGGCCTGCGGCCACAAGGGCGGCATCCGACGCCAAGGATCGAAGCGCGGATAGCCCTTACACAGCAAAACCGCCGCGCGGCATGCAGCCTGCGCGGCGGTTCTTCATCCAGTGCGAATATGAGCGGCGCCCGAAACGCTTCCTAGTGATGGCAGGCGTGCTCGGGACCCATAGCGGGAAGCTCTCCCGCAGCGGCGCGCTTGGCGACGTCGCCCACGCCCGGGGTCTCGGCGTCGTAGAACACCGTGATGCCCGCCTGGGCAAAACCCTGCATGGGACGCATGCCCATGCCGGCCGCCACGATGGCGTCGGCGCCGGCGTCGGAAAGGATGCTCACCGGACGCAGGCATCCGCCGCTTTCGTGCGGAGGATTGGACACGACAGAGACCTCTTTGATTTCGCCGTCTTCGATGTCGACCATCGTGAAGCAATCGCTATGACCGAAATGACCCGAGCGAACCGCGTCCAGACCGCCCTCGCCCATCGAAGGAATTGCCAGCTTCATGCTTGCCACCACGCTTTCTCTTGTCGCGTTCGAATTCTTTCCTTCATGGTACTCCTTTTTGAGAGCGCCGAGGCATCATTTTCACCAGCGGCCGCGAACCGCGGCTCGTCGCGTTACTCCTGCCGCCCCTCTTTCAGGTCCTCCATCGTGCGCATGCCCACTTCAGCGCACGCATGCATAGACATCTTCTCGGCCAGCAGCATCTTGCAGAATTCACGAAGGTCGGCCTCGTTATCGGGCAGGATTTCCTTTTCGTAATCGTCGATCGTTTCAATCGCGTACGAGGCGTTCACGTCGAAGATGCTGAACTGCTCGGGATCGAAGCGCTCGCCCGCACGCAGGCCCAGCCAATCGCGCGTCTCGCGATAGCGCGCGTCGAGCGGATTGTCGAGCACGCGACAGAAATCGACGTAGCCAACCGTGCCGCCGACGCCCTCGGGAGGCGCCTGGCGCGCGCCGTCCAAGCACACCGGCATGAACGGGAACGCCGCCTCGTCATCGCGCACCACGCGCTCGATTTCGACCTCGATTTCCCAATAGTCTTCCATGTCGTAGAAAAACGACGCCTTGTCGCCCGGCTTCATGAGCTCGCAGATCTTCTTGTCGTCGGCGCCCACGTGCACCTCGCCCTTCATGCGAGGCATCGTGGCGTTGCGCTCCATGAGCAACGGGTCGTCCAAGAACATGCCGCCCTTGCGGAAATAGAAGCCGTATTCGCCGCTCCAATCGAAGGCGCCCAGCACCGCGTCGCCCAGCATGAAGAACGTGTCGTCGGCGGGGATGAGGAAGCGGCGCCAGATGGCAGGTTCGATATACAGAAGCGTCGCCTTCACCTGGAAGACGCTTTTCGAGAAATCGGGCGCGCCCGCCGCTTTCGACGCGGGGAATTGGAACACGTTATCGGCCATAGCCGTCCTTTCTTCGTGAAATAAGCCAGTTCGTGCATCTTTTTTGCAGTTGGCGGTCTTAAAAGAGCGGATTTTCGAGGTTCCGGCCTCCCGGAAGCGCATCCATCCATTTCCGACCTGGCATTATGCTGACAACAATAGAACGAAGCCCGCGAAAAAGACCGCCAACTGCATATTTCGTGCGCAAATCGTCAAAAAACCGACGCGAAGGGGCCCGCATGACGCCGAAGCGCCCGAAGGCGGGGCAAACCGCCATCGGGCGCCATACGTTTCCCGTCCGAGACCCTGCGGCGCGCGCTATCGCGCCTCGGCCGCCTTCATCGCGCGCTCCTGCAGCGCTGCGGCGCGCTCTTCGAGCATCAAGTCGCGGCTGTGGGCCCGATAGCTTTCCGAACCGTAGCGGCCGATGAAGGAAACCACCGATGCGTCCGCCGAAATATCCGTGGTGAACAGCAGCGTCTCTTTGCCGATGCCGAACGCTTCGTCCAAGAACGCATAGGCGCGGTCGAGCGCATGCTGCGCGGCCGCCACCGTGTCGTCGAGCTCTTGCGCATATGCGCCGAAGCGCCCCTTCGCCTGCGCAAGATCGACCGGAGCCGCCTCGTCGGCCATCGCGCGCAGGAAGCGCGCAGCCGTCATAAGCGACGAGCCCTCGTCGGTGGACATGAGCCTGCTCTCGCGGCCCTCCTTCGCACGGGCGTCGTAACCGATCGCGGCGGCCGAACAAGCGGCGCGCACATCGGCGGCATCGGCCCGGCCGTCCTCGCAATCCTGCGCCACCGCCTTCACGGCCGCGAAGGCCAGGTCGGTCGCAGCATCTTGCAGCATGACGGCGTGCAGGCGGCCCGCAAGCGAGCTGGACAGCAGGCCGACAAGCGCCACGCGCTCGTCGAACGGCGCCGCCTTGGCGCGCTCGACCACATGCTCTTCGGCCTCGCCTTCCAAGATCGCGTCGATCTGGTAGTCGGATCGGTACTTGTTGAACAGGTCGTAATACACCGCGAAGCGCTTGGCCGTACGCGCATCCTGCACGTACTGGGCGATCAGGCGCTCGGTCACGGGAATGCCGCGCGCTTCATAGACGCGCATCACGCGCGACAGGTCGTCCCAGCCGCGGGCCGTGACGAACGCCTTGCCGTCGAGCGTGGCCTCGATATGGTAGAAATCGGAAGTCTCCGCATCGAGGTACGCGATGATGGCCGGATGCACGCGCGATGCGAGCGCATAGGCCTTCCATGCCTCGTAATCGGGCTCGACGTCGATGCGCTTGAGGCGGTCCCACGTGGCCACGTCGAAATCGTGCGTGCTGCGGTTGTACTCGGACGGATTGCCGGCCGTGACCACCACCCAGCCCTGCGGCACCTGGTGACGGCCGAACACCTTGTACTGCAAAAACTGCAGGATGGCGGGCGTGAGCGTTTCCGAGACGCAGTTGATCTCGTCCAAAAACAGGATGCCTTCCTTCCTGCCCGTTTCGGCCATGGCCTCATAGACCGACGCGATGATTTCGCTCATCGTGTATTCGGACACGCTGAACGTCTCGCCCTCGAAGGAGCGCTCGGCGATATACGGCAGGCCGAGGGCGCTTTGGCGCGTGTGGTGCGTCATGGAATAGCTCACCAGCCCGATGCCCATCTCGCGCGCCACCTGCTCCATGATGGCGGTCTTGCCCACGCCGGGCGCGCCGATCAGAAACAGCGGACGCTGCCGCTCGATGGGAATGAGATACGAGCCGTTCTCGTCTTTGGCGAGGTAGACCTCGACCGCGCGGGCCACCTCTTCTTTCGCCTGGCGGATATTCATCGCATGCCCTCCTTATCGCCTGTGCGGAATTCCCCGGAACCGATCTTGACGCGCAACGCCCACGGGGGCACGTCGGGTTCTTCGACGTAGGCCTCGTCGGTCAAGACGAACGCCACGTCGTAGCGCGGTTTCGAGCGCGGGTAGGCCCCCTGCCCGTCGGTGAAATACAGAAGCCCCTTCAAATGCGCCAGCTCGCCCGCGTCCATCAGGTCGTCGATGTAGGAGAACACGGGTCGGAAATCCGTGCCGCCGAGGCCTTTGATTTCGAGGCTGTCGGCCCAGGCGCGCGCGTCGGCACGGCTCGTGATGCGGGCGACGTCTTGGATCTGCGCGTCGCATTGGATCAGATACAGATTGAGCGCGTCCGAGAACATGCCCGCGTCTTCCAGGATGTCGCAGGTGCGCTCGACGAACGCGGCCACCGTGTCGCCCTTCGTCGAAGCCGACGTGTCGATCGCGATCACGAAATCGCGGATGCGGCCGTCGTCGGCGTATTCCAGCGGCTCGATCAGGGGCATGTTGCCGTAGCGCTCCAGCCCGTAGCAGTAATACACGTAGTCGAATTCTTCGTCGTTGACGGCCATCTGCTCGTCGCGCGACACGAACCGGCGCAGGAATTCGCCGTAATCGACCCGCTCTGTGTTGGAGCGCTTGAGCGCCATGGAGAACTCGCCGCCGAACGCGCCCCAGAGCTGGGAGAAGTCATCGAGCGCCACGTCGGCGCGCAGCGATATCTCGCGCCAGCGCGTCTGCATGGCCTCGTTGAACGAATCGGTCGGCAGAGGGCGCGTGCGCTGCTGCGGCTCGGGCTTGCCCATCGCGGCGACGTCGGGAGACGGAACGCCTCCCGCGCCGTAGCACGACTCGGCCGCCTCGAGCGCGTCCACGCGAGCCGCCGAGGCGTAGGACAGCATCATCGATGCTAGCGCATCGTCGGCGAACTCGGGCGCGGCGTCGCCCGGATCGCGCATGCCCTCGTCGGGGGCCTCGTCGCTGGCGTCGTCGCCGTCGTCGCGCGCGTCCTTGCCGCCTGCGTTCGCACGGGCGGCGCCGTCGGCTTCAGGCTGCGGGAACAGCCCGTCGGAACCGCCTTCCGCCGCGGGCCGCGCATCGCGAGCGGCCGTGCCGCGCACCCACAGCGCATGGTCGTCGACGAAAAAAGCGCGGCGCAAGTCGATCGCCTCCTCGTCGGCGACGCCCTCGTCGACCAGCCGATAATAAAGCGACTCGGCCGTGACGAACGGCATGCCGGTGCACACGCGCGCGCAGATCGGTTCCTGCTGCGCGACACGGCGACATGCGATTTCGGAAAGGCCCAGATCGTTCATGCAGCTTTCCACCGCCATATCGCAGGCCAGATCCCACAGCGCGGGGCGAAACGCCGCGTTGGAGAACGGATGGCGGAACAAGCAGTGCATCGTCATATGCAAGACGTCGCGCGAAAGGCGCGCAGGCTCTTCGGAAAACGCGCGCACCGTGCGCTCGGGGTCGTAATAGATCGCCGCGCCGTCGGTCGCGAACAACGAGCCGGGCGCAGGCATGCACTCGAGCCGCGATATCGCGGGCTCGAGAAACCGCAACGCCACCAGCAGCGTTTCCTTCGCATAATCGAGCAGCTCGCAGGAAAGCTCCGTGTAGCGGCCGTCCGCCGCGCCCCGCTCTTCGACGCGATCGAGCGCGCCGTCGTGTTCGCCAAGCGCCATACCCGCCGCCCTTCTCGTGAAACGACCTTGTCGAGGGCATCATAGCGCAACGGCGCATCGCAGAAGAGCACGGCGGCGAAGGCCCCGAAACGTCACGGGTGCGTTACCATGGTCGCGTCCGGCATTCGCCTGCATCCGTGCATAGGGAGGACCATATGAACGACGCCGTACGCGAAGCGCTTTCCGACATCCTGTTCTTCGACGAGACCACGCCCATCGACGAGCTCGTGCGCCGCTGCGCCGAGCCGCTGCATCTCGACGGCGCCGCCGCGGCCGCGCTTGCGGGCGAAGGCTGCGCGCTGGCGCTGTGGCCCGAATCCGACGGATGCGCCCTGTTGGCAGCCGACCTGCACTCGCTCGCGCGCGATGCCGGACTACCCGACGCGGGCCTTATCCTGCGCCTGCCGGCAACGATCGCAGGCGTGCCCCTGGTGCGCATCGCGGCAGACGCCTTCCGCCCCTGGCTTTCCTACGGCATCGGGTTGCGCCTGCTCGTGCTGCCCGAAGGCATGCGCGAGACCGCCGATCGATCGCTTTCGCCCCTGTGCTTCGAACATTTGGCCATACCGTCGACCCTCGAACGCTTCGGCGCGCGCCCGGTGCAGTGGAGCAAGCTCACGCGCTACCCCGATAGCGTGGAATACCGCGTGCACCCCGACAATGCGGCGCTGTTCGCCGAAGACGGCTCGCTGTATTCGCACGACGGCCACACGCTGATCGCGCAGGCCTATCCGTACGGCGAATGCGTCGAGGTGCGCCCGGGCGTGCGATGCATCCGCCACGACGCCTTCCTGCACACCCCCGACCCGCCGAAGCGCATCGTCTGCCCCGACGGCCTGGAAGAAGCGCGCGACGACATCGACCCCGCGCTTCTCTGGATCAGAAGCAACGAAGGCCCTTTCGCGCGCGTGCTGAAAGAAGCCGAGCGCAGAGCGGTCTCTCCCGCCTACCGGATCGTCGACGGCGACGTGTTCGATTTCGACGACGAAGGCGCATTGCTCGTGGCCACGTCGGCCGAAAAGACGGTCGCCGTAACGCCCGACGCCGTCGACGGTGCGCCCCTCGTGCGCATCGGACGGCGCGCGCTGCCGGCAAAAGCGACGTCGGTCGTCATATCGTCGCAGGTAAAAGACGTGGAAGACGGCAACATATGCGAAGGGGCCGAGCGCATCGCGATCGGTGAGAACGTGGAGCGCATCGGGCGAGGATGCTTCATGCATGCGGCGGAAGGCTGCATCGCGCGCATCCCGCGCGGCGTGCGCACAATCGGCGAGCGTTCGTTTGCGGGCGGATGGATCCGTCTCGACGCGCTGGACACCGTGGCCTACGTTCCTGCGGGCGTGCGCGGGCTTTTCGAGCCGACGGCCTATCGCGAAGGCGAAGGGGCGGGCATCGAACGCGTCGAGGGCACGGCCGACGACGCATGCTTCGCCGTCCCCTTCGACATGCGCGTCTACGACGAGCTGCTCGCGGGCGACCGGGCGTTTCTGACCAAGACCCAGGCGCTCATCGAGCGGCTGGCGGGAAAAGCCGCCGTCCATGGCGACACGGCGGCGTCGTTCGCGCGCCAGCTCGAGAAAAACGCGGAAGCAGCCTGCACGCTCGTCGCCGAGCGCCGCTCGCGCCGCGCGATCGAGCGCCTGGCCGATGCGGGATTCTACGAAGACGAAGGGCGCTTCCTCTTCCAGTGCGAGCAGCTCAGGAAAGCGCATGCCGCCGAGGCGCTGGGGTGCCTCATGCAGCGGCGCGAAGCCGCGGCCCCGGCGAAGCCGTCCGACAGGTTCGCGTTCTGAGCGAATGAAAAAGGCGCAGCCCGAAGGCCGCGCCTTTACGAATCGAAGCGATAGAGGTCGTAGCGGTCCATGACGGCCACGAGATGCTCGGCGTACGAGCTGTCGGTGGCCCATCCCGCGTCCTGCAGCCCCCACGCCATCAGCGCCGAATTGCGCGTCTCGATAGCGCGGCGGATCGTGGCGTTGTCGGCATACGTCGAAGACTGCAGAAAGACGCTCGAACGGAATTCGATGCAGGCCTTCTTCGATTCGAACTCGATGAAGGCGTCCTTGATCGCGACCGTCTTGCCGTCGTATTCTTCGTCGGTCCCCCACTCCACCGGGCCCACCACGCCGTGCTTGCCCGCGAACGAATCGACCCATTTCATGCCGAAGAGGTTGTTGTCGCGCTCCGCGAGCATCGACAGCGTCGTTCCCTGGCCGCTTTCTTGGATGATCTGCGCGATCGTGCAGCCGGCCGGATGGCCGTATTCGTGCTGCATCGCGCGCGCCGTGTCGATCATCTCGTCGGTGATGTAGACGGGCAGGCCGTCGGCGCGCTGCGTGACGGGCGCGTTCGACTGCGCCGAAAACGCGCTTGCGGCTATGAAGACCGCCGCGACCACCACGGCGAGCTCCGTAGTGAAGCGCACCAGGTACGAACGTGTGAACGCGCGCACGCCGCGCTTCACGAAACCGCCCGAAGGTCGCCCGCCGAAAACAGCCTTCGCAGGAGCGGCCTTCTTCCCGGCGACAGGCGCCTTCGTCCGGGCCGCCGCGCGCGCAGGGACTTTCTTCGCCTTCGCCGCGGGCTTTGCGGGCGACGTTTTCGACGATGCCGCCTTGGCCGTCCGAGCCTTCGCGGCCGTCTTGTTCGCCGCCGTCGTCTTCGCAGGCGAAGACGCCTTGCCGGCCGCGGCCTTCGACGACGTTTTCGCCTGCGATGCCTTAGCCGCCTTGGGCTTCGCCGCCGCCTGGCCGCTGCTTTTCGGCGACATCGCGCCGCGCGACTCCCTCTGCGCGCTCATCGGGTCTTTCCCGCGCGCGGCGCCACGCCTTCGACCAAATCGCGCACAAGGCCCTCGACGGCTTCGATCAAGCTGTGCTCTTCGCCGAGGTCGAAGTATTTCACGGGCACGGACAGCTTGGACGTCTGCGCGACGTAGCGCGCCCCGTAGCGCCGCAGCGGCGTCAACGCGTCGCGACCCACGTCGATCGGCTCGATCGTCACCTTGCCGCCCGAAGAGCTGATCAGCTTCACGCCGTGCTCGGACGCCCAGGCGCGCAGGCGCGACTTCGCGAACATGTTCTCGCACGCCTGCGGCATGGCGCCGTGGCGCTGCTTGGTCTGCTCGAGCAGCTCGTCGACGGTTTCGGGAACCTCGGCGCACGCGAGCTTGCGGTACAGCAGCACGCGCTCGTCGGCATCGGGCACGTATTCCTCGGGGATATACGTATGCACCGGCATGTTCACCGTGATGTCGGACAGCGCCGGCGGCAGGCCCTCGCCCGCGTCGGGCTTTCCCTCGCGAGCGTCGGAGACCGCCTGACTGAGCATCTGCGCGAACAGATCGAAGCCCACGCCGCTCATATTGCCGCTCTGTTCGGCGCCTAAAAGGCTGCCTGCGCCGCGAATCTCCAGGTCGCGCATGGCGACGCGCATGCCGCTGCCCAAATCGCGGTGCTCGTTGATCGCGTCGAGACGCGCCATGGCCTCCTCGGTCAGGCTGACGTTTTCGGGGAACATGAAGTAGGCATAGGCCTGCTGCGAGCTGCGGCCGACGCGCCCCTTGAGCTGATACATCTGAGCCAGTCCCAGACGCTGCGAATCCTCGATGATGAGCGTGTTGGTGTGCGGGTTATCGATGCCGCTTTCGATAATCGTGGTGGCCACCAGCACGTCGATCGCGCCGGCGGAGAAATCCTCCATCACGCGCTCGAGCTCTTCCTTGCTCATTTTGCCGTGCGCCACGCCCACGCGCGCCTCGGCCGCCGCCGCGCCCACGCGCGCGACCGCCTCTTCGATCGTGCGCACGCGATTGCTCACGTAATACACCTGTCCGCCGCGATTCAGCTCGCGCCTGATGGCGTCGCTCACCACGTCGACATCCCACTCGCCCACATGCACGTCCACGGGACGACGGTTGTCGGGCGGCGTGAGGATCAGGCTCATGTCGCGCACGCCCGACAGGCTCATCTGC
>NZ_CAUHPG010000035.1 GCF_959608125.1 uncultured Slackia sp.
GGGAGCCTGGATGGACTCGTCGACCTCGATCTCGAAGCCCAGCTCGTCGGCAGCAGCCTTCATGGACAGGCTGATGCGACGACGGTCGGGGTTGATCTCCATGACCTTGACCTTGACCTCCTGGCCGACCTTAACGACCTGAGCCGGGGTGTCGATGTGCTTGGCAGCCATCTCGGAGATGTGAACCAGGCCCTCGACGTTGGAGCCGAGCTCGATGAAGGCGCCGAACGGAACGATCTTGGTGACCTTGCCGTCGACGATGGAGCCCACGGGATAGGACTCGACGAGCTTCAGCCACGGATCCTCGGTGGTCTGCTTCAGGCCGAGCGAGATGCGCTCACGCTGCAGATCGACGTCGAGAACCTCGACCTCCACCTCGTCGCCGACCTTGACGACCTCGGAGGGATGGTTTACGTGGTTCCAAGAAAGCTCGGAGATGTGAACCAGACCGTCGATGCCGCCCAGGTCCACGAAGGCGCCGAAGTCCACGATGGAGGAAACGGTGCCCTTGAGGCGCATACCCTTGGCGAGCTTGGAGAGGATTTCGGCGCGCTCGTTCTTGCGGCCCTCCTCCAGCAGCACGCGGCGGGACAGAACGACGTTGTTGCGGTTGCGATCCATCTCGATGACGCGGGCCTCGATCTCGGTACCCAGATACATATCCAGATCCTTGACGCGACGAAGATCGACCAAGGAAGCAGGCAGGAAGCCGCGCAGGCCGATGTCGAGGATGAGGCCACCCTTGACGACTTCGATAACCTCGCCGGTAACAACCTCGCCGGCCTTGAACTTCTCTTCGACCTGGATCCAAGCGCGCTCGTACTCGGCACGCTTCTTGGACAGGATCAGACGACCGTCTTTATCTTCCTTCTGCAGGACGAGGGCCTCGATTTCGTCGCCGAGAGCGACGATATCGGAGGGATCGGCATCCTTGCGGATGGAGAGCTCACGGGAAGGAATGACGCCTTCGCTCTTGAACCCGATGTCGAGCAGAACCTCGTCATGCTCGAGCTTCACGACAGTGCCCTTGACCAGATCGCCTTCGTCGAAGTCGGTCAGGGTGCCATCGATCATCTCGTTCATCAGGTCGTCGGAGATGTCCTCGAAGTCGATGACGGACGTGTTCTTGATTTCGGTCAAAACGGACCCCTTTCAAGCACGGGGACCCTTCGTCATGGTGGTTGAATTCAACATGTCTCGGGGGCCTACAGTTATCTACCCGCTCGCGGATTCGAGACGGGGCCGTCAGCCGTCGCTGACAAGCCGTTGCATTGTATCACAGGGCCCTTCCCCCACCGACATAAAACATGATCCGAAAAGGCGCGTTCCACGCTTTTTGCAAGAAACGGCACCGTTCGATCACGCATCCGGGCGTAGCCATCGTCCATGGAGAGTGGTTTCGGCGTCCGACGGCGCCGTCGAAACCGATAAGACGGCATCGAGGGCTCCGGCATGCAACATGTTTTATTTCCATGGTAAAGGAGGCGGGAAACCCCGTGCGCGACGGCATGCTATGCTTTCTTCCCGTCGAATCCGACCGCGCAAAATCCATTCGTCGCGCAAAGGAGTATCATGGACGCATTGGTCTCTCAGATCATCGAAATAGCCTCCCAGGAGTGGGTGCGGGACATCTTCTGGACCGTAGTGCTGGCGGCTGCCACTTTCGGCGTATCGCACGTGGTGGTCAAAGGCTTGCGAGCGCTGCTTAATCGCGACAGCAATCCGCTGCCCTCGTCGAGCATCATCGTCAATATCGCCCGCGCCGTCATATGGATCATCGGCGGCAGCATCATCCTGGACTCCTGCTTCGGCATCAACCCCAACGCCTTGATCACGGCCCTGGGCGTCGGCGGTATCGCCATCTCGCTGGGCTTCCAGGACACGCTGTCCAACCTCATCGGCGGCATCCAGGTCACCTTCATGGGAATCGTTCGCCCCGGCGACAACATCGAAGTCGGCACCGAGACGGGCGTCGTTCAGGACGTCAGCTGGCGCCACACCACCATCACCAACGCACGCGGCGAAACGGTGATCATCCCTAATTCGATCATCTCGAAGACATCGCTCGTCCAGCTGCCGCCTGTAAACCAGATCAACATCCCCTTCGCCGTCGTCGGAGACAGGCCCATGGATGATGTGAAATCCGAACTGCTCGTCGCATCGAAAGCGGCGGCGGAAGAAGTGTCCCCCGTCACGCAAGACCCCAAGATCTTCTTCTCAGAAGTCACCGAATACGGCTTCAAGGGCAAAATCATCATGCGCGTCGAAGACGCCGCGAAAGCAGGACTTGCCGTCGACGCCGTGGTGCGCGCGATCGCCCCTCTGACGCGCTAGCCGACGCGCTGGCTCCGCCGCGTGCGACAACGAAGCTGACATCTACCTGACATTTCGTCGACCCTTCTACCACGGTTCGCCATCCACGCCCGTTGCGCACGTTTCATGGCCTATAGTGAATCGAGGCCGACATCGAAACCGTCGGATGCCGTCCGCAGCGGCGGTCGGCACGCACGCACCGCATCACGAACGAAGGGGCCATGGATACCGTCTTCCGCTTCATCGAGAACTACAGCGACAACTTCGCCATCGCAATCGGCCTGTGGCCCATCGCGTCCTTCATGCTGACGCTGCCGATCCTGGCATACCTCTACCGCAGGGACGGGCGCATCAAAGCAGCATCGTTCGTCACGGTCTATCTGACCGTGCTCTACATCCTGGCCCTCGGCTGCTTCACGCTCTATCCGCTTCCACAAGGAGACGAAGGGCTCGGCATCACCTACGGAATCGCACCGCAGCTCAACCCGCTCGGCTTCATCGACGACCTGCGAAAGGGCGGCATATCGGCCGTTCCGCAGATTCTTGCGAACATAGCGTTCTTCGTTCCTCTGGGATTCATCGCATCGCGCCTGTTGCGCCTGAGCCTTCCCAAATCGATCGTCATCGGCTTGCTCGCCTCGCTCGCGATCGAGTTCACGCAGCTTACGGGCTTTTGGGGAATATACCCGTTCGCTTATCGCACATTCGATGTCGACGACCTTGTCTGGAACGCATCGGGCGCCGCGATCGGATGGCTGATAGCAGCCGCCGTCGCGCGTATCCTGCCTCCGGGATCGCTCGCCGAAGAAGGCGACGTCTCCGACGACCCCGGCCTTGTACGCCGCTGCGTGGCTCTCTGGCTCGACATGATACTGATGGGAATCGTCGTATCGGTCGGCGGCATGGTCGTTCGCTGCATCGCCCTTGTCATCGGGTTCGACGATTTCTCCTCCGTCAATGATACGTGGCTGCCCTTGATAAACACCGGAGCGTTTTTGGCCATAGAAGGAGCCGTGCCTTGGCTGAGCGGCGGCCAGACCCCGGGAGGATGGTTCGTGCGCATGACCTGCGAAACATGCAAGCGGGCGCCCTTGCGCAGATTCGCCTTCTATCTGGCGCGACTCACCACGATCGCCTGCATGCTCTGGTATTTTCCTCCGATAGCGCTCGTCCTGCTCGTGTTCTATGCGTTTAAAAAGAAAATGCCGCACGATTACATATGACGCATGTCAGCATCTACGATCTCATGACCATAAATGCTGACACGTTCGTGTCTGACAAAATGAAAATCAAAACTCTCTAACGTTCATTGTCGCCAACGCCTCGATAGCGTTCGACACATCGCCGCCTATACGATTCGTGCAGTATATATTGGGAAAATCTGCAACGAGATCGGCTTCGACGCCGTCGGTCAGCCTTCGTTTCCATATGTAAATCCTTGTTGTATCAAGTGCACGGAAAAAGTCGATGGAAAAGCACGATGTTTTTTCAGCATACATCGGAAGCAGCGTTCTATCGAAAGGTTTCATCGAAGACCAGTGCTGTCGAATCCTCTTCGCAATGTCATCACTTTTCCCGATATAAACTTGCTTGTATTCGTCAAGAACCATAATGTAGTATCCTTCGACACCCTTATACTGTCCGGGGTCGTCAACGGAAACAAATTCCTTGCGTCTCTTGATGAAATTATCTAGAGCCCTCTCGAAGGACGCTCGATCGAGGCGACCGAAGTACTCCATGTTCAAATCGTAGTTAGCAAGGCACAGTTTTCAATATTTCTGGCATCACTCTTGCCTGTATTCCCTTCCAGACGAATCGGTGTACGCGGCCATCTCCGCCAATGTAGGAAAAAACGGATTCGACGGCTTCGTGCTGATAGGCGCAAAGTCTTCCCTATTGAGCTTGAAGGAATATTTACGTTTCACTAATTTCAAGCCAAAATGTTCCATGAAAATCCTTCCGAATTACGTACGAATGGCCCCGGGGTATACGCATAAATAGATTCACGATCTCTACTGATGAGATTGTACGATTACGCAAAATGCAACAGCTAGTCGGACATCCTATAACCGATGCCTACATGGGTCTGGATATATTTCGGATGCGACGGATCGGCCTCAATCTTCTTGCGCAACGTGGCCATGAACACGCGCAGGCTTGCCATGTCCGATGCCAGTGCGCTGCCCCACACCTCTTTCAGAATATAGTTATGCGTGAGCACTTTGCCGGCATTGCGCGCCAATACGCAGAGCAGTTTGTACTCCATCGGCGTCAGATGCACCTCGTCGCCGTCCACCGTCACGCGGGCGGCGACGTAGTCGATATGCAAGCCGGCGTTGTCGTAAACATTTTGAACGACTGCCGCACCGCCCGAATCCTGTCGTTGCACACGGCGCAGCGCGACGCGAATGCGCGCGAGCAGCTCGTCGACCGAGAACGGCTTCACGATATAATCATCGGCACCGGCATCGAGGGCGGCCACCTTGTCGGCGTCTTCCAAACGTGCCGACACAACCAGAATAGCAACCTGCGACCACGAGCGAATCTTTGCAATCACTTCGGAGCCGTCCATGTCGGGTAAACCCAGGTCGAGAATGACGAGGTCGGGGCTCATCGAGGCGGCCGCCATAAGCCCCGTCGCACCGCGGTCAACCGCTTCGACGCGATAGCCTTGCAGATCGAGCGTCATCACAACCAAGTTGCGCACGGCGGGGTCGTCTTCCACCACCAAGATGGAGAAATGCTCGTTTTCCGAAGCGTCGGCCAAGACAAACCACTCCCTTTCCTCAATAACGGTTCCCTTCGCCCACGCCACGCATATCGGTCGCCGGCAGTGTGAACCAGAATATGCACCCGTGCGGATGTGCATCACGTACGCCGATGCGCCCGCCGTGGGCCTCGACGATCGATTTGCAAAGCGCAAGACCGAGCCCCATGCCGCGGCGGTGATCGCCCCGCTCATGCGACCCATTGTAGAACATATCGAAGATATGCCCCTTTTGCGAATCGGGAATGCCAGAGCCGTCGTCGGCTACGTCGACACGCACGCCCGACGCGTGCTTGTGCACGGAAATCGCAATGCGGCAGCCCTGCGGCGTGTAGTTCACCGCGTTGCCGATCAGGTTGACGAGCACCTGCACGATCAAGGCGGCGTCCATGTCGGCAAGAAGCGGCTCGTCCCCGCAATCGGCCGTTATCTCGTGGCCTTGCGCATGGCGCTCGCAATGGCGCACGGCCTCCTCCACCGCATCGGAAACAACCTCAGGTTGGATATGCAGATCGAGCCTCCCCTCTTCGGCGCGCGTAACCGCCAAGAGATTTTCCACCAGCTCGACGAGCCACAGCGAATCGTCTCTGATGTCGCGATATAGATGGTTCAACCAATCGGCGTCAAGGCGGCCTGCGCTTTCGAGCAACACCTCAGCATTGCCCGAAATGCTCGTGAGCGGCGTGCGCAAGTCATGGCTGACCGAACGAAGCAGATTCGAGCGAAGCGATTCGGTCTCCGCCTTCACCTTCATGGCCTGCGTCTCCTGAAACAGCCTGATGCGCTCCATGGTCTGGCCCGCTTCCTCCAAAATCGCTACAAGCAGGTTCTTCTCGAACGGCTCCACCTCGCCGCCATCCGCTATCGCAATCGCCGCCACGCCATGAACGCGGTCTTTACCGTGGATGGGCAGATACAAGCAGGACGAATCGGCAAGAGTATCGGTGGTCGCACCCGCCCGCTCGTCGTTGACGGCCACCCACGCGGCAACCGCCCGCTCCTTCTCGCTTGCCATATCAACAAGCACGCCACCCGAAGCGCCCGCAAGAACCCGACCGAACAAGACGGGGTCGCCAAGACGCGCCTGCGTGTCGACGTCATACACTGCCACCGGGCGTTCGAGCAGCTTAATCGCCTGGTCGGCTGCAATTTCGCGACATTGCTCCACGGTGGTTGCGCGGCGCAGGCGGCGACTCGTGTCAATCAGCACCTCGGTGCGATACGCACGACGCGCCGAAGCGGCGGCCTGTGTTTTCATACGCACGGTCAGAAGCGACATCACGAAACCACCAAGCGCCAGGCAAGCGAAAATCAACGGATAGCTCAACCCGTTGGCCATGAACGTGAAGCGCGGATAGGTGAAGAAGAAGTTGTAGGCGAACATCCCCAGCAAAGCAGCGGCCAAACTGTAAGTGACCGTATCGGCGAAACGAGCCACCACAAGGATCGAAAGCAGGAACAGCATCGGAACCACCGAAGTGGCGAGTCCCGCCTGGAACAGCGGTACAGCAACCGCGCACGACAAGGTCGTAGCTCCGAGCGCAAGACAAACGTCGCGCAAGGAAAAACGCAGGATAGGCGACTGCGCCGGGGCCGCCACCTTGCGCGACGCATCGCGCTCAGGAACCACCGACACCGTAAGCCCCGGCGCAAGGCGCATCAGCCGCGCAGCGAACGTCTCGCCGCAGCCGAAGAAGCGACGTGCGTTTCCGGCCGACCCCATGACCACGCGCTCGATGCCTGCGGCGGGTGCATACTGGGCGATCTGAACGGCGGCATCGTCACCCTGTACCGTGACCACATGTGCGCCGAGTTCTTCAGCAAGCGCGACATTCGCACAGATGCGGCGCTCCTCCTCATCCCCGAAAGGACGCCCGTCGCAGGTCGGCTCCACCACTAAAGCCGTCAGATTTCCGTGAAATGCCTGCGCCATATTCGCCGCCGCACGAATCGCGCGAACATCTCCCGGACGGTCGCTCACAAAAAGCAGCACGTCCTCGCCTGCGCCGCATTGTCCCTCGCCCACGTCGAGGCCGGCGGCTCGAGGGTTGCGGTTCAGCCTGTCGGCTGTTCGGCGCAGGGCGATTTCACGCAATGCAGCGAGATTTTTGCGCGAAAAGAAATTCGCCAGCGCGCGCGCCGCCGCATCGCTGCGATAAATCTTTCCTGCGTTCAAGCGCTCGATCAAATCGTCGGGCTCGATATCGATCAACTCCACCGATGCGGCCTGATCGAAAATGCGGTCGGGCACGCGCTCGCGCACGGGCACCTGTGTGATGGCGGCCACCTTGTCATTGAGGCTTTCGAGATGCTGCACGTTCATCGTCGTATACACGTTGATACCTGCGCGCAGCAGTTCCTCGACATCCTGATAGCGTTTCTTATGACGGCTGTTGTCGGCGTTGGTATGAGCGAGCTCGTCCACGATGACGATCTGCGGATGCCTAGCAAGGGCGGCATCGAGGTCGAATTCTCCCAGCACGACGCCTCGGTGGTTCACCTGCTTGGCGGGGATGCATTCCAACCCGTCAAGCAAGGCGAGCGTCGCCGGGCGCTGATGCGGCTCAACATAGCCCACCACGATATCGAACCCCTGCGCCGCCGCATCGTGCGCCGCTTCGAGCATGGCGTAGGTCTTGCCCACGCCCGCCGCATAGCCGAAAAAGATTTTCAAGCGACCCGCCGTCTCGTCGTCGCTTTGCTCGTCTTGCTTGATGCGACGCAACAAATCGTCAGGGTCGCGTCTCATGCCGTCAAAATCCACCTGCACTCGCTTTCGTCGAAAACATGCGCCGATTCTACAGACAACCGTCACACGCTACAGCACCCCGTCGAGCATAAGGTTCACCGCAAGCACGTTCACCGCGGCATCACCAAGCACGCCGAACTGCGGTTGCTGCGTGCATTGTGCAATGATCACGCGAATCTCGTCTTGCGACCTGCCCGTCGTGCGCGCCAGACGCTCGACCTGGTATTCGGCCGCTGCGGGCGAGATATGCGGATCGAAGCCCGAACCCGAGCAGGTCACCAGATCGCTCGGCACGGGCGCATCGCCCTGTTCGGGATGAGCCGCACGCACCTTTTCAACGCGCTGGGCCACCGCATCGCCGAATTCGAACGCAGCAGGACTTTCGTTGGTCGGTCCCGCCCACAAGAGCACCGAGCCGTCTTCGTCCGTAAACGTCTCGGCGTTGTAGTTCTGCACGCGTCCCCACATATGCGCATCGTCGCGATACGTCTGGCCAACCAACATGCTGTAACGGTTGCCGTCTGTTCCCTCGACGAAACTGCCGTTCGCCTGATAGGGAAATACGACTTGCGCCACCAGCGTAACTGCTGCGGTATAGACGATACCGCATGCGACACTTGCAAGCACGAACAGTCCCAAAGCCCGCACCCAATTCGCCATACTCTTCATCATCGGTCCCTTCCGTCTACGCCAGCCCGCATGCGACCAAAATCATGTCGATCGCCTTGATTGCCACAAACGGCAGCGCCACACCGCCCAGGCCGTACACGAGCAGATTGTGCTTGAGCAGCTGCGCACTCGATACCTCGCGATACCTCACGCCCTTAAGCGCCAAAGGAATGAGCACCACGATAATCAGCGCGTTGTAGATGATTGCTGACAGGATCGCCGACTCGGGACTTGCCAGCCGCATCACGTTGAGCGCGTCTAGCTGCGGATACAGGCCCACGAACAGCGCCGGAATAATGGCGAAATACTTCGCCAGGTCGTTGGCGATCGAGAACGTAGTGAGGCTTCCGCGCGTCATGAGCAGCTGCTTGCCGATGCGCACCACGTCGATGAGCTTGGTGGGGTTTGAATCGAGGTCCACCATGTTTCCCGCCTCTTTGGCGGCCTGCGTGCCCGAGTTCATGGCCACCGCCACGTCGGCCTGGGCGAGCGCAGGCGCGTCGTTGGTGCCGTCGCCGGTCATGGCAACCATGTGGCCCTCGGCCTGATACCGCCTGATTGCGTCGAGTTTGCTTTCGGGCGTCGCCTCGGCCAGAAAGTCGTCCACGCCCGCCTCGGCGGCGATTGCGGCGGCGGTCGTGGGGTTGTCGCCCGTGATCATGATGGTCTTGATGCCCATCTTGCGCAGGCTGGCGAAATTCTCCTTGATGCCCTGCTTCACGATGTCTTTCAAATAGACCACGCCGAGAATCGTATGGTCGCGCGCCACGAGCAGCGGCGTTCCGCCCGCGCGCGAAATCTCTTCGACAGCGCGACGGCAGGCGTCGCCGTACACGCCGCCGTACGATTCAACGTAGGCACGCACCGCATCGGCTGCGCCCTTGCGAATCTCGTGGCCGTCGAAGTCGACGCCGCTCATGCGCGTCTGGGCGGTAAAAGGAATGCTCGTCATGTTCGAGCCCTGCAAATCGCGGCCGCGGATGCCGAAACGCTCCTTCGCAAGCACCACGATCGAGCGACCTTCGGGTGTCTCGTCGGTCAGGCTTGCCAGCTGGGCCGCGTCGGCGAGCTCCTCTTCGGAGGCTCCGTCCACCGGCACGAACGCGCATGCCTGACGGTTGCCCAGCGTGATGGTGCCGGTCTTGTCGAGCATGAGGATATCCACATCGCCCGCCGCCTCAACGGCGCGCCCGCTCATGGCAAGCACGTTGGCGCGATTCAAACGGCTCATACCCGCGATGCCGATGGCCGAAAGCAGCGCGCCGATCGTGGTGGGGGCCAAGCAGACGAACAGGGCGACGAGATTGGTGATCGTGGTGGGGTTCGTCCTGCCCGCAAGCGCCGCGCCGAAATCGCTGAAGGTGAACAGCGCCAGAGTGACCAGCAAAAACACGATTGTCAACGCCACGAGCAGGATCTGCAGGGCGATTTCGTTGGGCGTGCGCTTGCGCGAGGCGGCCTCCACCATTGAAATCATCTGGTCCAAGAAGCTCTTGCCGCGCTCTTGCGTCACGCGCAGCACGAGCCAGTCGGAAAGCAGCGTAGTACCGCCCGTCACGCTCGAACGGTCGCCGCCCGACTCGCGGATCACCGGGGCCGATTCGCCCGTGATCGCCGACTCGTCGACCGACGCCGCCCCGACGATCACCTCGCCGTCGGCGGGAATCTGGTCGCCAGCGCGCACGAACACCACATCTTCGCGACCCAACTCGCTTGAAGAGACCTTCGTGCATTCGCGTTCATAGAATGCCGAAGGGTCGGCCTCGTGGGTGCCGCGGGCTGCAAGGCAGTCGTTGAGCTTTTTGGCCACGACGTCCTTTTTCGCCGCGCGGAGGCTGTCGGCCTGCGCCTTGCCCCGGCCTTCAGCCAGCGATTCGGCGAAGTTGGCGAACAGCACCGTCAGCCACAGAGTCGCGGCGATCGCGCAGATGTATCCAGGACGAGAGTCGGAAACGCCGGCAAGGCTCAAGAAAAACAGCCCCGTTGTCAGGATGGCCGAAATATACACCATCAGCATGACGGGGTTTTTTGCCTGCTCGCGCGGATCGAGCTTCGAAAACGCCCCCGACACCGCGCGCATCGCCTGCGCGCGGGAGGCGTCGGATGATACGGAATCGGTTTGCACCTTGATCGATCCTTTCTTCTATAGAACCATCTGGAGCTGTTCGGCGATGGGACCGAGCGCCAGCGCGGGAAACATCGACAGCGCCGCTATCAACGCCACGATCAAAATCAACAAGAACACGAACATCGCATTCGACGTGGAAAGCGTGCCCGCCGAAGCCGCCACCTTCTGGCGCGCGGAAAGGCTTCCGGCCAAACACAGCGCCGCGGCCATGGGAACGAAGCGGTTCGCGAGCATCTCAAGGCCGAGCACCGTATTGAGAAACGGCGTGTTGCAATCCATGCCCGCAAAGGCCGAGCCGTTGTTGCCGCCCGCCGACGTGGCCGCATAGAGCACTTCGGAAAAACCGTGCGGACCCGCGTTGGAAAGACTGGCGAACGTAGCCGGATCAAGACACATCGCCGCCGCGCCGACCAAGATGACCACGGGCGTGCAGATGGCGAGCACCACCGCCATGCGCATCTCCTTCGGCCCGATCTTCTTGCCCAGGTATTCCGGTGTACGCCCTACCATGAGCCCTGCGATGAACACGGTCAGAATCACGAAGCCGATCATGGAATACAGACCGCACCCGATGCCGCCGAAGACGATCTCGCCCAGCTGCATGAGCAGCATCGGCACCATGCCGCCCATCGGAGTGAACGAATCGTGCATGGAATTCACCGATCCATTGGAAGCCGCCGTGGTAAACGCCGCCCACAACGCCGAATCGGTCACGCCGAAGCGCGTCTCCTTTCCTTCCATGTTGCCGCCCGACTGACCGTCGGAACCCATATACACTGCGCCGTCCTGCGCGAGCTGCGGCGTGCCCGCCATCTCGAAGGCCGCCACGGCGAACAGCGCCGCGAGAAAAATGACGAACATGGCGGAGAACACCGCCCGTCCTTGACGGCGATCGCCCACGAAGCGTCCGAACGAGAACACGAGCGCCACGGGAATCAAAAGCAGGCTCGCGCATTGCAGCAAATTCGTCAGCGGCGTGGGATTTTCCAGCGCACTCGCGGAATTGACGCCGTTGTAGCCGCCGCCGTTGGTGCCGAGTTGCTTGATGGCCACCTGGCTCGCCTGCGGTCCCATGGGAACGACCATCTCGTCGACCGTCTCGACGGCAGCAGGGTCGTCCGCCGCGACTATTTCGCCGTCTTCGGTCACGCCCACCGGCTCCACGAGCTGCGTCGTTTCGTAGTCGGAGAGGTTCTGCGGCGAGCCTTGCGCCACGTCCACGATCGCAAGCACAAGCGAAAGCGGCAAAAGAATACCCAGCACGGCGCGCATGACGTCGACCCAAAACGACCCCAGCCCTTCGCTTTCCTGCGCGACAAGACCGCGGAACAGCGCGAACAGAACCGCCACCCCTACGGCGGGCGTAACGAAATTCTGCACCGTAAGCCCAATTGCCTGCGAGAAATAGCTCAGCGTGGATTCGCCCGCATACGACTGCCAGTTCGTGTTGCTCACAAAGCTCGCGGCAGTGTTGAAGGCCAGATCCCACGAGAGGCCATCGAAACCCTGCGGGTTGAAGGGCAGCACGCCCTGCAGCATCAGAATCGCCATCAGGCCCGCAAACGATACGATCGAGAAGACCAAGGCGACGAAAAGATATTTCCTCCACCCCATCTGCTCGCCCGGATCGACGCCCAAAAGACGGCATGCGCCGCGCTCGATGGGGGCTGTCACCCGACTCAAAAGATGCCTCTCACCCGCCATCACCTTGTTGATATAGGCTGAAAGAGGAAGTGCGCATGCAAGAAGAAAAGCCACGTAAAGGGCATATTCGGCAATTTCATCGATCACCTTTCATCCCCTCCCTGCAACAATACGTAAAACAGGTAGAGGGTCGCGATCGCGCCTATCGCGCCGACGCATCCCGTCACGACGTCCATAGATGATCCGTTCCTTTCCTCGAATGCGGCCGCAGCCGCGATGATGCCTGCCTCGGATTCCCGCGAACCCGCACCGTACAGACGGCACTGCCGTTTTGGGAAACGAAGCCACGCCGGCGGGCATGGAGGCATATGCCGAACGCCGGCTCGGTGCATACGATAGGAAAGTTCGAGTTAACGCGATGTTAGGAAAAGGACCACACGCATTAAGATTGCATTAAGACGCCGCGCGCTTTCATTCAAGCGCGTCCGAAACAAAACGAAACCCGCATTCGCCGAAAAGGCCGAATCTTCCAGTCTGAAGACTAGAGCACGCCCGTCGCAGCATCGCCCAAGCTCATCACGCGCTTGCGCAGAGCGGGGCATGCCTTGAACACGAACGCCCTCCCCTCGTGCTCGCGCACGAGGCAGCCGCGTCGCTCCAATTCGAGAAAGTCGGCGCGCGCGGTGGCATAGGCGACGTCGAACGTCCTTTGATGAGGGCCGATGCGCAAAGCGGCATCGGGTTCTTTGCATAATGCCGAGATGATCGATTTCTGGCGATCGTTCATAGGGAAATCGAACATGGTGCCGATACGGTCGTTCAGGCGCTTCAGGCCGTCGATCGTCTCTTCGAGCCGGTCGATTTCGTTCAGATAGAACTTCGTGTACATGAAGAAATACGACGTGAAGTCGAATCCGAATCCGCGGTCTACCGACCAGCTCTCGAACACCGACTTCATCAAGGGCGTATTGAGGCTGCCGAACGGGTAATAGCCCACGGGAACCCAGCTGAGCACGGGAAAGCCCCACTTCGCCGCAAGCACGTTGCGCAGCAGGACGCCCACCAGCGAATTGAGGCAAGGAAACACCTCGAAGTTCCAGAAGTACCACGTGATGTTGATGATGCGCTGGATGGGCCCGAAGCGACGTTCTTCGCCCTCTTCGAGCTGCGCAAGATGACAGATCGCATCCAAGCACGCCTTGCTATCGGGCGGGGATATGCGATCGTCGATGGGGCAGAGCTTCTCACGTCGAGGAAGAAGGCTGACATCGACGCCGTCGACTAGACGATAGTACAAAGTCTCGATCAGCCCGTGCGTTATTTCTCGTACGCCGAGCGAATCCGCCTCCCTGCTTATCTCGATATAGTTTCCAATAACGCGGTCGAGGGGCGTGCGGGGCGTACGCCGTGCGGCGAAGATGTCGTGGATGCGCCCGTCCGAAACGTCGGCCCCTTCCGCTTCAAGAGCTCGGGCGAGCGTGCGCTCGATCGAGCGGGTCAGAAACGGCGAGCCTTTCAAGACGTCGATGTCTCGATCCAGCGGATAGCCCGCCTTGCAGCGAATCTCGAGCATCTTGGAATCGAAGGAGAGGGCGGTAGTGGTGACGAACCAGCAATCGGCGGTTCGATACGGTTCGTTCGGCATGAATACGGCCGCTTGCTTGCGAATAGCTGTCAGAAGCTTCCAGGTACCATCTTTGTCATAGCCGTCGGGAAGCTCGTAATCATCCAGGTCGTCGTACAGAAGCAAGCCGCTATCCGACGCGGCGCGCAGGCGACGCAGGCGCTCGTCGTTCATGAGCGTCAGGATTTCGTCCTTGGCGCACTCCGATCTTTCCTGCATACACGCCTCCGATCGCATGTCCGCGCAACGGTCCGAACCGCACGCAACGCACGGCCCTTCCGGGCCGTATCCGAAGCTCCGCCGCACAGGTTCCACGCCATCGTGCACGAGCATCCCGCATCGACGGTGCATACGGGCTACTTTACTATCGATCCCCAACAAAAGCAGTATCGATTAAAATCATATTATCTATCAATTTATTAGATATTGATATTAAAACGAAATCATCTATAGTGAAATCATCGCAAGATTCGGTGTACGGAATACCGAAACCCCACGATAGTAGGGATGTTTGCCACACGGAATCAAGCGACCGCATCGATGAAGGACCGTATTGCGACCACGTTCCGCACAATCACGATGCGTATGGATCGCCTCCTTAAAACCGGGCATCCGGGTCATCGAGAACCCCTTCGAACCGCCGCGACACACGGTTCGAAGGGGTTCC
>NZ_CAUHPG010000036.1 GCF_959608125.1 uncultured Slackia sp.
CGGTCGGTTTCCCGTACATCCTTAAGCTGGGCCACATGGTCGACGACAAGATCCATGCCCGTTCGACCGGTCCTTACAGCCTGATCACCCAGCAGCCCCTCGGCGGCAAGGCCCAGTTCGGCGGCCAGCGCTTCGGCGAGATGGAAGTTTGGGCGCTGTACGCGTACGGCGCTTCCAACGTGCTGCAGGAGATTCTGACCGTCAAGTCCGACGACACCGCCGGCCGCGTCAAGGCGTACGAGGCCATCGTCAAGGGCGACAACATCGACGACGCCGAGGTCCCCGAGTCCTTCAAGGTTCTCATGAAGGAAATGAAGTCCCTCGGTCTGAACGTCGAGATGGTGGCGCAGGACCAGCACACCATCGACTTCGACGCCGCCGACGCCGAGACCAGGGGCAGCGCCAACCGCGCGCGCACGCTGCTCGACGGCGAGGCCGAGAAGTCCGAGCCCGCCGAAGGCGATGCCCTCAAGGACATCGCCGCAGACCTTCGTTCCCTCATGGACGACGACCTGCTGGGCGGCTCGAATGCCGATGTTGAAAGCCTGATCGGCGCCGATAGCGCTACCGTTACCGAAACCGGCGAAGGAGAAGAGCGATAAATGAGCGAATTCGACGTTAACAATTTCGACGCCCTGCGTATTTCCCTCGCCAGCGCCGAGGATATCCGCGGCTGGTCTCACGGCGAGGTGAAAAAGGCCGAGACCATCAACTACCGTACGCTCAAGCCCGAAAAGGACGGCCTGTTCTGCGAGAAGATCTTCGGCCCCACCAAAGACTGGGAGTGCGCCTGCGGCAAGTACAAGCGTGTGCGCTTCAAGGGCATCGTCTGCGAACGCTGCGGCGTCGAAGTGACCCGCAGCAAGGTTCGCCGTGAGCGCATGGGCCATATCGAGCTCGCCGCTCCCGTGAGCCACATCTGGTACTTCAAGGGCTCCCCGTCGCGTCTGGGCTACCTGCTCGACATCGCGCCGAAAGAGCTCGAGAAGGTGCTGTACTTCGCGTCCTCTATCGTGACCTGGGTCGATGAAGAGGCCCGCGAGGAAGACGTGGAAGAGCTCCGCGACGAGCTGGCCGCCGACCTCGAAGAGCTGGACGCCGAGCGCGACCGTCTCATCGAGGCCACGCGTCGCCTTTCCACCGAATACGTGCCCGAGGACGACGAGTTCATCGACGAAATCGACGAAGACGAGCGCATGAGCCCCGAGGAGGTCGACGAGGAGATCGCCGACATCTATGAGGAGTTCAGCGAGCGCAAGGCTCTGCGCACCGAGGCGTTCGACACGTTCCTGAAGATCGTGCCGAAGCAGCTCGTGCCCGACGAGGCCCTGTATCGCGAGATGCGCCTGAACTACAGCGACTATTTCCAGGGCGGCATGGGCGCCGAGGCCGTGCGCGACCTGCTCGAGGCCATGGACCTGGAGAAGGTCGCCGACGAGCTCAAGGAGACCATCGAGACCGGCAAGGGCCAGAAGCGCGCCAAGGCCATCAAGCGCCTGAAGGTCGTCGATGCGTTCCTGAAGTCCGACAACAGCCCCTGCGACATGATCTTGGATGTCATCCCGGTCATTCCGCCCGACCTGCGCCCCATGGTGCAGCTCGACGGCGGCCGCTTCGCTACGTCCGACCTCAACGACCTGTATCGTCGCGTCATCAACCGTAATAACCGCCTGAAGCGCCTGCTCGACCTCGGTGCTCCCGAGATCATCGTGAACAACGAGAAGCGTATGCTGCAGGAGGCCGTGGACTCCCTGTTCGACAACGGCCGTCGCGGCCGTCCCGTCACGGGTCCCGGCAATCGTCCGCTGAAGTCGCTCTCCGACATGCTCAAGGGCAAGCAGGGCCGCTTCCGTCAGAACCTGCTCGGTAAGCGCGTCGACTACTCCGGCCGTTCGGTTATCGTCGTCGGCCCGAACCTGAAACTGCATCAGTGCGGCCTGCCTCAGCAGATGGCTCTGGAGCTGTTCAAGCCCTTCGTTATGAAGCGCCTGGTCGAGCTCGAGTACGCCGCTAACATCAAGGCAGCCAAGCGCGCCGTCGACCGCGGTGCCAGCTACGTGTGGGATGTCCTCGAAGAGGTCATCGTCGATCACCCCGTGCTGCTCAACCGCGCACCTACCCTGCATCGTCTGGGCATCCAGGCGTTCGAGCCGGTGCTGGTCGAGGGCAAGGCCATCAAGCTGCACCCGCTGGTCTGCACCGCGTTCAACGCCGACTTCGACGGCGACCAGATGGCAGTTCATGTGCCGCTGGGCAACGAGGCTCAGGCCGAGGCCCGCGTGCTTATGCTGTCCTCCAACAACATCAAGAGCCCTGCTCACGGTCGTCCGCTGACCATTCCTACCCAGGATATGATCATCGGTCTGTACTACCTGACCGCTGTGCGCGACGGCTTCCCGGGCGAAGGTCGCGTCTTCGTCGACTTCGACGACGCCCTGAACGCCTATGACGCCCGCGCCGATCTTGACCTGCAGGCCAGGATCAGCGTCCGCCTGAACCGCGACATGCAGGTGGCCACGGCCTATGGCGTGTTCGAGGACCACAAGGCCGGCGAGCGCATCGAGACCAGCGTCGGTCGCATCACGTTCAACGCCGTGCTGCCCGAGGACCATCCGTTCATCAACTACGAGATGAACAAGAAGGAAATCGGCCGCCTGATCGAGGACTGCTGCAACCGCTACAGCCTCTCCGAGATGCCCGCCATTCTGGACGGTCTGAAGGACGCCGGCTTCCACTACGCCACGCGCGCAGGCATCACCGTGTCCGTCTTCGACGCGACGGTTCCGCCGAACAAGGCAGAGCTGCTCGCTGCTGCCGACGCCAAGGTCGCCGCGATCGACGAAGACTACGAGATGGGCCTCATGAGCCCCGAGGAGCGTCATAAGCAGGTTATCGACATCTGGAACGAGACGGCCGACAAGGTCGGCGACGCCATGGCCGATAACTTCGACAAGTTCAACCCCATCTACATGATGGCGTTCTCCGGTGCACGAGGTAACATCAAGCAGATTCGTCAGCTCGCCGGCATGCGAGGCCTCATGGGCAACACGAAGGGCGGCACGATCGACCGCCCCGTTAAGTCGAACTTCCGCGAGGGCCTGTCGGTTCTGGAGTACTTCATCTCCACGCACGGCACCCGTAAGGGCATGACCGACACCGCGCTTCGTACCGCCGACTCGGGTTACCTGACCCGTCGTCTTGTCGATGTCGCGCAGGACGTCATCGTCCGCGAAATCGACTGCGGTACTACCGAGGGCGTGCCTTACCCGCTGCACAACGAGAAGGGCGAGCTCGACGAGAACCTGATCGGCCGCTGCCTGGTTGCCGATACGGGCGACTTCAAAGAGGGCGAGTACCTGTCCTCGATGGAGGACCTCAAGGCTCTCGAGGCTGCAGGCATCGACGAGGTCGTCATCCGTACGGTCATGACCTGCCATGCCGAGCACGGCGTCTGCCAGAAGTGCTACGGCTGGGACCTGGCCACCGGCCGCCCGGTCAATATCGGCACCGCTGTCGGCGTCATCGCCGCTCAGTCGATCGGCGAGCCTGGCACGCAGCTGACGATGCGTACGTTCCACGCCGGCGGCGTCGCGGGCGACGACATTACGCACGGTCTGCCTCGTGTCACCGAGCTTTTCGAGGCGCGCAAGCCTAAGGGCCTCGCCGTCCTCGCTGAAATCGGCGGCACGCTGCAGGTGGCTTCGGACAAGACCACGAAGACCCTCACGGTCCATGACCAGGAAGGCAACTTCCGCGAGTATGTGGTTTCCGCCCGCGCCCAGCTTCTGCCCGGCATCTTCGACGGTTGCCAGGTCAAGCCCGGCCAGCAGCTCACCAAGGGTTCCGTGAACCCGCACGACCTGCTGCGCCTGACCGACCCCAACACCACGCTGCGCTACATCGTGGCCGAGGTCCAGGACGTGTACGTGTCCCAGGGCGTCGACATCAACGACAAGCACATCGAGGTCATCGCACGTCAGATGCTGCGCAAGGAAGTCGTCATGGACGCCGGCGATTCCGACCTTCTGCCGGGACGCCAGGTCAACCGCCACGAGTTCGAGCGCATCGCCGACGAGCTCATCGCCGAAGGCAAGCAGCCGCCGGTGGGCCAGCCTCTGCTGCTGGGCATCACCAAGGCGTCTCTTGCCACCGATTCGTTCCTGTCGGCCGCTTCGTTCCAGGAGACCACCAAGGTCCTCACGGACGCTGCGATCGAAGGCAAGACCGACGTCCTGTCCGGCCTGAAGGAGAACGTCATCATCGGCAAGCCGATTCCTGCCGGTACGGGTCTTTCCCGTTACCATCAGGTGGGCCTGACCTACAAGGGTCAGTCCGTCGGCGGCGAAATCGAGGACCAGCTGCCCGATTACGCTCCGTCCGAGCTGCGCGAGATCGAGGACCTGCTGCCTCAGCCGCAGGATTGGTCGCTGGATGAGAACTACATGAACGGTTACTCCAGCTACTTCGGCGGCAGCAGCTTCCGCGGCGGTCGTGCCCAGCAGCTCTCCGACGAGGATGCGCGCCTGTACCTCTACGACGACCTGGGCGTGTCCCAGCGCTGGGCCAACAAGTTCAGCGAGGCGGGCATCGAGACGGTTTCCGACCTGGTCGGCTACACCGAGGACGAACTGCTGCGCATCGAGGGCATCGGCGCGAAGGCGCTCGAGGAGCTTAAGGCCGGCCTCAACGAGCATGAGCTCGGCTACCTGCTCGAGGACGACCTGTCTGCTTCGAGCGACGACATGAGCCAGCTGCTCGACATGGTGTTCAGCCCCGATGACACCATCCTCATCGGCGGTGACGCTCCGGCCACCTTCAACACCGAAGGTGAGGAGATGCTCGGCGAGGCTCTGCCTCCCCGCAGCTATCACCGTGACCTGAGCGAGCTCGACGCTCTGCTCGGCGGCCTGGGCGACCTCGGCTTCGGCGAGACCTCGGAAGAGTCCGAGTCCGAAAACGAGGACGAGGAATAAGCTTCGGCTTAAGGGCCGATACCCGGTTTTTCAAAGCGGCGATCCCGAAAGGGGTCGCCGCTTTTTTTGTCCTGGATGATAGAGCGGATGGGGTCCTTCCCATAAGCGGGCTGATGGGAAGCCTGCGCCGCTCGCGCTTGCTGTTTTGGTGCGCGCTTCGGTTTTTTTACCGCGTGTTCCTGCATTTCGCCGCTCATCGTGCCCTGCTGTCTTAAAGGCCTACATTTATGCGTATTATGTTGCGTTTTTGCTGCTTCTATGCGCTATTCGACCATGATTCTCTTCGAATCGATTTTCCCTCGATTCGTATGTGATAGGGTAGGGGCTGAAATCTTACAAGTTAAAGCGCGGATTGCTTGTTTCGAAACGATTCGTGCTGCGAAGGAGCATGCATCATGGCAATCGAAGAGCAGGTTACCGAGCGCATCAAAGAGATAGCGGCAGCGACGGAGGATACCATCATCGCCGACCGTCGTTATTTCCACGCGCACCCCGAGCTTTCCGGCAAGGAAGTGAGCACGGCGGGAACCATTTGCGCGCGGCTTGCGCGTATGGGCATTCCGTACGAGCGCGTTGCCAAGACGGGCGTCATTGCCACGATCGCGGGAACCGCCGACGACGCCTACGATGCAGAAGGGGCGCCTCGCCGCCGTATCGCGCTTCGCGCCGATATCGACGCCCTTCCCGTGGTCGAGCGCACCGATCTTCCGTACGAATCCGAAAACACAGGCGTCATGCACGCATGCGGTCACGACTGCCATATCGCGATGATGCTCGGCGCCGCGCGTATTCTCATGCAAATGCGCGATCGGATTCACGGCGAGGTGCGCATTCTTTTCCAGCCTGCCGAGGAAATTTCCATTGGTTCGCGCATGATGATCAATGCGGGCGCCCTTGACGGCGTCGACGGCGTGTTCGGCATGCATATTTGGAGCGAAATCGAAGCCGGCAAGATTTCTGCCGCTCCCGGTCAGCGCATGGCTCACACCGACTGGTTCCGCGTCGATATCGACGGCGTGAGCGCGCACGGCTCCATGCCCCACAAGGGCGTCGATGCCGTCGTCGTTGCGGCCGAGCTGGTCGTCGCGTTGCAGGTCCTGGTCAGCCGCGATATTTCTCCGTTCGAGCCGCTGGTCGTCACCGTCGGCGAGGTGCACGGCGGCGAGGCCCGCAACATCATGGCCGGCTCCGCTTACCTGACCGGCACGGTGCGTACGTGGAGTGAGAAGACCCGCGCCGCCATGCCTGAGCGCCTCAAGCACCTGATCGACCGTTCTGCAGGTGCGTTCGGCGCCACGGCAAAGCTGACCTATGAGGCGGGCAATGCCGGTCTGCGCAATGACGAAGAAAGCGCCTATCGTGCGCAGCGCAGCGTGCGCAAACTCTTCGGCGACGAGGCCTTGTGCGACTACGAGGGCACGCTTGCGGGCGAAGACTTCGCCGAATACCTGGCACGCGTCCCTGGCGTTTTTCTGTTCCTCGGCTGCGGCAATCCCCATATCGGCGCCGTGCATCCGCAACACAGCTGCTATTACCGCGTCGACGAAAGCGTGCTCGCCAAGGGCGCTATGGTGTCCGCGCAGTACGCAATCGACTTCTTGGATGAATAACGGAAGCTTTCGCCTCGTACTGCCGTCGGCCGTATGGTCGGCGGCAGTTTTTATTCGTCGAGTTATGCTGCTCAACGCGGTTCTGCCGAAGGAATCGGCTTTTTCCGTCATGCTCCGATTTGCCCTTGCTTTCGTGTGCTAAAGCGCTCTCCAACGGGTACAATAATGCGGTTTAATGCAGAACACGACGACCATGTTTGCAACGCGCGCGGCGTGCCGTCGCGGCACCGGGCGGGGTGCATGGCGTTGCATGATGCCGAAGGAGCCGAGCATGACCGACCTTACGAAGAAGTACGGCACGATGGTGTTTTCCGACCACGTGATGAAGCAACGTCTGCCATCCGACACGTATAAAAAGCTCGCGAAAACGATCAAAGAGGGAAAGCCGCTCGATCTTGACGTGGCAAACTCCGTGGCGCATGCCATGAAGGAATGGGCTATCGAACATGGCGCCACGCATTTCGCGCACTGGTTCCAGCCGCTGACGGGCATCACGTCCGAAAAGCACGACGCCTTCCTCGACCCGATGGGCAACGGCACGGCCATCACGAAGTTCTCAGGCAAAGAGCTTATCCAGGGTGAGCCCGACGCTTCCAGCTTCCCGAACGGCGGCCTGCGCGCCACGTTCGAAGCGCGCGGCTATTCCGCATGGGATCCCACGAGCTACGCCTTCGTCAAAGACGAAGTGCTTTGCATTCCTACCGCGTTCTGCTCCTATACGGGCGAAGCGCTCGATAAGAAGACCCCGTTGCTGCGCTCGATGGCCGCCATCGACGAGCAGTGCAAGCGCGTTCTGGCGCTGTTCGGCAAGCATCCCGCGAAGGTCACGGTGAACGTGGGCACCGAGCAGGAGTACTTCCTCATTTCCGAGAAGGACTATGCCCGTCGTCAGGATCTTATGATGTGCGGTCGCACGTTGTTCGGCGCGCCGCCGTGCAAGGGCCAGGAGCTCGACGAGCATTACTTCGGCGCCATCCGCCCCACCGTGAACGATTTCATGAAAGAGCTCGACGACGTGCTGTGGGGCTTCGCCGTGGCTGCAAAGACGAAGCACAACGAGGTGGCTCCCGCCCAGCATGAGCTGGCCCCGGTGTTTTGCAATGCCAACCGCGCCATCGACGAGAACCTGCTCACCATGGAAATGATGAAGCTGCTGGCCAGCCACCACGGCCTGGTGTGCCTGCAGCACGAAAAGCCCTTCGAGGGCATCAACGGCTCGGGCAAGCATAACAACTGGTCGATCGGCTCCGAGGACGAGAACCTGCTCGATCCTGGCGATACCCCCGAAGAGAACCTGCAGTTCCTCGTGTTTCTGACCTGCGTTATCGCTGCGGTCGACGATTATCAGGACCTGCTTCGCATGAGTGTCGCATCCTGCGGTAACGACCATCGCTTGGGCGGCCACGAGGCTCCGCCTGCCATCATCTCCATCTTCCTGGGAGATGAGCTTTCCGACATTATCGACGCTCTTGCCGCAGGCCATGAAGCGGGTCATGCCGCGCGTGAGTCGCTCGACTTCGGCGTGGCCGTGCTTCCTACGTTCGACCGCGATACCACCGATCGTAACCGCACGAGCCCCTTCGCCTTCACGGGCAACAAGTTCGAGTTCCGTATGCCCGGATCGTCGGTGAACGTGGCTGACGCCAACACCATGCTCGATACGGCCGTTGCCAAGGCGCTCAAGGATTTCGCCGACGCCATGGAGGCGCGCGACGAAGCGTTCGAAGTTGCGGCACTTTCCTATATCCGCAAGAGCCTTTCCGAGCACAAGCGCATCCTGTTCTCGGGCGATGGCTATTCCGAGGAATGGCACGAAGAGGCTCGTCGTCGCGGTCTGTGCGATTTCACCACGACCGCCGATTCGCTGCCTTCGTTCGTCGCGCAGAAGAACATCGACCTGCTTTCCGAGATGGGCGTGCTCTCCGAAACCGAGGTGCGCAGCCGCTACGAGGTGAAGCTCGAGAAGTACAACAAGCTCATGAACATCGAGGCCACCACGATGGAGCGCATGGCGCGTCGCACGTATCTGCCCGTGATCAGCGCTTATGCCACGAAGATCGCCAAGGGCATCACCACGGTGACCGACGCCATGCCGGCCGCCGGCATGCAGCACGAGCGTCGCGAGCTCGCTACGCTGCTCGATGGCGTGAATGCCATTTACGAGGGAATCGACAAGCTCGCCGAGCTTCATGCCAAGGCGAAGTCGTGCGAATGCGCCCAGGATCAGGCGAATTGCTATGCTCATGAGGTCGCTCCCGCTATGGACGGCCTGCGTGCCGCCGTCGATGCGATGGAGCCCATCGTCGCTCGCGAGTACTGGCCCGTTCCCACCTACGACGACCTGTTGTTCTACGTGTAGGCGCCATGAGGCCTGCGCAGTTTTCGCTCGAACGCCGGCGAAGACTGCGCAGATTGCCGAAGCCGGGTTTTCGGGGCGGCCGATTGCGCTGCGCGGAAACTCTGCGATTCCGTTCGATTCGTTTGCGATTGCAAGGAGAGTGTTGAAGATGGCCGCTGTAGACGATGCGAAGAGGCAAGAGCCGGGTTGTTCCGAATCCGATCCAGAGCAGCTCGGCGTCGACCGCCCTCATGAGGCGACGGACGAAAGGCCTCCTTCGCCTGCTTCGGCCAAGAGGAAACGAAGCGAAGACGAAGATTCAGTGTTGGCCGTAAGCATCGGGGTTGGGCTTTGCGTCGGCGTGGCGTGGGGCATTGCTATTGATAAGCTTGCTCTCGGCATCGCGCTCGGACTTTGCATGGGAGTCGCGTTCGGCTCGTTTGCCGGTTTTTGGAAGAGGCGGTAGCTTTTCGACCGATTTGCGGCATCCGAAAATGCAAAACGCCCGCCGAGAGTCGACGTGCTCGGCGGGCGTTCGTTTGCGCGGATACGGAAGTTCCGCCTGGTTTCGATACAGGATCGGGCGTTTCGCTTACGAAAGCGCAGCGATCAAAGATGCGTAATCTTGCGCCGACTCGGGAACGGCGAAGGTAAGGGTCTGGCCGTAAGTCTCTACGGTCACGTATCCCGGGTCGTCGTACAGCGTCACTTCGGCATCGACTCCGGCGGCGGCCGCCGAATACGTCGCTGTGGCCGAAGCGTCGGCAGGAAGGTCGGCGACGGCCCACGAACTTACATCGAGTGCATCGACGGCTTCTTGCGCCTCGGAAAGCGAAAGGCCCGTTGCGGACGCGATTTCGTTAAGGTGGGCGTCGAGTTCGTTTTGCACGGTGTCTTTGATGCCCGTTGCGTCGATGATGCTGTTCAATGCGTTCGATTTCAAAGACGAGACGGCATGCTCCGCCTGCTGTCCGAATAGAGCCAACCCGCCGATAGCGATGACGCCTACTAAAACGAGGGCTCCGAATACGCGAGCGACTATCTTCATGGGTCCTCCTGTCACGTCGCGCCGGTCGCCATGCCGGCGACTTCGGCTTAGATGCGTTATGCGCATGGTAGCGGCACTTCAGCGCATGTTGCCGAGTCGTTTCCGTGGTCACGACAGTTCCGCATACCTTGAATCGCTTTCAGGCACAATCCCTTCATGCCGTTTTCGGCCGGCCGTATCGGGCCGATTTACAGGGCGGTTACGCCGTGCAGCGCGCAATATAGAAGCACGAGGCCGGCCAGCCCGATAGCATTGGCGGCGACGAACTCTTTCATGACGCGCGCGAAATCGGCGTCGGGCGTGTGCAGATACAGGCGCAGGGCAATCAGGCTTGCGAGCGATGCGATCGGCGTGCCGAGCCCGCCCAAATCGACGCCTAGCAGCAGCGGCTGCCAGTCGACGGCGAACGGAGCGAGCAGCACGGCAGCGGGAACGTTGCTGATGACCTGGCTTATCGCCGCGCTGGCAAGAAACGGCGCCGTTTCCATCATCGAGGCCAGAGCGTGCGCTATCGGAGGGATGGATGCGATATTCCCCGAGAACACGAAGAAGCAGACGAATGTGGCAAGGAGCCCGTAGTCGATACGCCGAAGCGCCGTGCGGTCGAAGGCGAGCAGCCCGATAATCGTAAGCACGAAAAGAGCCTGATAGGGAATGATGCGCACGACGGCGGCAAGGCACAGCAGGAAAAACGCGCCGTACGCTGCCGCCCGCCCCTTCTTCAGAGGCTGGTCGCCGAGCGACGTTTTCAAGGGAGCTATCTCGCCCTTGAGGCCGAAGCACGCAAGACCGAGGGCGAGAAGCGTCGCTGCCGCGAAGGGAAGCAGCGTTGCAAGAAAGTCGGGCAGGGGAATGCCGAACGCCGTGTAGAGAAACAGGTTCTGAGGGTTGCCCATCGGCGTGACCATGCCGCCTATATTCGCGGCGATCGCCTGCAGCACGATCACGCGAGGCAGATGGCGCGTCGCCTTTGCCGCGGAAAGCGATACGACGGCGAACGGAACGAACGCGAGCAGCGCGACGTCGTTCGTAACGAGCATCGATGCGAAGAAGGGCAGGGCTACAAGCACGAAGGAAAGCGCGCGAAGCCCGTTCGTTTTTTCGATAAGCACGCGCGCGCATCGGGAGAATAATCCCGCGCTCCTGAGTCCGTCGACAGCGGTCATGAGGCAGAAGAGAAGCGCGAGCACGCGTAGGTCGATCGTTGCGAAGAAGTCGTGTCCTGCGGGAACGAAGAAACACGAAACGGCGGCGCAGAGAAATGCGACGCCTGGCATGGGTTCGGAGCGCACGAATGCGACCGATTTTTTAAAAAGGGAATCCAACATGCGCAAAGTATATACCGTGTTCGCGCCTTCGACCCTTCTGCGCCGTGCGCGGGCCCGCGTTTTCATTCCGTTCATATCTATATATAGATGCCGGCTTCGGAAGAGACGTGCGAGCCATTTGGAAGGGGCCTCATTTGCGTCTTTTCAGTTGCATATGCTTCTGAATGGATGATTGGAGTTGTGGACGCGCCTCTATATATGAGCGAAAGGAGACTAAAAAGATACCAAACGTGAAAAAGAAAGAATTGGTGACGACATGGCAAAACGGTATATTTCGGCGAGAAAATGCAACCGTTAATCGAATGATCTCAGAATTTTTTCAAAAAAAGTCGTTGACTTCTATAGGGCAGGCGCGTAATATACATCCTCGCCGCTCGACGCGGCACCCCCTCGGAGACGAGGCGG
>NZ_CAUHPG010000037.1 GCF_959608125.1 uncultured Slackia sp.
TAGGAACGGCAAAATTTTTTGCACTTCTATTGCTTCTTTATCACACATAAGCAAACCTTTCCGGGCTGTATGCCTACGACGGGCATTTTGCGGGAACGTATTCCCGCCTTGGGCCGGGAAACATCGTTTCGGGCCTGTTCGGAGGACTGAGCGCCGCCACGTTCTGGATCGACTGCGCCCGACCCGACCCGCGCATGCAGGCTAGCCCTTCTTCCGTCGGGCGCGAAATGCGCTCATAGGTTCGATGCGCAGACCCTGCTTGTTGTACGAAACGGCCAGGTTGCCCTGAATGTTCGCCACGTATCCGCTGTGCCCCAAACCCGAAAGGCACGCTTCGATCGACGCGCTTTCGATGCGCGCATCGCGACCAAGCGCAAGCGAGAGCACGCGGTCGATCACGCGGCGAGCCAAAGGCGCGGGCGCCTCGACCAACGTGCCCGACACGAGGAACCCTTCGGAATGAGATACCCCCAGGGGGCATACTTGTTCAAGAAGAAGCTTGCGCGTCTGCTCGTCGAGCATGTCGTCTTCATCGGCGATGAGGTTCATCGTGCGCGTGAGCGTTTCGAGCAGACGCGGGTTGCGCTGCTTTGCCACGGGAATAATCTCGTGGCGCACGAACGCACGGAAACGGTCGGTGTCGGCATTGGTAGCATCCTCGCGCCACAGCGCGCCCGTCGCATCACGCACCGCGCCGTCGCGCGTCTCGATGAACGCGCGCAAATCGTCGCGTCCCACCTCGAGCAGCGGACGGCACACACGGCACCCCTCGATCATGGCGCTGTGCTCCATCGAGCGAAAACCGCCGGGGCCCGTTCCCACGATCGAGCGCATATAGAAGTTCTCAACGCGGTCATCGGCCGTGTGGGCAGTGAAAATGCGCCCGTCTTCAAAGGGAAACCCCATGTGAAGACACGTGCTTTCAAGCGCTTCACGTGCGGCGCGGTAGCGCTCGGTGCGCGCGATCGCCTCCATGTTGCCGCCCGAGGAACGCACCATCGAAGCGATGTCCACCTCGCACACGAACAGGGGGATGCCCAGATGCTGCGCCAGTTCGCCCACGAAAACCGCATCACCGTCCGAGGCTGCTCCGCGTAGCTTGTGGTTCACATGAAGCATGGCCAGCGCACCCATATCGCCCGCAGCCACCATATCGGCCGCAAGATAGGCCAGCGCCACGCTGTCCGACCCGCCGCTCACCATGAGCAGCGCAACGTTGTCGCGCCCCGCCATCGAGCGCGCATCCACCGTGCTTCTGACGCGCTCGAGCACGTCGCATGCGCCCGCCCGCTCGCACGTCTCGATGTTGTGCGCCATGCTATTTCGCCGCCTCGAAGAATTCGGAGAACTCGGCGATCAGGCGTTTCACCGGCAAACCCACCACATTGTCGAAATCGCCCGAAACGCGCTCGACCAGCATCTCGCCGCCCAGACCTTGCACGCCGTACGCGCCCGCCTTGTCCCACGGCTCATCCGTCGCGATATAACGCTCGATCAGCTCGTCGTCGAGCGCTTTGAACAGCACATGGCTCGTTTCAGCGAAGGAGCGAAACGCCAAAGAGACGTCTTCGCCCTCGGGCGCGCCCACAAGCCACACCGAAACGCCGGTGATAACCTGATGCGCACGGCCCGAAAGCTCATTCAGAATGCGTTTCGCGTCGGCTTCGTCGGCTGGCTTGCCGTAAATCGTGTTATCGGCCACCACCATGGTATCGGCGCCCACCACCATGGCCATGCCGGCATAGCCTTCGTTGAGCACGTCTTCCACCACGGCGCGTGCCTTGCGCTCGGCGAGCTTTTTCGCCGCCTCCTCGGGCTGGCTTAGCAAATCGGCATCGAGGGTTTCGTCGGCCTGCGACGCGCGCACCGAAAACGGCACGCCCTCGCGTGCAAGCAGCTCGCTGCGGCGCGGGCTTCCGCTTGCCAGAATCACGTCGATCTTCATTTCTTCGGCCTTGTCAGCCATATTGATTCCCTTTCGAAACTTAGTATCTTATTGTTAGAAGATATCAATTGAACTTCTTATTACTTTTGAACTCCCGTATTTTGCAGCCGTTTTCTCTTAATGACCAAGAGAAAACCGAGCAACCACAGGCGCCCGCCGAACAGCGTCCCGTCAGCAAAATCGCAGATGAACAGACGGCTCCAAAGAACGAAGACCGCCCAAGCAGGGCGGCCTTCGTCATCGTCATGCGGCGCGCCGCAACGGCATCCTAGGAGAACAGCGGCGTGGACAGATACCTCTCCCCGGTATCCACCGCGAACGTCACGATGGTCTTGCCCTTCGCCTCGGGATGCTCGTGCACCAGCTTGCGCACGGCGGCAATGTTCGCACCGCTCGAAATGCCCACGAGCAACGCCTCCTGCGTCGCCATGAAGCGCGCCTGCTCGTACGCCTCCTCGGTGGCCACGCGGAACGCGCCGTCCAAAGCATCAAGGTCGAGCGTTTCGGGAATGAAGTTCGCCCCGATTCCCTGAATGCCATGAGGTGCGGGCGTCAGCTGCTCGCCCGCGAGAGACTGGGTAATCAGCGGGCTTTCGTCGGGCTCGACGGCATACACGAACACGCGCTCGCCCGTCAGCGCGGCCAAACCGTTTTTGTTCTGCGCACCGGCGCCGTTGAAGAAATGCGCCACGCCCGAAACCGTGCCGCCCGTGCCTGCGGCCGCAACGATGTAATCGGGGTTCGCGCCGCCAAGCGCCGCCTTGATTTCGGGGCCGGTGGTCTTCTCGTGGGCCGCCGGGTTATCAGGATTCGTGAACTGGCCCACAATCCACGCGCCTGGCGTTTCACGCTCGATGCGCTCGGCCTCGGCAACCGCGCCCGCCATACCCTCGGCCGCGGGCGTCAGCACCAGCTTCGCGCCATAGGCGGCCAAAAGCATGCGTCGCTCCTTGCTCATGGACTCAGGCATGGTAAGCACCACGTCGTAGCCGCGAGCAGCGCCGATCATGGCGATGCCGATGCCCGTGTTGCCGCTCGTCGGCTCCACAAGCACGCTTTTCCCGGGCGCAATTTCCCCACGCGCCTCGGCGGCGTCGATCATGTTTTTCGCAGCGCGGTCTTTGATCGATCCGCCAGGGTTGGCGACCTCGTATTTCACGAACACGTTCGCGCCCACTTCGGCGCTCAACTTCTCAAGTTTGATCAGGGGTGTTGCGCCTATCGCGGCGCTCATCTGCTCCGTCATCGTTCGGCCTTCCCTTCTTGACAGAAAACGAAATAAGGCGGGCGCATTCGTCGCAACGCCGCCCAACGCACACCGCACGCCTGGCGCAACCCGCCCTCTAGCTTCTTATGCGCCTGCCGGTTCGTCGCAACGCGAATCGCTGCAACATGAATCGTCATCGCACGCCACACGTTCAAACGCAAGGATGTTTTCGACATGATGCGTGTGCGGGAACATATCCACCGGCTGCATTTCCACGATACGATAACCGTGATACACCAGATACTCGGCGTCGCGGCGCTGCGTGTCGGGGTTGCAGGAGATGTACACGATACAGCGCGGCCCCAAAGAGCAGGCCGCCTTGAGAAAATCAGGCGTCGAGCCGCTGCGTGGCGGATCCATGAGCAGTACGTCGATCCGTTCGCCGCGCGCCGCCACATCGCGCATGAACGCGCCCGCATCCGCCGCGACGAACTCGGCCGCCTCGATGCCGTTGTGAGTCGCATTGTTGCGCGCATCGGCCACGGCATCGGGGCGCTCTTCCACACCGATCACCCGCGCCGCGCCTGCTCCACCGTTCACACCGCGTGCCGCCACCAGGCCGATCGTTCCCGTGCCGCAATACGCGTCCATCACCGTCTCGGTGCCATTCAACCGCGCCATCTCGATGGCGCGTGTGTAAAGCACCTCCGTTTGATCGGAATTCACCTGGTAAAACGACTTCGAGGAAATGCGGAACGTCAAACCGCACAGCGAATCGAGGATGAACCCCGGGCCGTAGAGAGTGCGTTCCTTATCGCCCATGATCACGTTGGTCTTGCGCGTGTTGACGTTTTGCACCACCGTAGTGATGCAGGGGTGCGCCTTTTTCAGCGCGCGCACGAACGCACGCGATGCAGGAAAGGCCTCTTCGCGCGTGACGAGCGTGACCATGACCTCGCCCGACGTGTGTCCGACGCGCACCTGTACATGACGCAGAAAGCCCGTGTCGGCATCTTCGTCGTACGGCGTCATACCGAAGTTGCCCATCAGATCGCGCACCGTCAAGATGATGCGCTTAGCCTCCTGGTTCTCGATTAGACATTCGCGCGAATCGATCACGCGGTGAGTTCCGCGCTCGTACATGCCACACAGAATGCGACGCTTGCGGGCGCGCCGATCATAGACGGCCACATAAGGGGAAACCACCTTGTTGCGATAGTGGCGCGGGTCGCGCATGCCGGCAATCCGATCGATTCGCACGTCGGCGTCGAGCAGATCGGCGAACAGCTCCTCCATGCGTGCCTGTTTGTCCCGCAGTTGCTTTTTGTAGGGAACCCGCAAAAGCTCGCAGCCGCCGCAACGGCCGTCGATCGGGCAGAACAGCCCGTCGCGACGGGCGCTGTGGGCGCTTGCGTTCTTCGACGCTTCGGCCTGCTCGATCGCCTCCGCATTCGGCTTCGGACTACGATATCCCGCGCGCGAAGAGGACGACGCACCCCGATATCCGCCGGAACGCCCGACGTTCGCCTTGCGCGTGCTCGTCGGACGCGAACCCGCATGTCCGAGCGGCGCCTTCGCAGATACGCGCGTATGGGCGCGCCCTGCAGACGCGCCCTTTTTCGTGTGGTGTTTCTTCTGTTTATCCATAACGAGCATTGTAGCGTGAGCGTGAACGCCGATGCCGCGCTGCGTCCACATTCACCATCGGTACAGCACGAAAGAAGCGGAAAGAACAGGCGGCGCATTCGATGGCGCGCCACAAGCCCTCACGCGCGCGCGATGCCGAACGCTCAGTCCATCTCGACGACCACTTTCACCTTGAGCCCCAACTCGGCAAGGCGCATCTCAAAAGCGTCGAGGCCCATACCGAGCAAATCGGCCGCCTGCGCTTTGTTGCCATCGCATTTCTCCAACAAAAGAGCCAGCCGTCGCCGCTCGTCAGCAGCGTCCTCGCATGTATTCTCCTGAAGCAGAACCCGACCTTGGACCAATGCGGCGGCAGCCGACATCGACTTGGCAGGCCCTTCGAAATACTCCCCAGACGAAAGCGCATTGGCGATGTGCGCAGGAAGGTCGGCGACCGTTGCCGCATCGCCCTGACCCGCCATAATCAAGCACCGCTCGACGACATTGCGAAGCTCTCGCACGTTTCCTGGCCACGTATAGCGCGAAAGCACATCCACCACATCGGGCCCGAAGGGAGAATATTCAAGCATGAGCGACCTGGAAAGTTCCCTGTTGAAGAAATCGACAAGCAGCGGGATATCACTTGCTCGCTTGCGCAGCGGCGGCAGGCTTATCTCCACCATGCTCAAGCGGTAGTAAAGATCGGCCCTGAATTTGCCCGAATCGATCATATGCTGTACGTTTTGGTTGGTGGCGGCAAGAAACCGCACGTCAATCTGCCTCGGCTCCACCGACCCGAGACGCGTCACCTGTTGCTCCTGGATGGCACGGAGCAGGCCGACCTGCAAATCGATCGGCATCTCTCCTATTTCGTCCAGGAACAACGTTCCGCCATTCGCTGCCTCCATCTTGCCGACCGATCCGCCCTCTTTCGCGCCGGTGAATGCACCGCTTTCGTAGCCGAAAAGCTCCGCGGCGAACAAATCGCGCGGAATGGCACCGCAGTTAATGGCAACGAAAGGACCCTTGCGACCCGATAAACGATGAAGCGCACGAGCGACGACTTCTTTGCCCGTGCCCGTCTCTCCGAGCAAGAGGACGTTCGCCTTGATGGGAGCAACCTTCTTCACGAGACTGTCAACTTTGCCCCATTCGGGCGATTCACCGATGTAATCAACCACCTCACGCGCGCTTCGACGGCGTGGCTTCACCTCGATGCGCTGGTCGGCCTGCACGTTTCGGTCCACCCCGAACACGAACACAACGTGCGTGATGCCGTTTCCCACTTCGACCGTGCAGCGCCTAACAAGCTCCAGAAAACGCGGCTCTTTCTTGCGCCCGTTCTTGAACGAAACCCGCATCGGCCCGCCATCGTCGATGGGCTCCGTCATAACCCGCTTTAAAGGACTCTCTTTCGCAAGGTATTCGGAAAGAGGCTGCGAGGCGTACGGACACGAGTCGTATTTAGCGATAAAGGGGCGCATAGGCTCGTTCGCCGTCAAGATTCGTCCCGCCTCATCGGTCACGAGAACGGGCACGCCCATCAGACGCATGAGAGGATTGAAGAACTCGGCCGTAGCAAGCTTCGCCCACATTCCCCGCTTTGCCAAAAAAAGCTCGTTAGACAGATCGACCGCAGCCGCGCACATATCCAATGCGTAATCAGGCAAGACATCGAAGGGATCGTTCACGTTCAATGCACCGAAATAATTGCCGCGGTTGTCGACGTAAGGGGCGCTCACGCCCGAATAGGTTTGCGAAATCGCCCGATATTGCTCGAAGCCCTCGACACGCACAGGTTTTTTCTCGTACGGAACAATGGTCGCATTGCCCGTGCCCACTTCTTCTTCGAGAACATACGTGCCGAACGTTCTTGGATAGTAGCTCAAAGGCGAATGAAAGCCGAACACGAAATTCTCGTGATCCATCAGCGACACGTTGCAGTTGAGAAGAGCCACGAGCATGCGCATGATAGGCGTGTTGACATCGAGGGAATGCGTATACTGGCTACGTTTCTCACGCAGAAGGTTCTCGTCCATGACCGGAAACGACGACGACCACGGGTTAACGCCTGCGGCCTTGCATCGCTTCCACGACCGCGCGACTTCGGGGCGCACGACGTCTTCGTCGATGACGCCCGTCGTTATGAACCTCCTCCAGGCCTCCGCCTGCCGTCTTTGGTCGTACATGCGCAACCCCTTTCTTCCCTTTCACGCCGCAATCGCCGCCTGCCGTCCGTCATGCCCTTTTCATCCGGCGCTTCGCCTGTGACTCGATTCCTATCGATTCACGATACTTGGCCACGGTTCTTCGTTTGACCTCTATCCCCTCGGCATTCAACCGATCGGTTATCGCGGAATCGCTCAGAGGCTTTTCGGGGTCTTCTTCCGCGATAATCGCGCGAATTCGTTCTTTAATGTCGAACGAAGAAACCGACCCCTTACCCGATGAGGCCTTGTTCTGAGGCAGAGCGCGCGTGAAAAACATCTTCAGAGGAAACGTTCCTCGGGGAGTCTGCGCGTATTTCCCCTGAACCGTCCTGCTAATCGTCGACACATGCACATCAAGCGCATCGGCAGCCTGCTTCATGGTCAAAGGGGCAAGACCGCCATCGGAAGATATGAAGAAGCGGAACTGCTTCTCAACGAGAAACACCCCGAATCTATGCAGCGTGATGCCACGCTGTTCTATGCTGCGCAGAAACACTTCGGCATCCTTGCGCTTTTCTTCGAGATAGGCACGCGCCTGCTCACCAAGGCCTCCCTCATCCATCATGGCCAGATATTCGGCGTTCAACCCGATGCCAGGACCTATGGAACCGGTCACTTCAACGGTGAAATCGGTGCCGCGACGGCGAATCACGATATCGGGAACGATATAGCGAGCATCGGATCGCTGCCAAAACGACGCACCTGGACGCGGATTCATATCGGCTACGGCACGACAAAGGAAGCCGGCCTCAGAGGTCGACACGCCAAGCGACCTGGCTATCGAAGAAAGCCTATTAGCGGCAACGTCTTCGAGGTGCCGACGCACGAGCGTCCTGAGCATGGGAGCATACGGGTCGTCGTCTTGCACTTGGAGCAGCAGACACTCCGACAAATCACGAGCGCCGACGCCTGCGGGCTGCAAGGATTGAAGTCTGCGAAGCCCACGAGCGGCGGCCTCGATCGACACGCCGCACGCAAACGCCACCATGGACAGATCGCCGACGAAATAGCCATCGTCGGACACGCATTCGATCAGAGCATCCATCAGGCGACGTTCGCCATCCGGCAGGCGCATTCCGACCGTTTGCACATGCAAGTATTCCTGCAGGGTTTCGGTTTGCCGACACTCATCCTGGATGCGGGAGAAATCCCATTCGAACGACGGCGTCAAACTTCTTTCACAACGAGATAGGGGGGGGTGCTTTCCGGGAATCTATCGAAGCTCGAGCAATCTCTCGATGCAGATGCGACGTCGCATTCGTCGCTTTCGGGCAGTTCGCTATAGGAAAACAGGCCGTCAGAGAAATCTATCTCAATCAAAGGATTCGATTCTGCGGCTTGTTCTATATATTCGGGAAGAGACGCAACGGGCAGAGCCAAAACCTCAAGCCCCTGTAACGCCGTCGGCGCAAGATGGGTTTTCGTCTTCGCCGCAACCGACGACGACGGTCGGGCGGCCGTAGCCATACGCTCCACGCACTCCCCCTTTCATAACGCAGGTTTTCATTTTAAACAGTCGACCCTGCAAGAAAAATATCAAATCGTAGGTTTTTCCATTCCTGAAAGAATCAAACGTGACCTGGCATGTTTTATGCTCTCCCCTTCATGGGGCTTTACGGGCCTAAACCACGAGCGCGGCCTCG
>NZ_CAUHPG010000038.1 GCF_959608125.1 uncultured Slackia sp.
GTTTCGTGGTCGGCATCTTCGTGGTGCTGTTCGCGGCGAAAGGATGGGTGGTCACATGGTACTAGCAGACAACGCCGGATTGATGGCGTTCGAGAACGCGGCGTTCGGGACTATCCGCGCCGGCATGAACGGCGGCGAACCCTGGTTCGTGGCGAAGGACGTTTGCGACGCGCTCGGCGTAAGCAACATCACCGAGACAATGGCGCGACTGGATGAAGATGAGTTCAGTATTACTGAAGTCATCGACACCATCGGCCGAACGCAGGAAGTTCGCATTGTTACGGAGCCCGGCTTTTACAAGCTGGTCATGCGCAGCCGCAAGCCCGAAGCCAAGCAGTTCCAACGCTGGGTCACCCACGAAGTTCTCCCCGCCATCCGCAAGACCGGCGGCTACCTCGCCGCGAAGCCGGACGAGACGCCGGAGGAGATCATGGCCCGCGCGCTGCTGGTCGCGAACGACACCATGGCCCGCCAGCGCGAGCGCATCGAGGGCTTGACCGCCGAGAACGCCGAGCTGCGCCCCAAGGCGCTCTTCGCCGACGCGGTGGCCGCGTCCGACGGCACCTGCCTGGTCGGCGAGCTGGCGAAGATGCTGCGACAGAACGGCGTGGACATGGGCCAGAACCGCCTGTTCGGCTGGCTGCGCGACAACGGCTGGCTGGGCAAGACCGGGTGCAACCGCAACGTTCCCACGCAGCGAGCCATGGAAATGGGGCTTTTCCGCATCAAGGAGACGGCGGTGACGCACAGCGACGGCCACGTGACCGTGACGCGAACGCCCAAGGTCACCGGCAAGGGTCAAGCGTATTTCGTGAACAAGTTCATCGAATCCGAAGGAGAGGGGAGGCTTTTCCCATGCGCGTGACGAAAGAGCAGGTGGAGCGCCTGGCGGAAGCGCGGCGCGAGTATGAAGACGCATACCGCGACATAACCGACCCAGGCAACCAGCGCAGATGGGTCGGCCTGCCGCTGACGTCGATCGAGACGCTGCGCGCCCTGGCCGACGCGGCGGGGGAGCGCGTCGAGTGCGACTGCTACGGGTCGCATCGGGCATACCGCTTCTATTGCAAGGGCGTCGAGTTCTACAGGCTTGAGAAAGCGGAAGGAGGCGACGCCTAGTGGGCGTCCTGGTCATGGTGGTGGGCAAGTCCGGCGCGGGCAAGTCCACCAGCCTGCGCAATTTCGACGAGGGCGAGGTCGGCATCTTCAACGTCGCAGGAAAGCCGCTGCCGTTCCGAAAGCGCCTTACCAAGGCCGACCGATGCGGCTATGCGTCCATCGAGGCGAGCCTGCGCGCCAACAAGCTGCGCGCCTACGTGGTGGACGATAGCACCTACCTTATGCAGTTCTCCAACTTCGCGAAAGCGAAGGAATCTGGATACGGCAAATTCGTGGACATGGCCGTGGAGTTCGAGCGCCTGCTCGAATGCGCGATGGCCACGGACGATGACACCGTGGTCTATTTCCTGCACCACCCGGACACCGACGAACGCGGCAACGTGCGGCCAAAGAGCATCGGCAAGATGCTGGACGAGAAGCTCTGCATCGAGGGCCTTTTCCCGATCGTCATCAACTGCGAGGTTCGCGACGGCGAGCACGTGTTCAGCGTCGAGCCGGACGAGCGCGGCATCGCGAAAGCGCCCATGGGCATGTTCGCAAGCGCCGTTTTCGACAACGACCTGAAAGCCGTCGATACGGCGGTTCGCGATTACTGGGGCATGCGGCCCCTGTCCACGGGCGGGGGCGATGCCGAATGACGGGCGAAGAGGTTCTGAAAATCACGCGCGCCGCGCTAGGCGCATGCAGCAACGACGAAGACTGCGCGCATTGCCCGCTGGCCGTGGACGAGAACGACACGGAGTGCGCCAACTACCTCGTGAAACTGATACTCGAAGCCGACGTGTCCGACTGCGTGATGCGCCCGTGGGGCCTGATGGAAAGGCGGTACGCCGATGCTGTGCAACCAGAGTAGCCGCTTCTATTGCGACGCCGACGAGGTGCAGGGGCTTATGCGCCTGATGCTCGAAGAGCAGGCCGTCCGCGAAGACGCGGAAGAACGCGCCGCCCTCGCAGGTGCCGCCACGACGCTGGAGATCCTAAGCACCCAGCAACTCAGGTATCCGCGTGACTTCATGGCCGTGTTCCGGTCCATGTTGTTTCACGAGTACGAAAGCAAGACCGACAAGGAACAGGAGAATTAAATGCAGGCAATCAAATGGGAAGAGATCGACGAGGCGGGCGACGGCCGTTTCGAGCTGCCGAAGGCCGACGGCTTCGTCGTGCGCATCACCGGCGTCAAGGACGACGAGCAGAACCAGAAGATCGTCGTCACCTACGACATCGCAGAAGGCCCGCATGCAGGCATCTTCGCCGCGTCCGAGTTCGCCACGCGCAATTCCTGGCTCCATGAGTTCGAGGTCGGCTACGGCACCGAATGGAACCAGTGGCAGAACAAGGAGGTGGACCAGAAACCGCGCTTCAAGCGTTTCTTCACCAACATCGAGAAGAGCAACCCTGGCTACCGATTCGACGGCGTGAACCCGCAGGGCTTCGTCGGCAAGCTCGTGGGCGTGGTGTTCAAGGACCACTACAAGACCAACGACCGGGGCTACGACGACCACCGCTGGTACTTCGTGCGCTCATACGACGCGGACCAGATCCGAAAGGGCGACTACAAGGTCCCCGACCCGGTGGACAAGCGCGTCGCGCAGGAGCGACCCAACCCGTTCGCCGAGGCGCCTAAGCCCGCCGGATACGACGCGGCGCTGCCGTTCTAGGCGGCGGCTGTGGCGGTACTCGTAGAGGACACAAGGCAGAAACCTGACCAGCACGTCGTTAAGAACGAGTACTGGCAATCAATCGGCCAGAAGGTCGTGAGGTCCAAGCTCATCGCCGGCGACTACATGTTCGTGGGCGGCACCGTATCGGTCGATACGAAAAAGGACTTGAACGAGCTGGCCTGCAACATCGACCAGCAGCACGAGCGCTTCCGCCGGGAGCTGGTCAACGCGAGGGAGTGCGGCATCGAGCTGCACTTCCTCGTCGAGAACCGCGACGGCGTGCGCGACCTGCCCACGCTGGCGGGCTGGCAGAACCCGCGCCGCTTCGTCAACGCGAAGCGCGGGCTGCGTCCGCCCATCGACGGGCGGCGCATGGCCAAGGCGTGCGCGACGATGGAGGAGCGGTACGGATGCCGCTTTCACTTCTGCGCGCCCGAAGAAGCCGGGGAGCGCGTGCTGCAGATACTAGGAAAGGGGGCCGCTGATGGCTGACACCGCGCTGGCAGAAGCGGCCGTTAAATACGCTTCGATGGGCTTTGCCGTGCTGCCGCTCAAGCCGCGCGGCAAGGAGCCGAACATCTCGCACGGCGTCAAGGACGCGACCGCCGACGTGGCGCAGGTCAAGGCGTGGTGGGAACGCCACCCGAACGACAACATCGGCATCGCGATGGGCGCCGCTTCGGGCGGCATCGTGGCAATCGACATCGACGTGGACGAAGACGCGGGCAAGGACGGCTACGACACGCTGCGCACGTGGGAGAACGCGCACGGCGAGCTGCCGGAGACGGCAACGTCCATCACGGGGCGCGGCGGCTACCACATGCTGTACCGCATGCAGGGCGTCGGCAACAGCGTGGGGCGCGACAGCGCCGTGGACATCCGAAGCGACGGCGGCTTCATCGTCGCGCCGCCCAGCATCCACCCCAACGGCGTGGCGTACCAGTGGGAGTTCGACCCCGAAGAGTTCCCGCCGGCGGACGCGGACGACAACGTCAAGGCGTTCGTCGCGAGCGTCCAGCCGGCGAAAGCCGAGGGCGGCGAGCGGCGCAGGTTCGAGCGCGGCGCGGTCGGCGAGGGCGGGCGCAACGACTACCTGTACCGCTACGGGTGCGGGCTTCGCGCAAAGGGCATCGACCCCGACGGCATCGCGCTGCTCGTTGAGCAGGCCAACGCGACCGACTGCGACCCGCCGCTGCCGGATGCAGAGGTGGCCCGCATCGTCGAATCGGTGATGCGGCGGCGCGAGGGCTACAGCGACGAGGTGGCCGCAGCCGTCGCGACAGGCTCCGAACCCGACGAGCCGAAGCGCGGACCGGGCCGGCCGCGAAAGTTCGACCACGCGGCGATAGCGCGGCGCATCATGGACGAGCACGGCGCTTGCATGCTGGACGGCATGCCCGCCGTGCGGGACGGCGCGGTCTACAAGGTGGGGTGGCGCAACATCAACTCCATCATCATCGACATGAGCGAGGACTGCACCACGACAAACCGTAAGGAGGTCTGCAGCTACGTGGATATCAAGGCCCCGCGCGTCAGGCAGTCGCCGCCCAACCTGGTGGCGTTCGCGAACGGCGTGCTGGACGTCGAAACGATGGAGCTGAGGCCCTACGCGCCCGACGACGTCATCCCCAACGTCGTGCCGCACGACTGGGACCCGTTCGCGTCGTGCGACGCCGTGGACGGCACGCTGCGAAAGATGGCGTGCGGCGACCCGGGCATGGAAATGAACCTGTCGGAGATCATGGGCCTGTGCCTGTATAGGTCGGCGAAGTACGGCTACTGCCCGATCCTGCTGGGCGAGGGCAGCAACGGCAAATCGACCTACATCAAGATGCTTCGCGCGCTGGTGGGCGTTGACAACGTGTCCTCTCTCGACATCAACGTCATCGGCGAGCGTTTCCAGGCGGTGCGCCTCATGGGCAAGCTGGCCAACCTCGGCGACGACATATCGAACGAGTTTCTTTCGGGCAACGTGCTCGCCGTCGTGAAGAAGGTCGCCACCGGCGACGTCGTGTACAGCGACGTAAAGAACGGGCAGGGCGTGGAGTTCGCGCCTTACGCGACCATGGTCTTTTCGGCCAACAAGTTCCCCAAGCTGGGCGATTCGTCCGGCGGCACGATGCGCCGCCTGTTCCCGCTGCAGTTCAACGCGAGATTCAGCCGCGACGACCCCGACTTCGACCCGAACATCGGCGAGAAGCTGACCAGCCCGGAGGCGTGCCGCTACATGTGCCGGCTCGCCGTGGCGGGGCTGCGCCGCATCATCGAGAGCGGCCGCATGACGCCGAACCTGGCGAGCGTGTCCATCGTCAACGAGATCAAGGTTGACAACAACACGGTGCTGCAATGGATGGACGAGGGCGACATTGACGCGGCGACGGTCGTGGGCATGCGCCCCCAGGCCGTGTACAGCAGCTACCACAGCTGGTGCCTGGACAACGGCGTGAAGCCGGTCAGCAGCCGCTCTTTCGCAGGCACGCTTAAAGCCGAGTGGCACGTAAAAAGCGTGCCAGACGGCCACGAGAGCGTCGGCGGCGAGCGGAAATCATACCGTGTCTATAGGAATATAGACGAGTGACGGGCGCGAAAGTGGCACGCGAAGCGCGTTCGCGTAGCCAGGCGTGCCGAAGTGTGCCACCTATCGCCCCAGGTCAAACGGGGTTGGCACGCTTGGCACGCCGGCACGGGTGCCTAGTACCTGAACTTAATTAATTAATTTTTGTGCAACAGCACAACAACTTAATAAATAAATACCTTAATAAAACGCGCGCGCGAGGCTGCGTAGCCTTGCGTGCCACTACGGAGGCGATGCGCATGGATTGCGCCAAGAAATGCCCCATGACCGCCGCGCGCTGCAATACGTGGTGCGGCTTCATGGTTGACGGGCGGTGCCGCTTCTGCGAGCCGCCGGAGACGCTCGAAGGGATGAGGCTCGTCCCCGAGAACCCCCACGAATGGTATCTGAGGCAGCTCGCCGAGCTGGCCGAGTAGGAAGGTGGCTGCCATGGCAGTGGACGAGAAGGGCGCCCGCGCGCTCGAAATGCTGCGCGGGGAGTTCGAGACGATGGCCGATGGCGCACCGCGCGAGGTGACCGACGCGCTGCAGCTCGTGAAGATCGGCGTGAAAGTCGCCGAGGACGTCATGAAGGAGCGATTCGACTACGAGCAGGCGGCGGTGTCCGTCGCGATCATGCTCTACGTGTGCGCGGACAACGGATGCGACGCCGCCGCGCTCACCGACGAAGACGCGTTGAACGACGCTATCGACGAGATAGAGGCGCGCATGAGGTGCCGCAAGTGACCGCCCCCACGCGCGGCCTGGCCCCGCTCACCGACCGCACGCCCGCGTGCCGCCACTGCGGCGGCTCCGACGCGCTGCGCCAGGTGGCGTTCGGGGACCTCGACGTGACGCTGTGCGCCGGCTGCGCCCACGCCGCCGAGGTCGGCAGGCTGGAGTACCGCCTGCGCCGCGACATAAGGCGCC
>NZ_CAUHPG010000039.1 GCF_959608125.1 uncultured Slackia sp.
TTCCAGACGGTTCCCGGCACCGATACGATGGCTATCGTCCAGGTATTCCTGCAGCCTGCGCTGCTTCTCTTCGTCTTCTCTCTTCTGATGAGCGACTTCTTCGACACCATGGGCACCGTGGTAGCCGTAGGCGAGCAGGGCAAGTTCGTCGATAAGGACGGCAACGTCGAAGACATCCAGCCCATTCTTGCCGTCGACTCGGTCGCCGCGGCTGCAGGCGGCTTCTTCGGCGCAAGCTCCATCACGAGCTTCGTCGAATCCACCTCCGGCGCCGCCGCAGGCGCTCGCACCGGCCTTTCCAACATCGTGGTCGGTATCCTCTTCGTCGTCTTCGCGTTCTTCGCGCCGGTCATCGGCATGGTGTCCGCTTCGGCGACGTGCGGCGCTTTGGTCGTCGTCGGCTACCTGATGCTTTCCGACGTGACGAGCATCGACTGGTCCAAAATCGAGCATGCATTCCCTGCGTTCATCACGATTCTCGGCATCCCTCTGACTTACTCGATCACCAATGGCATCGGCTTCGGCTTCATCTCCTACTGCGTCATTAAAGTGGTGCAGGGCAAGGCTTGCGAAGTCAAGCCGCTCATGTGGATTGCCGCCGCCGCATTCATGGTCATGTTCGTTGTCGGCTAGCTTCGGCGCCGGCACATATTCAAGCGAAAGGGAGGGGCTAAGGCCCCTCCCTTTTCATAGGCGCATGATGCATTGCTCGCATGCAGGCATCGTCTCGAAGGCGTATGCGCTACTCTCCAAGCAATTCGACTGTCCGAAACGCCCCATCCTCATAGACGCCGTAGCTGTGCGATCCGTCTTTGGGAATCGACACGCTTCCCGGATTTGCGAATAGCAGACCGTTTCTTTCGTCGTTCGTCTTGATGTGCGTATGACCCGACAACACCACGGATCCGACAGGCAGGGGCGCTACCTTATCGGGGCCGAACACGTGCCCATGCGTCGCGAACAAAGTCCGCCCGCCATCGAGCACAAGGGCGTAATCGGCCATGCAGGGAAAATCAAGCAGCATCTGGTCGACTTCCGAATCGCAATTGCCGCGCACCGCCACGATTCGCTTGGCAATGCCGTTGAGCATCTCGGCCACCTTCTGCGGCGCGTAGCCGTCGGGCAGGGGATTGCGCGGCCCGTGGTTGAGCAGGTCCCCCAGAAGTACCACCTTGTCGGGCGCCTCGACCTCGATGCGTTTCATCAGCGCGCCGCACCAATACGCCGATCCGTGGATATCCGACGCAATAAGAAGTTTCATATTCATACCTCTCGCACCCTGGCGCAACCGAGCCGAAATGCCGCACTTGCTTTAGCGGCCGTAGCCTATCACAGCGAATGCCCGTCTATACGGCAATCGGTGCGCCGCTGCCAGGCAAACGGCGATTCGCCTGAATCTTGCTTTATCACGAAACGTCCGGTGCGCCGACCTTCGGGCGCACCGGACGTGCTCTTTTGAAACGAAGTCGTTTAAATTTGCCGTATCGACCCGAAATCGAACGAAAAAGACGGCAAGCAGTGCAGCAGTCGATTCTGCGCTATTCGTCGTCGACGAATGCATTCGCGGCAAGCGCAACGATGCCGCAGCACAAACCGCCGACGACCCACGCCATCCAGAACAGATTCGACCTCCAATCCACATCATCGGGATCGACCCCCTGGGCGATCGGCCAGAACAGCATCACAAGACCGGCGATACTGGCGACGATCATGATAATGCCGCACAAGTTGCTTGTCAGACGCTGCTTGCGCGTCTTGATTCCGTGGGCTGCGAGCAGTGCCTTCTTGCGCTCTTCGTCAACGGCGGCTTTCGCGATATCTTCGAGTTCCAATTCGTCAATCGCATTCTGGTTATATTCGGCTAGATTCGTTCGCGAATACATCATGCTCGTATTCACGATGAACCATACTGCGATGGCCACGAGTGCAGTCAGAACCGCTGCGCCTACATTTTCGTACCCGGTCTTGTCGGTAGAAATCATAATTAGCACGCCGAGGAATATGATGCCGACGCTTGCGACGATGGAAATGCCGCACCTCCGTCCTGCTTTGGTTTTCTGCTCGGCGGTGTAGAAATCCTCGATATAAGGGTGCGCTTTCACGAAAGAGGAGTGACGGATTCCTGCGGGAATCAAGAAGGCAAGTCCCGCCAGGATGCCAGCGAATAGTCCTGCAATCGAAAGTACATCGCCATCGCGCAGGATGCCTGTAGGGCCCTCATCGAAGAAGACGGTCCAGGCGATGCCGAGCACTATGCAGGCGATACCCGTGGGAACCTGCACGGAAAACGCACGCATATGCTCATCATAGCCGCAGACGTCGGTCGCCGGGCCATCGGGCATCGCTGCCGGCGTTGCGGCAGCCGATTCATGGCGCGAAGACAAATCACCCTGCACCAAATCGTCGAGCGTGCATTCGAACAACGTGCACATTTTCAAAAGCTTGTCCATTTCGGGATAGCTTTTCTCGGATTCCCACTTCGTGACGGATTGACGCGATACGCCGAGCAGCATGGCGAGCTGTTCCTGGGTCATATTGCGCGAAGCGCGAAGATGTAAAAGATTGTCGCGAAAACTCATGAGGGTGCCTTTCCTACGGTCCCTCTTTCTGCACCACGTCTGTCGGCATCGGCGCAGAAAGGGAAGAAAACTGATTTGCAAGACGTCTTACAAGCACGAATATAGACAAGCGTGCGTTTCCCATCCACCAACCGGAGGCTTCATTATAGGCAACCTAGATGCGCCTTATGGTTGCAAACCCCAGGTCAGACGCATGCCAAGTTAAAGTTCGATGAAAAGAGCTTCAACGGCCCCATCCCTATCGATGCAATGCTATGATACGCGCTCGAAAATAAGAGTACTGGTCGAGGCCGCCGATACGGCAGGAGGTAAAACATGGAGAATCTCGCGTTCAGCCTGAACGCGACGATGCCGGTGTTCCTTCTTATGGTTCTCGGCATGCTTCTGCGCCGCATGCGCGTTATCGACGACGCATTTGCGGCGCGGCTTAATACCTTCGTGTTCCATGTAGCGCTGCCCGTTCTTCTTTTCGGCGATATGGCAGCGATAGATTTCGACGAAGGATGGAACGGGTCGTTCGTCGTATCGTGCTTCGCCTTGACGGTTGCATGCGTCGCCATCTCCGTCTTGCTTTCGTTTTGCGTCTCCCATCGAGCCGACCGCGGCGAGTTCATCCAAGCGTCGTATCGCAGCAGTGCCGCCTTGCTCGGCGTCGCGCTCATGCAGAACATGTACGGCTCCTCTTCGATGGCCGCGCTCATGATCGTCGGGGCCGTGCCCCTTTATAACGTGGCCGCCGTCGTCGCCCTTGTATTCACGGCACCGGGCTCGAGCGAAGGAAAAGCGTCCGCACACACGCGCCTGATGGGATCGCTGCGCGGCATCGTCACCAATCCCATCATTATCGGCATCGCCGCCGGCTTTCTTTGGGCGGCGTCGCGCATGCCGATGCCGCAAATCGCAGCAGGCCTGATCGACAGCGTAGGCGGCCTTGCCACGCCGCTCGGGCTCATGGCCATGGGGGCTATGTTCGATCTACGCCGCGCTTCGGGCCATCTACATACGGCGCTCGGCGCTAGCGCCGTGAAGCTCGTCGGCCTTGCAGCGTTGCTGCTTCCCGTCGCCGCGGCGATGGGCATGCGCGGCGAAGAACTGGCCACTGTGGCCGTCATGCTCGGTTCGCCCACCACGGTCAGCTGCTTCGTCATGGCGCGCTCGATGGGCCACGACGGCGCGCTTTCCTCGACGGCCGTCATGGTGACGACCCTCGGCAGCGCCTTCACCCTTACGGCATGGCTTTTCGTCCTGAAAACGATGGGGCTGATATAGGAGGGAAGGCCGAGACTCAGGCGAAAGCGGCTTTTGTGCGGTTTTGACGCAGCGGCGCCTGTACCTTTCGAGCCTCTCTGAGCATCTTCCAACTCGCATCGAATCGCCCATCAGGGAATACGCGGCGGAACGATCTTTTCCAACGAATCAAGCCTTGAAAACCAAAAATGCAGCATCTTCGTTGCTGACCTGCATAAATACCATTTCTAGTTCGATTCAATAAGAATTCACAATATATTGTGTCCAAATGGCGTATCATGGACGAACCAACCACAACGGCATGTTCGGCGCCGGGCCTTATCGAAGACCCGGCGCCGAACATTGCATAGAGGAAATATTCGCCATCGCAGAGAAGGAATCGTACCGATGAAGATCATCAAGCGCAGCGGATCGG